>DFLT01000015.1 GCA_002375465.1 Alphaproteobacteria bacterium UBA3612 | reverse complement strand
TAGCGCCAGCTTCTCCTCCAGAGAAAACTGACGCCGCCGCCCCGCACCGGTGAACACCTCGAAGCGCCGCGTCGGCTCTGTCTCCGGGCTAGCTCCCGCACATGACCCCGACATAACTCCAAGCCCCTGCAACTGCCAAAAACCCATCCTCGACGGTCAGATTAGCGGTGGCAATGTGGGGAAAGAACAGCGCTTACTGATAAGCTTATCTATACGCGACCAATCTCACCCATCAACGTATACGGAGCGTCTCTGGAGTTGCGCAGTAGGGGCTGGCCCTTGGGGGACATGCCAGCCCCTAGCTGTCACGAAAACGGGGAGTACCGATCACGCGTCGCACCGCCTGAATATCCACAGTTCATGTCATCCGTATGAACATCAGGCAATTGACCGATGTTCTCTTTTCGTTCTCAAATGCGGCATGAGCCTGTCCGCCCTCTATCGATTCGCCACTATCAACGGGGGAGAGGTGCGCCAGGCGCATAGGTTCGTGCTGGACGTGGTGCAGTTGCGGCTGAAATACGTGCCCATATACGGTCAGCCAATCGTGTTCGCTGGCGGCTGTAGGATCGGGGACAGCGTACTGGAAAAGATCGACGAGATTGCGGAGTTCGTCCTGAAGGCGGCGCAGGGTCAGGAAGCAGGTCGGGAGCGTGTGGACCCGCACCGGAACAAGCTTGCGGATCTCAAGTGATGGCGGGGCGCAGCAACCAATCCCTTAGTGCAAGCGGTCGTCTGAGCGGACGGGAGGGTCTTCATGCGCAAGCCGTCGCGCAGTTGCCGCCGTCTGAATCACAAACAGCCCGATGAGCAGCAAGCCTGCGCCGCCAACGAATAAATCGAAGCCATTCAGCTGCCAAAGGATTGGTTCTTCATGTCCAAGAATCCACATCGTTACGGTTAGCGCAATCAGCGCAAGCCTCAATTCAGTCGGACCAGCGTTGAAGTAGGACAGCCGCAGCTCGCCCATTACGCGGACAGAAAGAAACGCGTGGATCGACATCAGCAGATATCCCGCGAGGGCAATCAGCGCCACCTCAAGCTCGACGTACGAGCTTAAGCCAATGCCCACCACCACGAGGACCGTGGCGAAACCATCGCAACTGTGATCGAGAAAGTACCCGTAGCGCGGCCGTTCGATGGCCCGGAACCGCGCTAGGCTCCCGTCCAGCGAGTCCCCAAACCAATGGAGAACATAACCCCCGATAGACAGCCATAGCCAGTCTGCGTTGATGTTGCTGGCTAGATAGCCCGCAAACACCAGCACTGCGCCCATCATGCCGGCAAAGGTCAACATGTCAGGCTTCACCCATCCTGGTAGGCGTCCACATATCCAAGTAAGCACACGCCGCTCGAAACCCGCTACAAAGCTATCCTGAGTGCGCTCGATGGGCGCTTTGCCAACTTTTTGGAGTGATTTCGTCATCTTTGGTCCGAAAAAGGCGCACTATTACAATCAGCACCGGGTCTGTCCACCGAAGTGCCGGAAACAGAAACCTCTTGCGGAAACGAAACGCCTTTGGGCACTGTCTTCGGGAGGCAGGGGCCGGAGGTTCAGCAGTCAGATCGGGATACCTAAACGCTCTGCCGCGAGATGTTTGCCGTAAGCTTTCGCTAGGTCCCAAAGGAAGCCAACACTCGCACCCCCGGCCTTCTCAGCACCAGATTTCGTACGCTGCCAAATTTCTGGATCGCGAATAGAATCAAGGAATTCGTGTCCGCGATAGGTCAGGTGCTTTGGTTGCCAATCAAATCCGTCAGCACCTGAGTGACACAAATTGGCAGCCTCTAAGAATCCCGCTTCATGGAGCTGCATCACATGATAAGCGATCTCGCGCTTCGAGTGCCCTTCGAAGTCCAGGCTGAAGAACTTGTAGGGGTGATCTGTGTCGGCTTCGACAGCAAGCAGAATGTCTCTGACTAGATCCTTGTCTAGTTTCATTGAGCGCTCAATCCCCGCTCCACCAGCCGCCTGATCGCTTCGGCCCGCGAGGGGAGATCCGGCTGCTTGCGGCGCCAGTCGTCGATTTGGTCGAGCCAGTCCTGCGAAGCACGCATCTGGAAAGGGCGGTCGTGTTTGAGTGCCATGCGCTGCACATACTGCATGTATTGACATTCCACAATCATGCATGTCATTACATGGAGCGGCCCAGAAGGAAGGTACGAACTTCCAACTAGGCCTAACCGCAACTGATCATGTGGAGATCAATCATGGCTATCGCACACACTACAACTGCGCCCGCCGCGCGCATACCCCTGCCCCTGCATTTCACGCTTCCGGTATGACCTATGCCCGTCGTGATGCACTGGAGGATATGATCGAGCAGCTGATCGAAACGCTCGACGCTGCCGACGGCGACACCGACCTGGAAGACACCGGCGCAGAAGACGATTTCGGCGACTATTCACTGCACGGCGATGGTCCCGGCTGCATCTGTGCCGATAGCGACCAAGGCGTAGATGACCAGGAAGCCGGATATGATAGGAAGCCTGGTGACCCTGAAGATTGCGAGGAAGATGACCACTCCGGTCTGCCCTACGATGAAGACAGCTTCGACATGAAGCTGGGCGCGGAGGAGACGCTCTATCACCCGAGATACGGGATCGATCAGTCTTCCGGCCCTATGAACGAGCAGGCAGAGCGCCTTGCCTACTACCGATCCCTGCACCTGGGAGGCGTCGAATGACCGCCTTGACCCGCGAAGATGACACGTCAACTAACCGTCTGGAACGTCCGCTATCTCAGTGAGCGCTCCTGAAAGGAGCCTTTCCGGATCGTCCAACGAAGCGGTCGTTCCTGGGGGCGATTGGCCGGGATGAACGAAGGGCAGCTTAGCGGTTCTCGATGCCAAAAGGAGACTTGCCGGTTCGTCCAACATCGCAGAAATTCGGCAGCGAAAAATCGATCTCCCTTTTAACAGATTTGTAATTGCGCTCTATTGGCCGTCTCAGAGGGCATGGCCGGCATACATATGCAAAGCTGGTTATGGACTTCGCGGGCAGACGAAGCATTGCGTGAGCCATGTCCCGATTACCTGCTCCTCCGCCACGCGATCGCATCAACCGGCTCTGCTCCGACGCAGGCGCCGTCATGGAAGATGCCAGCGTTGTGGCGGTAACTGTAGCGGGCTGCCCGGAGTCCGATCTTCCCGCAAGGATCTCCGTACTACTTGAGAACCTCGGCACCGCGCTGGCGCTCCTCGACGAAGCTGCCGGGCTCTGCCTGCGGGACTGACGGATCCTTCGCTCATGCGACTGGACTTCCTCTGGCATCGGAGCAATGTGGTTCCGACGCAGACGTAATCCTCCCACCTTGAGCCGCCAGATCCCTGAGAACCGGCGGCTCAGGCTGGTGGGAGGCCGGACGATCCGGTCTCCCCGAGCGGGAGACAAAATCATGACCAGGAACGTTACCACCAGCCGCCCATCGAAGATCGCGCATGTCATAAAGATGCTCAGCCGCGCAAAGGGGGCGACCCTTGAGGAGATCGGCACAGCCACCGGCTGGCAGCCGCACAGCTGCCGCGCCGCGCTGACCGGCCTCAGGAAGAAAGGGCACATTCTCGTGCGCGAAGCGCGCAATGCAGAAGAAACCGCCTACCGCATCACCGCAGCGGAAGCCGCTACCGGCCCCGACGCGCCGCCACCTGAACCATCCGCTGCCGCGGAAGGAACAGCATCATGAGCGTGCCTCTTTCCGATGCCCTTGCCGAGCTTCTTGGGCTCACCCCGGCGCAGCTCCGCGCCAGCCTGCGCCTGATATGGGTCCCGACCTCCTCAGGCGCGGCATCGCCTGGCGGCTGCAGGTGCGCGTGCACGGCAGCCTGTCCCGCCCGGTCCAGCGGGAACTCGACAGGGCGATGCTGAGGATCGAGCGTACCGGCGAGGCGGCCGACCGGCACGCTTTGTCGCTGAAGACCGGTACGCGGCTGGTGCGCGACTGGAACGGCAAGACGTATCATGTGCTCGTCTGCGACAAGGGGTTCGAGCATGACGGCCGCCGCTATGACAGTCTCAGCCAGATCGCGCGCGCCATCACCGGCGCGCACTGGTCGGGGCCACGGTTCTTCGGCGTGAAGACGAGGACGACGAAGGTTACACGCAATGCCGCCGCGTAAGCGCTGCGCCGTCTATACAAGGAAGTCCACCGAGGACGGCCTTGAACAGGACTTCAACAGCCTCGATGCGCAGCACGAGGCCTGCTCGGCCTATATACTGAGCCAGGCGCATGAGGGCTGGGAACAGGTCACCGACCGCTATGATGATGGCGGCTGGTCGGGCGGACGCATCGACCGGCCCGCCCTTGCGCAGCTGCTGGCAGACGTCGAAGCCGGCAAGGTCGATGTGATCGTCGTCTACAAAGTGGACCGGCTGACCCGCAGCCTGGCCGACTTCGCGAAGATCGTCGAGATCCTCGACACGAACGCTGCTTCGTTCGTCAGCGTCACGCAGGCGTTCAACACCACCACCAGCATGGGCCGGCTGACCCTCAACGTGCTGCTGTCCTTTGCCCAGTTCGAGCGCGAGGTCACCGGGGAACGCATTCGCGACAAAGTCTCCGCCTCGAAGAAGAAGGGCATGTGGATGGGCGGGCCCGTACCGCTCGGCTATACTCTGAGAGAAGGTAAGCTCCTGATCGACGAGGATGAGGCAGCGACTGTCCGCCATATTTTTACGCGTTACACAGAGCTGCAGTCGCTGCCGGCGCTCGTCGATGACCTCCACGCTAACGGCATCCTCACCAGGGTGCGGCATTACCGGAACGGCAGGGTCACCGGCGGCATCCCGTTCACCAAAGGCCCGCTGGCACACCTCCTGAAGAACCCGATCTTTGCGGGGAAGGTACGGCACAAGGGCAAGATCTACGAGGGTGAGCATGAGGCCGTCATCAGCGCCGAACTTTGCGATGAGGTTCAGAACATCATCGCGAGGAACGGCAGCGAGCGGCGATCGGGCAGGAAGTCCCGTAACCCGAGTCTTCTTGCCGGCATCATCAGCGATCCTGACGGGCGGCCAATGACCCCCGTACACACCAGCAAGGCAGCACGGCGATACCGCTATTATGTGAGCCGCATTGCTCCCGGCGAGGATCGCACGTCCGCATACCGCCTGCCGGCAGGGGAGGTAGAACGGCTGGTGATCGATGGGCTGATCCGCCACCTGCGCAAGCCGCTGCAGATGGAGAGCTCTGCAAGCAAACTGGCTGCGGCGATGGAGGTGCGGACGCAGCTTGCAGACAGGATGAAGTTGATGCGCATCTCAGAGAAGCGCGCGGTGCTCCTGGAGGCTGGTGCTACGATAGCTGTCAGGGAGGACGCCATCGAGCTCACCATTACTGAAGACGCATCTGACGCAGCTGCAGAATCCTGCACCATCTCCATACCTGCAAAGCTCGTGTCGCGCGGCTCCGATCTGCGGCTGGCGATTCCCCCGGGAGAAGAGGGCACAACCTCGGCTCCCGATCCGGTTCTCCTGAAGCTGGTGGCACAGGCACAGGCGGCGCAGCGCATGATGCTGACCGGCGAGTCGCAACCCGGCGTCGCCCATTATGGCCCGCGCCACTTCAGCCAGCTCCTCAGGATCAGCTGGCTCGCGCCTGAGATCATCGCCGCCATCGTAGAGGGGCGACACCCGCCTGCTCTCACCGGACGGACGCTCCTTCGCGCCACCAATGTACCACTCGACTGGCAGGGACAGAGAGAGCTGTTCGGGCTCGCCTGACAGGGTGCTGGAGCCGACTCCGCGCCCATAACCGCATCTGCAACTGGTATCCGGGTTCCGGGGGGTCAGAGAAAAGTCTCTGAATCCCGCTGCGAACGCCGCGCCAGCGCCGTCTCCGGATACCAGATCACATAATCCCATCCACACAAGCCGCGGACATTGCGGCGCTAAATGAGCACGCTGCCCACAAAGTAAGCAATTGATAAGCAAGGAGAAAGTGCGTGGTGCCGGCTGTCAGACTCGAACTGACGACCTACCGCTTACAAGGCGGTTGCTCTACCAACTGAGCTAAGCCGGCATACCATGATCAGTCGCGTTTTGCCGCGACGGCGTGGAAGGTCAAGCGGCGCGTTAGCCCTCCGCCTTAATCCTGAGCGCATGGATACGTTTCGTCATCAGGTCGCCCAGTGCGGCATAGACCGCTCGCTGCCGTTCAACTCGCGATTTGCCGGCAAGCGTGGGGGCGGCGATTTCGACGGCAAAATGGCTTTCGCCCGACCCGTCATCGCCAAGATGGCCCTGATGCTGGTGGCTTTCATTGATGACGGTCAGCGCCGTCGGCGACAGCGCCTCCGTCAGGCGGCGTTCTATCTCTTCGGCAACGGTCATGCGTACTTCCAGAAGCGGGGGTGATGGCGCGAACATCTCGCGCGGTCTCAGGCAAGGCGCCTTATCCTTAACCGAACGGCGAAAACGACGCTACCCACATGGACGTGACGCACGGTCAGCGCTAATCGCCCCGGTCTGACATGTCCGACCTGACCGCCTTCGACATTTTCTTCTTTGCCGTACTGGCCATTTTCGCCGTGCTGGGCATCATGCGCGGCTTCGTGACCGAAATTCTCGGCCTGCTGGCATGGGTTGCGGGCGTCGTTGCCGTCAATTTGTTCTTCGACCGGGGGCGCGAACTGGCGCTGGGATTCGTTGACGACCCCACGACCGCGGCGGTTATTTCGGTGATCGTCATCTTCATCGGTGCCTTTGCCATCATGCGGCTGATTGCGAAGATATTGGGAACGCGGGTGCGGAACAGCGTCATCGGCCCCATCGACCGGGTTCTTGGCTTTGGGTTCGGCGCGATGAAGGGCCTTCTCCTCGCCACCTTCGCCTGGATGCTGCTGGAGCTGGCGTTCGACATGGTCCCGGGCGACGAGCGGCCGGAATGGCTGGCGCAGGCGCGCTCCGGCCCCCTCCTGGGCGTACTCGGGCATGAGGTGCAGGATTTCGTCGCCACACGTCGCGAATCGGCCGCCATCGAGGATGCGGAGGGCTATTCCGACCAGGAACGCGATGCGCTGGATGCGCTGCTGGAGGCTGCCCAATGACCGCACCGTCCACCGATATCCGGCTGTACGACACCGCCGCCCGGGAAAAGCGCGTCTTTGCCCCCGCGAATTCCGACCGTATCACCATGTATGTCTGCGGACCCACGGTCTACAGCCGCGCGCATATCGGCAATTTCCGGCCCGAAATCGTGTTCGACATCCTGCGTCGCTTGCTGATTCATCAATATCCGGATCATGAAATCGTCACGGCGCGCAATTTCACCGACATCGACGACAAGATCATGGACCGCGCCCGCACGGAAGACCGCACTATCGAGGATGTGACGGCAGAGGCGGAGGGCTGGTATCGCGACGATGCCGCCGCGCTTGGCTGCCTCGCACCGACCTTCGCGCCGCGCGCGACGGAAACCATTGGCGAGATGATCGCGATGATGGAGGCGCTGATCGCCAGGGGCCACGCCTATGCGGCAGAGGGGCACGTGCTGTTCGACGTCGCCTCCGACGGCGACTATGGCCGCGTCAGCCATCGCGATCTCGACCAGATGGTCGCCGGCTCCCGCGTGGAGGTGGCGCCCTACAAGAAAAATGCGCATGATTTCGTCATGTGGAAACCCAGTGCGGAAGGGCAGCCCGGCTGGGACAGCCCCTGGGGCCGCGGCCGCCCCGGCTGGCACCTGGAATGTTCGGCAATGATCGAGAAGCATCTGGGCCGCACCATCGACATTCATGGCGGCGGCCAGGACCTGATCTTTCCGCATCATGAAAATGAGTCCGCACAAAGCCGCTGCGCCCATGATGGCGCGCCGCTGGCGAATTTCTGGCTGCACAATGGCTTCCTGTCCTTTGGCAAGGACAAGATGTCGAAGAGCGTTGGCAATGTCGTGACGGTCGATGCGCTTCTGGCCGCGGGCCATCGCGGCGAAACAATCCGGCTTGCCATGCTGATGGCGCATTACCGCCAACCGCTGGAATGGACGGAAGACCTGCTGGTGCAGGCGAAGGCCACGCTGGACCGGTGGTATCGCCTAATCGAGAAAAAACCTGCCGCAGAGGCATCGGTAGACCTAGAATTCCTAGATGCGCTTAGTAACGATCTAGGCACGCCGGCAGCTCTCGCTCGCTTATCTTCGCTCGCGAGGTCGAAGGACGTGGGCGCCCTTAAAGGGAGTGCTGCTATTCTCGGCTTCAATTTTGATGCTCAGGAGCGAGTAAGGGGACCCCATGCCCTGGGCCAAGGTCAATCGGTTCGCCACCAGCAGAGAATCTCGGGGGCATCGGGAGAAAATCATGGAGCCGATGTAGCTGCAATAGACTCCCTTATCTCCGAACGAACCGCTGCAAAGGCCGCGCGCGACTTCGCGACCGCGGACCGTATCCGCGACGAACTGGCGGCGGACGGAATATTGCTGGAGGACGGACCGAACGGCACGACTTGGCGGCGCACCTGATTCCAAGCCTTTCCAAATGGCAGGGTCCGGCTGGTAAACGCGATGCGTCGTGAAGGCACCGCCCGCGACTATGGTTTTTCGCTTTCGCGGGAATGACGTATAGGGTCGACAGCCTGCTTGAATGGAGACCTGTTATGCGCCCGATTATCGCTGCCCTCGCATCATTGGCGCTGCTTTCCGCCTGCGACGGAGAGCCGGCGAACGACACCTCGACTGCGTCGGCGGAGCCCGGCGACCTGAATACGGACCGGGACGAGGAGAGCGACGAACCCATCTTGGCGGAAGACCTGATCCTGGATGAATATTCCCCCACCATGGAATTTGAATGGAGCGTGCCAGCCCTTATCGGCCGCTATCCGAAACTGCTGGAAACGCTTCGACAGAGGGCGGAAGCCACGCGCTCGGACCTGGCGGAGACCGCACGCGAGCAGGCGCAGTTCCGCGCAGAGGAAGAATTGCCGCCCCAGGCCGTCATGCACGATGAACGCTGGCGCGTTGCGTTTCGCAATCCCGCTTTGATTAACCTAAAGGTCGAGGCGCACAATTATACCGGCGGTGCGCATCCCAATTCCTTTTTCCAAAGCAAGTTCTGGGACACAGAGGAGCAGCGGGAGGTGGAATTCTCCGACCTCTTCATCAATTGGCCGGTTGCGCGTGACACGCTGTCGAAACGCTATTGTGCGGCCTTGGACGAAATGCGCAGCGAACGCCGCGATGGGAGGACGGCATCCGCTGATTTCGAAGACTGCCCCGATCTGGACGAACAGCCCATCGCACTGATCGGCCCGCGCGGGGGAGAACCGAACGGCATGACCGTACTTCTGTCGCCCTATGTCGCAGGGCCCTATGCGGAGGGGCCTTATGAAGTATCGATCAGTTTCGACCGGGACCTGCAGGAAATGCTGAAAGCACGCTATCGCGGCGAAGGTTAAGGACGGAAGTTCGTCCTGCGGATGGCGGTTGGCAACGAGCAGTCGGCGGATACGGTCGCCGGGAAGTGGCGATAGACTGGCCTACTCTCCCTATAGACTGGCCTACTCTCCCTATAGACTGGCCAACTCTCCCTTGCGCGCCAGGCTCCCACTCAGGCGCCGCCGCTAGACGGCGTAGGGCGGCCGGTCGAGGCCCTTGGGCGATTTCGTAAAAATCTCCGCGCCTTCTTCGGTTATGCCGATGCTATGTTCGAATTGCGCCGATAATTGCCGGTCGCGCGTCACCGCCGTCCAGCCGTCGCCCAGCACCTTCACGCCATCCTTGCCCAGATTGATCATGGGTTCGATGGTGAAGAACATGCCGGGGCGCAGCAGCGGGCCGGTGCCGGGACGGCCCGCATGAACGACGCTCGGTTCATCGTGGAATTTCTGCCCCAGGCCGTGACCACAGAAATCCCTGACGACGGAGCAACGCTCGCCCTCGGCATAGCTTTGGATCGCATGGCCAATATCGCCCAGATGGGCACCAGGCTTTGCCGCCTCGATGCCCAGCATCAGGCAGTCATAGGTAATATCGACCAGGCGCTTTGCCTTCACCGAAACATCGCCGACCAGGAACATCCGGCTGGTATCGCCATGCCAGCCGTCGACGATGACGGTGATGTCGATATTGACGATATCGCCCTTCACCAGCTTCTTTGACGACGGGATGCCGTGGCAGACGACATGATTGATGCTGATGCAGCTGGAGTGCGAATAGCCGCGGTAGAAAATCGTCGCGGGCACGGCGCCTGCGGCGCGGACGAATTCATAAATGCGGTCATCAAGTTCGCGCGTCACCGCACCTGAAACGACGTGCGGCGCGATCATGTCGAGCGCGCTGGCGGCAAGCTGGCCGGCCACACGCATCCCCTCGAATGCCGCCGGTCCATGCAGTTTCACGCCATCGCCCGCCAGACGGACGTCATCCCGCGCGCGATCCTTTGTCAAAACGTCCATGTCTCGCTGCTTCCTTCCTGCCGCTGTGCGCGTTATGCCTGACGCCCATGCCTGATCGAACCAAAATCTGGACCGCCGGCCTGATCGTCATCGGTGACGAAATCCTGTCCGGCCGCACCCAGGACGCCAATACCGCCTACCTCGCCAAATGGCTGAATGTCGAGGGGATCGAGCTGAAAGGCGTCGAGATTGTCCCTGATGAGATGGGGCGCATCATAGAGGCGGTCAACCGGGCGCGGACATCTTATGATTATCTGTTCACCACTGGCGGCATCGGACCGACGCACGACGACATTACCGTCGATGCCGTGGCGCAGGCATTGCAACGCGCCGTCGTGATCCATCCTGAGGCAAAACGGATTCTCGAGGGCTATTATGGCGACCGTATCTCCACCGCACGCATGCGGATGGCGCGTGTGCCGGAGGGAGCGGAGCTGATCCCAAATCCGGTTTCCGGCGCACCCGGCATCCGGATCGACAATATCTTCATGATGGCTGGCGTTCCGAAGATCACACAGGGCATGCTCGCGGGCATCGCCGGCACATTGGCCGGCGGACAGCCGGTACTGGATCGCTCCGTCGGCGCGTGGGTGGGCGAGACCGCAGTCGCCGATGTCCTCAGCACCGTGGAAAGCGAGAAGCCTGGCGTGCAGATCGGTTCCTACCCGTTCTGGCGAGAGGGGAAGGTCGGGTCGAACTTCGTCATACGCGCGCGTGAACGCCAGGTCCTGGACGACGCCGCAGAGCGCCTGATGACCGCGCTGCGCGCCGTGGACGTCGATCCGATAGATGGCGGGATCTGAGGCCGTCGCCTCCGCCGCTGATCAGGCCGGCATCCACCTCGCAAAGATCGCCGTGGGCAGCAGTAGTCCACGGGCCTGTTCCCGCACGGTCATCTCGCCCATCTCGATCCGGCCGTGCGGCAGCACCTCCTTCATCAATATACCCAGCGACAGCGCCGACATGCGCACCGCATAGGCGGTCAGCACCAGATATTTCGAATTCTCGTCCAGCAAATCCGCCAGCGTGCGCAGCAGCTCGGGCAGCGTCTCGGTCAGTTCCCAGCGCTCGCCCTTCGGCCCGCGCCCGAATTTCGGCGGATCGAGCACGATACCGTCATAGCGCCTGCCGCGCCGCACCTCCCGCTCCGCATATTTCAGCGCATCTTCCACCAACCAACGTATCGGCCGGTCCTGCATCCCGCTCAGCGCCTGATTATCGCGTGCCGCCGCCACGGCCTTTTTCGACGCATCGACATGGGTCACCTTCGCGCCCCGGTCGGCCAGGATCAGGGACCCCAGGCCGGTATAGCCGAAAAGGTTCATCACCTCATCGTTCGCCCCTGTCCGCGACGCCATCCAGTCCCATTGCGGCGCCATGTCGGGAAAAAAGGCCAGATGCCGGAATGGCGTATTCGCGGCATGAAAACGCACATTGCCGCGCCCCAGCGGCCAGCTTTCCGGCACACCGTCAGCCAGATGCCAGCGTCCGCCGCCATCCGCATCTGCAGCGGGCAGGAACTCACCGTCCGCCTGCCAGTCCTTGGTCGCGGGCCTCCACATGGCCTGCGGCTCCGGCCGGATAAAACGGTACGGGCCATAGCGTTCCAGTTTTCGCCCGTCGCCTGAATCGAGCAATGTGTACGCTTCGTGCGGCTCCGCGATCAGCGTCTTCAGCTCGGGCGCTTCAGGATCTGCGGTCATGCCGCCGCCTTCAGCGCTCCCGCGCCGATGGTTGCGATGGCCGGCTCACCCGACAGCATCGCGGCCCCGACCGCGCGTACTTCTTCCAGCGTCAGCCGGTCGATCTGTTCGACGACCTCGGACGGTTCGATGGTCTTGCCGTGGATCAAAACCTGCCGCGCGACGTAGCCGGCCTGTCCCTCGCAGTTTTCCAGCGCCATCAGCAGCCCTGATTTGGCGAGCGCACGCGCACGGTCCAGTTCCGCCTGGGTCAGCGTATCGACCGCCCCTTCCAGCACGTCCCGCATCAACGCCATCGCATCGTCGGCGTCCCGCTTTCGCGCGGCGGCATAGGCGGTGAACAGACCAGCATCGGCAAAGGGCGTATGCGATGCAAACACGCTATAGGCCAGGCCGCGCTCCTCGCGCAGTTCCTGGAACAGTCGCGACGACATGCCGCCACCCACGGCTTCGCCGAACAACCGCGCCGCGAACAGGGTTTTGTCTGTCAGCGACGGCCCGGCAAAGCCCAGCGTCAGATGCGCCTGCTCCGTTGCGCGGTCGCGGTGCATCTGGCCATTCCGGAACCGGGCGACCTCCGCCACTGGGGCCGTCCCGCCGCTCATATCGCCGAAACAAGCTTCCGCCTCGTTGACGATACGGTCATGGTCCAGCTTTCCGGCTGCAACCACCAGCATCGTTGCCGGACGATAATGCCGATCCGCCCAGGACCGCAAATCGCCGCCGGTCAGGCCCTCGACGCTCGCCTCGTCGCCCAGGATAGAGCGGCCAAGCGCCTGATCCGGAAACGCCACCTCCTGCAGATCGTCGAACACCAGATCGCTGGCATTGTCGCGCACCTCGCCCAGTTCCTGCAGTACGACCTGCTTTTCCCTGACCAGTTCTTCCTCATCCAGATGTGGGCGACGGATCATGTCGGCGATGACGGACAGGCCCAACGGGGCATCCTCGGCGAGGAGGCGCGCGGAAAACACCGTCCCCTCGCGCCCGGTCATGGCGTTCAGTTCGCCGCCGACATCTTCGACCACCTCGGCCAGTTGCCGCGCCGAACGCCCACCCGCCCCCTTGAACACCATATGTTCGAACAGGTGCGCGAGGCCGTTCTCGCGCGCCGTTTCGTGCCGTGATCCGGCATCCGCATGCACGGCAACGGCGATGGTCTCGACACTGGGCATTTCCCGCGTGACGACACGCAGACCGTTGGGAAGAATGGTCAGCCGCTGCATCTAGCTACGCGCGCGGGCATGTTCGGCGACGAATGCGGCAATCGCCTCATAACTGCCGGGCAGGGTGGTGCAGCGCTCCTCCCGGTCCATCAGGCTACCCAGACGTGCAGGCAGACGCGGACGCTCGCCGGCCGCGCGTTCAACCGCGTCGCCGAACTTCGCCGGATGGGCCGTGGCCAGCGTCACGACGGGCACATCGGGCGCGATGTCGCTGCCTCGCGCCGCTGCTAGGCCGATGGCCGTATGCGGATCGATCAGCTGCCCACTCGCCTCCCGCGCCCAGCGCAGCGCCATGGACATATCCTCCGCATCGATGCGGGCGGATGTGAACAGACTGCTGCCGATCCGCATATCCTCTGGAATGGTCATGCGCCGGTCCGTCTCAAAACCGGTCATCATGCGCGCAAGCGCGGGTCCGTCGCGTCCGCCCAGGTCGAACAGCAGTCGCTCGAAATTCGACGACACCTGTATGTCCATCGACGGGGCGGCCGTGGCCGTCACATCGCCGACACTGTAATCTCCGGCCGAAAGCGCGCGGTGCAGAATATCGTTGACGTTCGTCGCGACGATCAGCCGCTCTATCGGCAGGCCCATTTGCGCGGCGACATACCCGGCAAAGACATCGCCGAAATTGCCGGTGGGTACACTGAACGCGACCTTCCGGTGCGGCGCGCCCAGCCGCACGGCGGCGTAGAAATAATAGACCACCTGCGCCATCAGGCGCGCCCAATTGATGGAATTCACCGCGCTCAGGTCAAAGCGCGCATTCATCGCGGGGTCGCCAAACATGCGCTTCACATGCGCCTGTGCGTCGTCAAAGCTGCCCTCTATGGCAATATTATAGACGTTGGGGGCGACGATGGTCGTCATCTGCCTGCGCTGCACGTCGGAAATGCGCCCCTTCGGGTGCATCATGAAGACGTCGACAGTATCCAGACCCGCCAACGCATGGATCGCCGCGCTGCCCGTATCCCCGGACGTGGCGCCGATAATGGTCAGGTGCCGGTCGCTCTTGTCCAGAAAGCGCGCGAATAATTGTCCCAGCAATTGCAGCGCGACATCCTTGAACGCCAGCGTCGGGCCATGGAACAGTTCCAACAGCCATTGCTGCGCGTCCAGTTGCACCAGTGGCGTGATGGCCGCATGCGCAAAGCCGCCATAGGCTTCCTTCGCCAGTGCGCGAAACTCATCCTCGTTCAGGCTGCCCGCCACGAACGGCGCACAGATACGCACGCAGGTTTCGATATAATCGAGACCGGCCAGATCGGCGATCTGCTCGCGCGACAGGGTCGGCCAGGCCTGGGGCACATACAGCCCGCCATCGTTCGCCAGACCGGCGAGCGTAACGTCTTGGAACGAAAGCGTGGGCGCGGTACCGCGCGTGGAAATATATTGCATGGTGGCGCGCGACTTAACGGCGCACGGGGCCGCCCGCAATGTCGGCGCGCAATCCGATCATACCTTACGCCCCCGACGCCAGCCGCGCACATAGACCAGGTAGATGATCGCCAGCGTCGCGGCAAAGCCGAACCACTGCACGGCATAGGCCATGTGATTGTCCGGAATGTCCTCCGTCGTCGGAATGCGACTCTGCGAAAGACTCGCAAGGGGGGGCGCGGCGATCATGACATAGGGGATCACGCCTCCCTCGTTCGCACGCGACCGGTCATGACGCGCCAGGCCCATGACCGGCACCGCCTCACCCTTTGGCAGGGGCACCGTGCGATCCGGGCGCGCGTCCCAGCCAAGGTTCACCTCAATCGTCCTGACGGAGGGGCCGGGACGGCATTCGGCAAAATAGCTATAGCCTGCCGCCCCGGACGCATTGCGGCCCGCCTTTGCAACGGGATCGCCGACGAAGTGACAGCTTGTCTGGATATGGCGGAAATCCAGTGCGTCCGGCCAATCCGCGCCCTCGATGGTCACCGTCGGCAGGTCCGGGCTGGCCGACAGCGCCGCCAGCATCGCCGCCTTTTCATCCGCCCGGCCCAATTGCCAAATTCCCAGCGCGATAAGCACAGGCACGGCCAGAACGACCATGATGGTCGGCACCAGCGGCAGCTTCACGATTTCAATTCGCCGATACGCGCGTCATTCTTATATTCCAGTGCCAGCAACAGGCCCTTCGATGCGCGGAGGCCCAGTATGGCCAGTCCGATGATCACGGCCGTCCAAAGCGGCGCGTTAATCCAGATCGGCACGTTCAGGACGAAATGGCAAACCAGAATGCCGATCATCCCGACGACGTTCAGCAAAAAGATCAGGAACACGGTCGCGCCGTCGCCGACGTTGAATTGTTCCAGGTCCAGCGCGCATTCGGGACATTTGTCCTTGAACACGATCAACTGCCTGAAGATCGCGCCCTTGCGGCAGCGCGGACATTTTCCCGCGAACGCGGCGCCGACATCTACACGCTTCCCCGGGCCGCCCTCATGGTACGGCCCATTGGCGGCTGTTTCGGTAGGCGCTGGATCCGGTCTCTTCAAATAGAATATCCGCGATTGAGAGGGGCTCCCTCCCCTTGCCCCTCCCGCTGGGGAGGGGGCGTCGAATCAGCCCCCGTGCATACCGGCCGCCGCTCCAAAGTCCGAACCCCACACATAGATGGAGATGAACAGGAACAGCCAGACCACGTCGACGAAGTGCCAGTACCAGGCCGCCGCCTCAAAGCCAAAATGATGCTTCGGCGTGAAGTCACCCTTATAGGTACGAATCAGGCAGACGATCAGGAAGATGGTGCCAACGATGACGTGGAATCCGTGGAAGCCGGTCGCCATGTAGAAGGTCGAGCCATAGATATTGCCCGCGAAACCAAAGGCCGCGTGGGCATATTCATAGGCCTGCACACAGCTGAACAGCACGCCCAGAATGATGGTCAGCCACAGGCCGCGCTTCAGCCCGTCGCGGTCACCCTCGATCAGCGCGTGGTGCGCCCACGTCACGGTGGTGCCCGACAGCAGCAGGATCAGCGTATTCAGCAGCGGATAGACGAACGGATCAAGCACCTCGATACCCTCAGGCGGCCAGACACCGCCAACCGCCGAAGCGGTGGAAGGATAAAGCGAGGCATCGAAATAGGCCCAGAACCATGCAACGAAGAACATCACCTCCGATGCGATGAACAGGATCATGCCATAGCGGTGATGCAGTTGCACGACGGGCGTGTGATCGCCGCTATTCGCCTCCCGCACGACATCGGCCCACCAGCTGTAGAAAACGAACAGGATGCCCAGCATACCGACGCCGAAAACCCAGCCGCCAAAGGCGACTTCATGCATCCACATGACCGCCCCGGCCGCCGCGATCAGCGAGGAGACCGCCGCCATCAGCGGCCATGGGCTCGCGGGGAGAATGTGAAAATCGTGATTCTTGACGCCGGCCATCATTTATTCCTGTTCGTCGTTCCTGTTCGGTCTCGTTGTCCGTTCCGTTCCGGCAAAGCGCGCAATGCGGTTCACGCGCCCGCGCGTTCACGATGGTCCGGATGACGATCCCATGTTCGTTGTGGAGGTACTAGCGGTGTCGGTGCGCGCTGGGAAGAAGGTATAGGAGAGCGTGATCTCCTCGATCCGGCTGCCATCGGCATCGTCGAGGATCGCTGGATCGATATAATAGGTCAGCGGCATCGAAACGGACTGGCCGGGCTGCAGCGTCTGCTCATCGAAGCAGAAACATTGCACCTTTACGAAATATTCGCCCGCCGTATCCGGCGTGACATTGAATGTCGCCACCCCTGTGATCGGCTCATCAGTCAAATTCGTCGCTTGATAGAAGGCCATCTTGCGCTCGCCGATGTTCAGCGTGACCTTCTGTTGCACGGGCTCGAATTCCCAGCCGAGCGAGGGCGAGACATTGGCGTCGAAGCGCACGTCGATCGGCACATCGGTCGCCACCACCTGCGTTGCCGCTTCGGCACGCTTCGTCGCGCCGCCAAAGCCCGTCACCTGGCAGAACACCTGGTAAAGGGGAACGCTGGCATAGGCCAGGCCCAGCATGGCGACAGCTCCGCCTGCGGAAATCAGCGCCGTCCTCGTGGTGGCTGCCATCGCCATCAGATTTTCATCCTGACGATGGTAATCGCGTAAAACAGAACCGCGAGCGCGATCAGTATCCCGCCCAACACATAATTGCGTTGCTTGCGGCGGCGCGCCAGTTCGGCTTCCTCTTCGGGGGTCATGCGAAGATCACTCTGTCAGCAGCCAGCACGCCAAACAGCGCGAAGAGATATACGATGGAAAAAGCGAAAAGGCGTTTTTCGGGCTTCATCTCTGTCGGCTCTTCGGTACGGTTCAAATAGACCTGCAGGCTAAGAATCGCGAAGATCAGACCAAGCGCGGCAGCGGCCACTCCATAAAGAACGTCCGCCAATCCCAGCGCCCAAGGCGCGAGGCTCGCCGCGACCAGCAGCGGCGTATAGATGAATTGCTGCTTGCGCGTTTCCCGCAGGCCATGCGTGACGGGCAGCATGGGAACGCCGGCCTTCTCGTAATCGGATTCGATGAACAGGGCGAGCGCCCAGAAATGCGGCGGCGTCCACAAAAAGATGATACCGAACATCAACAGCGGCATGATCGTCACATCGCCCGTGGCGGCAGCCCAGCCGATCATCGGCGGAAACGCGCCGGCAGCGCCGCCGATGACGATGTTCTGCGGTGTGCGGCGCTTCAGCCAGACCGTATAAATCAGAACGTAGAAGAGAATGGAGGCCAGAAGGATCGCCGCCGCGACGATATTCACGACCAGCGCCATCAGGGAGACTGACGATACCGCCAACACCATGGCAAAACCGAATGCGGACTGTTTCGTCAAAGTGCCAC
Organism: Alphaproteobacteria bacterium UBA3612; assembly: GCA_002375465.1. GTDB lineage: Bacteria > Pseudomonadota > Alphaproteobacteria > Sphingomonadales > Sphingomonadaceae > Pacificimonas. The sequence continues at coordinate 138,947 of DFLT01000015.1, read as the reverse complement.
TTGGCAGGGGGCGCGTCGCCGTGCGCTTCATGCGCGCGTCGACGTCGGCCTCGTACCATTGATTGAACGCCCCGGCGGCCCCGCCGGCCACGGCAATGCACAGGATCGCCGTGAAACCGATGATCGGATGAACCGTCACGGGTGCCGCGATCAAGCCGCAAAGCGCGGTATACACCACCAGCAGCATGACCCGCGGCTTCGTCAGCGCAAGATAATCGCGCCAGTCGCCATATTCGGGCAGCACGGCACCGCCCCCCAGCGGGAGCGCTGGCGCCGCCGCTGGAGAGATCGGCGCACCTGCCATTACTTGATCTCTGGCAGGGTTTCGAACTGGTGGAACGGCGGCGGTGACGTCAGCGTCCATTCCAGTGTCGTTGCCCCTTCGCCCCATGGGTTGTTCGGTGCCTTCCGCCCTGCGGCCAGCGAGACGATGATGTTCAGGAAGAACGGGATTAGACCCGCCGCCATGATCATGTACCCATAGGTCGCGATCTCATTATATCCGGCGTACTGGTCCGGATAATCCGGAATACGCCGCGGCATGCCATCCTGTCCCAGGAAGTGCATCGGGAAGAACAGCACGTTCACGCCGACGAAGAAGATCCAGAAGTGCAGCTTGCCGAGCAGCTCGTTGTACATCTTGCCCGTGAACTTCGGCCACCAATAATACCAGGCGGCAAAGATCGCGAAGACGGCACCAAGCGACAGCACATAGTGGAAGTGCGCGACCACATAATAGGTGTCGTGCATATAGGTGTCGACGCCGGCGTTCGACAGGATGACGCCGGTAACGCCGCCCAGCGTGAACATCACGATGAAGCCGATCGCCCACAGCATTGGCGTCTCGAAGGAGATGGAGCCGCCCCACATGGTGGCGATCCACGAGAAGATCTTCACGCCCGTTGGGACCGCGATGATCATGGTCGCCGCCGTGAAGTACAGCTTCACGTTCACATCCATGCCCACGGTGTACATGTGGTGTGCCCAGACGACGAAGCCGATGAAGCCGATGGCGACCATGGCATAGGCCATGCCGAGATAGCCAAAGGCAGGCTTACGGCTGAACGTCGCGATGACCTGGCTGATAATGCCGAAACCGGGCAGAATCATGATGTAGACCTCGGGGTGACCGAAGAACCAGAACAGATGCTGATACAGCACCGGATCACCGCCACCCGCGGGATCGAAGAAGGTCGTACCGAAATTACGGTCGGTCAGCAGCATGGTGATGGCGCCCGCAAGAACCGGCAGCGCCAGCAGCAGCAGCCATGCCGTCACCAGCACCGACCACACGAACAGCGGCATTTTGTGCATCGTCATGCCGGGTGCGCGCATGTTGAAGATAGTGGTGATGAAGTTGATGGCGCCGAGGATCGACGATGCACCGGCAAGGTGCAGCGACAGAATGGCGAGGTCGACCGCCGGACCGGGATGACCATAGGTCGACAGCGTCGGATAGACGGTCCAGCCGGTACCCGCGCCGTCATAACCGGCAGGGCCGGGCACGAACTGGCTGGACAGCAGCAGCAGGAATGCCGGCACGATCAGCCAGAAGCTGACATTGTTCATGCGCGGAAATGCCATGTCGGGCGCACCGATCATCAGCGGCACGATCCAGTTGCCGAAACCGCCGATCATCGCCGGCATGACCATGAAGAACACCATGATCAGGCCGTGCGCGGTGATGAAGACGTTCCACATATGGTACGCCGCATCGATATTGCCGTCAGTGAACTGAGTGATCACCGTCATGCCCGGATGCATCAGCTCGGCACGCATCAGACCCGAAATACCGCCGCCGATGATACCCGCGATCAGCGCGAAGATCAGGTAGAGCGTGCCGATATCCTTGTGGTTCGTCGACAGAAACCAGCGCGCGAAGAAAGCGGGCTTGTGATCCGCATCATGGGCATGGTCGTCGCCATCATGTGCGGTAAATTCGGTCGGGGCTGCGGTTGCCATGGTTTACTGCCTCAAGCTCTTCGAATTAGTTCGTAGGTGCGGATTCGGTGTTTGACTGTTCGACCACCGTTCCCGCAGGCGGCGCCGTGTCCGCAGTCGGAAGATCGCTCATCTCGCCGCCGGCACCGGCATCCACGGTCGGCACATCGGGTTCATCAGCCGTCGCGATTTCTTCTTCCACCAGGTCGGTCGGGTCGATACCCGCATCCTCCTGACGCGCCGCAACCCAGGCTGCATATTGCGCCGGTTCGACAACTTCCACGACGATGGGCATGAAGGCGTGACGCGTGCCGCAAAGCTCTGAACACTGGCCGTAATATACGCCTGTCTGCTCCGCGTTGAACCAGGTCTCGTTAATCTTGCCCGGAACGGCGTCCATCTTCACCCAGAATGCGGGCATGGCCCAGCTGTGAATGACGTCGACCGAGGTCACGAGAACCTTCACCGTCGCCCCCACCGGCACCACGACGCGGTTGTCTGTCGCCAGCAGACGCGGCTCGTTCGCAGCAGCAGCCTCTTCGTCCGACAGCATGATGGCGTCGAAGGCAAATCCGCCCTCGTCGGGATATTCATATTCCCAATACCATTGATGGCCGATCGCCTTGACCGTCACATCGGCCTCTGGCGGATCATATTGATCCAGAAGCAGCGCAAAGGAGGGTACAGCGATGCCCACAAGGATCAGCACCGGCACGACCGTCCACAGCACTTCGATCAGAACATTGTGTGTCGTTTTCGACGGCACCGGGTTCGACTTGCGCCGGAATTTCAGCATGGCCCAAGCCAGCAGGCCGAACACGAACAGCGTCACCACAGCCATGATGCTGAGGAGCGCGATGTTGAAACCGTCGGCGCGCTTCCCGAGCGCGGTCACCTGTGGCTGGATATTATATCCGCCGAGAGGCTGGCCCAGCGCCGCGTCCGACATGGTACCCGCATTGGCAAGGCCGCCAACTGCGCTTGGTACCACTGCCGGATCGTCGGGTGTTGCCGCAATCGCCTCTTCCTGCGTCATGGCGCCGCCGTCACTGGTCGTGACGCCGTCTTCTGCAGTGGCGGGGCCTGCGCCCGAGTTCGGCAGTTCTTGCAGCGACTGCGCGCCGGCGCCGGTGGCAAGCATCAGCGCAAATGCGGCTGCGATCGGTGTCAGACGTCCCATCATGTCCCCTGGGGCAAAGGTAAAAGAATCGGGCGCGCAACGCAGGCGTGCGCGCGGTTTGTGCGGCTCCTATAGATAACCACCCTATTCGCCACAAGCGCTAGCTTGCCGCACCTGCGCTCATACATCGACGCCGCGCACGCCGCTGATGACGCGCTCGTCGACCGGCCCCTCGCCGTGCAGGACAGAGATATCGCCTGTCGTCTCGAGAATGACGGCCCGGACGTCGTCCATTTTCAGGGCATTTGCCTCGCGCAGCTTGGCGATCAGGTCGCTTTCCGCCACGCGGCTCTCTTTCAGGGCGGAGTGAATTATTTTCCCGTCGCGCATCAGCAGAATGGGATGATTCTGCATCACATCCTCCAGAGTATCGGATTTCTTGCGCAGGCGCGCACTTGTAAACTGCACGATAAAAAGCGCGGCCATCGCGATCATCGTCTGCGCGAATGCCGACCATGTTGTCGACTGCGCCGCGCCTGCCAGCAGCGAGCCGGTCGCGATGGTCATGACGAAATCGAAATTCGTCATTTTGGAAAAGGAGCGCAGGCCGTTGATGCGGACCAGAATCACCACCCACACCATGCCCATCACGGTCAAAAGAAACGCGCGAACGACTAGGTCGAGGGTCGGCTGGTCGGGAAAGAACATGGGCAAGGCTTCCTGTCGGCGCGAATATGCCGGGCGTTGACTGAGGGGTAAGCAACCTCTGCCGGAATGTCCAAGATATTGTCTGAAAAGGAAGACGGCGCCCCTTGCGCCGTACGGTCGCCTTACCGTTGCCAGCGTATCCCGACCCACAGGGTGCGCGGCTGCGCCAGCGACAGCGCGCCGCGTGCGTCGATGCCATCCTCGATGCGGCTATCCGTCAAATTCTCGCCAGCCAGGGTAAGGGCAACGCCGCGCGCCACGGGCAACACCGCGCTGGCGTCCAATTGCACGAAATCATCGAGCGGCCGCTGCTCCAGATCGTCCTCGAACTGGGGTCCGACATAGCGCAGGGATGCGCCCACGCTGCCGCTTTCGCCCAGGCCAACGCGCGCGCCGGCAAAGGCGCTATGTTCAGGGATCTGCGGCGGGCGGAACCCGTCCTGCGCTGCGGTCGGGCCACTCCCCTTTTGCTCTGCGTCGGTAAAGGCATAGCTGGCGGTCAGCGTCAGGCGGCCAATTTCAGCCTGCGCACTCGCTTCGATACCGCGCGAATCGACCGCGTCCAGGTTGAGGCGCTGGCGATAGCTGCCGAACACGAACCCGCTGCCCGGAAAGACGCCCGGCCCTTCGCCCAGCGTTATATTGCTGATCATGTCCTTCGCGCGGACGACGAAGCCGGTCACGCTCAGCCGTGCGGTCGACAATGGCTGGTAATCGAAGCCCGCCTCGACGCCACGGCTTTCCTCTGGCCGCAGGGCTGCATTCGCTGCCGTGGCGTCCGGCCCGACGCGGAACGGACGATAAAGCTCGTTCAGCGTCGGCAAGCGCCAACCGACATAGCCCGCCGCCCGCAATTTGAGGGCGGGGGTCGCGTCATAGGCCGCCGCCAGCCGTCCCGTCGGTTCCCAGCCGGACCGGTCGCCAAAGGATGTGACGGCGCCCTCCTCCACCAGCCGCCCGTCGTCCAGCCACCAGCGATCCACGCGCGCGCCGGCGGTTAGGGTCAGGTCTTCGGTGGTCTGCCAGCTATCTTCGACGAACAGGCCGACCGTGTTGCTGCGCCCGCCGGCGGTCCTGCCGGACGCGAGGCGCGTACCATCGAAATTGAAGCGTTCCTTCGTTTCACCAGCCGTGTGCCGCCAGTCCGTTCCCAGGCGCAGTTCATGGGCACCGAATGTAGGACGCAGTTCCGCCTTTGCGCCGATGCCGGTCGCTGGCACCGCCTGTTGCAGCGCGGGCTGTTCGGCCGAACGGTCCGCTTCGGTACGGGCGAAGGTGGCGCGGTAATCGCGTGCCTGCACATAGGCGAGCACCTCAAACGGCAACGCCCCCCGCGACAGCAATCGGACGCTGCTGTCCGCGCCCTCCATACCGCTGGTGACCAGTGCCTGGCCATTTTGACGGTCGTCACGGAACCAGGCGCCGCGCACCTGCAACTCGCTGACATTTCCAACGGGAAATACGGCGCGCGCCGAAATGTTCTGCTGTTCATAGGGCGCGCGCGTGTCGACCGCGCCGCGATCCTCCGGCGCTGTGGTGAAATATCCATCGCCCTCTGCATGGCTCGCATCCAGCGCGACGAACCCATTGCCGACCCGCTCGACCAGAGCAGCACCCAGATCGATCGAATCGCGACTGCCATAGCGCGCCCGCAATGCGCTGGATCGCGCGCCGGGGCCGGCACTGATCAGTTCGATTGTGCCGGACAGTGCGCCTGCGCCGAATGGGCCCGCACCGCCGCCCGTCGTTACTCGCGCCAGGGCCAGGCTTTCCGGCGGGATCCCGGCCCAGGGAATATATCCGGCAAACGGGTCGGCGATCGGCACGCCGTCCAGCAGCACGAGCGTACGTCCCGTTGCATTGCCGCCAATGCCCCGCAGGGTCGCGCCCTGGCTGGTGGCGTTGGAACTGCGCGAATCCGCACGACGGAACAGCTGGAATCCGGGCACCTGCTCCAATGCATTTTCCAGCTGGCCGGAGGGGCTGGCCGTCAATGCGGCGCGCGGAACGAGAACCGTGGCATAGGCGTCCGCCCCCGCCGCCTCTTGGAGCGGTGTGCCCGCCACGACAATGTCCTCCTGCGCCGCGGCGGGCGAGGCAAGAAGCGCGGTGGCCAATAGGAATATTCTGAATGACAAGGGGACGCGCGCAGACATCTGATTGGGAAAATCGTCTGCGGCTTGCTAGCTGTATTTCATACGAGTGCAAGCCTCACTGATAATGAAAGCAAGCGATGCCAGAGCAGTTCAACGACCTTTCCACCCCCATGTCCCTTCTCCTGTCGCGCCGTTCCGGCAAGCCGCGCGACATGGTGGAACCCGGCCCCGACGGCGAAGCGCTGAAAAATATCCTGACGGCGGCAACGCGGGTACCGGACCACGGCAAGATTGCCCCCTGGCGCTTCGTCATCATCCCAAAGGATCGCCGCGACGATTTCGCCCGCCTGCTTCATACCGCCTATGCAGAAGAACGTCCGGACGCCGGCAAGCTTGAAGGCAAGGCCATAGACGATTTCGCGCGGCAGGCGCCGCTTCTCATCACCGTTTTGTTTCGCCCTGATCATTCCCGCTCGATTCCGTTGAAGGAACAGGAATGGAGCGCCGCCGCCGCCGCCATGACGCTGGAACATGCGGTTCATGCGGCGGGCTTTGTGACGGGCTGGCTGACGGGCTGGGCCGCCTATTCTGACAAGGTGGCGGAGGGGCTGGGCGCGGCTGGCGACACGATCATCGGCTTCATGTTTATCGGGTCGCCCGGAAATGCGCTCACCGAACGGCCGCGCCCGCACCTGGATGACGTCGTGTCAGTCTGGGAACCATCCGCCGGTTAAGGCCGGGCCGCCCTAGCGTTCGTCCCTTTCCGGCAACCAGCGCCGCGCTGCAAACCAGGTCAGCACGATCGCCCCGACCAGCACGCAAAAGGCGACGATGCCCCAGAACGCCCATGGCCGATCGGCGAACGGAATCCCCTCGACATTCATGCCCAACAGGCCGGTGATGAAGGTCAGCGGCAGGAAAATGAAGGCCACGACGGCGATCACCAGGCTTCGCTGATCGATCTTTTCCGCGCGCAGGTCAGTCAATTGCTCATGCAGAAGTGCGGCGCGCTCCCGCACTGCTTCCAGCTCTTCGGTCATGCGCGCAAAGCGGTCAGCCGCCTCGCGAATATGCAGCCTGTCGCCTGCGTCCAGCCAGTCGACATCCAGCGCGGCCAGCACCTGCAGCGCATCGCGGTCGGGCGCCACAAAGCGTCGGTAGGAAATCGCGTCGGAGCGCAGGCCGGTGATGGATCGCCTCAGCCGATAGACGTTACTGATTTCCAGGCGTGTTTCGGCATCGTCCAGCCGGTCGCCCAGCGCGGCCACCTGCGGATCCAGCTCCGTGCTGATGGCGCGTGCGAACACGGCCATCAGGTCGCCCGGGTCGTTGACCCGGCCCGCCTGCATCGCCGTCTGTACGGTTTCGAACGCCGAAAGGCGGCGGCGGCTGGCGGAAACGACACGCCCGCTCTGGGCCCACAGGCGAATGGATACCAGCGGGTCGCCGCCCGGCGCGGGCTGTTCGCCGAGGCCCCGCAGGTTGACCAGCGCCCCCTCCCCTATTGCATCGCAGCGCGGTCGTGTTTCCGATGCAACCAGCGCGCTGCCCGCGACCGTCGGAATACCCGCCGCCTCCGCCAGCGCGGGCAGACCCGCCGCGTCCGGCAGATCGGCAATATCATAATGCCACCATTCGAAATCTGTGGTGTCGGACCGCATGATCTGGGGCTTCGGCACGGCGCCATGCCGCGGCGGTCCTGCATCATTTTGCGCTATGTCGGCCAAGCGTATCCCTCTCCCCAACATGCCCGCCATGCGGCAGGTCGCGGCAACGGTCAAGCCGACCAGATGGCGACAGCCGACCCAGACTTGACTGGGTTAGTGTTCTATGGTGTTACGACACCATGTGGCAGGACGCGCGACCCATTTATCTTCAGATCCGCGACCGGATTTCGGCGGCGATCATCGACGGCGTTTTCGGCGTCGGAGAGGCGCTTCCCTCCGTCCGTGTATTGGCCGCCCGGGAAGAGGTAAATCCGCTGACCGTGTCAAAGGCCTATCAGGAGCTGCAGGTCGCAGGCCTGGTAGAGGCACGTCGCGGTCTGGGCCTGTTCGTTATTTCGGGCGCGCGGGAACGCCTCGTCGCTGAGGAGCGGAAGGCCTTTCTAAAGGGCGACTGGCCGCGCATCCGCGCTCATGTCGACCGGCTGGGCCTGGATGTGAAGGAATTGCTGGAGGTCGAGGCCGCCGACGCCTGAGTCTCCTGCCGCCCCGCACAGGAGCCATGCGGGGGCAGATCCCGCTTCATTTCGTATAGACAAAGCATGCGGCGATATCGCGCGGGCTCCGGCCAAATCGCGGGTTCATGCGTATTTGGACTGTATGGAAACGAAAATGATCAGCAAACGTGGCTTTCTTTATGGCGGTTTTGGCGCGGCTGCGGCCCTGTCGTTCGGCCCCCTCGTACGCGCCGGGTCACCGGCAAGGGGAGGCTTCCGCGTCAGCCTTTCGGACGCCGAATGGAAATGCCGCCTGACGGAGGAGGAATATTATATCCTGCGAGAGGCAGGCACCGAACGCGCCTTCACCTCGCCCCTGAATGAAGAAAAGCGCCGCGGCGTCTTTACCTGCGCGGGCTGCGACAATGAGGTCTACACGTCTGCCACGAAATTCGAATCGGGAACGGGCTGGCCCAGTTTCTACGCCCCCGCCGATGCGGGCGCTGTCGGCACATCCGCCGATCGTAGCCTGCTAATGCTGCGGACAGAGGTGCATTGCGCCGATTGCGGCGGCCATCTGGGCCATATTTTCGATGATGGTCCTCCGCCCACCGGGAAGCGGCACTGCATCAACGGCGCTGCTCTCAATTTCACGCCAAAACCAAAGAAGAAGGACGCCTGATGCGCCTTTCCGCCGTGCTCTGCTCCGCCGCGCTGCTCGTGGCATCCGCTGCACCCGCTCAGGAACCTGACCGCGACAGCGCACCTTCGTCCGGCAGTGCCGAAATGGACCGCGCATATTTCGCCATGGGCTGCTTCTGGTGCGGCGAGGCCGATTTCGAGAAGGTGCCCGGCGTCAAGGAGGTCGTGTCCGGCTATGCCGGTGGCACCACCCGCAATCCGACCTATGAACAGGTCGGCGCCGGGGGAACGGGCCACATCGAATCGGTCAGCGTCCGCTACGATCCCGCCATCATCAGCTATGGCGAACTGCTCGATATTTTCTGGCGAAATGTCGATCCGCTCGATGATCGCGGCCAGTTCTGCGACAAGGGCGAAAGTTATGTCAGCGCGATTTTCCCTGCCAATGCCGCAGAACGCCGCGCCGCAGAGGCTTCCCTCGCGCGCGTCCAGCAGAAACTCGGCGAACCTGTCGCGACGAAGATCATCGCTGCCAAGACCTTCTGGCGGGCAGAGGAATATCACCAGGATTATTACAAGAAGAATCCCGTGCGCTATTCCTTCTACCGCGACGGCTGCGGCCGCGATGCCCGGCTGAAGGAGCTGACGCGGCGCCTGGAAAACTAGCGCAGTCCGGCATCCGAACAGCGTGCAAGGCCTAAGCCGCCTTGCAACATTTCCATCACCATGGTAGCGGCAGCCCGCCGGTACGGAGTCGCCTCCGCGCCGCACTTTGACGTGCGGGGAACGGCAAATCGACATTCATCCCCTGATTCGGCGGAAACGGACACGGCGTGCAAACGGCAGGCACTGATAACAGCGCAAATGCGACGATGGTTCACGGACTTGGGGGACGTTATGCGTCCGCCCTCTTTGACCTTGCGCGCGAACAGAATGCCGCGGATGCGGTGGAAACCTCTCTGGCGAAATTGCGGGAGGCGCTCGACGAATCGGCTGATTTGCGCACCCTCATCACCTCGCCCGTGCTGGGCCGCGAGCAGGCGGCAAAGGGCATGATGGCTGTGGCCGAAAGGATGCAGCTCGATCCCGTCACGATGAAGTTCCTGGGCGTATTGTCAAAAAATCGCCGCCTGTCGGCTCTGCCGGTGATCGTCCGCAATTATCGGCAGCTTGCGGCCAATGCGCGTGGCGAGATCACGGCGGACGTGACCAGCGCCCATGAACTTTCCGAAGACCAGAAGGGCGCGGTAAAGACCGTGCTGCGCGCACGCTTCCATCGCGACGTCGCGCTCAACACGAAGGTCGACCCCTCCATCCTCGGCGGCCTGATCGTTCAGGTCGGCAGCCGCCTCATCGATTCCTCCTTGAAGACCAAGCTCGACAATATCGGTCGGGCCATGAAAGGCGCATAAGAACATGGACATTCGCCCGTCTGAAATTTCCGACGTCATCAAGCAGCAGATCGCCGATTTCGGCACCGAAGCGCAGGTTTCCGAGGTGGGCGAAGTGCTCTCCGTCGGCGACGGCATCGCGCGCGTCTACGGCCTCGACCAGGTCCAGGCCGGTGAGATGGTCGAATTCCCCGGCGGGGTGAAGGGCATGGCCCTGAACCTTGAGGCGGACAATGTCGGCGTCGTCATCTTCGGCAGTGACGCCGGCATCCGCGAGGGCGACACCGTCAAGCGGACCGGCGAAATCGTCGACGTGCCGGTCGGCAAGGGCCTCCTCGGCCGCGTTGTCGACGGCCTCGGCAATCCCATCGATGGCAAGGGTCCGCTGACCGACGTCACGCGCAGCCTCGTCGAGGTAAAGGCACCCGGCATCATCCCGCGTACCTCCGTGCACGAACCGATGCAAACGGGCCTGAAGGCTGTCGACGCGCTCGTTCCCGTCGGCCGCGGCCAGCGCGAGCTGATCATCGGCGACCGCCAGACCGGTAAATCCGCCGTCGCCATCGACGCCTTTATCAATCAGAAGGGCGTCAACGCCACGGACGATGAGTCGAAGAAGCTCTACTGCGTCTATGTCGCCATCGGCCAGAAGCGTTCGACCGTCGCGCAGATCGTCCGCGCGCTGGAGGAAAACGGCGCGATGGAATATTCCATCGTCGTCGCCGCCACCGCGTCGGAGCCTGCACCGCTGCAGTATCTCGCCCCCTATACCGGCTGCGCCATGGCGGAATATTTCCGCGACAATGGCATGCACTCGCTGATCGTCTATGACGACCTGTCGAAGCAGGCCGTTGCCTATCGCCAGATGTCGCTGCTGCTGCGCCGCCCGCCGGGCCGCGAAGCCTATCCCGGCGACGTTTTCTATCTGCACTCTCGCCTGCTCGAGCGCTCCGCGAAGATGAACGACGCCAATGGCGGCGGGTCCATGACCGCGCTGCCGATCATCGAAACGCAGGCGGGCGACGTGTCGGCCTATATTCCGACGAACGTCATCTCGATCACCGACGGCCAGATCTTCCTGGAAACCGACCTGTTCTATCAGGGCGTCCGCCCCGCCATTAACGTCGGCCTCTCGGTCAGCCGTGTCGGTGGCGCCGCGCAGACGAAGGCGATGAAGAAGGTCGCGGGCTCCATCAAGCTCGACCTCGCTCAGTTCCGCGAGATGGCCGCCTTCGCCCAGTTCGGTTCGGACCTAGATCCTTCGACGCAGCGACTTCTCGCCCGCGGCGAGCGCCTGACGGAACTGCTGAAGCAGCCGCAGTACAGCCCGATGCCGGTGGAGGAGCAGGTTGTCTCCATCTTCTCTGGTGTGAACGGCTATCTCGACAGCATACCCGCCAGCGAAGTGACGCGTTTCGAAAGCGCTTTCCTGACCGACATGCGCGCCAACCACGCCAATGTCCTCGAAACGATCCGGAACACCGGAAAGCTGGAGGATGAAACCGCAAACACGCTGCACGAAATCCTGAAGGAATTCGCCCGCACGTTCGCATAGAGTCGATCTTCATCCGGCGACCGCCGGTGTCCGTCGCCGGCGCGGTCGCCCGGATGAGATTGCAAGTTTTGGATCCCGGCCGTTGCCGGGATGACGCCTAGGAAAAAGAGACCAAAGCCACATGGCCAGCCTCAAAGACCTGAAAAACCGGATCACCTCGGTCAAATCGACCCAGAAGATCACGAAGGCGAAAAAGATGGTCGCCGCGGCAAAGCTGCGCCGCGCGCAGGAGCGTGTCGAACAGGCGCGCCCCTATGCCGAAAAGATGGAGTCCGTCATGGCCTCCCTCGGCAGCCGCGTCGTGCCTGGTCCCGAAGCTTCACCGCTTCTGGTCGGCACGGGCAAGACCGACACCTATTTGCTGGTCATCGCTACATCGGATCGCGGCCTTGCCGGTGCGTTCAACGCGAACATCGTCAAGAAGGCGCGGGAAACCGCCGATCGCCTGATCGCCGCGGGAAAGACCGTCAAATTCTATCTGCTCGGAAAGAAGGGCCGCGCGGTCATCCGCCGCCTCTATCCCGACATGATCGTCCACTTTCAGGATTTCAGCGATATCAAGGATCCTGATTTCAATTATGCCCGCGCCATCGCGAACGACATCGCCCTGCGGTTCGAGGCAGGCGAATTCGACGTGGCACAGCTTTATTACAGCCAGTTCAAATCCGCGCTGGTGCAGGTCCCGACCGAACAGCAGATCATCCCGGTCCCCGTCGACAGTCACGCGGACGAGGGCGCGGCCACCGGCGCCATCGAGTACGAACCGTCGGAGGAAGCGATCCTGGACGACCTTCTGCCCCGCAATATCGCGGTTCAGATCTTCAAGGGGTTGCTGGAAAACGGCGCATCGGAACAGGGCGCGTCGATGACGGCGATGGACAATGCCACGCGCAATGCCGGCGACCTGATCAACGATCTGACCATCCAGTATAACCGCACGAGGCAGGCCGTCATCACGACCGAACTCGTCGAAATTATTTCCGGCGCTGAAGCGCTGTAGAGGCTGAGGAACGAACCATGGCAACCACCCCCACCACCAATAATATCGGCCGCATCACGCAGGTCATCGGCGCCGTCGTCGACGTGCAGTTCGACACGGAACTGCCCGCCATTCTCTCGGCGCTGGAAACGCAGAACCATGGCAAGCGCCTCGTTCTCGAGGTCGCACAGCACCTCGGCGAGAGCATGGTCCGCACCATCGCTATGGACGCGACGGAGGGCCTCGTTCGCGGTCAGGAAGTAACCGACACCGGCTCGCAGATCCGCATGCCCGTCGGCCCGCAGACGCTCGGCCGCATCATGAACGTCATCGGTGAACCGATCGACGAGCGCGGCCCCATCGGCGCCAGCGACACCATGCCGATCCACGCAGAGGCACCGCTTTTCGTCGACCAGTCGACCGACAGCTCCATCCTCGTCACCGGCATCAAGGTCATCGACCTGCTCGCTCCCTACGCAAAGGGCGGCAAGATCGGCCTGTTCGGCGGCGCCGGCGTCGGCAAGACCGTTCTTATTCAGGAACTGATCAACAATATCGCGAAGGGCCATGGCGGCACCTCCGTTTTCGCCGGCGTTGGCGAGCGTACGCGTGAGGGTAACGACCTGTATCACGAATTCCTCGATGCGGGCGTTATCGCAAAGGATGCCGACGGCAACGCCATTTCCGAAGGATCGAAAGTTGCGCTGGTCTATGGCCAGATGAACGAGCCTCCGGGTGCGCGCGCCCGTGTCGCGCTTTCCGGCCTGACCATCGCGGAGTATTTCCGCGACATCGAGAACCAGGACGTGCTGTTCTTCGTCGACAACATCTTCCGCTTCACGCAGGCCGGTTCGGAAGTGTCGGCACTTCTCGGCCGTATTCCTTCCGCCGTGGGCTATCAGCCGACGCTCGCCACGGACATGGGCAACCTGCAGGAACGCATTACGTCGACGAACAAGGGCTCGATCACCTCGGTGCAGGCCATTTACGTTCCCGCCGACGACCTTACCGACCCTGCCCCTGCAACCTCGTTCGCCCACCTCGACGCGACCACCGTGTTGAACCGTGCGATTTCCGAGCTTGGCATTTATCCGGCCGTCGACCCGCTGGATTCCACCAGCCGCGTTCTCGAACCGCGCGTCGTGGGCCAGGAACATTATGAAACCGCACGCGCGGTTCAGGAGATCCTGCAGAAGTATAAGTCGCTGCAGGACATTATCGCCATTCTGGGCATGGACGAGCTGTCGGAAGAGGACAAGCTGACCGTTGCCCGCGCGCGCAAGATCCAGAAGTTCCTGTCGCAGCCGTTCCACGTGGCAGAGGTCTTCACCTCCATCCCGGGCAAGTTCGTCGCCCTGGAAGACACGGTGAAGAGCTTCAAGGAAGTCGTCGAGGGCAAGCATGACGACCTGCCCGAAAACGCCTTCTACATGGTCGGCGGCATCGCCGAAGCCCGTGAAAAGGCACAGAAGATGGCTGCCGAAGCGGCCTAAGGCAAAAGGACCGGCGCCCCGGCAAATGTCGGGGCGCCCCTGCCGCGCCGTCGGACAGGGAAAGCTGTACAGAACTGGATCCCGGCGCCGCCGGGATGACGATTTAGGTGACTGAACTGATATGACACTTCAATTCGAACTCGTCAGCCCCGAGAAGCAGCTTCGCTCCGGCGACGTGCATCAGGTCGTCGTTCCCGGTTCAGAGGGCGACTTTGCCGTATTGGAGGGCCACGCCCCCTTCATGTCCACGATCCGTCCCGGCGCCATCGACGTCTATGAAACCACCTCTTCCGGTGCAGAGCGCATCTTTATCGAGGGCGGCTTTGCCGAGGTGACGGACAAGGGCCTCACCATCCTTGCCGAACATGCACAGCCTGTCGCCAATATCGATGTAGCCGGCCTGTCCGAAAAGATCGCCGCAGCGGAAGCGGAAGTACGCGCGGCACCCGACGATGCCCACCGCGAGCTGGCTGAAAAGAAGCTGGCCGTTCTGGTTGCCAAGCGCGAGGCCGCTGCAAACTAAGCCCCGCCGCCCCCTACCGAGGGGCGGGCCCGCACTCCGGGCCGACAGCCAAACCGGACACGAACCGGACAGTTTCGTTGCCGTACCGCCACAGGCAAATCCTATTCGACAGTCGCCCAATTGGCGCGGGTTGCGAAATAGGATTTCGCCGCGCACAATTCCCGCTACTTCCTTATCAATTCAAGCAGTTAGCCCGGCACCTTACGCGCCTCGCGCGCGGGCGCCCGCGCACACGCGCGCTGAGTGTCCGCTTGTCCGCTTTCGCGCCTGTCCGTTTTCGGCGACTAATTGAGCGAGAAGCGCGCTCAGGACATATTCGCCCCCACGGCGCGCACGCCGCTGTCAGATGGCGGTTTCGGGCAGCATGAGTCCGACATGGCGGCAATTCGGACATTCCAGCACCCAGTCGACCGTCTGGGTCCGGCAATTCGTGCATTGCCACCTCAGACCCGGCGCGCCTGTCGCTGCGGCATCCAGCCATGCCGCGCCCATTGCCGGCTCCATTCCCAGCCGCCGATATGCCTCCAGCGCAATGGCGGCGGCGCGCAGCCGCACAGGCGGGGTCTCAAGCAAGGGGACGACCGAATCCAGCGCCAGGGACGGATCGCCGGCCATCAGGGCCGCTTCGCCCACCAGCAACAGGCTGTCCGGATGCTTAGGATTTTGCTCGGCCAGGCGCTGCAGGCGTGCCAGCCGGTCGCTGTCCGTCTCCAGCGGATAAAGCTCCGCATAGGCGCGGCCCAGTTGCGGCGTCGGCTGCACAGACCACACGCTTTCCGCTGCACGCTCGGCGGCGGAAACGTCGGGTGCCTCCTCCGCAAACAGGGCCAGTCTTGTTGCCGCCGGTGCGAAGCGCGGCTCCGCCTTCAGCGCGCGGGCAAGCTCCGCGCGGGCGGGCTCCTCGTCCAATTCGGCGTCTGCCGCTCCTGTTCGCAGCGCTGCTTCGATCCAGCTGCCAAGCCGCTCCGCTTCGTCATCCAGCGCGCGCCATTTTGGCAGGGCGGTTAGCGCCCCGGCAAAGTCCCCCGCCCGCGCACTTTCCTCAACGACGGCGCGCCATGCGACGGGACTTGCCGGTGCGACCAGCGTCGCCTGCTCGGCAGCGCTGACACCCGGCGACGTTCGCAGCCGCGCCAGGGCCGCCAGCGGTTTTGTTGCGCGATCCTGATCCAGTTGCTCGATGCGCGCCTCGTCGCCTGTCATCGCCGCCACTGCCCGTGCCATGACATTGGTGGGATCGCTCTTCAGCGCGTCGCCTGCCAGCGTCGCAGCGCGTTCCTCCTGCCCAAAGACCAGCGCCGCCAGCGCCGCGCTGGCATTGCCCAGTGCCGCTCGTTGCCGCCTCAGCGTGCGCGCCGGGCCGAACAGTCCGGATTTCCAGCGCAGCCAGTTCCACGCCCGGCGAGCAATATGTGTGACGCACCAGAACAGCGCCAGCGCCACGACCAGCCAGACGGGGTGGAAGGCGACGTGCCAGCCAAACCATTCCACCTCGACAAGGCCGGGCACGTTCGCCGCGAGCGCGGCGCCAAGCGCCAGTACCATTACCAGCGCGACGATGATGACCCTGCGTGTCAGAGCGATTCCGATTCAGAAGAGTCGGAATTATCGCCCCGCCGCTGCGTGGCGGTAGGGGGCGAAACGATACGCGATTCCAGCCGATCCAGCAGCTGCTCGGTGCGCACGTAATTCGCCGCGTCGATCCACCAGCGCGCGCCCTGCTGGCGCACCGATTCGGGCAGGGTCGCAAAGGCGCGCACGGCCGTCTCGATATCCCCCTGATCCAGCGATTCGGATATGCGCGCGACAATCCGTTCATTTTCCGTACCCGGGTCTTCCGCGCCCGACCGGCGGATGGTGAAAATATCGGCGATGCTTGCCTTGGTACGCTCCCAAAAGCTCTGGCTGGAGGCCTCTTCCGCAGACCCCAGCAGGGCAGGTTTCAAGCGCTCGAAACGACGGCGCAATTGCTCTGGGCCAACGAGTTCCCGCATGCCCGCGGCAAGCTGATCGATCATCTCGCCGGCACTTGGATCGAGCGCTGCCTGCAGGGCGGGGCCGACAACGCCCAGCGGCTCGGCGGAATCGAACAGTGTTCGCGCACGGCCAAGCAGCAACACCGCCCGGGCGTCACCGGCCAGCCGCTCCGCCTCAGCCATCCGGCTGGCCGCCTCGCCGCGGGAATCCTGAACCCGGACGGTCAAGCCAGCCACCTCAGCCGATAGATTGTCCACGCGGCCGTCCAAGGCGCTCTGCTCCCGATTGACTGCTTCGATGCGACTTTCAATGCGAACAATTCGGTCCGTATTCAGGCTGGCCGACAGCTGAGGCAGCACGGGATCATTAAGAGCGCGCGGCCCTTCTCGCGTTCCGGATCTTTCCGCTTGCGATCCGCCATCGTCCTCCTCATCCGAAGGCGGTGCGCGGCGTTCCAGGCTTGCAACCCGCGTCTCCAGCTGCGCGATTTCGCTGTCCTGCGAATTGAGGCGCGCGGAGACACTGCCCAAATCCGCTTCCTGTCCCACCCACGGCAGGCGGCTGCGGACTTCACGCTCGAACCACGGATTGGCGATCATTCCCAGGCTGAAAAACAGCAGCGCGATGACCATGAACCAGGGTAATGCGGCCCGGCCTTCATCCGGCGCACGCTCCGCTTCGGACTGTCTGGCTGCATCGGTTTTGTTATTATCGTCCATCGCCCCGCTCCTACCGGCTTGCCTCTCTCTCTCTAGGACAACAGGCCTGCCACGGCAAAGAGGGCGTCTTCATCGGGTTTATCCGCGATTTCGACCGCCCGCCAGCCAGAACCCGCTGCTGGTGCCACTGCAGGACCGATCAGCGCCAGATCAAGGCGTGCACGGTCAGCGCCGATCCGGTCAAATTCGGCCACGAAGGTCGCTGCCGAGCGCGTCGAATAAAGAAGCGACACGTCGACCTTGCCATCCAGCAGTGACGCCGCCGCCTCCCCGGAAAGCGGCTGCGGGTCCGCAGCATAGGTAATGACCTGCTGCGCCCTTAATCCTTTCGGAGGTTCGAACTGGGTCAGGTCGCGACCGCAAATATGAAGAACACGGGTCAGCCCGCTTTGCTGCGCCATGCGGTAGAGCTCGCTTGCGCCCCGCGCCTCGAGACTGTGGACATCAGTAAAGCCCGCCTTCTCTGCGGCAGCGGCGGTGGCGCGGCCCATCGCAAGAACCCGAACACCCAACAGCCCAGCCGGAATGGGGGCCAGCACAGCATTGGCGCTGCTGATCAGGATCGCCTCTGGCTGTTCTACCGGCGGCTGCCACAGGCGCCGCACGATCCTGAGCAGCGGCGAGACGATTACCTCATGCCCCATTGCCGTCAGGCGGGCGCGCGACCGTTCCGCCTGGTCCGGTGGCCGGGTGATCAGAACTTTCATGCCGCGCCAGAAAACAGTGCGGCAAGTTCGGGCGGTGCCTGTGCCAACAGGTTACGGCCGAGCGCCGCGCCGGCCTCTGTCGGAACGGCGCGCGGCGCGTCGGCGGCAAACCGCGTTTCACCCCTGCGGTCAATCCGGCCATCCTCGGTCAGGATTTCGGCGCGCAACAGAAACTCCTGTCCGTCCCGCATAGCCAGCGCCGCCACCGGGCTATCGCAGGACCCGCCGAGCGCCAGCGCGAATGCGCGTTCCGCCGATACGGCGATATAGGTGTCAGGATCGGAAATCGACGCCAGCACCTCGCGAAGGTCCGTCCTGTCGGCACGCACCTCGATGCCGATCGCCCCCTGACCTGGCGCCGGTAGCATTTCGTCGGTGCCGATTGCCGTTCCGACATCGCCGTGCCCCAGCCTGTCGAGCCCCGCCGCCGCAAGCAAGGTCGCATCCGCCTCTCCCGCTTCCAGCTTTGCGAGGCGCGTGGCGACATTCCCACGAATGGGCACGATCTTCAGATACGGATAATTCCGAAGCAGCTGCGCCGCCCGGCGCGGAGACGAAGTGCCGATCACCATCCCCTCGCTAAGGGCATGCAGCCCGGCGGCCCCCACCATGCGATCCCGCACATCGGCGCGGGGTAACATGGCCGCGATGGTCAGGCCGCCCGGACGCTCGCTTTCCACATCCTTCATGGAATGAACGGCCATGTCGATCTCGCCGGCCAGCAATTGCCGTTCCAGCTCCGCCGTCCAGACCCCCTTCCCGCCAATGGCGGCGATCGGGCGCGTCTGTTCGCGGTCACCTGCGGTCCTGACCTTGACAAGCTGACTCTCCCCCGGGAGGGCGGCGGCAACCATGCGCGCCTGCGCCAGCGCCAGCGGGGATCCGCGCGTACCGATCCGATAGGGGGCGGAAGGCTCTTTCTTCTGCATGCGTAGCGGAGTAACGAAGCGGCATGGCGGATACAATGCGCACGCTTAGCCGGCCGGTCATTCTGGGCCTAGAATCGAGCTGCGACGAAACCGCCGCCGCCATCGTCACCGGTGACCGAACTATTCTTGCCGAAGCCATCGCGACGCAGGAGGCGGAACATGCCCCCTATGGTGGGGTGGTGCCAGAGATCGCCGCCCGGGCGCATTCGGAACGCCTTACCCCCCTTGTCGAGCGCGTTTTAACCGAGGCGAACCTGACGCTGAGCGATATGGACGCCATTGCGGCGACCGCCGGCCCCGGCCTGATCGGCGGCGTCATGGTGGGGCTGGTGACGGGCAAGGCGCTGTCCTATGCCGCGCAACGCCCCCTGATCGCCGTCAACCATCTGGAGGGGCACGCGCTCAGCCCGCGTCTTGCCGACGCAGCGCTGGAATTTCCCTATCTGCTATTGCTGGTGTCCGGCGGCCATACTCAATTGCTGGCGGTAGAGGGGGTCGGCCGATATCGGCGTCTGGCAACCACGATCGACGATGCCGCCGGCGAAGCGTTCGACAAAACGGCGAAAATCCTGGGGCTTGGATATCCCGGCGGCCCCGCCGTCGAACGACTGGCGGCAAGCGGCAATCCATCGGCAGTGCCGTTGCCCCGCCCGCTGGCGGGCTCGCGCGAGCCGCATTTCAGTTTCGCAGGATTGAAGAGTGCGGTCCTGCGCGCACAAAATCAGGACACACCGCCCGCGCCCGCCGATCTGGCGGCCAGCTTTCAACAGGCAGCATGCGACTGTCTGGTCGACCGCAGCCGCCTTGCCCTCGCCGCCATGCCGGAGGCGCGGGCGTTCGTGGTCGCGGGCGGGGTGGCCGCCAATCAGACCATCAGGAGCGCGTTGGCAGACCTTAGCGCGGAACATTGCCTGTCGCTGGTCGCGCCGCCGCTAAGCCTGTGTACCGACAATGCCGCAATGATCGCCTGGGCGGGTGTCGAACGCTTCCGCCGGGGCGATTTCGACCCGCTCGACACACCCGCGCGGGCACGCTGGCCACTGGACCCCGATGCTACCGTCGCGCGCGGCGCGGGGTACAAGGCATGATGCGCCTGGGCATCGTCGGCGCTGGGGCGTGGGGCACGGCCCTGGCCGTGGTCGCAGCCGCAGGCGGACCGGTCCGCCTTTGGGCGCGCGAAGCGGAGGTCGCCGAACAAATTCGCAACAGCAATGAGAACGCCATGTTCCTGCCGGGCGTATCCCTGCCGCCCGAAATTGCACCGACCACCCACCTGTCCGACCTGTCCGACTGCGATGCGTTGGTGCTCGTCACGCCCGCCCAGCATTTGCGTTCGACGCTGAACGCGATCGACACTGCCGGGCGCCCCCTAATCCTGTGTTCCAAGGGCATAGAGGCAGAAACGCAGTTCCTGATGAGCGAAGTGGCGGAGCAATGTGCACCGGCATCCGCCATTGCCGTCCTGTCCGGGCCGACATTCGCCGCCGAAGTCGCAAGCGGCCTGCCCACTGCGATTACCTTCGCATGCGCGGACGATGATGTGGCGACGCCCCTGATCACACGCATCGCCCAGCCGGGATTTCGGCCATATCATTCATCCGACGTTATCGGCGCAGAGGTCGGCGGGGCGGTCAAGAACGTGCTGGCGATCGCCTGCGGCGTCGCGGCAGGGCTGGGACTGGGCCAGAATGCGCGAGCCGCGCTGATTTCCCGCGGGTTTGCCGAGATGAGCCGCTTTGGACTGGCCAAGGGTGCACGCGTCGAAACGCTGAGCGGCCTTTCCGGCCTCGGCGATCTGGTGCTGACCTGTTCGTCGGAAGCCAGTCGCAACATGAGCTTTGGCAAGGCCCTGGGCGAAGGCGCACGCGCCGCCGACCTGATGGCGGACCGGCTAACGGTGGCCGAGGGAGTGTTTACAGCGCCGGTATTGGCACGGGCAGCAGAACAATTGAACGTGGACATGCCCATTACCGGGGTCGTCCTGGCCCTTATCGAAGGGCGACTGGATGCGCGTGAGGCCATCGACGCGTTATTGTCGCGCCCCCTGAAGGAAGAGCGTATCTGACGCCGCATGTCTCGCTGTGCGTGCCTTCATGATACCCGGGCCCCCCGCCACATCACCATTGTGGAATGGGTAGGATGCCGCCAAGAACGCCTGTCATGAAGTATATTCTTTCCGTCGCCCTCCTGACCCTGACGTCCTGCGCCGCGCCACAGCCGCTCGCTCCTCCCGCGCCCATCGCGGAGGACAGTTATGAAGCCCTGGTCAGCGCGGCGCATCCTGCTGCGGCCGAGGCAGGCGCGGAAATGCTGCGCGCGGGCGGCAGTGCGGCGGACGCCGCCATGGCGACGCTGCTGGCGCTGACCGTAGTGGAACCGCAATCCTCCGGCATCGGCGGCGGCGGTTTCATGATGTATCACGATGCCGCGAGCGGCCGCACCTTTGCGCTCGACGGCCGCGAAACGGCCCCGCGCGCCGCAACGCCCGACATGTTTCTGGACGCCGAAGGCAAGCCGAAGCCTTATCGGGCAAGTCAGGTGGGCGGCAAATCGGTCGGCGTTCCGGGCAATATCCGGCTGGTTGAAGAGGCGCATAAGCGCTTTGGCCGGCTGCCGTGGAGCCGTCTGTTCGAGCCTGCCATCCGCCTGGCGAGGGAGGGGTGGGAGGTTACCCCCCGCCTTTATGGCATGTTGGAACGATCAGGCGACCGGGCCCGCCTGACACAATGGGCGCGGGCGACATATTTCAACGCTGACGACACGCCGAAACGTGTTGGTACGACAGTGACCAACCCGGCGCTTGCGAGCTTTCTTGAGCGTATGGCCGTGAACGGACCGAACGAATTTTACACCGGCCGCTCCGCCCGCCGCATCGTCGACGCTGTCACGAACGCGCCGCAGAATCCCCAGACGATGACGACTGCGGATCTTTCAAATTACGCGGCCCGCTGGCGGGACCCGCTGTGCGGCGAATATCGCGGCTACAAGGTGTGTGGCATGCCACCCCCCTCCTCCGGCGGAACCACGGTCATCGCCCTTCTGAAACAGTTGGAGCGGTTCGATCTGGCCTCCATGGGCGCCGACAGCCCGGAGGCCTATCATTTGATCGCGGAATCAATGCGCCTGGCCTTTGCCGACAGGGAAAAATATCTCGGCGACCCGGACTTCGTCACCGTGCCGGCAGAGGGACTTGTGTCGCCCACCTATACGGGGGAGCGCAGCCTGCTGATCTCGCCGACAAAAGCAGCGGAGAGCGTTGCCGCCGGGACGCCGCCCGGCGCGCCGGACCGCCCCGTGGTCAGGAGCCCGGACGATGGCGGCACATCGCACTTCGTCACCGCCGACAGGTCGGGTGACGTCGTGTCCCTGACCTCCACCATCGAAAGCGTCTTCGGTTCGGGCCTGACCGCGAACGGCTATTTCCTGAACAACGAACTGACCGACTTCAGCTTCGAGCCTACTTTTGAAGGCGCCGCCGCCGCCAATGCCGTCGCGCCGGGCAAACGCCCGCGCAGCTCCATGTCGCCGACCATCGTCTATGCGCCCTCTGGCGAGGTGGCCTTTGCCATTGGCGCGGCGGGCGGGCCGACGATCATCGCGCAAACCGCAAAGGCCATCATCGGCGTCATCGACTGGGGCCTGTCCATCGAAGAGGCGATCGCCCTGCCGCAGATCTACGCCGCCCTGGGGCCAACCGTTCTGGAGGAGGGCACGGCAGCAGCCGGCTTTCAGGACGCCCTCAATGGCATGGGCCACGAAGCCACGGTCAGCAGCCTGCCGCTGAAGGCGAATGGCCTGCAACGCGCCGGCCGCGGCTGGATCGGCGGTGCCGACCCCCGCAGCGAAGGCGCTGTCGCCGGTATCAGATGATTTTGCACGCTGGTTCGAGGGGATCTCACCAATGATGGATGTGGAACGCTGGCCCAACCTGGTCACCATGTTCCTGGATCAGGCGGCGCAGAAGGGGGATCGCCCGTTCCTGTGGGCGAAGGCCGATACTGCCTGGACATCCATAAGCTGGCGAGAGGCGGCACGGCAGGTCGCACAGGTGGCCGAAGGGCTGCGGGAAGCCGGCGTAAAACCCGGCGACCGCGTGGTTCTGGTCAGCGAAAACCGCCCCGAATGGTGCATCGCCGATCTGGGCATCATGGCGGCAGGGGCGGTGACGGTGCCGACCTACACGACCAACACCGAGCGCGATCATCTGCACATATTCGAGGATTCCCGCGCCGTTGCGGCCATCGTGTCAAACCAGAAGCTGGCAAAGATCGTGCTGCCGGCCGCCTATCAGGCGGACGCATGCGATCTGGTCATCGGCATGGAACATCTGAGGATTGGCCAGTCATCGGGTGCCAGCGTGCGCGAATGGCAGGAGATGTTCGCAGGCATGCCGGGGGATGTTGACGCGTTGCGTGACCGCATGGCGCCGATCGGGCGCGACGAGCTCGCCTGTATCATCTATACCAGCGGGACCGGCGGCGCCCCGCGCGGCGTACGGCAGCACCATGGCGCCATTCTCTGCTCGGTGGCCGGCGCTTATGATATCCTGTCCAACGATTTCGTGCTGACCGAGGATGAGGCATTTCTCTCCTTCCTGCCGCTGAGCCATGCCTATGAACATTCGGCGGGCCAGTTCCTGCCCATCATGACCGGCGCACAGATCTATTATTCCCAAGGCCTTGATAAGCTGGCGACAAATATCGAAGAAACCCGGCCGACCGTGATGGTCGTCGTGCCGCGCCTGTTTGAGGTGCTGCGATCACGTATCTCCAAGGCGATTGAAAAACAGGGGGGCGCCGCCAACTGGATGCTGGCGCGTGCGTTGAACATGGGACGCCGCCGCTATCAGGCCGGGAAAACCCCGCTGGTCGACCTGCCGCTGAATGCCGTGCTGGAAAGGACGATCCGCAAGAAGGTCAGGCAGCGCTTTGGCGGTCGCCTGAAGGCGATGGTTTCAGGCGGCGCCCCCCTGAACCCGGAAGTGGGCATGTTTTTCCACGCACTCGGCATTCCCCTGCTGCAAGGCTACGGCCAGACGGAGGCCGCACCCATCATCAGCTGCAATCGCCCCTACCGCACCATCAAGATGGACACGGTCGGCCCGCCCCTGAAAGGGGTCGAGGTTCGCATCGCCGGCGATGGCGAAATCCTGGTAAAGGGCGAGCTGGTCATGCACGGCTATTGGAACAATGCGGCCGAAACAGCCCGCGTTCTGCAGGGCGGCTGGCTGCATACCGGCGACATCGGCCATATCGACGAGGATGGCCATATCGTCATCACGGACCGGAAAAAGGACCTGATCGTCAACGACAAGGGCGACAATGTCGCGCCGCAGCGGATCGAGGGCATGCTGACCCTGCAGCCAGAAATCCTGCAGGCAATGGTCGCGGGTGACAAGCGGCCCTATCTGGTCGGCCTGGTGGTGCCGGACCCGGAATGGGCCATGGAATGGGCAAATGAGCACGGCCACCCCGCGGACATGTCGCGACTGCTGCCCCTGCCGGAATTCCAGCGCGCGATCATGGCTGCGGTCGACCGGGTGAATAAGGGACTGAACGTCGTCGAACGCGTCCGCCGGATCATCTTGGCGGAGACGCAGTTCACCGTCGAGAACGAACAGATGACTCCCTCAATGAAGATCCGCCGCCACGTCATCCGCGGTGTCTATGGTGCGCGGCTGGACGCGCTTTACAAATAGGCGGCGGCAACAGGGTGGGAACATGATTTGCCGCCACCACGATGCGGTCTAATTTAGCGGCGTTGCGAGCTAGTGGCTGACGGCGGGCGGCCTCACGCCTAGGGGTGGGGAAGATGCCCCGCCAATTGCCCAAATTATCCGCCGCGCTGGCTGGCCCCTTCTGGATCATCTGCTCCTCGCTGCTGTTCGCCGTGGCCTGGATGTTCGTGAAGCTGGCGGGCGAGACAATTCACCCGTTCACGGTGGTTTTCTGGCGCTGTCTGGTCGGCACGCTCCTTTTGGTGCCCTTCATCGCATCGGGACGGGTCAAGGTGCCGCTGAACCGGATGAGCGGCCACGCCATGCGCGCCACATCGGGCATCATCGCCATGTTCTGCACATTCTACGCGCTGGCGAACGCGCCGATTGCGACGGTGCAGGCCATCACGTTTTCAGCGCCGGTCATTGCCACGGTCGGCGCTGTCCTGTTTCTGGGTGAAAAGATCCATTTGCGGCGCATCATCGCCCTCGCGGTGGGATTTGGCGGGGTGATATTCGTCCTCCACCCTTGGTCGCAGCCCGTTACCCTGGGCGTGGGCGTCGCGATCATTTCTGCCTTTGCCATGGCCTTCACCACCATCGCCATAAAGAAACTGGTCGGTTTCGACCGGCCGATGACCGTCGTGGCGTGGAGCTTCATCCTGCCGATCGCACCCAGTCTCGTCGTCGCAAGTTTCGTCTGGTCGTGGCCGCAGGGCTGGGCATGGGCGTATCTGCTGGGCCTGGGCATTTTTACGGTGGCCGGACAAAGCGCGATGGTCCGGGCCTTCAGCATGGCGGAGGCCAGCGCCATCATGCCCTATGATTTTGTCAGGTTCGGCTTCATCGTTGTCATCGGCCTGGTCGTCTTCGACGAGGCGCTGAACCCCGCTGTCCTGATCGGCGGCGGCGTTATCCTCGCGAGCGCGGTCTATCTTGCCTGGCGCGAGGCGCAAGTCGCCCGCAGCGCCCGACCGGCCAATACCGAACGCAAGATGCGAACACCATAAAGCGACGGAATCGCCCCACAAAAAAAGGCGGGAAGTGCAAGCACTCCCCGCCCAATAGTGTTCGGCTGATCTATTAAAAGCCGAGTGACACCGATGCGTAATAACGACGACCAAACGGATCGTACGTAGATGGGAAGGTGTTTGCCTGCTCCATATTGCTGCCGCCTATTTGTGGTTGATTGTCGAAAACGTTGTCGACGCCCAAGCGGAACGTGTACTCTTCTGCCGGGCTGAATGCGAACGCCAGGTCAAAGTAGTTCTCCGCCGAGAAACGCTCACGGAAATACAGCGCCCCGTCATCATCATCGGTCGACGAACCAATGTGCCGCCACAGAACCGATGTGGTTACCGGACCCGTCGTCAAGGTAGTGCGGACCGATGAACGGAACTTCGCGTAGGGACCACCGCAGATATTCCCAAACGTCCCCTCGCAATCGTTCACGAGACCCGGCGCGCTGGCAATGGGTGTCAGGTCATAGTTGATCAAATATGTACCGGTGGCGCGAATTGACAGGAATGCCTCATCGCCATTGACCGGCAGGAACGGCAGACCCAGTCCATAGCGCAGTTCCACGTCGACGCCTTCGGTCTTCAGCGCCCCGAGGTTGGCGTTGATCGATGCCACATTCTCAAGACCAAAAGAAGCGGGATTGCGTGGCGCCAGGGAACAAACGCTGGCATCGTAAGGTACGAAATCACTGTTCGCATCGCCATAGCAGGCAGCGAGAATGTTCGCCGTTCCTGGGCCGTCGGTGCTGATGAAGTTATCGATCGTGATGTTGTAGTAGTCGGCGGTCAGGCTCAGGCCGTTCAGGGCAACCGGCGCGATGATAACACCTGCGGTGTAAGTGTCCGACTTTTCTTCTGTCAGGTTCTCGTTTCCGCCAAACTGGGACTGAATCTGCGAGTTACCGCCCGCAAAATCATCGCCAATGAGGCTGCCTGGAACACCCTGTGCAAGACAGCTCTGCCGAAGATTTTCGTTCGTTGCTGCGATAGGCTGCTCACAAGGGTCGGTCGCTGACGGGAATCCAACCGAACCGCCCTGGAACAGCTGTCTGATTGTGGGCGCACGAACAGCACGCTGATATTGGCCGCGGAAGGTCATTCCGACGACAGGCGTATATTGCGCACCGCCAGCATAAGCCCAAACCCCGCCCACGGCATTGTTGTAATCGGAGTAACGCACGGCACCATTCAGTTCGAGACTATCGACGAAAGGCAGGCCGGCGAGGACCGGAACGGCAACCTCGGCAAACAATTCTTTGACATCGTAGCTACCAGAGGTCGGCTGTCCGGCGTTAAAACCCACAACGTCGCCTGCAGACAGGACAGGGTCCGGCGTATAGCTGCCGGAAAGCTTCCGATATTCAGCGCCGACAGCCACACCGATCGGCCCGCCGCCGATGTCGCCCAGGTCACCGTTGCTGAGTGTAACACTCGCCACCTGCTCACTGATCGAATAGCGGTTCGTGGTCGGGACCGTAACGAAATCCGCTGCAGCGGCTGACGTGTTTCCGGCGCCGAAAATGTTGACGGGAACACAACCATTGGAAGTGTCACGGCACTCGATCCCCGTGGGAGTTTGAACAGCATCAAGCGCTTGCACGAAGCGGCTGATCTGCACATTGCCAGCCTGAGCCTGCAAATCCTTGTTGCGGGCGTAGCTGTAATAGGCGTCGTAGCTGAAGCCGCTGCCAATATCACCGCGAGTACCGGCGAGGATACGAAACGCATCGCGCTGGTCCTGCTGGAAGCGCGCACCACCTTCGGCAAAGCGACGACCGAGGCTGCCGGTGATGAACCCATCGCCAGCCGTCGGAGCAGCTTCATAAAGAGTCTCGCCGTCAGGTCCGACAACAGGATTGTCATCTGCATCGCGAACGATCTGCAATTCGGATGCATCTAGGGCAGCAAAACGCGCCTGCGTTTCGGCGCTGAGAAACGGATTGTCCGTTGCAATGGCGATCGTACCTGCCGGGCTGTTCGCTGTCGCCGGGAACTGACCGGAGGAAACAGGGGTCGGCGCGAGCTGCGTATTCACCTGACTATTGATGTAGGTGAGTTCCATGAACGGCTCGAATGCGGGGCTAATTTCATAATGAGCCGTGGCATTGATCAGATAACGCTCTTGCGGGGTCTGCAAATAGTTGACCGGTGCGTAGTTATACTGATCGGTTGTGGCGTTATAGGCAACGAAATCGCCGTTATCGAGAAACCGCACGTTCGTGCCGGCCGCGTTTGGATCCCCGTCATCTGCAACAAGGTTGCCGCCAGCATCGAACTGACGGCCGCCCAGACCAGAAGGAACGAGACGGCTTTCCAGGATAGACGCCGATCCGCCGAAGAATACACCACCTTCACCATCGTCGATGAGGGCTTGCCTTGAATATTCGCGATCACCCTGGAAAATCGGGTCCCGCTTTAGGTAGCTGGCATAGAGAGTAGCATTACCGCGGCCATCTTCGAAGTTTCCGCCGATGAGACCGTCGACAGAGAAAGTCTTGCCGTCGCCATCTTCTGTAAGGCGGTACTGGCTGTTAAATTCCGCGCCCTGAAAATCGTCTCGCAGAACGAAATTCACAACACCTGCGACAGCGTCCGAGCCGTACACGGCCGAACGGCCTCCGGTCACGACGTCTACCCGCTCGATCAGGCCGGCCGGGATGGTGTTAAGGTCAACGATCTGTGCGTCGTCGTAAGATACATAGCGTCGACCATTCACGAGAACGAGCGTTCGGCTGGCACCCAGACCGCGAAGATCAACCGTCGCCGCACCGTCACCAGGATTGTTGGATGCAGACGTAAGTGTCGGCACAACCTGTGGCAGGTCGGTCAGTATTTCCTCAACGTTGACCGTACCTGCAATGTCGAGTTCTTCCTTGCTGGTCACCGAAACAGGGCTCGCATTTTCAAGATCCGGGCGAGAGATGCGCGAACCCGTCACAACGATAACATCGTCAGTTACGACCGCATCAGCGGCCTGAGCGAAGGCGGGGGTGGAGAAGGCTACGGTTGCAACAGCAATTGCGGAACTCGTGCGCAATGCTGTTCGTAAAATTGATTTTGTCATGTCCTGTTCCCTTTGTTGGACCATGAATTTCTTGAAGGCCCGCAGCCTTTTCGAATCTGCGCCCAAGTAAATCTATATCAAGATTTGCCATGAACGCGTTTTTCGCGGTGCGGCCCCAGCCCTTTTGGGCATGACTTAGTTTTTAGGGGCGGGTTTCTAAGGCTGTAAAGTATTGGTAAGCGAAAGCGTGATTATCGTGCACTGACTGTGTTTTTACCGCAACACTAACCAATTTGGGGAACGACAACCCCTAGTGAGAACTTTCTCTATTATGAAAATAAACATTAATGTTCACTTGGACTATTCGCTGGCGGGTCCGTCCGACATATTGCTGCAGATCGAGGCCGCGGCGATGCCGGACCAAAAGGTCGAGGCGGCGCATATCTTCGTACCAGGCGAGGGGCATTTCGCACGCGTGCCGGGCGAGGAATATATCGGCGAACGGATATGGATCCGCCGGGATGAACGGTTCACAGCGGACTATCGTGCAACGGTTTCCATTGATCGACCGGTCGGCGACTGTTCAAATCTGAACCAGGTTCCGGTCCACCTGCTGCCCGGCGACGTCATCAAATATCTGATGGGATCGCGCTATTGCCCGGCCAATCAGTTTCAGAGCTTTGTCGAAACCGAATTTGGCAAACTGTCCGGTGGCGCGC
Source organism: Alphaproteobacteria bacterium UBA3612 (assembly GCA_002375465.1). Taxonomy (GTDB): domain Bacteria; phylum Pseudomonadota; class Alphaproteobacteria; order Sphingomonadales; family Sphingomonadaceae; genus Pacificimonas. The sequence goes on along the minus strand of DFLT01000015.1, from coordinate 109,548 downwards.
GAATCATGGCCCTGCGCGACTGGATCGAACGAAAATTCGCCTACACTCCGGGATCAAGCAACGCTGACACCACTGCGCTCGACACATTTGTGAAGCGGCAGGGGATTTGCCGCGACTATGCCCATGTCCTGGTCACGCTGGCCCGCGCCAGCGGCATTCCGGCGCGCGCCGCGAGTGTCTATGCCGTCGGGGTCGAGCCGCAGGATTTCCATGCCGTCGCCGAAGTCTTTTTGGATGGCGAATGGCACTTGGTCGACCCCACCGGCATGGCGCCTGTCGACGGCATCGCCCGCATCGGCGTCGGCCGCGATGCGGCGGATATCAGCTTTATGACCATCTACGGCGCCGCGACGCTGGAGGCGCAAACCGTGGAAGTCGAAAAGGTCGAATAATCGACGCTACGCGCCACTAGGTCCTCTTTTCCAGTTCGTGAGTCTTCCCTGCGCGGCGATCGCCGCGAGCGAGGGCGAAGACCACGCTGGAGAGGGCAGCGAGCGCGATCAGGTTCGGCAGCGCCATGGCCGCATTCGAAATATCGCCCAACCTCCATACCAGTTCCAGATCGGCCGACGCGCCAATGAAGATGGCGACGCACCAGAGGACACGCCACAATATGTGAAGCACCCGCTCGCCACGCGCAGTGGCACCGGGGGTACGGTCATAGAGAAAGGTGATCGCCCGCTCTCCATAATAGCTCCAGGTCAGAAGCGTCGTGAAGACAAACAGGATCAACGCGATGCTGGCGATCATCGTGCCGATCGGAATCCCCGCAAGCTGGAATGGAAAGGCGGCGCCGAACGCGCCTGATGTCATGGCAAAACCGTTCAGGTCCGATTGCCAGGCATGGGTGACCGCCTGACCATTGCCGATAAAGTCGCCCTCCACCGTGAGGATGACGAGCGCGGTCATCGTGCAGATGACGATGGTGTCAATAAACGTGCCGAGCATCGCCATGCGGCCCTGCTGTGCCGGGTCGTCGGTTTGCGCCACGGCATGGGCGATCGGCGTCGAGCCCTGCCCGCTCTCGTTGGAGAACAGACCGCGCGCCACGCCTGCGCGTATGGCGATGATGACGGCAGCGCCCAGAAATCCGCCCGACGCGGACTGTACGTTGAAGGCGCCGGAGAAGATGCGACCGAACGTCTCCGGAATATCCTGAATATCCAGCAGGATCGCGATCAGCGCCATGACGAGGTACGCCGCGGCCATGAAGGGGACGACCTTCTCCGCTACCGCGCCGATCGACTTGATGCCGCCGATGATGACGATGAACACCAGGATCGCGACGATCAGCCCGCCAATCCATTCCTCCAGCCCGAACAGCTCCGTCATCGAATCCGCGACCGCGTTCGACTGAATGGAATTGCCGGTGACCAGCGCGGAAAACAGCGTGCCAATGCAGAACAGGACGGCCAGCCAGGTCCATTTCTTGCCAAGCCCCATCATGATGTAGGTCATGGGCCCACCACGAAACGTGCCGTCCGCCGCCTGTTCCCGAAAGCGAATGGCAAGCGAGCCTTCCGCAAAGGCAAGTGCCATTCCGAACAGCGCGGTGATCCACATCCAGAAGATGGCGCCGGGACCGCCGAGGGTCAGCGCCGTCGCAACGCCAGCAAGATTGCCTGTACCGACCTGGCCGGACAGCGCCGTCGACAGGGCCGCGAACGGAGAAATCTCGCCCGCCCCCTGCCCCTTGCGGCTGGCAAACAGGCCCTTGATCGCGCTGCCGAGCTTCAGGATCGGATAGAAGCGCAGGCCCACCATGATGTAGAGGCCGATGCCGAGCAAGATGATGACCATGGGGGGCATGGGCAGGACTTCATTGCCGTTCCAGGTGCCGACCCAGATGAAGTCACTGATATTGGTGACGCGTTCGATCAGACTCATGACGCGCATGTCCCCCATTTTGCACAAATTCGTCCGGGTCGGGGTTAAGCCGTCGGACGCGGATGTCTAGGGCGTTTCCCCTACGCGCTATCTCTGCTGGCGCAGCGCGACATCGGACATGAAACGCGCATCGTCCCCGCCGACAAGTCGTTCGGCCTCTATCGCGACGGCGTGAAGCAGTTCCACGAGGTCGTCGGTTTCCGCCTTCGCGAAATTGCCCAGCACATGGCCGGTTACGCGATCCTTGTGCCCCGGATGACCGATGCCCAGACGGACCCGCCTGAATTCGGGCCCGATATGCTGAATGGTGGAGCGGATGCCATTATGCCCGGCCGCGCCGCCGCCGCGCTTTACCTTTACCTTGAAGGGGGCAAGATCGAGTTCGTCGTAAAGGACGGTCACATCTTCTGGCGTGGATTTATAGAAGCGCATTGCCTCACCGATGGAGCGGCCGCTTTCGTTCATGAAAGTCTGCGGTTTCAGCAGCAGCAGCTTTTCCGCGCCCATGCGACCGGCCGACACCAGCCCGCCAAAACTGTTGACCCAGGGACCAAAGCCGTGACGATCATGGATCGCGTCAACGGCCATGAAACCGATATTATGGCGATGAAGCGCATATTTCGCGCCGGGATTTCCCAAACCCGCGAAGATTTGCATCGATAATCCCCTCGGCGTTTCGCCAGTCGAAAGCTTCGCGATCCGAGATAGGCAGTCACGGCAAGGACCGACAATCCGATCCAGGCATGGGTCAGGCAGACAATCCCGCCAAGCGCTACTGAAAATCCAGGCGCCAACTGCCGGATGGCAGCGAAGATTTTCAGGGCATCCCCGCCGTGGGGATGCCCTGAAACGGGACTATTCGCCCTCTTCCTCGGTCTGCTCGGTGCTCGGTACAGCGTCCGCTGCAGGAGCCTCGTCCTCCTCGGCCTCATCGTCCTGCGAGCGAAGCGCGGACGGCGCCACGATGGTGGCGACGGTGAAGTCATGGTCGCCATAGTCGACCTCGACGCCTTCCGGCAGAGCAACCTGGCTGATGTGGATCGAATCGCCGACCTCAAGTCCGGCAAGCGAAGCAACCAGTTCGGACGGGATAAGCGACGGACGGCAGGAGACCTCAATCTCGTGCCGGACGATGTTCAGAACGCCGCCGCGCTTCAGGCCCGGGCTCGCTTCCTCGTCCGTGAAGTGCATGGGCACTTCGACGTCGATCTTCTGGCCCTTTGCCAGGCGCAGGAAATCGACATGGATGGGACGGCCGCTGACAGGATGGAACTGCACGTCCTTCGGCAGGGTGCGATGGCTGTCGCCGCCTTCGACCTCGACCTGAACAACGCTCGACATCATATGGCCCGTATTCAGCAGCTTGCGGAGCAGCTTCTCCTCCACATGGACGCTGAGAGCTTCCTTCTTGTCGCCATATATTACTGCGGGGACACGCCCCTCACGCCGGATCGCGCGGGAGGCTCCCTTGCCCGCCTTGTCGCGCACCTGCGCCGCGATGGTCATCGCTTCGCTCATGTCATTTCTCCAAACACAAAAGCCCCGCTCTAACGCAGCCCTCCAGGGTGGCGGCGTCGCGGGGTTGGCGTTTCTGTATCGGCATGGACATGATTCTGCAAGGCGCCCACGCTTCGCCGCATTGCCTTTGCCAAGCGAGACACTGTCGGAAATCTTTACAGATTAGTCATTCCGACAACCCGCCAGAGGGAATAGCTTTTGCAACTTAGGAACTTGCATATTTGGCATGGCGCTTGCTTACCCTCATCCCCGCGAGATGCGTCACCACGAGTGCCCCAGTTGCGTACCGGGCTCCATAAGAAAGGAACCTTATATGAAAATCGCAATGATGACGGCAACGGCTGCTCTTCTGGCTACCCCGGCGCTTGCTGCGCCCGTGGACCTGTCCACCTGGCAGAGCGATGGTGCTGGAAACTGGACGCTGCAAAACCCGCCTGCGAACGATGCCGTTCTGCAAACGACCAATGGCGGCGCGACTACATTTTTCCAGCCCGGAAGCCTGTCCCAAGGCAAGACGCTGGCAGGTGAGATCACTGTCCAAACGGGAAGCGACGATGACTATATCGGCTTCGTTCTTGGCTATGAGGACGAAGAATTGTCTTCGGCCTCCGCGAATTACGTTCTGATCCACTGGAAACAGGGCAATCAGAGCGGTGACACCGCTGGCCTGCGTATGTCGCTGGTCCAGGGCAATGGCGCTCCCACGCTGTTTGATTATGACGATGGCCTGCAGACGCTCGATACCGCGACCAATCTCGGCAACACGGGTTGGGTAGATAATCAGACCTACAACTTTGATCTGGTTTTCACGGACCAGTTGATTCAGGTCAGCGTTGACGGCGTTCTTGAACTGAGTGCGACCGCAGCAAGCGCCGGCCTTGGCGCGTTCGATGACGGCGCCTTTGGCTTTTACAACCACAGCCAGGCACAGGTCCTTTATGCCGGCATCGAAGAGGGCATTGCGCCCGATCCCGATCCCACGCCAGTCCCCGCGCCGGGTGCACTGGGCCTGATCGGCCTCGGCATTCTCGGCCTCGGAGCGCTTCGCCGCCGCCGCTAACCGCCGGACATGTCCGCTCTTGGGGCGCTCCGCATCGCGGGGCGCCCCACTTTGTTTCAGCCCTCCCGCATTTCGGACAAACGGATTGTCCGCCGTCCCTGCCGAGTCCAGTTGAACGCGCCCGCCACCGCCTCTAGAGGCAGCCCTGTCATGCCAACGCCAGAAAACCCCCTTTCCTTTCAGGACATCATCCTGACGCTGCAACGCTATTGGGCGGATCGCGGATGCGTGATCCTGCAACCCTATGACAAGGAAATGGGTGCGGGCACGTTTCACCCGGCAACCACACTCCGCGCGCTGGGCCCTGACACGTGGAACGCCGCCTATGTGCAGCCGTGCCGCCGCCCGACCGATGGCCGCTATGGCGAGAACCCCAACCGTTTGCAGCATTATTACCAGTTTCAGGTCATCCTGAAGCCCAGTCCCGCGGATCTGCAGGACCTGTATCTGGGTAGCCTGCAGGCCATCGGCATCGATCTGAACGCGCACGACATTCGTTTCGTTGAAGATGATTGGGAATCGCCGACGCTGGGCGCCTGGGGTCTGGGCTGGGAAGTCTGGTGCGATGGCATGGAGGTGACGCAGTTCACCTATTTCCAGCAGGTTGGCGGCTATGATTGCAAACCGGTGGCGGGCGAATTGACCTACGGCCTGGAGCGTCTGGCGACCTATATTCAGGGCAAGGACAGCGTCTACGACCTGGACTTCAACGGAGCGGGCGTCACCTATCGCGACGTATTCATGGCGAACGAGCAGCAACAGTCCGCCTATAATTTCGAACATGCGACGGTCGAAAAGCTGTTCAGGGAGTTCACCAACGCGCAGGAGGAAAGCGCCAAGCTGATTGACGCGAACTTGCCGCTGCCAGCCTATGACCAGACCATCGCCGCCAGCCATCTGTTCAATCTGCTGGATGCGCGCGGAGTGATCTCAGTCGCGGAGCGGCAGGCCTATATCGGCCGCATTCGCGATCTGGCCAAGGGTGCCTGCACCAGCTGGATGCAGGTCAATGGCTGGCTGTCCGCAGCAGAAGCGGAGACAAGCGCATAATGGCCGATTTCCTGCTTGAACTGCGCAGCGAGGAAATCCCCGCACGGATGCAGCAAAAGGCCTGCGCCGATCTGGAGCGCCTGTTCGCAGCCGCGCTGGCCGATGCCGGTGTCGAGGCGGAACGTCTGACGACCCATGCCACGCCGCGCCGCCTTGCGCTGATCGCGCGCGGCCTGCCCGCTGAAACCGCGGCAGTGTCGGAGGAACGCCGCGGCCCCCGCACCGACGCGCCGGACAAGGCGCTGGATGGTTTCCTGCGTTCGACCGGCCTGACGCGCGATGACCTCGAAGCGCGCGAGGAGAAGAAGGGCAGCTTCTGGTACGCAAGGATCGAAACGCCGGGACGCGACATGGCGACGATCCTGGCGCAGGCAGTGCCGGACATTGTCCGCAACTTTCCCTGGCCGAAGTCGATGCGCTGGGGCGCGGCCAGTGTCGAGGCGGAGCCCGTGCGCTGGGTGCGTCCATTGCAGGGCATCGTCGCTTTGCTGGACGGCGAGGTGGTGCCATTTGAAATTGCGGGAATCGCCAGCGGTCGCACAACGCGCGGCCATAGGTTCATGTCATCCGGCGACTTCGAAATTGCGGATGCGGATGATTATGCAGACCGCCTGGCCGCCGCCCATGTGATCCTGTCGGCAGACGAGCGGCAGGATGCCATTTTTGCCGGTGCCACCGAAGCCGCCGACGAAGCGGGCCTCACCCTGATCGAGGACGCGGAACTGCTGTCTGAAAATGCCGGCCTCACCGAATGGCCGGTGCCGCTGCTTGGCCGGTTCGACGAGGAGTTTCTGCAGCTGCCGCCAGAGGTGATCCAGTTGGCGATGAAGACGCACCAGAAATATTTCGCCGTCGCCGACGCGGACGGAACGCTGACCAATGCCTTTGTCTGCACCGCCAATATCGAGGCTGCCGATAATGGCCGCAGAATCGTCGCGGGGAATGAGAAGGTCCTGGCGGCGCGCCTGTCCGATGCGCGGTTCTTCTGGGATCAGGACCGCAAAACGCGGCTGGAGCAGCATGCCGAAAGGCTGAAGGACATCGTCTTTCACGAAAAGCTGGGAACGGTCGCGGACAAAGTCGACCGTGTCGCCAAGCTCGCCCGCTGGCTGGTCGAGGAAGGCATTATCGCCCCTGCCGCCGGAGGTAGCGAGGACGCCGTTGCCCGTCTCGCCGATCAGGCCGAGCGCGCCGCGCGCCTGGCCAAGGCCGACCTGGTCGCCGGCATGGTGTACGAATTCCCCGAATTGCAGGGGATCATGGGCGGCTATTATGCCCGCGCGCAGGGCGAGGATGATGCCGTCGCAGACGCCGTAAGGGACCATTACAAGCCCGTCGGGCAGAGTGATGACGTGCCGACGGCGCCCGTGACGGTGGCCGTGTCGCTGGCGGATAAGTTCGATACGCTTGTAAGCATGTGGTCGGTTGGGGAAAAGCCTACCGGTTCCAAAGATCCTTTTGCGCTGCGTCGGTCTGCCTTAGCGATCATAAGATTGCTCGTAACAGGTCCCGTGCGTTTGCCGCTAATGCCGCTGCTGCAGAATTTGGACGAGAGCGCCCAGGCGGACCGTCTGGCCTACAAGAGTCAGAAAATAAGCGGCTTTGGCTCTGTAAGCGGTCGTATATCAACGGCAGACGCCTTTGGCTCTTATGATCAGAAGTTTGATCATGTGGCGTTTGAGGTCTTGGACTTCTTCGCCGACCGGCTGAAGGTTCAGCAGCGTGAGGCTGGCGTTCGCCACGACCTGATCGATGCTGTATTCGCGCTGGGCGGAGAGGATGACATTGTTCGTCTGCTGGCGCGCGTAAAAGCGCTGCAGGCGTTCATGGACACGCCCGAGGGACCTGCGCTGCTGGCCGGGTACAAGCGCGCGGCGAATATCCTGAAGAAGGAAAAATGGACCGCGCGCGAACGGACCGACATTCCGGAAACGGGCGAGGAAGATCCGCTGGTGCTGGTCGACGACCCTGCCATGAAGGATGTCGTCGCCGCCATGGTGGAGGAACGTGCGCACCATCATCTGGGCTATGATGCCGAACCTGCGGAGGCCGATTTGATCGCGGCGCTCGACAAGGCCGAGCCGTCCGCGCGGAAGGCAGTGGACGAGGAACGGTTCGAGGATGCGATGGCGGCGCTTGCGGCATTACGGGTACCGATCGATGCGTTTTTCGAGCAAGTGACGGTAAACGACGAGGATGCACAGAAGCGGGATGCCCGCCTCGCCCTGCTGGCGCGTGTACGGGATGCGGTGCACAGGGTAGCAGATTTTTCACAGATCGAAGGTTGATGACCCTGCCCGGGGCACCGGGCGCGGAAAGAGGAATGACGATGACGAAATGGGTGTACAGATTCGGCGGCGGTGTTTCCGACGGCGGCAAGGGCGACAAGAACCTGCTGGGTGGCAAGGGGGCGAATCTGGCTGAAATGGCCTCCATCGGCCTGCCGGTGCCGCCGGGATTCACCATCACCACCGAAATGTGCACTGCCTTTTACGATAATGGCGAGCAGTTTCCCGAGGAGCTGACGTCCGAAGTGCAGTCCGGCCTTGGCCATATCGAGAAGATTACCGGCAAGACCTTTGGCGCATCGCAGCAGCCTTTGCTCGTTTCCGTTCGTTCCGGCGCGCGCGCGTCCATGCCCGGTATGATGGACACGGTCCTGAACCTGGGCCTGAACGACGACACGGTCGAGGCGCTGGCGCGGGAATCGGGCGATGAACGTTTTGCCTGGGATTCCTATCGCCGCTTCATCCAGATGTATTCCGACGTCGTCCTCGGCCTCGACCATTATGTTTTCGAGGATGCGCTGGAAATCGCCAAGGAAGACAAGGGCGTCGCGCTCGATACCGAGATGACCGCCGACGACTGGCGGGCGCTGGTCGCGATTTTCAAGGCAAAGGTCGAGGAGGAGCTGGGCCGCCCGTTCCCGCAGGATCCGCAGGATCAATTATGGGGCGGCATCCGTGCCGTGTTCGCCAGCTGGCAAACCGAGCGCGCCAAGGTCTATCGCCGCCTGAACGACATCCCGGCCAGTTGGGGCACGGCCGTCAACGTTCAGGCGATGGTGTTCGGCAATATGGGCGATACGTCCGCGACGGGTGTTGCGTTCACCCGCGATCCGTCCACCGGCAATAATGCCTATTACGGCGAATTCCTGATCAACGCGCAGGGCGAGGACGTGGTCGCCGGCATCCGCACGCCGCAATATCTGACCCGCGAGGCGCGCGAGGCTGTGAAAGCCTCCAAACCCTCGATGGAAGAGGCGATGCCGGAGGTCTATGCCGAGCTGGCCGCGACGTTCGAGAAGCTGGAGGCGCATTATGCCGACATGCAGGACATCGAGTTTACCGTCGAGCAGGGCAAATTGTGGTTGCTGCAAACCCGCAATGGCAAGCGCACGGCAAAGGCCGCGCTGAAAATTGCCGTTGACATGGTCGCTGACGGGCTGATTTCCGAAGAAGAGGCAGTGCGCCGCGTCGAGCCGCAGGCACTCGACCAGCTATTGCACCCAACGCTTGATCCGGACGCGAAGCGCGATGTGCTGACGGTCGGTTTGCCCGCGTCGCCCGGCGCGGCCTCAGGCGTCATTGCCTTTACCGCTGACGAAGCGGAACGCCGGGCGCAGCTGGGCGACGACGTGCTGCTGGTGCGTGTCGAAACCAGCCCGGAGGACATTCACGGCATGCATGCGGCGCGCGGCATCCTGACCGCACGCGGCGGCATGACCAGCCATGCGGCCGTCGTGGCGCGCGGCATGGGCCGCCCCTGCGTATCGGGCGCGGGCGCGCTTTCCATCGACCGCGACAGCCAGACCCTGACCGTCGCCGGGCGCAGCTTCAAGGAAGGCGATCGCCTGACCATCGACGGCGGTACGGGCGAAGTGATGGCAGGTGAGGTCGCGACCGTGCAGCCGGAACTGTCCGGCGATTTCGCAGCTTTGATGGAGTGGGCGGACAAGGTGCGCCGCATGGCCGTACGCACCAACGCGGAAACACCAGCGGATTGCCGCGCAGCGCGGGAGTTCGGCGCCGAAGGCATCGGCCTTTGCCGGACGGAGCACATGTTCTTCGATGCGGACCGGATTACGTCCGTTCGTCAGATGATCCTGTCCGACGACGAGGGCGGTCGGCGCGAGGCGCTGGCCAAGCTGCTGCCAGAGCAGCGGTCCGATTTTGCCGAGATATTCCGCATCATGGCGGGTCTGCCGGTAACGATACGATTGCTCGATCCGCCGCTGCACGAATTCATGCCGCAGCGGGAATCGGACTATGACGACGTTGCGCGGGCATCCGGCACCTCGGTCGACAGGCTGAAGCGCCGCGCGGCGGAACTGCACGAATTCAACCCGATGCTGGGGCATCGCGGTGTGCGCCTGGGTGTCACCTATCCCGAAATCTACGAGATGCAGGCGCGCGCTATTTTCGAGGCGGCGCTGGACGTGCAGGCCGAAAGCGAGGCACCGCTGCCAGAGATCATGGTGCCCCTGGTGATGGGCGCGCCGGAGCTGCTGCAGATTCGTACCCTGATCGACCGGGTCGCGGAGCAGGTATTTACAGAGCGGGGCGAGAAGATTGCCTATCTGGTCGGCACGATGATCGAATTGCCGCGTGCCGCCCTGCGTGCCGGCGACATCGCCGAACATGCCGACTTCTTCTCCTTCGGCACCAATGATTTGACGCAAACCACACTTGGTATCAGCCGCGACGACGCCGCCCGTTTCCTGGGCGAATATGTCGACAAGGGACTATTGCCAAAGGATCCGTTCGTATCGCTGGATGAAACCGGGGTCGGCGAACTCGTCGAGATGGCGGTAGAGCGCGGTCGCGCAACCCGTCCCGACATAAAGCTGGGCATTTGCGGCGAACATGGCGGCGATCCCGCCAGTGTGCATTTCTGCGAGAAGGCTGGCCTCGCTTACGTCAGCTGCTCCCCCTATCGCGTACCGATCGCCCGGCTGGCGGCTGCGCAGGCAGCACTAGCTCGTCAATAATGCAATGAAGCGATGGCCGTTGCAATTATTGCAATCACCATCGCTTTCTTCGCAATTGCAGCATTTCTTGTGCGGTGCAATAAAGACTCAGCCTTAACGGGCGATCCTCCCCAAGGATTGACTTGGCCGGCCCTTTTCGAAGGGCTGGCCATTTTTTATTGGTCGGTCGTTTATTGGGGCAGTGCGGCGGCGGTCTTCGTTTCGTCCCGCGCCGCCTCGGCAAGGATCCAGTCGCGAAACCAGCGCAGGGCACGTGTGCTGCCGCCCGCCGATTTCGTCGCCAGATAATAGCTATAGGGGGTTGGCGCCCGCTCCCCAAAGGGCCGCACCAGACGCGCCACGCCGGGATAGAAGGCAACCATATCCTCCAGCACCAGGGCGATGCCAAGGCCGCTTTCGGCCGCCGCGACCATTAAAGGCCCGTCGTCATAATATTCGATCCGCCGGGGCGCGATGTCGGTCAGTCCGACCGTGGCAAGCCATGAGGGCAGCACCTGCGGCAGTCCGCGATGCAGCAGCAGCGGCAGACGCGAAAGCGACGCGCGAACACCCGACCGCGGATCGACGATGCCGGGGGCGGCGACCGCGAACGCCCGTTGCGGCTTCAATTCGCGCATATCGAGATTATGCTGCTTCTCCTCGGCAAACAGGATGATCGCGTCCAGGCTCATGCCGAGTTTGGCTATGGGCGAGCCCGAGGAATCGAGGTTCAGGGCAACGTCCGGGTGCAAATCGCGAAAGCGCTGCAGCCGAGGAATCAACCAGGCGCTGGCAAAGGACGGCGGAACCCCGATGTTCAGGCTGTCCTCATGCTCGACACGCAAATCTTCGAGAATGGCATGCAAGCCATCGAACAGTGGATTCACGGCATCCAGCAGGCGCATGCCCGCATCCGTCAGCCGGAGTTCATGGTGCCGACGCTCGAACAGGGCCATACCGACATGCGTCTCCAAGGTCTGGATGCGGCGGCTGAGCGCGGAAATAGATAGATTAAGATCTTCCGAGGCAGCCTTCAGCGTGCCGCCGCCCTGGGCAACGGCAAGAAACGCTTCGAGGGCACCCGTGGGGGGAAGGCGGCGCATAAGAACCTTTCCAAAAATCAGTGGGCGTACGGGGCGGCTGCGGCCGGGAGCCATCGGTACGAACGAACCTTGATGCACATTGTAGCACGCTTGCCGCAGTGCAGCACGAAGAAAGCAGATGCCTCTCGCCCCGGCTTTGCAGACATCTCCACTTCCATGACTAGGTTATTCTTCCTAAATAAAAACTTAGCTTGCTTGCGAAAACTGCAAATCCGCTTGCAACCGCTGCGATGGCCTGCGTGAAAAACCTCCGTCATGTTGCACTGCACAATAGAGGAGGGAAACTCCCTTTCTTCCAAACAGGAGCAGGCACATGATCAAAATTCGCACCTTCGCCGTCCTCGCAGCGGCCTTTCTCTCAACGGCATCCTTCGCGCAGAGCGCACCGGGCGGAAGCCGCATCAACTTTACCGAAGAGGCCACGGGGTACGAGGTCGACGGCCACAGGCATCCGAGCGGACGCCTGTGCCTGACAGGCCAGCATCCCGAAACGGGCGAAACATTCAAGCTGCGGGTTTCCTCATCCGGGTTCGTTCGCGGTACCTTTGCCGGCAGCGAGGTTTCCTATCGCATGAACGACAGGGAAACCCAGCAGAATGCGCAGATCGCAATGCGCGACTAGGGCATGGCGATGCCGCGGGGGGCATAGCGGCGGGTGACGTGGCGGCGGCGGTCTGGCAAACCCCGCCGCCCTCGCCTACAGGAACCCCGCCATGCCGACCGTCGCCGAAACCATCGTCAGCGCCTTTCTGGTTGAAAAGACCACCCATGTCTTTTGCGTGCCGGGCGAATCCTATCTGGCCGTCCTCGATGCGTTGTACGACGCCCGGGAACAGATCGACCTGATCACCTGCCGCCACGAGGCCGCAGCCGCGAATATGGCGGACGCCTATGGCAAGCTGACGGGACGCGCGGGCGTCTGCATGGTCACGCGTGGCCCCGGCGCCACCCATGCCAGTATCGGCATCCACACCGCCTTTCAGGATTCCACGCCGCTGGTCATGTTCGTCGGCGACGTCGGCACTGACATGGTGGGGCGCGAAGCATTTCAGGAAATCGACTATTCGCGGTACTTCGGCGCCTTTGCAAAGGCGGTGATGCCGCTAGACCGGCCAGAGCGCGCGCCCGAAGTGCTGGCACGGGCCTTCGCACTGGCAGTGTCGGGCAGGCCGGGTCCGGTGGTGGTCACCCTGCCGGAGGATCTCCTCCTGAAAGAGGCGCCGAAGGCGGTTCAGATCGCCGCCCCCCCCGCAATGTCCGCCCCCTCCCCTGCCGACGTGGAAAGTCTGGCCGTCCTTTTGGCCGACGCCGAGCGGCCGATATTGTGGCTTGGCGGTCCCGGCTGGCGGCAGGAGGATTGTGAGAATGTGCGCCAGTTCGCAGAAGCGGCGCATATTCCCGTCATTACCTCGTGGCGGCGAAAGGACCGGTTCGACAATCTGGACCCGCATTATGCCGGAGAGCTGGGGCTCGGCGCGAACCCGAAGCTGGTCGAGCGGGTCGAATCGTCCGATCTGATCGTGGCGCTGGGCACGCGCCTGGGTGAGGTGACCAGCCTTGGCTATACCCTGCCCGCGGTGCCTGTGCCGAACCAAAGGCTCGTCCATATCCATCCGGACGCCGATACGCTGAGCAATGTCCGCCGCCCGACGCTCGCCATGCAATCGTCGATCGGTCCGGCCTGCGCCGCGCTGGCGGAAATAGGGCGCAGGGGGGCTGGTGGCCGGGGGATGGACTGGTGCAGCGGCGCACGGGCGGATTACGAGACTTGGACACAGGCCACGGCTGTTCAATCCGGCGTGAACATGGCGGCAGTCATCCAGACGCTGTCGCGCAAACTTCCCGCCGCCACGGCCTATGCGAACGGCGCCGGTAATTTCGCCTCATGGCTGCACCGGTTTCATCATCATCGCCAGCTCGGCACCCAGCTGGCGCCCACATCAGGCGCGATGGGATATGGCGTTCCGGCTGCCATCGCCGCCGCCCTGATCCGGGACGCGCGCACCGTCTGCGTAGCGGGGGACGGCGATTTCCTGATGTCGGGCAGCGAGCTGGCGACCGCCGCGCGTTACGGGGCAAAAGTGCTTTTCATCATCGTCGACAATGCGCAGTTCGGGACCATTCGCATGCATCAGGAACGCGATTTCACCGGCCGCCAGTCGGGGACCGCGCTGACCAATCCCGACTTTGCGGCCTATGCGGAGAGCTTTGGCGTGAAAGGGTGGACGGTGACGGAAACCGAAGCGTTCGACTCTGCCCTGACCGAAGCGCTGGCGCAGGATGGCCCCGCCCTCATCTGCTGCCGTACCGATCCCGACGAGATTTCCCCGGGCCGGCGGCTCGGTTGATCATTTGGCGACGTTATAGGCCAGTGCACGCTCATCCAGATTGAAGCCGACAAGAAGTTCGAAACTTGCGTCGCGCACCGCGTCGCGGACCTCCGGACGGCTGAGCGGATCGACGGCGGCGTCGGGATCCCCCGGTTCGCGGCGTTTGTCGATTTCCTGGTTGATCGCCTCGGGCAATGTGGCCGCCGCCTCCGAAATGTCGCCGCGCGCCGTCGCGCTGGTTTGCGCGCGCTGCGCGCCGGCGGGGAACGTCACGGCGACGCTGCCGACTTCCTTCGACACGATCTGATCGCCGGCACGCATGACAGCGCTGAACACGGGCAGCGTTACCGTACGCTCTTCATCCGCGTTCGTGCGCGTCGCCAGGACGTCATAGCTTGCTTGGCTGATGATGCGCCCATTCTCGGAATAGCATTGCGCCCGCAAATTGGTGATGGTCGCGGTGACGTCGATGGCGCTGGCATCCCTGCTGTCCTCTGGCGAGAAGAGCGTCGTATCGCCGGTATAGCCCAATATGCCCACCGCCGGACAGGCGCTGCGCGCCACCTGTAGCGGGTTCGGATTACACCCGCCGATGGCGAGCGCACCGAGGAGGGCGGCGGGTATCAAAAGACGCTGCATGCGCATAAAACCGGCTTTCACTGTCGTCGAGGATATCCGACGCTATAGGAAGCGCCTTTCGGAGCGGCAAGAAAACCCTTACCTGATGACCATGCCTGTTACGTCCCCCGAACCCAAAGCCCCCCTGAAGATCCTTGTTGCCAATCCGCGTGGCTTTTGCGCCGGCGTCGACCGGGCCATTCAGATCGTGGAAACCGCGCTACGCAAATATGGCGCCCCGGTCTATGTGCGGCACGAGATCGTCCATAATAAGTTCGTTGTCGATTCGCTGCGCGAGAAGGGCGCGGTGTTCGTCGAAAATCTGGATCAGGTGCCGGACGGCGTCCCGGTAATATTCTCCGCACATGGCGTTCCGAAGTCCGTGCCGGCAGAGGCGGAACGGCGTCAATTATTATATGTCGACGCCACCTGTCCGCTGGTGTCGAAGGTCCACAGGCAAGCAGAACGACTGATCGCGAGCGGTCGTCACATCCTGTTCATCGGCCATGCGGGCCATCCGGAAGTCATCGGCACATTTGGCCAGGTGCCGGACGGAATGATGACGCTGATCCAAACGGTGGAAGATGTGCAACGCGTGCAGGTGGCGGATCCGGACAACCTCGCCTTTCTGACGCAAACCACCCTTTCCGTCGACGATACGGCGGAAATGGTCAGCAAGCTGCAGGAACGCTTCCCCAATATCCAGGCGCCGCGCGGGGAGGATATCTGCTATGCGACATCGAACCGGCAAGAGGCGGTGAAGGCGATGGCGGCGCGTTGTGATGTCGTTTTCGTTATCGGCGCCCCCAATTCCTCAAATTCGCTGAGATTGGTCGAAGTGGCGGAACGCTGCGGCGCCCGCGCGGCATTGCTGCAACGCGCGGAACTGCTGGACGAGGCAATGCTGGACGGTGCGCAAACCATCGGCGTTACCGCCGGGGCTTCAGCGCCCGAAATTCTGGTGCAGGAGCTGATCGACCGCCTGTCGCAAGGGCGCGACGTCGAACTGGAAACGATCACCACGGCAGAAGAGAACGTCGTTTTCAAAATGCCACGAATGCTTTCAGCAGCCTGATGGCGGTTTATACCAAGGTTTCGTCGGAGGCACTTGCCGCATTTCTAACGCGGTACGATGTTGGCCATCTGGTCAGCGCAAAGGGCATCGCCGAGGGCGTCGAGAATTCGAACTATCTGGTGGAGACCACCGGCTCCGACGGGCGCGGCGCGCGCTTCATCCTGACCCTTTACGAAAAGCGCGTGGAGCTTGCCGATCTGCCGTTTTTCCTGGGCCTGACGTCTCATCTGGCTGACAAGGGGCTGCCCGTGCCCGCCCCCATCACGGACAAGGACGGTACCGCGCTGCAGAGGCTGGAGGGGCGGCCCGCCTGTCTGATCGAATTTCTGCCGGGGGTTTCCGTCACCGATGTAACCCCCGCTCTTGCAAAGCGGGCGGGAGCGGCGCTGGCGGAATTGCACCTCGGTGCGGCAGATTTTACCGGGACGCGACCGAATAGCCTGTCTCTGGCCGGATGGGAGGATCTTGCTGCGGCATGCGCTGGGCATTTGCAGGAAATCGATCCCTCCCTGCCCGCTCTCGTCGAGGACGAACTCAAATGGCAACGGTCACACCGGCCCGACGACATTCCTGTTGGCATTGTCCATGCCGACCTCTTTCCCGACAATGTCCTGGTGCTTGAGGGAGAGATCAGCGGGCTGATCGACTTCTATTTCGCCTGTACGGACCGCTTGGCATATGATCTGGCGGTCACCCATGCCTCCTGGGCTTTCGACGACGAGGGCGGATGGCGCGGTGAAGACGTGTCGACCGCCCTTCTCGACGGCTATCGGCAGCATCGTGCCTTGTCAGAGGCGGAGGAGGCCGCGTTTAACGGGCTCGCGCGGGGCGCCGCGCTGCGTTTCCTGCTGACCCGCGCCTATGACTGGATCAATACGCCGCCGGATGCGATGGTCACGCGCAAGGATCCAATGGCCTTTGCGCGCAGGCTAATCCATTATCGGTCCGCATGAGCGCGATCGTCGAAATCTTCACCGACGGCGCATGCAAGGGCAATCCCGGCCCGGGCGGCTGGGGCGCTCTTCTTCGCATGGGGGAGCGGGAGCGGGAACTATACGGGTACGAGGCGGAGACGACGAACAACCGCATGGAATTGATGGCCGCGATCGAGGCGCTGAAGGTGCTGAAACGGCCTTGCACCGTGCACCTGACCACGGACAGCGTTTATGTTCGCGACGGCATAACGAAATGGGTCGCGGGCTGGCAGCGCAACGGCTGGAAGACGGCGGCGAAAAAGCCGGTGAAGAATGCCGATCTGTGGCAAGCGCTGATTGGGGCGGCGGACCGCCACGATGTCGACTGGCGCTGGGTCAAGGGTCACGCTGGCCACACTGAAAATGAACGGGCGGATCAGCTGGCCAATCGCGCCATCGAGGAGGCGCGCGCTCTGGCCGCGGCTGGTTGATGCCCCCACTTTATTCATGTCGTAATTATTAACCTTTTCAGGTAAGGTTCAAGTCGAACAGGCGGCGACTCCAGTGTCGGAGAGTCGGAAAACTTTACAAGTTTGATTTCCTCCGTTTCGTTTTTGAAACGAAATCAATATGGTGGCAATTTGGTACGGTCCTTGCTTTGTGTTCCTTCAGGTAAGCAAACAGGAATTCCACAGATGACGATCCGAACAGACCTTCTGAAGCTGGCGGCTGCCACGATGGCGCTGGGGCTTGCAGGGACTGCCAATGCGGCGCCGCTCAGCGTCAATCTGGAAGATCAGAATTGGACAGTGGACAGTGGCTACGGCAACGCCCGTCTGTATCAGGTCATGGACGGGAATGGCCGCACGGTGAACGTGCGCGCGACTGCGTTCGCCTATTCCGGCACGAACTATAATAATGGCAACAAGCAGAGTGCCCAGCTGAACGAATATAGCGGCGGCCTTGGCGTCTCCAATCGCGGCGAGGGCACGAATGCCGGATCGCCCATGCATACGATGGACAATGGTTATTCGACCGACTTCATCATGCTGCAATTCGACCAGCTGGTGCGCCCCGATGAAGTTGGGCTGACGGCCTATTATCAGGAAGGCCAGATCGACGCCGACGTTTCCGTGGCCGTTGGCCGCGTGGATACGGGGTTCGACAGCTATATCGATCCCACCACCCAGTTTAACACGCTGTCGACATATCTGGACGTTCAGACCGATTTCTGGACGGGGTCTCTCTATGATGGACAGTTCGTCAGCGCCGATAATTTCGATTTTGGTTCCACTTACGGTAATGTCGTCATGATCGCGGGCGATCTGGGCGCGGCAGGCAGCCCCTTTGACAGCCTGAAAATCAAATTCATCAATCTGGATGTCTTTGAAGGCGAGGTGCCGGAGCCTGCAGCTCTTGGTTTGCTGGGCCTCGGTCTGTTGGGACTGGCCGGAATTCGCCGCCGCCGCAGCGCGAAATAAAAACGCGCATAGCCGGATAACGGGCTAACGAAAACGACCCGGTGTATAGCGCGCCGGGTCTACGCCCGACGCTACATCCGTGCCCAAAGCGATCGCCGCAGCCATTTCAGAGGCTGCAGGCGCAGTCTGGATACCGAAGCCGCCCTGTCCGGCGCACCAGAAAAAGCCCTGGGCCGTCGGATCCTCGCCATATACCGGCAAGCGATCAGGCGCGAAGCTCCTCAGGCCCGCCCAACGGCGCACAATGCGTTTGACCCGTGCGACACTGGCACGTTCGAACCGGTCGATCGCGGTCGCGATGGCCAGTTCGTCCGGCTGCGCATCGCTGGGCTGGTCTGGAACCTCGTCATGCGGCGTGATCCATAAATGGCCTGATTCGGCCTTGAAATAGAGTTCGCCGTCCGCGTCGACGGTCAGGGGCCAGTCTGGATCGATCGGGCGGTCGATTTCCACCGCAAGCATGGTCCGCCGCAGCGGCGCTATCCCGATTGGCGACACACCCGCCCGGCGCGCCACCTCGTCAGCCCACGCGCCCGCCGCATTTATCAGCAGCCGCGCGGTCACTTGCGCCGAGCCGGTTTGTACCGTCCACGAGTTCCCCACACGCTGCGCCGACTGCATCGGAGACGCGGCCAGCAGGCGCGCGCCGCGCTTCTTCGCTCCGGAAAGATAGGCTGCATGCAGCGCCGCAACGTCCAAATCGCAGCATTCAGGGTCCCATGCGGAATGCCGACTCCACGACGGTACGAGCAGCGGCATTCGTGCGCGCGTCTCGGCGGCACCAAGTCGTTCTATATGAACGCCCGTTCCGGCGAACTGCCGCATCAGCACCTCCACGGCCTCGCTACCCGGCCGGGCGACATGCAGCGCACCCCGCTCGCGAATCAGCGGTACCTGCGTGAAATCTGCGGGCGGCGCGCGAAAGAATGCCTTGGAAGCGGTGGTCAGGGGCTGAACACCGCGGCCGCCATAGGTTTCGGCAAAAAATGCTGCCGAGCGCCCCGTCGCATGCATCCCCGGATGATCCTCACTTTCGAGGATAATTACCCGACCGTGCGGCGCGAGGTGCCAGGCAAGACTGGCGCCTGCGATGCCGGCCCCGACGATCAGATAGTCGCAATCCATCACGACAGAAAATCGTCCACGGCGGTCCACACCTGCTGCTGTATCTTGTCCGATTCCAGCTGCAGTTCATGCCGTCCGCCGGTGATGATGTGCAGCTTTGCATGGGGCAGGCGCCGGACCGCCTTTCGAATGGCAGCGGGATCGACGATTCGCTCATCGCTGCCAAGCAGGATCAATATGGGCGTATCCACACCCTCCAGCACGCCGGGACGGGTAAGCGCGACCATCGAACGATAGGCCCCATAGAGCCAGCCCCAGCTGGCCCCGCCCGCCGCAAGGCCGGATTCAGCCTCTATGAAGCTGAACCCCTCATCGAAGCGCGTCCGGTCGGTAGTCAAACGATCGCAGCGCGCCTGCGACCGATAGACGGGGCCATATTCGGGCTGCCCGGGCGGGCGGCCACGCGCATTCCCCACCATTGTCTGCGACCATGCCACCATCCCCATCAGCCATGATGGCAGCGGCGCGGCAATCCCCAGCATGGGCGCGAACAGAATCGCGCGATCCGTCGCTGCCCGCAGGTCGGCGTCCTCCGCCAGCACGCGCAGCATCATGTGCGCGCCCATGGAATGTGCCATCAGGATCAATGGCGCCGGATGCAGCGCCGCGACATCCTTGGCGATCAACCTGAAATCGCCCGCCATCATCTGAAACAGACGATCGTCACGGACCGACCCCCGCGCGGAGAGGCCCTGATCACGCCAATCGAGCGCGGTCAGGCCGTACCCTGCCCCAAGCAGGCGGTGATAGGTTTCCGAGTGCCGTTCGATGAAATCGCGCTTGCCGCCAGCAAAGAGTATGTGCCCCTTGGCGGTGGGCGGGTCCGGCCAGCTAACGGTGCGCAGGCGCGCACCATCCGCCGCCTCATATATCCGCGTCACACCGCCGTCCGGCATACGGATTCGCCTGTCGGGTGAGGGGTGGGGAATCATTAGGCGGGCATGGTTACGGCTTTTTCAACCTTCGCGTCTATCCCCGCCGCATGCAGACTTTCATCTATTGGGGCGCCCTGGCGGCACTGATGATTCTTCTGGGCTGGACCGTTTTCAGCGACCTGAAGGCGCGGCGCATTCCCAACTGGCTGAATGCCGCCGTCGCAATCCTCGCCTTTGCTTATTGGGGCGCACAAGACGTGCCCTTTTGGAAGGCGATGGGCGTCCAGATTGCACTCGCCGCCGGAGTGGCAGTAATCTTCGGGTTATTGTGGCTTCGCGGCTGGATGGGCGGCGGAGATTTGAAGCTACAGATTGCGCTGGCGCTCTGGCTTCCCTTCATTCCGCTGATGGAAATGCTGGTCTGGGTTTCCATCGCGGGATTGTTCGTCACACTGGTCGGATGGGCCGAGCATCGGTTGCGCCGTCGCCCGGGCCGCGTCCGCATTCCCTATGGCGTCGCCATCGCCGTTGGGGCCGCAATTGTTCTTGGCGAACCGATTATTAACCGATTCTCTGCATAACGCCCCATGCGTACCTATAGATCAGGGGCATCGGGGTCATGGATATAAAGAAGGTCATCCTGCTCGTCGGAGCATTGCTGGTCGCGGGAATATCGGCATTTGCAGTGCGCGCACTGCTGGGGTCGCCGAATCAGACCGCGTCCGCTGCACCCGTGATGCAGGTTGCCGAGCCCAAAGGACCGAAGGTCCTCGTTGCGCAAGAGGTGCTGCCGCTCGGCACGATCATCACGGCAGAGCATTTCAGCTATCAGCCCTGGCCCGCCGACATGGTGAAGGGCGCCTATTTCACGGATGAGAATGGCGGCGCGGAAAGCTTGGTCGGCAAGGTAGTCCGACTTTCGATCCCGGCCGGGCAGCCGATCACGAAACGTGCCGTCGTCGGCCCCGGCGAACGGGGCTTCCTGGCCGCAGCGCTGCAGCCGGGTCAACGGGCCGTCACCGTGCCGCTGAATACTATATCCGGCGTGGCGGGCTTTATCTTCCCGGGCGACCGTGTCGACGTGCTGCTGAACGGCAAGGTCGACGTAAGGGACGAAAATGGCGACATCGCCTACAGTTACAATGTCACGGAAACGATCGTCCGCAACGTTCGCGTCCTGGCGATTGATCAGCGGCTGGATGATAGCGGCCAGGCCGAAGCCCGCACCGGCAGCTCGATCACATTCGAAGTAATGCCGAAGATGGTCGAGAAGATCGCTGTCGCGCAAACGCTCGGATCGCTCAGCTTCTCCCTTCGCGCCATGGCCGACAGCCGGCAGCAGCTGGAGGAGGCCATCGCCCGGGGCGATATCGAAGTGGGCGACGATCAGACCAGTATGGAAGATGCCGCAATGGAACTGGCCGCGCGTCAGTTGCCCGATGCGTCCTCCAGCACCTTTACCACCGGCGGCGAAGTTTCACGGTTCGCGGTAGGGTCCAACGGCCCTCCGGGATACACCGCCAAGAAGAAACCCGTCCTGCCGAATGGCGAGGAAGCGCCGCGCGTGCGCGTCACCCGCGGAATGAACGTTCAGAACGTCGTCGTCAGGGCGGCTGACGGATCGCAGGTCACGCTGCCTTCGACGCTTGTTTCGCAACTGGACGCGGCGGCGAATGCGAATTCCACCGACAGCGCGGGACGGCCCATTCCGGGGCCGCAGGTCGGCAATGGCAGCAATGAACGGGCAGATCCGCGTATGGCAACCGTCTTCGGGGGCGAATGATCATGGGGCATGGATTTTACAAAGGCGCGCTACTGGCAGGTGCCGCGTTCGCCACGGTGCTGGGCTTTGCCGGCGCGCCGGAACAGGCGGCCGCACAAACCGCGCAGACGGTTCTGACCACACCCGACAGCGTTATCGAATTATCGCAGGGCAAGGGCACGCTGGTCACGCTGCCACGGGCAATCAGCGACATTTTCGTCGTGAACCAGGGTGTCGCCGACGTGCAGATCAAATCGCAGCGGCAGGTCTACCTGTTCGCACGCGGGGCGGGTGAAACCAGCCTGTACGCGACCGACGACCAGGGACGGAATATCTATTCGGCGACCGTGCGCGTCAGCCGCAACATCGACCAGATACGCGAAATGCTGCGCCTCGCCATGCCCGGCTCCGAAATTCAGGTGCTGACGATGAACGGCATGACGCTGCTGACCGGCACCGTCGCAAGTCCCGAGGAAATCGGCGAAGCCACGCGCCTGATCGAGTCTTTCACCGGCGACACAGTGGTCGTCAACAAGCTGCAGGCAGCCGTCCCTGCGCAGGTCAATCTGCGCGTTCGTTTTGCAGAAGTCAGCCGCAACATCCTGAAGCAGTTGGGCGTCAGCTTTAGCGCGATCAACGATTCGTCCGACTTCCTGTTCGGCCTGACACGCGGCCGCCGCGGCTTTACCAACAGCGCCGGCGATTTCGTCGTCGGGCCGAACAGCCCCGGACGGCAGCTGAATGTCAGCGGCAGCGGCGCATCATCTTTCCTTGCAGGTGACCTTCTGGGTCTGGATTTCAACGCCACGATCGACGCCCTCGAAAATGATGGCCTGCTGACGCTCCTCGCTGAACCAAATTTGACGGCTTTGTCTGGAGAAACGGCCAGCTTCCTGGCAGGCGGCGAATTTCCGGTCGTCACCGTCAGCAATGACGGCACAAACGTTGAATTCAAACAATATGGCGTCTCGATCGCCTTCTCGCCCACCGTGCTTGCGGACAATCGCATATCCATGCGCGTTCGCCCTGAAGTTTCCGAACTGACGGACGCGGGATCGGTGCAGATCGACGGCGTGACTATTCCGGCGCTTTCGACCCGTCGGGCGGAGACCTCCGTCGAGCTGGGCTCGGGACAGAGCTTCATGATCGGTGGCCTGACCCGCAACAGCTTCTCCACCTCCAGCGAGAAAGTGCCCTTCCTGGGCGACATTCCGATCCTGGGTGCCCTCTTCAAATCCGACAGCTTTCGCCGCAACGAAAGCGAGCTGATGATCATAATCACGCCGTATCTGGTGAAACCGGTGTCTGGGCGCATGGCTTTGCCGACGGACGGCCTGCGGGCGCCAAACGATGCCGAGCGCTTGCTGCTGGGCCGCACTTATGAGGAATCCAGCCGTATTCCCGCAGAAGCGACACAGCTTCCCCCAGATGGACCCGCCGCGCCCCCCGCCGCGCCCGGCTTTTCGATGCAGTGATGAAAAGGAACAGGAAAACGCGCATGACCCGCCTTCTCGCCCCCGCATCGATCACGCTTTTGGCGGCGCTCGTTTCGGCCTGTCAGACACCGGGCACCGCCTCTCCGGAGGTGGCATCCGTACACGTGCCGACGGTCACGCAGACCATCATGACGCTCGACATGGGTGTTCAGCCGGGCGGCGGATTTTCGACTGCCGAAATTGATCGCCTCAACCAATGGCTGGACAGCGTCGACGTCCGTTATGGTGACCGGATCAGCGTCGACGGCCCGACAGGCGCGGGAACTGAGGCCCGCCGCGCGACCATCGCAAGCATTCTCAGCACGCGGGGGCTGATGCTCAGCCGCTTCGCACCCCCGACGGTGCCCGCCATCGCGGCGGGAATGGAAAGGGTCGTCATTGTGCGGTCCGTCGCCAGCGTCCCTGAATGCCCTGACCATCGGCGCAAGTCGAACCCGGAATATGTGGGGTCAAAGACGTCCAATTATGGCTGCGCCTATTCCCAGAATCTGGCGGCGATGATTGCCGACCCGAACGACCTGGTCAGCGGCAAGCCCCATGCTGGCGTGACCGCCGAACGTGCCGTGAAGGCCGTCGAGGCGGCGCTGGCGAAGGCCACCCGCGACAGCGTCACCAGTTCCGTCGGCTCGGTCGAATAAGAAAGGGACATGATATGAACGCCCCGTTCAACCCCAATGCCGCGCCGACCCGCGAAGCCTTCACCGCGTTCGTTTGTGACGACGAGTTCGCCGCGACCATACGAAATGTCGTGCCCGAATTTGGCTGGCCCGTGGAAAAGGTGAACAAGGGCGGCCTGCACAACGCCGTTCAGACGCTTAGCGTTTCCGCATCACCGACCGTTCTGCTGGTCGATCTGTCGGATGCTTCCGACCCACTAAACGACATCAATTCCCTCGCTGAGGTGTGCGAGCCGGGAACCATCGTCATAGCGGCGGGCAAGCTTAACGACGTACATCTTTACCGCGACCTGATCGCAAGCGGCATTCAGGATTACCTCGTGAAGCCGGTGACGCCCGATGCCTTGCGGGAATGCTTCATACAGGCACAGTTGATCCTGCAGGGCCCCAAGCACGATGCCCATGCGTCGACAGAAGACAAGCCGCACATGAGCATCGGCGTTATCGGCACGCGCGGTGGTGTAGGTGCCTCCGTTGTCGCAACGTCGCTT
The DNA here is from genome assembly GCA_002375465.1 of Alphaproteobacteria bacterium UBA3612. GTDB lineage: Bacteria > Pseudomonadota > Alphaproteobacteria > Sphingomonadales > Sphingomonadaceae > Pacificimonas. Next base: position 85,117 of record DFLT01000015.1, on the reverse strand, counting down.
GCGTGGCTTCTCGCGGACAAGGACCATCGGTCGACGGCTCTTCTGGATCTGGACGTGCAGTTTGGGACTGGCGCGCTCAGTTTTGATCTTGAGCCCGGCCGGGGGCTCGTCGATGCCCTGGAAAATCCAAGCCGCATCGACGGGCTGTTCATCGAACGCGCCATGACGCGGGTCAATGACAAGCTGGCGGTGCTGTCTGCGGAAGCGCCGATCAATCAGCCGCTCTTGGCCGATGGCACTGCGCTCCACCAATTGCAGGAGGAACTGACCAGCGCTTTCGAGGCGACCGTTGTCGATATCCCGCGGCTGATGGCGGTGCAGAATCCACAGCTCGTTACCGACCTGAATCACATCATTATGGTTACAGAACAGTCGCTTGCCTCCACGCGCGACACCATCCGTCTGCTCGGATTTATCCGCATGACGGCGCCGCAGGCGAAGGTCACGATCGTCGCCAACCGCGTGTCCACATCACCTCCTCCGGAAGTGGCGAAAAAGGATTTTGAAGCCTCCATCGAACGCAAGGTCGACATCATTCTGCCGCTTGATGTGAAGCAGGCGGTGGACGCAGCAAAGCAGGGCAAGGCGTTGGCGGCCATCTCCTCCGGCAAGCTGCAGAGCGGACTGCTTCAAATTCTCGCTGCGGTCTCTTCCAGCGTCGCCGAGGACGAGGGACGTGCCGATGGCTTCATGGGGAAGGTGCGGTCGCTCCTGCCTTCCAAGGGCGCGGCCAAGGCGAGCGGCAAAAAGTAGGGCAAGGACGTAACTATGTCCCCAGCAGGTTTCGGCAAACGCGCGGGCACGCTGAAGAAGGCCTCTCCTGAAGGTTTCGGGCAAGCAGGGGCCGATTCTGGTCGCCGACCGCTCGTCAGTGTCCCGCCTGCGGCACCGGCAGCACCTGCCGCCGCTGCCCCGGCGGATGCCGCTCCACAGCGGGGCCGCAGCACGGAAAATTGCGTCTGGGACATCCACGCGCTGATCTCCCCCCAACTGGAAGATCTCTTCCCTCGCGAGCAAGCGAAGCAGACGGCGCGCGGCGAACTTGCCGCGCGGATGGAAGACCATATTCGCAGGATCGCAGCCAGCGAACGCCGGGAAATGGAAGATGCGGAGGTGCGGGACACCGTCACCGTGCTTCTGAACGAACTGCTGAACAAGATTGGCGGGCTGGACACCCAGGTCGCCGCCAAAAAGACCGCAGCATCCGCCGCAAGCGACAAGTCGGTCATCGCCGCCAAGGCACATATCCAGCCAATACTCATGGAAAGGATCGATGCCAGCGTCATCGCTGAAATGGAACGCGGCGAACTGGCAGAGCAGGTTTCCGAAGTTATTTCGGAAATCCTCGTTCAGGAGAAAATGAGCCTGAACACGCGCGAACAGCGCGATCTCGTCACGCTTCTCCTTAACGACATGCTCGGCCTCGGTCCGCTGGAGCCGCTGCTGAATGACGAAACCGTCACTGAAATCATGGTGAACGGGCCCAAGACGGTCTATATCGAGAAGGCAGGCAAACTGACCCTGTCGGGCGTCGAATTTCGCGACGACTCGCACCTCCTGAATATCGCCCAACGTATCGTCAGCGCCGTCGGTCGCCGTGTCGACGAAACCAGTCCCATATGCGACGCCCGCCTGCTCGACGGCAGCCGCGTTAACGTCGTTATCCCGCCTCTTGCAATCGACGGCGCCTCCATATCGATTCGTAAGTTTTCCAAGGACAAGCTGACCTTGGAAAAAATGCTGGGATTCGGCTCGTTCAGCCCGGCGATGGCCAAATTCCTCAACATCGCTGGCCGCATCAAGCTGAATATCCTCATCTCCGGCGGCACCGGCTCCGGCAAGACGACGATGTTGAACGCGATCTCCCGCAATATCGACCCGGGCGAGCGGATCGTAACGATCGAGGACGCAGCCGAACTGCAACTCATGCAGCCGCACGTTGTCCGTCTCGAAACGCGACCCGCCAACCTTGAGGGCAAGGGCGCCGTCAACATGCGCGACCTCGTCAAGAACGCACTCCGCATGCGACCGGACCGCATCATCCTGGGCGAGGTTCGCGGGCCAGAGGCATTCGACCTGCTGGCGGCGATGAACACCGGTCATGATGGATCGCTCGGCACGCTGCACGCCAACCGTCCGCGAGAGGCGATTACCCGGCTTGAAAACATGATCAACATGGCGGGCCTGAATCTGCCGCAAAAGGCGATACGTACCCAGATCGCCGACGCCCTGAACCTGGTCGTACAGATCAGCCGCATGCGCGACGGCGGCCGGCGCATCACTCACATTACCGAAGTCGTGGGCATGGAGGGCGACGTGATCACCATGCAGGATCTCTTCACCTATCAATACACGGGCGAGGACGATTCCGGTAAACTGGTGGGACAGTTCAATTCCACCGGAATGCGTCCTGCCTGCTACGAACGGGCGGAATATTTCGGTCTTGGCCGCGTTTTGATGGAGTGCATCGGATGACCGGAGATCTTGTCTTTCTGGTGATCGCGGGGGGTGTGTTTTCCACCTTGGCGCTTCTGATCGTGCTGTTTTCCAATGACAAGACCGGACGCAAGGCAGCAACGCGCCTGGCCAAGGTTCGGGAGCGTCATTCCAGCTCAAAGAACGTCATTGCCGAAGCGCAGATGCGCAGGATCGTCGCCGCGCGCGACACCCGGCTGGACAGCGTCTTCTCAGGCTTCCTGCCGAACAAGGCGGAACTGAAGAAACGGCTTCAGCAGACCGGGAAAAGCTGGGGCGTCGGACAATATGTCGTTGCCACTCTGGGGATCGGCGTCATTCTCACCTTGGCGCTGATCTCCGCAGGAATGCCCGTCATCATGGGCATCGCCGTGGGCGTTCTCATGGGGCTGGCCGTGCCACATGCGACGGTCGGCATCCTCATCAAGCGGCGACTGAAGGACTTCAATCACCGGTTCCCGGACGCGATAGAATTGCTGACTCGTGGCCTCCGCTCGGGCCTGCCGGTCGGGGAGTCGATCAGCGTCGTCGGGCAGGAAGTGCCAGGAACGGTAGGCCAGGAATTTCGCAGCGTCTCCGACAAGGTGCGGATCGGCCGAACGATGGACCTTGCGCTACAGGAAACGGCCGACCGCATCGGTACGCCAGAGTTCCAGTTTTTCGTCATTACGCTTGCGATTCAGCGTGAAACCGGCGGCAATCTTGCCGAAACGCTGTCGAACCTCGCCGACGTGCTGAGAAAACGCATGCAGATGAAGCTGAAGATCCGGGCAATGTCTTCGGAATCGAAGGCATCCGCTTACATCGTCGGGTCTCTGCCGTTCATTGTGTTCGCCATGATCTACACCCTCGATCCGGAATATCTCGGTGGCTTCTTTACCGATACGCGGCTGATGGTGATCGGCGCCGGCGCGTTCGTCTGGATGTCCATTGGCGCCTTTATCATGGCGCGCATGGTCAGCTTTGAAATCTAGGCCTGGGGTGACACGCTGATGGACAAGAATATGGACCTGGCGACCGAGCCCCTGCTTCTGGGGCTTACGGCGCTCGACATCGTCACGCTGCTGGTCGCGGTGGGCGCGCTCGCCATGTTCGCTGCCGTTTGGTCCGTCGCGACCGTTAAGGATCCGATGCGCGGCCGGGTAAAGGCCCTGCAGGACCGCCGGGAACAGTTAAAGGCGGGTATCACCGCGTCGCGCCCACGCGCGAAGATCGGCCGCTCTGCCGACGCAACCGACCAGATGCGGTCCGTACTTAAACGGCTGAAGGTTCTGCAAAACGATGCCGCCAAGGAAGCGGCAATACGACTGTCGCAGGCAGGCATCCGCTCAAAGGATGCCGTCGTCAAACTACTGTTCGCACGCCTTGTCGCCCCCTTCATTTTTGCCAGCGTCGCGGTCTTCCTGTTGTTCGGCTTGGGTGTGGGCGCCGACTATTCACAAATGACGAAGACGCTGGCCATCTGCGGATCGCTGTTCCTGGGCTATAAGGCGCCCGATATTTATCTGAAGAACCTCGTCACGAAACGCACCGATGCAATTCGGAAGGGGCTTCCCGACGCGCTCGACCTTCTCGTCATCTGCGCGGAAGCGGGCCTGACGGTCGATGCCGCCTTCAATCGCGTTTCCCGCGAATTGGGAAGGGGCTTTCCAGAGCTTGCCGACGAATTTGCGCTTACCGCGATTGAGCTTGGCTTTCTTACCGACCGGCGCGAAGCCTATGAGAACCTTTCGCGGCGCGTGGATCTTGACGCGCTGCGCGGCGTCGTGACGACGCTGGTTCAGACCGAAAAATACGGCACGCCGCTCGCTTCGGCCCTCCGCGTTCTTTCCGCCGAATTTCGTAACGAACGGATGATGAAGGCAGAGGAGAAGGCAGCGCGACTGCCGGCAATCATGACGATCCCGTTGATCCTCTTCATCCTGCCCGTTCTCTTTGTGGTCATTCTGGGACCGGCCGCCTGTTCAATTGCGGATGCCCTCGTCTAAAGGGGCGCAATGGCGCCCGGCCAATCTCCGCCTGCTTCTACTCATAGGGTCCCGCTCTTGAGGCTTATCGTCATTGGGGCTAGGCGCTAATAGTATAACATGCAGGAGGATTATCTGGATGACCGGGCGTTTCCCTTCACATTGCGCAAATCTCGCCAAGGGAGCGATCGCAATCGCGTTCCTGGCGCTCACTGCTTGCGGCGACAGTTCGGATGAGGGCGGCGATACGGCAGCCGGTTCTGCCGGCGCCGACGTCGAGAGCGATTTCGACGCCTCCACCGTTGATGTCATGAACGTCGATGTAGCGGCAGGCGGCGTCGAGACGACGATGGACCCCGCCACCGCCGACGCGGGCGTCGATATGTTGGGTCAAGATACGCCCCCGCCCGCTGAGGCAGAGGCAGCACCCCCTGCTGATAACGGTTCGACCGCACCGCAGAACTAATATCCACTTATCGGAGACGGACATGACCCTGGAAGAAATTACCGAGAACATGCAGGCGCGGGTCGGCGCCGATGCCGGCCTGAACAAGAGCGTGAAGTTCGACTTCGATGCGGATGGGATCGTCCGTATCGATGACAAGGCGTCGCCAGCGGTCGTCGACAATCAGGATCTGCCTACCGATTGCACGGTGAAACTCTCAAAAGACGATTTTGAGAAGATCGCGGCCGGTGACATGAATGCACAAATGGCCTTCATGCAGGGCAAGCTGAAGATCGATGGCGATATGTCCGTCGCCATGCAGCTGGGCAAAGTATTCGGCTGACCTTTTAAATTTAAAAATGCGAAAAGGCCGTTCGCCTCAATTGGGGTGAGCGGCCTTTTTCTGTGCGGCTATTCCTGCCGCACCAGCCCGCGCCCTGCCGCCGATCAGGGCGTGATAGGCTGCGTCTGGCAAAGATCCCTATAACCGCTTGGATGTGCCGCACTTCGCGACGAAGCCAGGTGCCGCCAAGGCCCCATTCCTGAGCCAAAGAAAAAGGGCCACTCCAGCAGGAGCGACCCTCTTCCAATCCAGCCAAGTGGGGCAGGCGGCGAACCGCCCGACCCTCCCTTGGGAGATTACATTCCGGCGCCGCCGAAATTGATCTCCACGCGGCGGTTCTGCGGCTCGCGCACACCGTCAGCGGTTTCGACAAGCGGACGGCTCTCGCCGAATGCTTCCGTCGAAATGACGCCCTCGGGAACGCCACGGCCGACCAGATATTCGCGGACCGCATCTGCACGGCGCTGCGAAAGACCGACATTGTAGCTCGCGCTACCCGACTTGTCGGCGTGACCGGCAAGCGTGACGCTGGCCGAACCACCTTCAGTATAGGCAGTGGCCGCACGGTTGAGCGTATCCGCTGCTTCCGACGTGATGTCCGACTCATCCCAGTCGAAGAAGACCAGGAAGTTGTCCGCAGGCGGCGGAGGCGGAGGCGGAGGAGGCGGCGGAGGCGGAGGAGGAGGCGGAGGCGGAGGCGGCGGGGGCGGCGGGGGAGGAGGTGCCTCTGGCTCGCCGAAGTTCATGATCACGCTCGCCAGCAGAGAGTGCGTCGCGAACTGATTGCCGTTATACCCAACTCCATTAACACCGACGAAGTTGTTGTCGGGATCGTTGAAGTAACGATACTTCAGACCCAGATCCAGATTGTCCGTGATCGCACGACGAACAGCAGCGATTACCTGGAAGGCAACGCCCGTATCGCTGTCATCGACGAATGCAGCGCCACCCTCGGCCAGCTGATAGATATCAGCCTTGGTGCGGGTGATGCCGACACCGGCACCGATGGAGCCGCCCCACGCATCATCTTCACCACCGAAGTCGAGAAGACCGTTCAGCATGAAGCTGAGAACCTGGGTTGCGCCGTCGCCATTGACGAAATTGCCGGTGGTGTAACCTCCGCCTGCAAGGTCGGATTCACCGCCACCACCGATGATGGTGCCACCACCCGGGGAAACGTTCAGGTTTACTTCGTCGACATTAGCTTCTTTGTAGCCAAGTTCGAACTCGGTACGGAACATACCGAAGTCATAGCCAACGATGCCATCGACATCGAAGCCATATTTGCTGTCGATCGTGAAGTCATTGTCACCATCGACGTCACCGCGAATTTCAAAGTCGGCATCTTCGGCAAGAAGGGCACCGCCCTCCAGTCCGACATACCAGGCATTGTCACGAGCGAGCGACGGACTTGCCAGGGCGGTCCCGGCAAGGGCCGCTGCGAGGGCTAGTCTACGCATTGAATTCCCCTTTCATGGTCAAACGAATTCCAGCTTTGAATACGTCTGCCGCGATGTATAGTTCAATTTTTTCTAGCGCAAGTTTTGAAAGTGACGGGAATGTTGCAAATAAGCATCACTTGTTAGGTGCTGCCAGCGGCGACCAACCCCAGCGTTTGAAAATTCGCAAGCAGAGCATCTATCGCGGCGCGCGCTTCGATGTCGATGACGGCTCCCCCTATCGGGCTGGTGACAGTTTCAGGCGCGTTCGACAGCATCGTTCTTCTCCCGATCGACAGCCCCGCTACTGGCAGGCCGCCGCCCCAACCGGTTCCGTCATACAGGACCAGTGCGTTTTCGTCCTCAAGCCAGATCAGCAGGCCCGGTGCTGGTGTCATATATTTCCACCGACCGTCCCATTCTGCGATCTGCCCCGCGCGCCCGGCCCAGCCCCCGTCAGCGTCGTCCGGGACGATCCACGCGCGCCCCGTCTCGGCTTCTGCCGGTGGAACCGCAACGGTGCGGCTCGCGACGCGCGGGTGGCTCCAGCGGTCCAGTCGCAGCAATGCCTCATTATGGGTTACCTCCTTCTGCGCCTGCGCAACCTGCAACAGCGGCAGGTGCAGTCGTTCGGTGATCTCCGTCATTCCAGTCCCTCTTTGCAATTTACAGGTCGGTAAAAATGCGGGTTGCCGCGGCACCGCCGCCCACCAGCGGGCTTAGCTGGCGTACCTCGACGGAAAGGCTTCCGCTTGCGCTACCGAATGCTGCCTGTCGGTCGGCGGCAGTCAGCAGCAACGAGGGCGCATGGGCCGTCCGCTCGATAGTGTATCCGTCAGACGTTATGCGGACTGCATAGGCTTCGCTTTCTTCTCCCAATGGAGCGTCGACCCCGTCGGTCCAGGCGAAGCCGATACGGCTGCGTCGTTTCCAGCGGAATGTCAGATCACCTTCCTCGCCCGGGGCCACGTCCAGATGAACGGGCGACAGCGGCCGCAGCGCGCGCCCGCTCACCGCCAGTGTCACACCTTCGGTCACAGGCAGGGAGTCATTGGGTCCAACCGCCTTGACCCGCAGCTCGCCCGCCACTTGCGTCAGCGGCAGGTCGAGCGGGAACAGCGCCTCGGGTTCGATCATCACGAACCGTTCTCCAGGACTGTGCCCAGCCACGGCTGCTTCGGTTCCGCGGCGCCCGCGCAGCAGGCCGGACAGCCGCCACAGGCGCGCATCTATCTGTTCGGCACGGGCGAACTGCACCAGTTCTTCGCCCACCAGCGCCATGTTGGCGCCGCCCAGCACCGCGTCGCGGCTCGCTGTCAGCAAGGACTGATCATCGATCAATTCGACCGTCATATCCGATGTCTCGTCCCACACGGCCCAATTGGCCGGCGGCAGGACATCTTGCACGACCCCCATCTTGGCGGCGGTGCTGGCGATGCCTACCGATTGCCAGGTCGCCCCCGCATCCGGGCTCGCCCAGATTTCCGCGCGTCGCCAGCCGGCGCTGCTGCCCCCTGCCGCGACCCACAGGCGCACCTCGTCGCGCGGCTCGCCCCCGACCGGCGGCAGTTCCAGTACCATCAACTCGGTAGCCCCTTGCGGTATGTCAGGCTGCTGCAGCGAGACGCCGGAATCGGCGGGGGGCAGGACGCGCGCCGCCCCCCGCCGCCTTTCCAGTTGCACGGTCAGGCCGAGTGCCTCGATCGATGTCTGCCTGACATGCCAATCGCCTCCGCCGATCGCCTCCTCCACGTTCAGCAGATCGCCGGGTTCCAGCACGAGCGCGGAAAGCGGCAGGCGCCGCACGGCATCTGCTCTGCGCCCCCACATCTCCGCCAATTGCGCTTCGGCGACCTGTTTCGCTTCAGGGGCGGTCAGACTGGCCGGTAGGTCGAAATGGATATCGAGGCCGCCCGCACCGGCGCGTACGGCGCGCTGCACGCTCGGCTGATAATCCCGCGACGGGTCGTTCGCGGTCAGCGTCAGTGCGCCGGGCAGGGTTTCTTCGCCAGTGCGGCGGCGCTCGCCAATATGTTTCCGATCGTCACGATCCGGCAGCAGCGATCCAGCGTTCAACGAATAGCGGTCTCCGCTCCTGCGGACTGAAAATTTCAGCCCCCCGGCGCTGGAACTTACCGAAAAGGGCGTGACGACCGACAGCCCGGCAAGTATCCCGGCCAGATCGCTGTCGCGAGAGGCGGAATAGCCGGTGATCCCAGTGGAAAGGCCGGATGCATCCGCCCGCCCCCCCACCGCCCGCACGAGGTCTGCGACGATCAGATCGCCGGTTGCCTCTTCATCGCTGATGACCTCGAAACTCAAATTTGGGATCCGGTTGGCATAGTCCGCCAATTGCAGATCCTGGAAAACGGCATAGGCCAGGCCGCGAAAGGCCGGCGCACTGCCAATGCCCAGTTCGGCCTGCAGCAACGGGTCGGGTCTCTGCCGCTCCGTATCTTGATAGATGCGCACTGTGCCACCCGACAGCATGTCGCCCGCCGCCCCGCGCAGCAATTTGCCGTCCGCCCAGATGCGATTGACGCGTTCGATGCGGCGGCCTGCAAAGGCGACGGCGAAGCTTGCCGAGTAGCTGTAGGTGGTCGTCCGCCCTCCCGACCGCTTTCCTCCCCCCGACCGGTGGGCGGTTTCCTTCAGCCCGGACGACCAGATAACCGTCCCCGCGCTGCGGACAGTCCCGTAATGGCGTGGCAGCGGTGATCCGTAATCGCTGCCCTGCATTGCCAGATCCGACAGGCGCGGGCCTTCCCGCCCCTTAGGTCTGAACAGCACATGGCCATCGATCTGCTGGCCGACGACATTGCCGATCGCGGCACCGATGGGGCCTCCGACGGCTCCCCCGACCGCTGTCAGAACAACGCTAGCCATATTTCCGCCTCCCGCCATTGCAATCGCGCCGCCGCATCATTGACGGTGGAGCCCTCATCTTTCCTCGCCCTCCAGCCGCCAGACGAAAATCGTGCGCCAGTCGGGCGGCAGTTCCGCCTCCACCACACGTCCAACACCGAAATCCGCGTGCACCGCGCCCAGCTCCGTTTGCACCGCCAGATGATGATGTCCCGGTCCGACCTCCACGTGCACGATATCGCCGGGACGCGCCGTTTCGACGGGAAGAAAGCCATTGGCCATCATGCCTTCGGCCAGGCGTGTGCGATTGTCGCTGCGCAAGGAATAGTCGGACGGAATCTCGAACCGGACGCCGCCGGCACGCGCCGCCAGCGCTGCCAATCCGACGCAGTCGAGCGCAAGGCCCGCGACCCGACCCTGCACCCGTGTGGGCGTACCGATCGCCGCGCGTGCCGCCGCGATCATTGCCGCCTGCCTCTGGTTCACAGGCCCGGATAGCGCAGAACCGCGTCACGTCCCGGGACGTGCGGCTCGCCGCGAAAATTATCGCCATTCTGGAAACGCTCGCGACATGTCGCCCAGCGCCGATCACACCCCTGCCGCAAGATCAGCCGGTCGCCCGGCGCCAGACCGTAGGCATCGTCGTCCAGCATCAGCGTATCGCCAATAGACCGCGCAATGCCGAAATCCGTCCCTGCCGCTCTTCCCGAAAGCGGTCGCAATCGCCCATAGCTGAACAGCGCATCTGGATCCTCTCTGTCGACGCGCACCTCCCCCGCCTCCACCACCTCGACCACGCGCACCTGCCGCTGATATTTTGCCAGATCGACACCGCAACGCGCATCACCCAGCCGCGCGCGGCATTCGGGCGTCGTCAGCTCCACCGGCGCGCGCGCCAGCACTGTTTCGGCCGTCTTCAACTGTGTCTCGAACCTGTTGCCGGTCTGGACGATCTCGCCGATTGTTCCGCGCATCAGAACCAGCTTTCCCGCCGTCGGCGCGGACCAGTCGACCAGCATCAGTTCGGCATGGGCGCCATCATATCGCCCCAGCTCCACATCCTCAGCACGGATGGCCTCAGATGACAGAAATCCAGCAACATCCAGGCCTTCCACATCCAGCCCATCCGTTTCCACCACGGCAGAGGGGACCATTCCCGGCGCCGGAAGATAGTCCAGCCCCTCGATCCGCAACGGTCGATCATGTGTCGTGAACCCCAGCGCGACGCCATCGGCACGAACGACGCGCCACAGCCAGGCAATGGACGTAACGGGCGCGGACAGCGCGGCCGCCAGCGCCTCAGGAACCTGCCGCATTGCAGACCTCCCTATATATAATGCCATGAAGACGGGGCACAGCCGGCCGGCCGGCCACAATCTCTTATTATTCCCGCACCTCGATCAGCGGGATTGAGGGGATGTCCCCGGCGCGCCAGGCACTCAGGGAAACTTCCAGCCGGTCGTCGGCAAAGCGCACCGGCACGTCAAAGCGGAATCCCGCCGTGACGACGCCCTGCGGCGCGGCGGCGAACCGGACGACGCCGCCCTCCTCCACCGTCCAGTCGAACGTCTCGGCGCCGTCCACCGCAACCTGCACCGTTCCCGGCTCTGGCCTGGACACCCGTCTCACCTCGGCGTCGTTTCCCTCGCCATAGCGCTTTACCAGGGGAAAGTCGGTGCGTACGCCGTCACCGACCCCAAGATACTGATTGAACGGCGAAACCGTGCCGTCATCCGATGACGTGAAATCCACGGGATCGCGGAACCGGAACGCATGTGCCTGCCCCTTTCGCGCCCGAAAGAAGCGCACCAGCGTCGCCAGATCCTCCTCCGATCGCATTCCCGGACCGGCATCGTACCTCAACCGGCCGCCGGCCCACACGCTCGATCGCTGCTCGGCACCGGATATGCTCTCGGCAATCTGGGTCAGAAACTCCGGTCCACCCGCCGCTCCCTCGCCCAGCGCCAGCGGAAACGCCACGTCGTGAAATGCCTGCACCTCGCTCTCCCCGCTCATGTTGAAATAGGTGAAGCCGTCCCGCCGCACCTGCGGCAAGGCCCAGACAAAAGTCTGTCTAACCTGGCGCGCGCTCGCCCGTTCCGCCGCGTCGGCTATCGGCCACCACCTGTCGGCTGCACCGGCCTCAAGGACGAAACCGGCAAAATAATCCTGCGCCGAGGCGGGATAGCCCAGCTCCGTTTCCACCGCCTCTACCGCTGCGCGGGACCCGCCTGCATCCTCTGCCAGGACAAAATCATAATCTTCCAGTTGCAGCACGTCGAAGGCGGGGGCCGCCCATTCGGCTGGCATGTTCACGGTCTTCAACCACACCGCGTCCCGGCGAAGAACCTGCGGCGCATAGAACAGCAGTGCTGTCTTGGCCGTCGGCACGGACAGCTTCACCGCCGCCGCCAGGTCCAATACGGATCGCCCCAGCCTCCCGCCCAGCCAGGCCGCATAATTCGCCTGATCGTTCGTCAGCGTTTCCGCGATCTGCGTCAGCGGCGCGCCGATGCTCCTGCCTGTTTCCGACTGATAGGCGGACACCGCGGCCTCGTCGTAGAAGCAGGGCACCTGCGTTTCGCCGAACCCGGTCCACCACCAGGGTTCGCCAATCTGGAACCAGACATCTAAACCTGCCCCGTCCGCAATCCCTGCAAAGGCCGTCGCTACCGACTGCAGCCATGCCATCGCGCCCTCATTGGCAGGGGACAATAATGTCGATGGCGGCTGCCATCCCGTCAGGGCGGGCGATCCGTCATGCGCCCGCTGCTTCCATGCCTCCGGCGCATAGGGATCGAACAATTCGTAACTCAGCGACAGGATCGGCGTAATCCCATCTGCGGCGCAGCGCACCATCAGATCCTCGAACCATCTTCGGCAGGGCGCCACCAACGGATCCCCGGTTGCCGGGACCACGAACCGCGCCCCGTCCCGGATCAGCCGCATATAATGCGACATGCCCACATAGATGTTCAGCCATTCGCGATATCCCAGTGCCCGCACGTTGCGCAGCAACCGTTCGGGCGCGACATTATATTCGTCGTCATATCCTGTCGCCATGCGCAGGCCGTGCGGCGGAACACAGGCATCCCCCATGGCAATGGAGGAGCCCCCGCCCTCGCAATGGATATTCTCCAGCCAGACGGTCGCATCCATCGGCGCCCCCAGCGGCGCATCTGTCTCGTCATAATTTTCGGGCACGAACGACAGGAACATTCGGTCGACATCTCCCGGCCATACCCCCTCGCCGCCGGGTGCATAGCCATCAATTAGGTCGTCGAAATCCAACCTGACGAGCGCGTCCTCCGGCGTGCCCTCGGCATAATTCCACAGCCGCACATACCAGGTACGGGCCGCGCCTTCCGCATCCCGTCCCTCAATGGTCAACGCCGCGCCGTGCGGCACGTCCAGCGGCTTCAGCCCACCCTCCGCCCGCCATCGGAACGACAGGACCAGCCCGCGATAATCGCGCGCGGTCTCATATTTCAGCAGGGGGTGATCGTAGGAATCTTCGGATTCCCAGATCAGCCCCGCCAGATCGTTCTTCCTGTGAAAGGCCAGATCGACGCGCAGTGATCCGGGCCCTGTCGTCATGACGCTCGCCATCATCGGCCTCGGGAAATTCAGTACCCAGTGCGCCGCATCGAACCGCTTCATCCAGTCGCGGCGCACCTGATCGCGCATGCTCGTCAGATAATGCGTCATGCCCGCGCCAGCGCCCGCAGCGTCGCGACATCGCAGCCCTTGGCATTCGCCTGCGCGATCAGCCCCGCCAGGATCGTGTCATTGGTCATCAGCTTAGCCCCAGCACGCGCTTTTTCTCGTCGGCGGTCAGGAAATCCGCCGCCGCCACCCGCTTCCACATCTCCGAACGGTCGGATGCCAATGCCGGTACGCGGTTCAGGTCGACCGCCACCTCGGCCTCCGGCCACCAGAAGCGCAGCCATCCCGACAATGCCTCCAATATGCGCCCCGCCAGCGGCAGGACGGTCAGCCGCCACAGCGCCCGGTTCGCCTCCGCATAATTCGCATAGGTATTGTCACCCGGCAGCCCCAGCAGCATGGGTGGCACGCCCAGCGCCAATGCAATGTCGCGCGCCGCCGCCGCCTGGCCCTCCGCAAAGTCCATGTCGGCGGGGGTCAGTGACAATGGCTGCCATTTCAGGCCGCCTTCCAGCAGCAGCGGCCGTCCCGCGCGCGCCGCGCCGGAAAACCCCTCGTCCATCTCCCGTCTCAACCGATCGAACTGCTCGCCGGACAGTGTGCCGCCGTCGCCTCCCGCATCGAACATCAAGGCCCCGGATGGCCGCGCCGCATTGCTCAGCAGCGCGCGGTTCCACGCCGCCGCTTCATTATGGGCCGCGATCGCGCCGCTCGCCGCCTCCAGCGCGCCCAGCCCATATAATTCGTCGCCTGGCGACAATGCCCTGATGTGCAGCACGCCCGCCGCCTCGTCGGATGCGATGGGCAACGCAGCCTCCCGCGCGCCGGTACGGTACAGATAGCGCGCAGGCCAGCCGGCGGCGTCTGTCTCCACCCGCATCCTGTCTGGCGCCAGCACATGCATTTCCGCCGCTCGTCCATCTCCGCCCGCTGCCGCATCGACATAGGCATTGCCGTGCAGCACCAGATGCGCAGCCAGCAATTCCAGGAACGCCCCGCAAGAAGCACGTGGGTTTGGCCGTCTGATGATTTCCTCGACGGGCGCGCCGCCCTCAATCGTCAGGGGCGCGCTGCCGACAGCTTCCGCCACCAGTCGCACCGCCCGGAACGCGACCGGGTTCCTGTTCAGTGCCGCCCGCACCCGTGCGTCATAGGCTCGCGGCACCTCGCCAGCGCCGGTCTCGTATAGAAAGGCCAGCGAATGCCGCGCAGGCGCGATCGCCTCCCCCTTTCGGGACAGCCATTCGAACATCGTCATCTCCCTGATTTCTTGCAAAGCCAGCGACGCAGGGCCGCCCCAAACCCGCGCGCCAAGTGTCGGTGATCTTTACACCTTGATGACCATCATCGGCACGAATTACATAAAAACATATACTTACGTGTCTGGCCCGGACCTTGCTTGTTTTTGTTCCGAAATAAGCTCGATCCGCAGCATTTGGCGCGGATCGGCTCTTCTTGCGCCGCCACGGCAAGGGCAGGCAGCAAGGGGGTGCGCGCCTCGGGGGAAGCGCGCACCCCGCTCCTCAGATTGCCCGCACCTGCGGCCGCCGCTCTGCTTTCCCCAGCATCAGTTCGGTCAGCGCCCAGACCAGCGCATCGGCACGGTCGGGCGACTTACCCGGCCCTGCATAATCTCCTCCTGCCAGCAGGCCGCACAATTCGTCCTCCAATTGCGGCATCGTACCAACGTGCCGCACACGCCCCGCTTCGTACAGCGCCGCCACCGGTTCCGCCCGCGCGACCTTGCCGCGCGATGCGCGCACCGATCTGACCGGCAGGCCGGATGCGACACCCTTCAGCACCGCTTCCACCATGTCGCCGCCATTATTGACCTCTGCAATGACGCGATCCGCATCCCAATCTCGCGCCGCCAGCGCAACCGCGCGCGCCCAGCCCTCTGGCGATTGCCCACCCAGGCTCGCATCCGCCAGAACATAGGCAATGTCCTCGCCATTCCGGCCAACCGGCCCCAGTCCCGCCACCACGATCCCGCATAGTGCGGCGTCCGGCCCATTGCCTCCGGCGGGCGGATCGACGCCGACGACCACGCGCCTTAATAGACCCGGCGCCTTCTGAACGCGCAGCGACTCCAGCATCCCCCTGGTCCACAGCGCCCCTTCCAGTTCGGACAATAGTTCGCCGTCCAGTTCCTGCCGTCCCCGTCGCGTCCCGCCATAGTCGCGCTGCATCGCGGACAGGAATGCCGCTGGCAAAGTGTGATTCTCGAACGTCGACCCCCGCGTCACCGCGACGGCGGGATCCTCCAGCAGGCTGGCCAGCAGCCGCGACGGCTTTGGCGTCGTGGTCAGCAACAATTTGGGCCGTTTGCCCAGCCGCAATCCCATGCGCAGATTCGCCAGCGTCTCCTCGGGTCGCGCCCATTTGGCCAGTTCGTCCCCCCAGGCGGCATGATGTTCCGGGCCGCGCAGGCTGTCCGGCACCTCCGCCGAATAGACCGTCGCCACCGCGCCCGTCTGCGACCATCTCAATTCCCCGCGCGAAGGATAAAAGGTCGGGCGCCAGCGCGGATCGCCCAACGCCATCAGGCCGGATGTCCCCTCCACCATGATGTTGCGAACATCGCTGGCGTTCGCCCCTATCAGGGCGATACGCGCGCCATGCGTACGCGGCGCCACCGACCGTATCCATTCCGCGCCAGCGCGCGTCTTGCCGAAACCGCGGCCTGCCAGCATCAGCCAGACATCGGGATCGCTCCCGGGCCAATTCTGACGCTCTCGCGTCCAGGTGGGCCAGTCATGATAGGTCTGCCTGTCCCTGTCCTCCTGCAGCCGCGCTACCACGCGGAACTTCGCCTCTTCCGGCAACGCCTTCAGCCGGTCGATCCATGTCGTCTGCAATGTCCACGTCCCCCGCTGGCCCCGCTTCCCCGCCTGACACGCCGGTCCCGCCCGTCAGGCGCACGATTTCCTCTTCCGTCATGATCGCCTTTGCCAACATGGACCGCGAAATCACCGCTTCGGCTTCATAGGCGCGCAACGCGGCAAGCGATCTGTCGTCCGGGTCGAAGGCCGGATTTCGCGCGGCCCTCGACGACGCCTCGGCCTCGTCGGCCGCTGCTTTCTCCTCCCGCTCCCGCTCTGCCTGTTCGCGCGCGATCTGCCGTCGCTCGCTCTGGCGCAGCAGTTCGATCGCGACATTATCGGGATAGGTGCGATACTCGCCCTTCACCTCGCCGCCATGTTTATAGGGCTGCAAATCCCCGTCGGTACAACGCTCGATCAGCCGCGTCTCCAGCCTCAGCATGGCCATGTCGCGAACGGCCCGCAGGCGTTCCGCACGGTCGCCATCACGATGCCTCGACACCGACCGAGTTCGTCTCGCCATATCGTTGCCCCCAACGAAAAAAGGCGCCCTCGACCGGCGCCCCTTACTAGCCCCCTGTGGGACAATTTCTCACTGTGGCTTCCTTATACATGCGATCGGTTCGCTCGTCAACATAAAAAGTGCCTATTTGGTTATTCCTTAGCCGATCTATCGGCTTTCGTCTATATTGTCCCCCCACCCGCTGCCCTGAATATCATTGTGCCGTCGTCCACGGGGTTCTTGGTCAACTCCTTTCGGTCCTCCACATAATCGTGCGGTTGATGCCAGGGCGGCAGGTTTGTCCCCTTTGGCATGATGTGCGCGGCGCGCTGGAAATAGCCTGAACTCAGGTCCCATAGCGGCGCCTCCTCGAACTCTCCTGCTGGGGGAAGTTCAGGCAGGGCAATATCTGCGCCGCGCCGGTCCATCTCGTTCAGCAACCGGCAGACGTAGATCGCCGCAATATCGGCCTTCAGCGTCCAGCTTGCATTGGAATAGCCGAACGTCGACGCCAGGTTCGGGATTCCTGCGAACATCACGCCCTTATAGGGATAGGTCTGGTTCAGCCGGGCCGGCTCCCCGTCAATCGACAGGGTCATCCCGCCCAGCAGTTTCAGGTTCAGGCCCGTCGCCGTAACGACGATGTCCGCCTCAACCTTCGTCCCATCCTTCATTTTCAGCCCGTCGGGGGTAAAGGTGGCAATCTCGCCGGTGACCATGTCGGCATTCCCCGCCTTCAGCGCATCGAACAGATCATCGTCCGGCACCAGGCACAGGCGCTGTTCCCATGGCCCATAGCGCGGCGTCAGGTGCGTCTCGACATCGAATCCAGCCCCCAGCTTCCGGCGCGCTGCGTCCAGCAATTTGGCACCGATCTTCTCCGGCTCCGCGCGGGCTCGCCGGAACAGGAACCGCTGCCCCCAGACATTCTTGATCCGGGTCAGCCTGTACGCCAGTTTCGCCCCCAGCCACCGGCGCAGGAAATTTGCCGCACGATCCTCTGCTGGCCGCGACATTATCCAGCTCGGCGAACGCTGTACCATGGTGACGTGCGCCGCTTTCTTCGCCAGCGCGGGGACCAGCGTCACGGCCGTCGCGCCCGACCCGATTACGGCGACGCGCTTGCCGGCATGGTCCAGATCTTCCGGCCAATGCTGCGGATGCACGATCCGTCCGGCAAAGCGGTCCTCGCCGGCGAATTCCGGGCGATATCCCTGCGAATAATCATAATAGCCGGAATTCATGTAGAGGAATCCACAGCGTATTTCCGCGGTCTTGCCCCGACGGCGCACCGTGACGATCCACTCCGCCGACTCGCTCGACCAGTCCGCATGGACGACCTCGGTATGAAAATGGATACGCCGACGAACATCATATTCGTCGGCGGTTTCCCTGATATATTTCAGGATGGCCGGGCCGTCCGCGATGGACTTCGCCTCCGTCCACGGTTTGAACATATAGCCCAGCGTATGCATGTCGCTGTCGGACCGTATGCCCGGATATCGGAACAGATCCCACGTCCCGCCAATGGCGCCCCCCGCCTCGACGATGGCATAGCTTTTCCTCGGACAGCGCATGCCCAGGTGCACGGCGGCCCCGATCCCGGACAATCCCGCACCCACGATCAATACGTCGACGCGGCGCGGCACGTCCGATTCGGCCAATTCCGCTTCGGCCCAGCCCGACTCAGCCTCGTCTGCCGTCATTACCCGCGCCCTTCCACAATGGGGCGACAGCTAGGATAGGGGCCTCTCCCCTACAAGCTAACGAAACCGACGAACCGGGCGGATAGCGCTGTGTCAGTCTGCCTCGACTGTCTCCGCACCGCCGACATGCTGCTGTATCGACTCAATGGCACGCTTTGCACCGGATCGGCTGGCATAGCCTTCGGTCGAAAAAATGATCTCGTTATTATACTTGAACCGCACCCGGTGTTCGCCCGCCTTATCGGTATAAATCTCGAACTTGTGCGCCATTCTGTATCTCCCTCTCGATTATTTGCATCGACACCATATCGGGCGAGCATCTTGGATCAACCGGCGGGCTGGGGGATTGATGACAGTGACCGTCCCATGTCCTCACCAACGGGGGGAGAGCTTCATGCCCGACCATAGTGCGCTGACCGATGCCGATCTCGCCGCCACGCTGGCGGTTCAGGCGGGGCATCTCCTGATGCACATTCGCAGCGACTCCGGCCTTTCAGGCACCGCATTGGGCGACGCAGGCGACAGGCAGGCGAACGATTTGATCCTTGCAGCGCTAGCCCGTCACCGGCCGGGCGATGCGATCCTTTCAGAGGAATCGGCCGACAGCGGCGACCGCCTTGGCGCAGAGCGCGTCTGGATCATCGACCCCCTGGATGGAACGCGGGAATATCGACAGGGGCGCGACGATTTCGCCGTCCATGTCGGGCTCAGCGTGAATGGCGCACCCGCCGTCGGCGCCGTCGGCCTGCCGCCGCGTGACATCGTACTGCGTTCGGACACGCCGCCCGCTCTACCTGCGGAGGCGGCCAAGCTCCGCATCGCCACCAGCCGCACGCGCCCCGCCCCGATTGCCGCCGCCATCGCGCGGCGGGTCGGCGCCGAATGCGTCCGCATCGGCTCTGCGGGCGCAAAGACGGCTGCGGTCATATTGGGACAGGCCGATGCCTATATTCACACGGGCGAACAGTCCGAATGGGATAATTGCGCGCCTGTCGCCGTGGCGCTGGCGGCTGGGCTTCATTGTTCCCGAATCGATGGCTCGCCGCTGCGTTACAACCGGCGCAACGTGATCGTCCCCGATCTGTTGATCTGCCACCGCCACCGCGCCGCGCAGTTCATCGCCCTCGCGCGCGAAGAATCTGGCGGTTAGATCTCGACCTGGCTGCCCAGTTCCACCACGCGGTTGGTCGGCAGGCGGAAGAATTCCATCGCCGTCGCCGAATTTCGCAGCATCCAGGAAAACAGCTTTTCCCGCCACAGCGCCATGCCCGGCCGGTCCGCCGCGATCAGGGTCTGACGCGACAGGAAAAAGCTGGTCGTCATCATGTCGAATTTCGGCCCACAAACTCCCTCGATTTCCTTCAGCGCCCGCGGAATATCGGTTTCCTGCAGGAACCCGTATCGCAACACGATGCGGAAGAATCCTTCGCCCAGATCCGTCACGCTGCAGCGATCCTCCGGATCGATGTGCGGCACTTCCTGGATTTCCACCGTCAGGATAACGATGCGCTCGTGCAACACCTTGTTATGCTTCATATTGTGTAGCAACGCGTGGGGAACGCCTGCGGATTGGGACGCCATGAAGATCGCCGTGCCGGGCACACGGGTGGCGCTGCCCGCAGCGGACTTCACGAACACCTCCATGGGCATTCCCGCCTCCTGCATGCGCTGGCGCATCAGGAACCGACCGCGCGCCCAGGTCGTCAGCAGGGTAAAGACCACGCCGCCCACCAGCAGCGGGAACCAGCCGCCTTCCGGTACCTTCGTGATGTTCGCGGCGAAATAGGCGCCGTCAACAATAAAGAATACCAGCATCAGCGGGATGGTGACCCAGCGTTTCCACTTCCAGACCATCGGCAACAACACGCTCAGCAGCGCCGTGTCGATCAGCATCGCGCCCGTGACGGCGATGCCATAGGCGCTCGCCAGGTTCGACGAATTGCGGAATGTTAGAACCAGGATGATCACCGCGATCATCAACGCCCAGTTGATGACCGGAATATATATCTGGTTCGCCTCCTCGGCCGACGTGTGGACGGTCGACAGGCGCGGAATGAAGCCCAGCTGGATCGCCTGGTGCGTCACGCTGAACGCGCCGGAAATAACGGCCTGGCTGGCAATGAAGGTGGCGGCGGTGGCCAGGAAGACCAGCGGCAGGCGCAGAAATTCGGGGGCCAACATAAAGAAGGGCGACTTGATCGCCTCTGCTGCGGCCTCGGCGTCCGAATTTGCGATCAGCGCCGCCTGGCCCATATAGTTCAGCAGCAGCGCCGGCATGACGAACCACAGCCAGCTGATCGCGATCGGCTTCCTGCCGAAATGCCCCATGTCGGAATAAAGCGCCTCTGCGCCCGTCACGGCCAGTACGACCGACCCCAGCGCCAGAAAGGCAAGATATCCGTCGGTAACGAAAAACATCACCGCGTTCCACGGGTTCAGCATGGCCAGGATGATTTCCGGGTACTGAACGATCTGGATCAGCCCCAGCGTGGAAATCGTGGCGAAATAGAGCAGCATGATCGGGCCGAATATGGCACCGACCTTTGCCGTGCCGCGCGACTGGATGAAAAACAGGAACACCAGCAGACCGATGGCGATCGGGATGACCAGCGGCTCCAAGCTTGGGTTCACGACCGTCAGACCCTCCACCGCCGATAGAACGGAAATGGCAGGCGTGATCATGGAATCGCCATAGAACAGGGCCGTTGCGAAAACGCCCAGCACGACGATCACCTTACCCCATCGCGCCCGTTCCGTACTGCGAGAGATCAGCGCCAGCAGGGCCAGCGACCCGCCCTGCCCCTTATTGTCCGCCCGCATGAGGATGGAGACATATTGGATCGTGACGACCAGGGTCATCGACCAGAAGATCAGCGAGATCACGCCATAGACGTGCAATGGGTCCAGCGCGAGCGGATGCGGCCCCACGAATGTCTCGCGAAACGCATAAAGCGGCGATGTACCGATATCGCCGAAAACGATGCCGATCGCGCCGAGCGCCAGCTTGGCCGTGGCCCAGTGGCGATCTTCGCCGGTCAGCGGTTTTTGGGATGCGGACATAGAATAGGTCCCGAACGCTCACTTCGCAGGTGCAGCATGAAGGCGGCGGCGCCTAGCACTTCGCAACCCCGTGGGCAAATATGGTGGAGTCCAAGCTTCATTTGTCCTATTGCGGCGCCGACGCTGGCAAGGTCGCCAATCATGGCAGGCCGGCGCCGCTCCGAACGCACGTCCCCCTTGCTGACTTAGTTCACATTCGGCTTGATCCCCGGGACCCGGCGGCAAGAGGCAATATTCGAAAAAGGTCGTCACAATGAAGATTGGTATTCCCAAGGAAATCAAGGTTCACGAATATCGCGTCGGAATGACGCCCGCTTCGGTTTTCGAGCTCACAGGGGCGGGCGGGCACGAAGTGTTCGTGGAAACCGGTGCCGGTGCGGGCATCGACTTTTCCGACGACGATTACCGTGCAGTGGGCGCAACGATCCTGCCGACGCCACAGGACGTTTTCGAAACGGCCGACATGATCGTGAAGGTGAAGGAGCCGCAGCTGCACGAATGCGCATGGCTGAAACCACACCAGACTCTGTTTACCTATCTGCACCTCGCCGCCGACAAGCCGCAGGCAGAGGCACTGATGAAATCGGGCGCGACCTGCATTGCCTATGAAACCGTGACCGACCGCACGGGCGGTCTGCCGCTACTGCGCCCCATGAGCCAGGTTGCCGGTCGCCTCTCCGTTCAGGCGGGCGCGCACTATCTGGAAAAGGAAAATGGCGGCAGGGGGATCCTGCTGGGCGGCGTTCCCGGCGTCGCACCGGCAAAGGTCGCGATTCTGGGCGGCGGAATCTCCGGCTTCAACGCGGCGCAGATGGCGGTCGGCCTGGGCGCTGACGTGACGATCTACGACGTGTCGACCTTCCGCCTCGCCGAACTGGACGAGCTGTTCCAGAATCGGGTGAAGACGGTTTACGCCAGCGCCGCCGCCGTCCAGCGCGCGGTGGAAAATTCACACCTGCTGATCGGCTGCGTGCTCATTCCGGGTGCCGCCGCGCCAAAGCTCGTCACCCGCGAAATGCTGAAGACGATGAAGCGCGGGTCCGTCCTCGTCGACGTCGCCATCGACCAGGGCGGCTGCTTCGAAACGTCGCGCCCCACGACACATAGCGATCCTGTCTATGTGGAGGAGGACGTGATCCACTATTGCGTCGCGAACATGCCGGGCGCGGTGGCGCGCACCTCCACCTTCGCGCTCAACAATGCCACGCTTCCCTATATCGTACGGCTGGCCAACATGGGTGTAGACGCCGCCCTGGCCGCCGATCCCGGCCTTGCCGAAGGGCTGAATGTAAAGGGCGGACAGATTACGCATGATGCGGTGAAGACCGCCCTCAACCTATAGCGGGCGCCCTCCTGGCACACCGGGGCTGACCCCGCCTCTTCGCTCAATCGAACTGGGCGAAGGGGCGGTTCGCCTCGGCAACCTCTTCCAATTCGCCCTTGTCATCGACGACCGCCAGCAGCTGCTTGGCGCGGTTGATCAGCAGACGTTCGAAACCGTTTCGCGGCTTCATCGCCGCGGCTGGCGCCAATATGCGGCGAAGGCGCTGAACATCATTATCTTCGCCCATGTCGATCAGGCCCATGGCGTAAAAGGCGCGCCAGATCGGGTTCTTCCCATCCAGCGCCAACGCTTTTTCAAACGCTGCAATGGCCTTGTCCTCAGAGGCGCCCAGCGCCAGCTTCGCCGCGAATCCGCCTATTTGGCCGATGGCGCCTGAATGCCAGCCGCCGATGGACGCCTGCGCCATGGCGTTCTTCGGGTCCGCCTTCGCCGCCTGCGTCATCAGCCTCAGCGCTTCCTTCGCCTTGGACGGGCTTTTCGACAGTTGCGCGCGATACCCCACGCCGATCGCCTTTTGCAGCAGCGCGCCGACATGGTTCGGCTTCATGTAAAGCGCCGTATCCGCATCGGCGATGGCGTCACCGATCAGCGTCAGGGCGCGCTCCTCCGTATCGGCCTGATAGGCGGCCATGACCAGGGTCGCCTGTGCGGCCAGGGCCAGGCTGTCTGGCGTGTCCGCCGCGCGCGCCGCATCGGCCGCTGCCGCGAACTGGCCCTCGCGGTATAGGTCATCCCATTTCGCAGCCATTGCAGGCGGCGCGATCACCGAAGCCAGCAGCCCCGCGATCAATATTCTTTTCACCGTTTCAGTGCCTCCGCGATCAGCTTGCGGCTATTGTCGATTCCATAGAGCGCGATGAAACTGCCCATTCGCGGCCCCTGCGACGATCCCAGCAAGGTTTCGTAGAGCGCGGCGAACCACGCCCGCAACGGCTCGAATTCGTGCCGTTTGCCAACCGCATAGACCTCATTCTGAATGTCCTCAGCCTGAACGGAATCGAGATTGGCCAGCCGATCGTCCAGGTCCTTCAGCGCCGCCCGCTCCTGATCCGTGGGCGCACGCTTCTGCAGCGTCGGCGCCACAACCTCCCGGACATAGGCGACGGCATGACGGATCAGCGCATCCAGCTCAGGATCCGATTCGGGGCTCGCGTCGGGCGCATAATTGGCAAGATACGCCCAGACGGTATCCCGGTCCGCCTCCTCGCCCATCACGCCGACCAGATTCAGGATCAGGGAAAAGGGCACCGCCAGGTCGCCCGTGGGAACCTCGCCGCCCGGCTTTGCCATGTGAACATGATGCACCGGATTGCCCAGCCGCTTGTCCCACGGCTGGTCGACGTAATTGGTACGCATCTGGAAATAATCGTCGATGATTTTCGGGATCAGGCCGGTGTGCAACTGCTTCGCCCGCTTCGGCTCGCGAAAGATGTAAAAGGCCAGGCTCTCCTCCGGCCCATAGGTCAGCCATTCGTCGATGGAGAGGCCATTGCCCTTGGATTTCGAGATCTTCTCGCCCTGAGCGTCCAGGAACATTTCGTAAATCATGCCCTCCGGCTTGCGGCCGCCCAGCACCTTTGCGATCCGGCCGGATTGCACGCCCGAATCGGTCAGATCCTTGCCGTACATTTCATAGTCGACGCCCAGTGCGACCCAGCGCATCGCCCAGTCCGCCTTCCACTGCAGCTTTGCCGCGCCGCCCAGCGCGGACCCCTCGATCATCTGTCCGTCGGCATCGGCAAAGCGGATCGTCCCCGCATCCGCATCGATCACCTCGACCGGCATCTGCAGCACGGCGCCCGTCGACGGGCTGATCGGCAGGACCGGTGAATAGGTCGCGCGGCGTTCCTCGCGCAGCGTGGGCAGCATGATGTCCATGATCTGGTCGTACCGCCGCAATACCGTCCGCAGCGTGTCGTCGAACGCGCCGGACTGATATTGTTCGGTCGAGGACAGGAATTCATAGTCGAATCCATATTGATCCAGAAACGCCCGCAGCCGCGCATTATTATGCGCCGCAAAGCTGTCATGCGTCCCAAAGGGATCGGGAATCTGCGTCAGCGGCTTTCCCAGATGCGGCGTCAGCAGCTGCGGATTGGGCACATTGTCGGGCACTTTCCTCAGGCCGTCCATATCGTCCGAAAAGGCGATCAGCCGCGTCTTCGCGTCGACCATTTCATGCAGCGCCCGCCGCACCATGGTCGTGCGCAGCACTTCGTTGAACGTGCCGATATGCGGCAGGCCGCTGGGTCCGTATCCGGTTTCAAAGATAATCGCGCTGCCGTCCTGCTTCACGCCTTCGGGATAGCGTTTCAGGAGCCGGCGCGCCTCCTCATAGGGCCAGGCTTTGGATTGCAGGGCGGCGTCACGGCGTTCAGAATCTGTCATGCGCAGATCGGTAGGCGACACGCGCCGGGGCGGCAAGTGAGGAGATAGGCGCCCTCCGCCCCGAATCGCGGATGTTAGCGCCCTGGCGCTGCTAGGCGCCCGGCACGACAGCCATATTGTCGATCAGGCGGGTCTTGCCGATGCTTGCCGCCGCGAACAGGCGCGCCGGGCGGTCTACGCGGGACAGCGCCTCCAGGTCTTCGGCGCCGCGCAGTTCCACATAATCGACAGCGAAGCCTGCGGCGGTCAGCGCCTCCCGCACTGCCTGCAGAACCTCGGGCACGGAGTCGCCGCCCTCGATCCGCGTCACCGCGTCCTTCATGGCATCCGGCAGGGCCACGGCCTTCGCGCGTTCCCCCGGCGATAGATATGCGTTGCGAGAGGAGAGGGCGAGGCCGTCCTCGTCACGGACGATGGGGACACCCAATATCTCCACCGGCAAATCCAGATCGCGTGCGGCGCGGCGGATGATGGCCAGTTGCTGCCAGTCCTTTTCCCCGAACACCGCCATGTCGGTGCGCGCCTGGCTGAACAATTTCGCCACCACGGTCGCGACACCGTCGAAATGGCCGGGCCGGGAATTGCCGCACAGCAATTGCGGCAGGCCCGCCACCCGCACCGATGTCGCAAAGCCGTCGGGATACATTTCCTCGACGGCGGGCGCATATAGCAGGTCGCAACCCACCTCCTCCAGCGCGGCGCGGTCGGCGACCTCCTGCCGGGGATAGCGGTCCAGATCCTCGCCCGCCGCGAACTGGGTCGGATTGACGAAGATACTGGCCACCGTCCGGTCCGCCGCCGCCCGCCCCGTCGCCACCAGCGCCAGATGTCCGGCATGCAAAGCGCCCATCGTCGGGATCAGGGCCGATTTCTCGCCCGCGCGCCGCCAGCCGTCGACCACCACGCGCAGTGCCGCTACCGTTCTTACAACCTGCATGAATAGGCGTCCTGTCGTTGACTTGAGGGGGTCCGTGTCCGAAACAGCGCGATACTCGTCAAGTCTATGCAAGCAAACCGGGGATCGTCTTGCCACACATCATCACCTTCGGGAATGAAAAGGGGGGGACCGGCAAGTCCACCACTGCTGTTCATGTCGCCGTCTCGCTTATGAATGCAGGCCGCAGCGTCGTTGCCGTCGACCTTGATGACCGGCAGCGTACATTCGCCCGGTACATGGAAAACCGCCAGTCCTTCGCGGACGGTCATGGCCTCGGCCTCGGCCTTCCGAAAACCAGCGTGATACAGGATGGCAGCGACGGAAGCGCCGCTGCCCTCGATGCCGCGCTCGGTTCGGACGTGGATTTCGTCATTATCGATACGCCGGGCCGCAACAGCGATCTGGGGCAGGTGGCCATGGGGCGCGCCGATACGCTGGTGACCCCGATGAACGACAGCTTTGTCGATTTCGACCTGATCGGACAGGTCGATGCGGAAACCTTCGCGGTAAAGCGGCCCAGTTTCTATGCGGAAATGGTGTGGAATGCGCGAAAGGAACGGGCGCGCCATGATGCCGGCTCTGTCGATTGGATCGTCGTCCGCAACCGCCTGGCGCATCTGGCAGCGAATAATATGGTTCGCGTGGGCAAGGCGCTCGATCAGCTGGCGCCGCGCATCGGCTACCGCGTCGCGCCGGGCCTTTCTGAGCGTGTCATCTACCGGGAACTTTTCCCTCGTGGCCTCACTCTCCTCGATCTCGACGTGATCGACGAGGCGCGGCTCAGCCACGTCGCCGCCCGCGCGGAACTGCGCAAGCTGGTGGCCAGCATGAATCTGCCCGGCCTTTCCGATGCGGCAGACACCCCCGATGCGGAGAGGGCCGCCGCCTGATGGGCCCCCTCATCCTCGTCCTCTTGGGTGCGCTCGCCGTATTCTGGTATCTGGGCTTGCTGACGCCGCAGCGGCTGCGCGCCATTGCCGGGGCGGGTGCGATTCTGATCGGGCTTTACATTCTACTGCGCGGCCAGGCCTTTGTCGGCATTCCGCTGATCGGCGTCGGCGCCTATCTGGGATGGACGGGCCTAAAACCTCCCCCCGACACACGCATGACGGTTCGCAAGGCGGCCGCCATTCTTCACGTCAGCACGACCGCCACGATCGAGGAGATTCGGGCCGCGCATCGGCTCGCCATCGCCTCTGCTCATCCCGACCGGGGCGGCACCGATGCCGCCAGCGCGGAACTGAATGAGGCGCGCGACGTCTTGATTGCCTCTAAGATGAAAAAATCCTGAGCCAAGGAAGCCTCTCACATGCCCCATGATTTTCACCGTACGTTGCTGCGCGAATATGACGTTCGCGGAATTGTCGGCGACACGCTGACGGAGGAGGATGCCCGCTGGCTGGGCCGCACCTTCGGCACCCGCGTGCGGAGAGAGGGTGGGTCAAAGGTCGCCGTTGGCTATGACGGCCGTCATTCCTCGCCCGCGCTAGAGGCTGCGCTGGTAGAGGGGCTGAACGCCGCCGGCATCGACACGCTCCGCATCGGCCTTGGCCCCACGCCGATGCTCTATTACGCCGTCCACGCGCTGCAGGCGGACGGCGGCATGATGATTACGGGCAGCCATAATCCGCCCGATTATAACGGCTTCAAGATGATGCTGGGCACCGGTCCCTTCTATGGCGACGACATCCGCGCGCTCGGCACCATGGCATCGTCGGAGGACGTGGAATCCGGCCATGGCACCTCGTCCAGCGTCGACATAGAGGATGAATATGTTGAGCGTCTGCTGAAAGACGCCCCGTCAAAGGATTACCGCATCGCTTGGGACTGCGGCAACGGCGCCGCCGGACGCGTGGTCGAAAAGCTGACGGCGAAGCTGCCCGGACAGCATACGCTGCTCTTTACCGAGATCGACGGCGATTTCCCCAATCACCATCCCGATCCGACGGAGGAGCATAATCTTGAGGATCTGCGCGCTGCGGTAAAGGAGCATGATCTCGACTTCGGCCTCGCATTCGATGGCGATGGCGACCGGATCGGTGCGATCGATTCAAAGGGGCGCATCGTCTGGGGCGACCAGTTGCTCATGATCCTGGCAGAGGATGTGCTGCAGGACGTTCCCGGCGCCACCATCATCGCCGACGTAAAGGCCAGCCAGGCTTTGTTCGACCATATCGCACAGCGCGGCGGCAAGCCGCTGATGTGGAAGACCGGGCACAGCCTCGTCAAAGCGAAGATGAAGGAAACCGACTCCCCGCTCGCCGGCGAAATGTCGGGGCATATCTTCTTCAAGCATCGCTATTACGGCTTTGACGACGCGCTCTATGCCGCAGTGCGCCTGCTTCGCGCCCTCTCCCGCGCTGGCGTGTCCCTGACAGAGATGAAGGGCGCCATGCCCAACCTCTACAACACGCCAGAGCTTCGCTTCGAGGTGGACGAGGATCGCAAATTTGCCGTCATCGAAGAGGTGCGCGAACGCCTGAAGGAAACCGGTGCGGAGATGAGCGAGATCGACGGTGTGCGCGTCAATACGGAGGACGGCTGGTGGCTGCTGCGCGCATCCAACACGCAAAATGTCCTGGTGGCACGCGCCGAGGCAAAGTCCGAGGCTGCGCTCCAGCGGCTCATCGCCATGATCAATGACCAGCTATCGGCATCCGGCTTGGAAAAAGTCGACGTTTAGGGCGCTATTTCCGTAGATTGCAGTTTTGCTGCACTGCACAATAATTCTTGACGTCGAACGTTCGGAATGCTATTGTGCAATGCAACATGGGCGTGAATGCAATTGAAACGGAGTTTCCGATGGCTGAAAAAGCTGCCGAGACAAAGGCCCCCAAAGGGGCGCCAATTGAAAAGGCGATAGCGCCGAGTGAAAAAACGCCGGCGCAGCCGCGCGTGCCGGAGGCACAGGCGAAACCGGAGCAGGTGGCAAAGGCCATCTCCGCTCCGGCGCCAAAGGCCCCAGCAGAGACAGCAACTGCCGCGAAGACGGTTGCCAAGGCGCAGGTCGCGCCCAAGAAGCCCGTCGTGAAAAAGGCGGCCAGGAAAGCAGCGAAGAAGACGGTCGCGGCGAAGAAACCCGCCGCTGCAGGCCTCCGTGCCCGCGCGACCGAACCCACCAAATCAGAACCGAACAGGACATCTAAAATGGCAGAAGCAACCAACCCCACTGAAACGATGAAATCCCAGACCGAGACCGCGATGAACCAGTCGAAGGTCGCTGTCGAGGAAATGACGGCCAAGAGCCGCGACGCCATGGAACGCGGCGTCAAGGCGATGGAAGAAGTCGGTGGCTTTGCCCGCGGCAATGTCGAAGCCCTCGTCGAAGCGTCGAAGGTATATGTCGAGGGAACGCAGTCGATCGTCCGCGATCAGGCCGAATTCGCTAAGAAGAGCGTCGAGGACCTTTCCGCGAACATGCAGAAGATTTCTTCGGTGAAGAACCCCAACGAAGTCATGCAGGTACAAAGCGAATTCATGCGCGGACAGTTCGATCAGATGGTTTCGCAGACCTCCACCATGACGGAACGCATGTTCCGCCTGGCGGGTGAAGTGATGGCGCCGCTGCAGAACCGCATGGCGGTCGCTGGCGAAAAGTTCAAAAGCGTCAACTAAATCGCTTTTGTGATGGATCGGGGCCGTTCCGGTATGCCGGTGCGGCCCTTTTTCATGGGCAGCCATTTCGACAGGAATATTGCACTCACCGACGGAACGACTAGATTGGTCTCAATGAGCATCGGCCCTTATTCAGCAGACAAGGATCAGGACGGCGGTCCTCCCGATCGCGAATCGGGTGTGGCCACCCGTACGCGGCCGAAGACGAAAAAGCCGTCGCTGTACAAGGTTCTGATGCTGAATGACGATTATACGCCCATGGAATTCGTCGTGGCCGTGCTGCAACGCTATTTCCGCATGACGCCGGAGGAGGCGACGCAGGTCATGCTGCACGTCCACCAAAAGGGCGTCGGCCTGTGCGGCGTTTTCACTTATGAGGTCGCCGAGACGAAGGTGAATCAGGTTCTCGACTTCGCCAAGAAGAACGAGCACCCCCTGCAAATGACGCTGGAAAAGGCGTAACGCCCGGAGGTTGGCGGTTCCGACCGCATCCTTCCTACCAAATTATCCCGGATGTTCAGCCCGCGCGCTTCATTCCCGCGCCTGTTCATGGTGGCGAATCACTTCCGCTACGATGAAGTTCAGGAACTTCTCCGAAAAGTCGGGATCCAGATTCGCGCTTACCGCCAGCGTGCGCAGCCGCTCGATCTGTTCGGCCTCGCGCGCCTTGTCGGCGGGGGGCAGGCCTTCCTTCGCCTTGAATTCGCCCACAGCCTTCGTGATTCGAAACCTTTCCGCCAGCATATACACCAGGGCGGCGTCGATATTGTCGATGCTGGAACGATAGCGGGCCAGGCGCTCCGAATGATCTGTCGTGCTGTCGGTCATACAATCCTCATTTGCGGCCAAATGTAACGGTGACAAGCCCGTCTGCATGCCGCAGACGGGACCAATGACAAGTACCGATCGATTTCCACCGGCATGAGCGCCACGGTCCACCCGCTTCCCGGCGCCACACGCCCGCCCTCCATCGAACCCCTGATGCAATTGGTGGCGCCCGAACTCAACAGCGTCAACGAGATCATCCTGGCGCGTATGCAGTCGGACGTGGCCGTCATCCCCGCACTTGCCGGCCATCTGATCTCTGGCGGCGGCAAGCGCCTGCGTCCCATGCTGACGCTCGCAAGTGCACGCCTCGTCGGTTATGAGGGCGCGCGCCATCATCGGCTGTCCGCCGCCGTCGAATTCATCCACACCGCGACCCTGCTGCACGACGATGTCGTCGACGGCTCCGGCCAGCGGCGCGGCAAGAAGGCCGCGAACCTGATCTGGGGGAATGAGGCGACGGTGCTCGTCGGCGACTTCCTGTTCAGCCGCGCCTTCGAACTGATGGTCGAGGACGGCTCCCTGCGCGTGCTCAAAATCCTTTCCTCCGCCAGCGCAGTGATCGCGCAGGGTGAGGTCGACCAGTTGCAGACGCAGCGCCGCATCGACACGACCGAGGACCGCTATCTGGGCGTCATCACTGCCAAGACCGCCGTCCTGTTCGCCGCCGCCTGCCAGATCGCGGGTGTCGTCGCGGAATCGACGGAGGGCGCCATCGAATCGCTGGAGGCCTATGGCCGCAATCTCGGCATCGCCTTTCAGCTTGTCGACGACGCCATCGACTATGGCGGCGACGCCGAAACCATGGGCAAGGATGCGGGCGATGATTTCCGGGAGGGGAAACTGACCCTGCCCGTCATCCTCGCCTATAAGCGCGGCGACGACGCGGCCCGCACCTTCTGGCGCAATGCCATACAGGAGGGGCGCACGGATGAAGAGGACTTCGCCCGCGCCTGCACCTACATGCAGGACGTCGGCGCCATCGACGATACGCTGCAGCGCGCCCGCCATTATGGCAGCCTCGCCCTCGACGCCATTGCCGACTTCCCGGCGGGCGCGGCAAAGGAGGCGCTGTCGGAAACCGTGCGCTTTGCAATCTCCCGCGCCTATTGAGGACTATTGACGGGCGCGCTCATTCGCGGCACTTCCCCCGCATGAGCAAAGCCCGCATCTTCCCCCGCCCCCTCAACGCCATGCAGTCCGGCAAGGCGCATGCCGGCGAATGGATGCTGCAATACCAGCCGTCGGACCGGCAGACGCACGACCCCATGACCGGCTGGCCCGGCAGCGCCGACACCAACCGCCAGCTGCGCCTCAGCTTCGAAAGCCGCGAAGCCGCCATCGCTTTTGCCGAATCCAAAGCTCTCGATTTCCAGGTAGAAGACGCCCCCGTCCACCGCCTGAAGATCCAGGCCTATTCCGACAATTTCAGGTAAAAGCGCCGGAGTTTCAGGAATTCCGCCGGGTCTTCAAAACGCTACTGCAATTATTCAAGCTATGAGCAACTAACGACGTGCGATGGCAAGCTACGCTTTAGCTAGCAATAACTGCTCTGCAGCTTCAAGAGCGGAAGGCGTATCGCCGTTGCCCAGCGTGGAGTAGAAAATCTTGCCCATGCCGATAACTAATCGTGTATAGTTATTATTTCACAATTAGCCTTTTCTACTTCTCTTGCCCACTCCTCATACCGACTAGAATCTTCTGGAGGAGTGGTAGCACATATAGCGGATTCCTGCTCGGCAGCACATCGGCCCGTGAGTGCTATTAGTATGCCAGCCAATACGAATGCGACCGCGGTTCGCTTGCGCATATTTATCACAACGCCGGTGAGGCTGAGAGGCAAATAACCAGTAGAAGGTACCTTGATCGCAAAGTCATGCCGTCCCTTTACGAATGTGGTACCTTGTAACAACGCAATCTTCTCCACCCTATCACTACAATCGAGAGACTGCTCCCATCTCATAATATGGTGGCAATTAGAATTCACTTTCTAAGGATCGGCCATATCAGATATAGGAAATACACCAGCAAAACTGCAGACGTCGCTGCGGAAATAATTATATTTACATTCAAAACGAATGCCAAAAGAATGAATTGAGCAGCAATCGCTATTAGCGCAGTCGCCCATGCTTTAAGAAAGGCAAGTCGCTTCATAGCGGGCTCGGTAGCATGAAGTGCGTTCTGACCGGGGTGTACTTGGCGCGCTGACTACTCTCACAAACAAGGCCGTTCGTCACTGGCGAAGGGCTCAACTTGAAATCGAGAACAGCCGGTGGCCGTATAGTCCAGCCGACGATTTCTGCCTCTAAAGCGCAGCCCAGACATCCACCCAGAGATGCGTCGCCTCTTTTAAGGTGCGAGTCCTGCATCTCCAGCAGGCGGGACATCGACCGCACATCCACCCCAGGCGCGGGCGCTCCCGCCCTACACCCCCGGGTCGCGCTTATGTTCGGACTTCACGTAACGGACGGTACCCGATGAGGCGCGCATGACGACGCTTTCGGTGGTCAGCTTGCCGCCGCGCAGGCGTTTTACGCCGTCCAGCAGGGAGCCATCCGTAACACCGGCGGCGGCGAAAATCACGTCGCCCTTTGCCATGTCGTGCATCGTATAGATGCGGTCCAGATCCTCGATGCCCCACTTCGCGGCGCGGCGCTTCTCGTCGTCATTGCGAAAAACCAGGCGGCCCTGCATCTGGCCGCCGACGCAGCGCAGTGCCGCCGCGGCCAATACGCCCTCCGGCGCGCCGCCCTGGCCCATATAGATGTCGATGGTGGTGTCGGGATCGGTGACGGCAATCACGCCGGCAACATCGCCGTCCGGGATCAACTGGATGCCGCAGCCGATTTCGCGCAGTTCCGCGATCATCTTCTCGTGCCGGGGCCGGTCGAGCACACAGGCGATGATGTCGGCGGGCTTCACGCCCTTTTCCTTTGCCAGCGCCTCGACATTCTCGCGCACCGACTTGTCGAGCGAAACGAGGCCCTCCGGATAACCCGGACCGATGGCGATCTTGTCCATATAGGTGTCGGGCGCGTTGAGCAGGCCGCCCTTTTCCGCGATGGCCAGCACGGCGAGGGCGTTCGGCCCCGCCTTTGCCGTGATCGTCGTTCCCTCCAGCGGATCGAGCGCAATGTCGATCTGCGGCGCGTCCTTGGCCGCCTTGCCGACCTTCTCACCGATATACAGCATGGGGGCTTCGTCGCGTTCGCCCTCGCCGATCACGATGGTGCCCTCGAACGGCAGTTCGTTCAGCGCGGCGCGCATGGCCTCCACCGCGGCGGCGTCGGCGGCTTCCTCGTCGCCGCGCCCGATCAGCTTCGATGCGGCAATGGCGGCGCATTCAACAACGCGCACCATTTCAAGGACGAGAACGCGGTCGAGGGGGGCTTTGGTGGCCATGCGGAAAGGTCCCGATCAAGTGGAAAGAAGGATTGCGGAAATGTTCCGCGCCCTCATAGGCAAGCGTGGCATCCCGGTCCAGAGAGTCAAGCACCGCAAAATCGCTCCTCGCCCCCTGCAATCGGCTCAGCGCGCCGCCTTCTTCAACGCCAGTCCGACCAGCGCCTCCACCGGGGCATCCGCGCCGAGTTCCTCCAGCGCCTGCGCGACCACTTTCGCTGCCTGCGCGGGCTTGAAGCCCAGATTTAGGAGCGCCGATTGCGCGTCCACCGCCGCACCGCCCTTGGGCGCCGTCGTCAGACCCGCGCCGGCCGACGTCACACCTGAACCCGGCACGACCTTGTCGCCCAGTTCCGTCACCAGCCGCTGCGCCAGCTTCGGTCCCACGCCCGGCGTGCGCGCCACCATCGCCTTGTCGCCATTGGCGATAGCGATCTGCAATTCGTCACCCGACAGGGTCGACAATATGGCGAGGCCGACACGCGCACCGACGCCCTGCACCCCGGTCAGCAGGCGGAACCAGCCCTGCTCCTCCGTATCGAAGAAGCCGAACAGCAGGAACGCATCCTCGCGCACCACCGTCTCCACATATAGCGATACGGCCTCTCCATGCGCCAGACGGTCCAGCGTGCGCGTGGACGCGCTGACCAGATAGCCGACGCCGCCGACATCGATGATGGCATTGTCGGCGGTCAGCGTATCGACGCGACCCGTCAGCTTCGCGATCATGCGTACATTATGCGGGCATCGACGCCCGACATATTGGCGTGCGTGATCGCCACGGCCAGCGCGTCGGACGCGTCCAGCGAATCGGGTTTCGCACCGGGCAGCAGCCGCTCGACCATGGCCTGCACCTGCCGCTTGTCCGCGCCGCCCGTACCGACGATCGCCTTCTTGACCAGGCGCGGCGCATATTCGCGAACCTCCAGCCCCGCTGCGCCCAGCGCCGCCAGCACCGCGCCGCGCGCCTGGCCCAGCTTCAGCGTCGATTGCGGATTCTGGTTCGAAAACACCTCCTCGCAGGCCGCCGCGTCGGGGGCGTGTTCGGCGATCAGGGCGCGCACCTCGGCAAACAGCATGGCCAGCCGCGCGGGCATGGCCAGTTTCGCCGGCACCTTGATGGTTCCGTTCGCGACATGGCCGATACGGCTCCCCTCCGACCGGATGACGCCCCATCCCGTCGCGGTCAGGCTGGGATCGACGCCCAGAATCAGCATGGCTCAACCGGACAGGAACGCCCCGGCGCGGGAATGGCGAATAGAAGGCGGCAAGAACCGCTCACGAATTGCCGATCTTCTCCATGACCTCGTCGGAAATATCGTAATTGCCATAGACGGTCTGCACGTCATCATCGTCGTCCAGCAGGTCGATCAGCTTGAACAGGGTCGTTGCCTGCGCCTCGTCGACGTTCACCGTTTCCATCGGCTTCCAATATAGTTTCGCGCCATCCGGCTCGCCCAGGATCGCCTCGAGATTCTTGGCAACCTCGTGCAGCGCGTTCGCCTCGGTATAGATTTCATGCTCTTCGTCGCCGGAGGAATCGACGTCGTCCGCGCCCGCCTCCAGTGCCGCCTCGAACACCTTGTCGGCCTTGTGGGCATCCTTTTTATAGGTGATCAGGCCGACATGGTCGAATCCGTGCGTGACGGTGCCGGGTCCGCCGACATTGCCGCCATTGCGGGAAAAGATGGTCCGAACATTGGTGTTCGTACGGTTGCGATTGTCGGTCAGCGTTTCGACGATCAGCGCGACGCCGCCGGGGCCAAAGCCCTCATAACGGATTTCCTCGTAATTCTCGTCGTCGCCGCCGATCGCCTTGTCGATCGCGCGCTGGATGTTGTCCTTTGGCATGGACTGCGATTTGGCGGCCTGCACGGCGGCGCGCAGACGCGGGTTCATGTCCGGGTCGGGCATGCCCGATTTTGCCGCCACGGTGATTTCCCGCGACAATTTGGAAAACATCGCGGAGCGCTTCTTATCCTGCGCGCCCTTGCGGTGCATGATGTTCTTGAATTTGGAATGGCCTGCCATCGGAATCCTGCATGTGTGTGGTCTTCTATACGCGCGCTTCCCTAGCGCGGCGGCGCGGCCCCCTGCAACTGCGCGCAATGCGCCGCGGCCGCAAGCGACACGCCGCATAGTGCCAGAAATCCCGCCGCCCGCACGCTTTGCTCCGCATGCGACAGCACTATATTGCCCAGCGTAAAGGCGCTGCCCGTAGCGGGGATCAGAACCTGCAGCGCCGCGCCGATCAGGATGCCGCCGACCATAAGAGCCGCCAGGGAAAGGGCACTCCCCCTCAGGCCCGCCCACCAGTACCGCTGGAACGGTGACAATAATTGTGTCGCCGTGCCGGCATAAAGCGGCAACAGGCGCACGCTTAAAAGGGCGCTCAACACCCCCGCCGCCAGAATGAACATCTTCGCCCCGGCCTGGGATACCCCCCTAGCAAAGACCACATGCGACAGCGCCAAGGGGATGGCCTCGACCAGCGCCAATAAAATGGCGACGCCAACGAAGAACAGGAAGCCCAGCGTCGGCCGGCCCGGCCGCGCCTCCCCCGCCATCGCGCGGATGAACAGATAGGGCATCCAGAACAGCACGAGGAACGCGGTAACGGACATCAGCGATTGCAGCCACACCGCCTGACGCATCCCGGCGGGCAGCAACGGCAACATGGCGCGTCCGCTATAGACCAGCACCAGCAGCGCCCAATGCCGCGCGCGCAGCCGACCGATATTGCGCAGCGCTGCGGCGATGAAATCGCCGACGGTCAGCCGCGTGCGTTGCGTTAGAATTTGATCGCGGTTCCCGACGCCGAGACCATCAGCATGGAGCCGGTATCGCCGATGACCTCATAATCCAGGTCGATGCCCACGACCGCATCGGCGCCCAGCTTTGCGGCCTGCCGCTCAACCTCGCCCAACGCCTCGTTGCGGGCATCGCGCAGCACGCCTTCATAGGATCCGGCGCGCCCACCGACGATGTCGCGTATGCCGGAAAAGAAATCCTTGAACATGTTGGCGCCCAATATGGCCTCGCCGGTGACGATGCCGACATATTCGCGCGCCGGTCGCCCTTCGACCGTTGGGGTCGTCGTCAGGATCATTTTATCTCTCCCACAGCCTTTGCCAGCATAACGGTGCACAGATGCGCGCGATATTCCGGGCTCGCGTGAATATCGCTCGACATCAGCGATGCGTCGGGCGCGGCCACGGTGGAAATGTCGGCGCCATTTGCCAGCGCCTCCTCCGCCTGCGGCCAGCGGAATACGCCCTCCTGCCCGCTGCCGGTGACGGCGACGCGCCAGATGCCGGGCCCGATTTCCGCGACGAACACGCCGGACAATGCATAGCGGGAGGCGGGATGCCGAAACTTGGCATAGGCCGCGCGCGCGGGAATGCGGAAACCGACCCTCTTGATCAATTCCCCTTCCTCCAGCGCGGTAAAGAACATGCCCTGAAAGAAATCCTCGGCCCGATGCGTGGCGCGGTCGGTCTCGATTTCCGCCTGCAATGCCAGCACCGCCGCAGGATAGTCAGACGCCGGGTCATTATTGGCCAGCGACCCGCCCAGCGTGCCGCGATTACGTACCTGCGGGTCGCCGATCAGGGTCGCCATATGCTGCAGGGCCGGGATCGCGTCCGCGCCCTCCGCGACATCGCGATGGCGTGTCATGGCGCCGATCCACAGCCGCCGGCCGCCTTCGGCATCCTCGACCGACATGCCCTTCAGTTCGTCCAGGCCGGACAGGTCGACCAGCCCCTCCGGATCGCGCAGCCGCGCCTTCATGGCGGGGATCAGCGTATGTCCGCCCGCCAGATAGGCGACATCGCCGCCCGCGCCCGCGGCGCTGACGGCATCGGCGACGCGGCTCGGTCTCGACAGGTTCATGCGCCCGCTCCCATGTCACGCGCGCCGGCGCGGATCGCCTTCACGATGTTCACATAACCGGTGCAGCGGCACAGATTGCCCTCCAGCTCGTGGGCGACGACATCCTCGCCGGGGTCGCCGCCGTGGCGGCGCGCGATGCCGATGCCGGCCATCACCATGCCGGGGGTGCAAAAGCCGCACTGCAGGCCGTGTGCCTCCTTGAACGCCGCTTGCATTGGATGCAGCTGCCCGCCTTCGGCCAGCCCCTCAACGGTGGTGACCTCCCGGCCCTCCGCCTGAGCCAGCAGCATGGTGCAGGCTTTGACCGGCTCGCCATCCAGCAGCACGTTGCACGCGCCGCACTGGCTGGTGTCGCACCCGATATGCGTTCCGGTCAGGGAAAGGTCGTCGCGCAGCACGTTGACGAGAAGGGCGGCGGGATCGGCGTCGACGCTGATCGACTGTCCATTGAGTGTGAGGGTGGTTGTCATGGCGCATGGGTTAGCGCGCAATTACGACAAGGCCAAGACTGCCCGGCTTCATTGCCGACAGGGCATCAAAGAACGGGCCGTCAAAAAGAAACAGACGACACATCCGGGGCCATGGACGTATCGCCTGCAACTTCAGTTGGAGTGGGTGGCGGCTCCGGGGCATTGGAGCCGCCACCCTGGGTACTAAACCGGTCAATCCGGACGAAATCCGGTATGCTGACCTTGGGTCCGGCAGGGACCGGGGCCTTGGCCACCGCCGATGCCAAAATAAATTGCAAAGGGTGTGCCAGTTTCAGCACCGCCGGGAATTGCAATCGCTTAGCTGCTCAACGAGATATTACCGTGCCAAATTTGGACAGGATCGGGCGCATCACATGTCCCGATCCGGCACAAAGCGTCAAATTTCTAGCGGCAGTTCCGCCGTCGCGGCGGCGCGTTTGAACCGCGCGATGATTTCCTCCACCTGTTCTTTCGTATGATCCGCGCACAGGGAACAGCGCAGCAGGTGCAGGCCCGGCGTCGCCTGCGGCGGCACCATGTTGACGTAAACGCCCTCATCGATCAGCGCGGCCCACATTCTGGCGCTTGTTTCCTGATCCGGCATCTTCACCGCGATGATGGCGCTTTGCGCTGTATCCGTGCCCAGCGTGAAACCCGCCTCGCGCAGGCTGCGATGCAGGTGGCGCGACGCCTCCCACAAATGGATGCGCTTGTCATAGGCGTAGCGCAATTTGCGGATCGACGTGGCGGAACAGGCCACCACGGCGGGCGGCAGGCTGGCCGTATAGACATAGGGCCGCGCGACAAAGCGCAGCACCTCGAACTTTGGATGGTTGGACACGATGAATCCACCGACCGTACCGACCGATTTTGAGAAGGTGCCGACGACGAAGTCGACATCGTCCTCAACGCCCGCCTGCTCGAACACGCCGCGTCCGTTTTCGCCGAAGAAGCCCATGGCATGCGCCTCGTCGACCGCGATCATGGCACCCGCCGCCTTGGCGACGGCGACCATCTCCTTCAGGGGCGCGATGTCCCCCACCATGGAATAGACGCCCTCCAGCACGACGAGGACACCCGCCCCCTCAGGTATGCGCTTCAGGCGTTTTTCCAGGTCGGCGACATCATTATGCTTGAACCGCACCACGTCGGCATTGCCCATCGCGCAGCCGTCATAGATGGACGCATGGCTGTCGGCATCCAGGACGATATAATCGCCGCGGCCCGCGATCGCCGACATCAGGCCCAGATTGGCCTGATAGCCGGTCGAAAAGACCATGGCATGTTCCATGTCGTAAAATTCGCGCAGCGCGGCCTCGCATTCGGCGTGGCCTTGGAACGTGCCGTTCAGCACGCGGCTGCCCGTCGTGCCGGCGCCGAATTCGGCCAGCGCCTTCTGCCCCGCCTCTATGACGTCGGGGTCGAACGTCATGCCCATATAATTATATGTGCCGACCAGAATGATCTCCTTGCCGTTCACCACTGCGCGTGTCGGCGACAGGATCTGATCCATCTGCAGGTGGAACGGGTCGCGATGGCCGGACGCGATCAGCCCGTCATATTGCGCGACCAGCGGGTCGAACTTGTCGAACAAATCGGGTCGCGCGGGCACGCTCTCGTCGCCCATATCGCTCGTATCGCTCATGGTTCAGGCCGACTTTATCTTTGCGACCGCCCCGGCCACATCGCCGATGGTTTCCAGGTCGGGCAGCATGTTGACGGGCAGCAGGATGTCATATTCATCCTCGATCTCCGCGACCAGATCCATCACCGTCAGGCTGTCCAGCTCCAGATCCTTGGCAAAGCTGGTGTCGGCGTTCAGCTCTATGTCCTTCTTGTTGAAGGGTTCGATAATTTCGATGAGGCGCGGCAGCACCGTGGCTTTATCTGTCATGGGCTCGATCCTTAATTTACCGGGGCGCGTCCTGCCAAGCCATTGTGTCCCCGGCGCGGCGCAGGTGTGGCGGCCTTAATAGCCGCGCTGCAGGTCAACCACGTTCACCAGCGGCTCCCCGGCGCGGAACCGCCGCAGATTATCCAGGAACAGATCGGTGATCCGCGTCGGCATCGTCGTCTGGCTGCGGCCGGACAGATGCGCGGTAATGACGGTATTTTCCGCCGTCCACAGCGGGTCATCCTGCGGCAGGGGTTCCGGTTCGGCGGGATCCAGCAGCGCGCCAGCGATCTCTCCTGCCGACATGGCGGTGCGGAAGGCGTCCTGATCGACCAGAACGCCGCGCGCGATGTTGATCAGGTGCGCACTCTTCTTCATCGCCTTCAACTCGGCGGCACCGATCATGCCGCGATTCTCTTCCGTGCCGGGCGCCGCCAGAATGACAAAGTCGAATTCCCCCAGACGGGCGCGCCAGTCATCCGGCCCCAAGACGCCCGTCGCAGGGTCGGCCTTCGACCGCACCACCGTGACGCTGGCACCGATGGCGGACAACTGGCGCTCGATCTCCTTGCCGATATGGCCATAGCCGATCAGCAGCACCTTCGACGACGATACCTCGATCGTGCCATAGGGCACATCGCGCCATTCGCGCCGGTCGTGCATGCGCACCACGTCCGGAAAGCCCTTGGCCAGCGCATAGACCCCCATGACCGCCCATTCGGCGACCGGGATCGCGGTAACGCCGACTCCGTTCGTGAAGATCAGGCCGCGCTCGCGCATATAGTCAAAGGGATAGCGCTCAACCCCGGCAAAGCAGCACGCGATCCACTTCAGCTCCCTGCCCGCTTCCATAATGCGAATATGATCTTCCGGGCCGCACAACAGGTCGAGTTCGACCGCCGTGGCGCCCTTCACCGCCTCAATGGCTTCATCGACATTCTGGAACCAGGCAATTTCGAGGTCGTCCGGCATGCGCGGCTCCATTGCCTGCCGCCAAAACGTGGAAAGCGCGACTTTCATGCAATTCTACCCCGTCAATGGCTATCCGCACTCCCGCCCCGGCGGCAGTGCGCAGGCTCCCCTTACAGGCCCAGCACCATTTTCGCGATAATGCCGCGCTGAATCTCGTTGGACCCGCCGTAAATGGACGTCTTGCGCGTGTTGAAATAGGTTGGCGCCGCCCGCTGCGCATGTTCGGGGCCGATGGCGAATTCATTGCCGCCTTCGCCATATCCGCGGAAATAGGGCGCGCCGTAATGGCCCGCCGCCTCCAGAACCAGCTCCGTGATGCGCTGCTGGATCTCCGTTCCCTTGATCTTCAGGATAGAGCTTTCCGGCCCCGGCCCGCGTCCTGCCGCCTCTCCCGCCAGGGTCCGCAATTCGGTATATTCCAGCGCGGCCAGGTCGATTTCCAGCTCCGCGACCTTACGCTTGAAGAAGGGATTGTGCAGCAGCGGCTGGCCCTCATCCAGTTCCGCCATCGCCATTTCCTTCAGCTTTTCGATGCCGCGCTTGGAACGCGCGACGCCGGCAATGCCGGACCGCTCGTGCGCCAGCAGGAACTTGGCGCAGGTCCAGCCCTCATTTTCATTGTGGATGCGCTGGTCGACGGGCACCTTCACATTGTCCAGCCAGACTTCGTTCACCTCATGCTCGCCGCCCAGCGTGATGATCGGCCGCACCGAAACGCCCGGCGACTTCATGTCGATCAGCAGGAAGGAAATGCCCTGCTGCGGCTTTGCCGCGTCGGGATCGGTTCGCACCAGGAAAAAGCCCCAATCGGCATATTGCGCCAGGGTGGTCCACGTTTTCTGACCGTTGACCACATAATAGTCCTGGCCGTCGTCGCCCGTGACCCGCTCCGCCTTCGTCTTCAGGCTGGCGAGGTCGGACCCGGCCCCCGGCTCCGAATAGCCCTGGCACCACCAGGTCGTGCCGTTGCGTATGCCGGGCAGGAAGCGTTCCTTCTGCTCCGCCGTCCCAAAGGTATAGATGACCGGCCCCACCATCGACACGCCAAAGGGCAAGGGCGGAATGGTTTCGGCCTTCGCCGATTCCTCCGACCAGATATAGCGCTGCGTAGAGGTCCAGCCGGGGCCGCCATATTCCGTCGGCCAGGCGGGCACGGACCAGCCCTTCTCGCCCAATATCTGATGCCATTTCAGCATGTCCGCCTTGTCCAGATCCTCGCGTCCGGCAAGATTCTTCAGCTCCTCGGGATAGTTTTCGTCAATGAAGCTGCGCACTTCCTCACGAAAGGCTTCTTCTTCGGGACTAAAGGACAGGTCCATGATCTGATCTCCTCGGGCGCAAATGGGCCAGGCGGCATACGGGATTGCCCAATGCATCTTTCGCACCGGCCCGCGCCCTTGAAAACTCGCCGATTCAGATAGGGACCAAGTCTCCCGGGCGCAGTCGGGGCCAAGGGGCAGACGCAAAAAAGCGCGGGATCGACCTGCGATCCCGCGCGTCATGTCACCGACTATGGTGCGACTGCCTACGCCGCCAGGCTGCGCAGCATCCACGCGGCCTTGTCATGCACGGTCATGCGGCCGATCATCATGTCGACGGTCACTTCGTCCTCGACCTCTTCGGCGATGGGGATCAGTTCGCGGCAGGTTCCCGCGA
Organism: Alphaproteobacteria bacterium UBA3612; assembly: GCA_002375465.1. Lineage (GTDB taxonomy): Bacteria > Pseudomonadota > Alphaproteobacteria > Sphingomonadales > Sphingomonadaceae > Pacificimonas. The sequence goes on along the minus strand of DFLT01000015.1, from coordinate 42,429 downwards.
CGGCCTCGTGACCCTGCGCCAGCTGCTCGGCCATTTCCAGCGCCTCTGGCGGCGTGTCTGGCGCTTCCTCGATCTTCGTCAGCTTGCTGAACTGACGATAGCTGCCCGGCGCCATCTCGCCCAGTGCACGGATACGTTCCGCCAGATCGTCGACGGCCGTCGCCAGCTCCGTATACTGCTCCTCGAACAGGGTATGCAGCGAATGGAAGTGCGGCCCCTTCACGTTCCAATGATAATTATGCGTCTTCAGATACAGCGAATAGCTGTCGGCCAGTACCTTGCCAAGTTCCTTGCCGACCTTTGCACGGCCCGCCTTGTTGATTCCGATATGTGGTGTGGTGGACATTTCGTGGTCTCCTGTTTTTTCTATCTCGGTTACACAACGGGGGATGCGTTCCCGCGTTCCCGTGACATTTTTGCTCAGTGTGATCGCGATTTCCGAACAACGGAAAGTTTCACTCGAAACCTTTTCAAAAATACGCTACAATGCCTGACATGGCTACAGGTTCACCGACTCTCACCCGCCCCGAAAACGCAGCCGACGACTGGACTGTACCCCAGGATTGGGATCATTTCACTGCAGAAGAGCATGGTGTCTGGGACACCTTGTTCGAACGGCAGTCAAAACAGCTGCCCGGCCGCGCGGCCGACGCCTTTCTGGAGGGGCTGGACGTTCTGCACCTTTCTCGTCCGGGTATCCCGAATTTTGAGGAATTGTCCGAAAAATTGACCAAGGCGACCGGCTGGCAGGTCGTGGCCGTCCCCGGCCTTATCCCGGATGATGTTTTCTTCGACCACCTCGCTAACCGGCGCTTCCCCGCAGGCAATTTCATTCGCCGCGCGGACCAGCTCGACTATCTGCAGGAACCGGACGTTTTCCATGACGTGTTCGGGCATGTCCCCCTGCTCGCCAATCCGATCTTCGGCGATTACATGCAGGCCTATGGACAGGGCGGCCTGCGCAGCCTGGAATTCGGTGCCATTCACAAACTTGCGCGCCTTTACTGGTACACGGTGGAATTCGGCCTGATCCGTGAAAATGACGAGCTGAAAATCTATGGCGCGGGCATCGTGTCCAGCCATGGAGAAAGCAAATTCGCCATCGACAGCGACAGCCCGAACCGCATCAAGCTGCAACTGCAACGCGTCATGCGAACGGAATATCGCATCGACGATTATCAGCAGACCTATTTCGTCATCGACAGTTTCGAGGATCTGCTGCGCCGCACCAGCGATGCCGACTTCGCTCCTCTTTACGCGGAGCTGGAGGCGCTGGACGACCTGCCCGTCACCACCATCCTGCCGGAGGATGAAGTATTGACCGTCGGCACACAGGAATATGCCGAGGCAAAGGCGAAGGCTGCCTAGGCAGGTTCCCGCGGGCTTGAGGGCGGTTCAGCGGCGAGAGCGCCCGCAGCCGCCCATCACTTGCGCAGCCGCGCCTCGATCGCATCCCAGACCAAAGCGGGCGTGTCCGTCCCGTTAAATCGATCGATGGCGACGATCCCCGTCGGGCTGGTGACGTTGATTTCCGTCAGCTTGCCGCCGATGACATCAATGCCGACAAAGATCAGGCCGCGGGCCTTTAGATCCGGGCCGATGCGGGCGCAAATCTCCCGCTCCCGGTCCGTCAGCTCGGCTGCCGCCCCCGACCCGCCCGCAGCGAAGTTGGAGCGGATCTCCCCCTTTTTCGGCAGGCGATTGACCGCTCCGGTCGGCTCGCCATCGACCAGAATGATGCGCTTGTCCCCTTCCGATACGTCCGGCAGGAATTGCTGCGCGATAAACGGCTCTTCAAAGATTTCCCCGAACAGTTCGACCAGCGCGCCCAGATTGCCGTCGCCGCCATCCATCTTGAACACCGCCTCGCCGCCCTTGCCGTGCAGCGGCTTCAGAACCACGGCGCCATATTTGTCGCGAAACTGCCTGACCTGATCCAGATTTCGCGTGATCATCGTGGCCGGCATCAGGTCGCGATAGTTTAGAACGAACAGCTTTTCCGGCGCATTGCGTACCTCCACCGGATCGTTGACGACCAGCGTCTTGCCCTTCAGCATTTCCAGAATGTGCGTCGCCGTGATGTAGCCAATGTCAAAGGGCGGGTCCTGCCGCATCAGCACCACGTCCATGTCGCTGCCCAAATCGACGGTGCGCGCCTCCCCCGCCGTAAAATGATTGCCCTCCTCGTAACGCACTTCGACGGGGCGCGCGGTGGCGGTGACACGCCCCTCGTTCCACGCAAGGCTTTCGACGGGATAATGCCACAGGCGATGTCCGCGCGCCTGGGCCCCCACCATCAGCGCAAAGGTGGAATCGCCCCCCAGCTTCACGGATTCGATGGGGTCCATCTGAACGGCAACGGAAAGCGGCATGGTGCGGGTCCTGACCATATCTGAAAACGGATGCGGCGCTTGTTCCCGCCTTCCCCCTGCTTAGTCCAGCCCTTTCAGGTGCACGGGCCATCGGCGCGGCAGGATCGCGACGGCATCGACGCGGTATCCATCGGCGCTGCCCGCATAGCGCGGCCACAATTGCGCGGCGGCGGCATGCACCCGCGACAGGCGCCCCGGCCCCAGCGCGGCGTCGCCCGAAACGGCGTCCGCACGCGCCTTTACCTCAACGAAAACGATGGTGCGTCCCCGCCGCGCCACGATGTCGATCTCGCCGCCGCGCACGCGTACACGCCGGTCGATGATGCCATAGCCCTTCAGGCGCAGGAACCAGGCGGCCACGGCTTCCGCGCGGCGACCCCGCGCCTCCGCCGCCTGTCTGGACCTCACTTGTCCTTCAGTTCCAGGGCGCGCGCATAGACCGTCCCGCGCGGCAGGCCGAGCGCCAGGGCGACTTCCTTCACCGCCATCTTCAGCGATGCCCCCTCCAGCGCGGCGATCAGCGCTTCGTCCAGATCCGCCTCGTCTGGTTCGGTCTCGAGCGGTGGGCCGATGACCACGACAATCTCGCCCTTGGGCGGTCCCGCCGCCTCATAATGCGCGGCAAGATCGGGCAATGTGCCGGTGCGAACCTCCTCATGCAGCTTGGTCAGCTCCCGCGTCACCGCCGCATCGCGCCCGCCGAGCGTATCCGCCGCGACAGCCAAAAAGCGCGAGAGGCGCGGCCCCGTTTCATAGAAAACCAGCGTCGCGCGCACGCCGCCCAGCTCCGCCAGCGTGTCGCGCAGCGCCTTTTCCTTCGGCGGGGCAAATCCGGCGAACAGGAACCTGTCGGTGGGCAGCGCAGCCAGCGTCAGCCCCGTGATCACCGCGCTCGGCCCGGGGATGCTGGTGACCGCAACACCAGCGCGGCGCGCCTCCGCAATCAGCTTGTAACCGGGGTCGGAAATCAGGGGCGTGCCCGCATCCGTGACCAGTGCGATTGCCTCTTCCACCGCGCGTTGCAGTATCTTTGGCCGCATATCGCGTGCATTATGCTCGTGATATCGAATCATCGGCACTGTTGAGTCTATATGCTTCAACAGCTTACCGGTGATCCGCGTATCCTCTGCGGCAATGGCATTTGCGCGGCACAGGATGTTGGCGGCGCGAAATGACAGGTCCTTCAGGTTGCCGATTGGTGTAGCGACGATATAGATTCCCGGGGGGAGCGATTCTGCCGTCATGTGATTGGGCTACGCGATGTTTTCAGTTCTTACCAGTTTGAAGCGTACTTTGCGGGGAGGTGGCCTCGCGCTTGCCGCCGCCGCTCTGGTTGTCACCAGCGGGTGCCAGTCGATGCGCGCCGAAGAAGATACCACGATTGCCGTCGACGCACCGCCAGAGGCCGAGGCGCCGCCCCCGGTCGTCGACGTGGCGGATGCGCCGGTGATCCAGAACCGTGCGGCCCTGCTGCTGCCGCTGACCGGGCCCCGCGCGCGCGTGGGTCGTTCGCTCGCCAATGCCGCCAATATGGCGCTGCAGGATCTGGGCGGCGGCAATATAAAGCTGCAGACCTATGACACCGCCGTCAACGGCCCGGAACGCGCCGCCGAACGCGCGGTCGCGGATGGCGCCCGCATCTTCCTCGGTCCTTTGCTCGCCGAAAACGTGCGTGCCATTTCCGGCTATGCCCGCTCCCGGAACATCCCGATCATCAGCTTCTCGAACGATGCCACCATCGCCGGCAATGGCGTTTACGTTATGGGCTTCCAGCCATCGCAGTCGATCCAGCGGGTGGTTGCCTTCGCCCGCGGCCGCGGCATAGAGCGTTTCGCCGCGCTTGTGCCCAACGGCACCTATGGCAACCGCGCCAGCGACGCATTTCTGTCGTCCGTGCGGGGTGCCGGCGGCCGCGTGACCGGCATCGAAACCTATGAGCGTCAGCGGTCGAAACTGCCCGCCAGCGTCCGCCGCCTTACCGATTACGAGGCACGCACGGCACGCGCCGCACAGGGCGGCACTGTCCGCGCCGACGGAACCGTGGCCCCCGTAGAGGAGCGCTTGGCACCCGTCAGTTTCCAGTCCCTGCTGATTGCCGATTCCGGCACCATCGCCTCCGAATTCCTGCAAAGCCTGCAGCGTTATGGCGCCGGCGCCGACCGGGTACGCTATCTCGGCACGGAATTATGGAATGCAGAGGACCGGCTCCGCTCCGCCCGCGGCCTGCACGGAAGCTGGTTCGCCAGCGTTCCCGACGCCCAGTTCGACAAGTTCGCCGCGCGTTATCGCCAGAAATTCGGTGGTGCGCCCTCGCGCCTTTCCAGCATGGCCTATGATGCCGTGCTGATCGCGAATGGCCAGGCGGAACAATGGCCCGTCGGCGGCGATTTTCCGGCCCGCACGCTTACCGACCCCGACGGCTTTGCCGGAATGGACGGCATTTTCCGGTTCGGGTCGAACGGCGTCGCCCAGCGCGGGCTGGAGGTGCAGGAGGTGACGGGAAGCGGGACGAAAATCGTCTCCCCGGCGCCCCGCGTTTTCCAGGCGCCACGCGTATCGATGCTGGTGAATTAGAGGGCCGCTTTTTCGGCCTTCGCCGAACGAATGTTTTCCCTAAACAGCGGATTCAAAGGATCGTCATTCCCGCGCGAGCGGGGATGACGATCTTTGGGTTGCGGCTTGTTTGCCCCAAGGGGGCTGCTCAGCCCTTATTCCTTGCCGCGTGCCTTGCGCGCTTCGGCCAGATCGGCGACCTTTTCGCCGCTGCCATCCTCGGGCAGCAGTCCCAGTCGGCGCGCAACCTCCTGATAGGCTTCGACTTCGCCGCCCAGGTCGCGGCGGAACCGGTCCTTGTCCAGCTTCTCGTTCGATTTCATGTCCCACAGGCGACAGCCATCGGGGCTGATCTCATCCGCCAGCAGGATGCGGGCGAAATCATTCTCCCAGACGCGGCCGAACTCCAGCTTGAAATCCACCAGCTTGATGCCGATCGCGGCGAACATGCCCGACATGAAATCGTTGATGCGGATGGCCATGTCGGAAATCTCGTGCATCTCCTCCTGGCTGGCCCAGCCGAAACAGGCGATATGTTCGTCGGTGATCATCGGATCGCCCAGCGCATCGTCCTTATAGCAATATTCCAGGATGGTGCGGGGCAGCTGCGTGCCCTCCTCGATCCCCAGCCGCTTCGACAAGGTACCGGCCGCAACGTTCCGCACAATGACCTCGATCGGCACGATCTCCACCTGCCGCACCAGCTGTTCGCGCATGTTCAGGCGGCGGATGAAGTGCGTCGGGATGCCGATATTCCCCAGCAGGGTAAAGATATGCTCCGAAATCCGGTTGTTGAGGACGCCCTTGCCGTTGATCGTCCCCTTCTTCTGATTGTTGAAGGCGGTGGCATCGTCCTTGAAATACTGGATCAGCGTGCCCGGCTCCGGCCCTTCATACAGAATCTTGGCCTTGCCCTCATAGATCTGGCGGCGGCGGGACATGGGCGGGCTCCTCTGAAAGACGAACGCCCCGGCGACGGCGGGCCGGGGCGGGGGAATCACCGCTATGTAACGTGCTCGCTGCGACCGCGCTAGATGAACGCTCCACAAAGGGGCAGACCGGTGGTCTAACGTGCGGTCGCTGCACCGGCTTTTATTTGCAGGCGAGCGGCTGCCTTCCTATTTAGGCGGGACGACAGCATGAAAAGGGACCGCCGCCAGCAATGACCGACATGAAAGATCGCGAAAAAGCGTTTGAGAACAAGTTCGCGCGCGATGCGGAACTTCAGTTCAAGGTGACGGCGCGCCGGAATCGCCTGCTTGGCGAATGGGCTGCGGAAAAGCTCGGCCTGACCCCCGAGGAGCGGGAAGGCTATGCCCGCGAGGTCGTCGCTGCGGATTTCGAGGAAGTCGGTGACGAGGACGTGTTTCGCAAGGTTTACAACGACCTTTCCGCACATGACGACATCGACGTGACCGAAGCCGACGTGCGCCGCGCCATGGAAGACAAGATGGTTATCGCGCGCCGGCAGTTCATGGAACAGGTGTAATACCATGCCGATGGCCGCAGCAGATATCGAACGCCTGATCACCGACAATATAGACGGTGCCCGGGTGGAAATTACCGATCTGGCCGGCGACGGGGACCATTATGCCGCCACCGTGACGGCGCCCGCCTTCGCCGGCCTCAGCCGCGTCAGGCAGCATCAGCTCGTTTATGACGCGTTGGGCGGCCGCATGGGCGGCGAACTGCATGCGCTGCAACTGACCACACAAATACCGGAGTAAGCCAATGGCCGACACAAATGCCGATCAGCGCATCAAGACCATCGTCGAGGGCGACGATGTCCACCTGTTCATGAAGGGCACACCGCTGTTCCCGCAATGCGGGTTTTCCAGCCGCGCCGTTGCGATATTGGAACATCTGGGTGTCGAATTCGGCTCCACCGACGTGCTGCAGGATCCCGAAATCCGGTCCGGCGTGAAAAGCTATTCCAACTGGCCGACTATCCCGCAACTTTACGTCAAGGGAGAGTTCGTCGGCGGCAGCGACATCATGTTGGAAATGTACGAGGCCGGCGAGCTGGCCGAGGTCATGCGGGACAAGGGCGTCAAGGCAAGCGTCTGACCCCGTGCAGTCGGGCGCTCCTTCGCGGCGTCAGACTCTGGCGAAGCCAGCGCTGGCCTGTTACGGCGCGGTATGACCCTGCGACCCTTCCACCTCGCCTTTCCTGTCGATGATCTTGCGGCGGCCCACGCCTTTTACGGCGAACTGATGGGCTGCGCGGAGGGGCGCTCCTCCGACAGCTGGATCGACTTCGATTTCTTTGGCCATCAGATCGTTGCCCATCTGGCGCCGAAGGGCAGCGTGCACCGCAATCCCGTGGACGGCGACCAGGTACCCGTGCCGCATTTCGGCATTGTGCTGGAATGGCGGGATTTTGAAGCGCTGGCCGATCGGCTGAAAACGGCGGGTACGCGCTTCGAAATCGAACCGCACGTCCGCTTCGCCGGACAGGCGGGGGAGCAAATGACCATGTTCTTCTTCGATCCCGCCGGAAACGCACTGGAGTTCAAGGCCATGCGTCACCCTGAAAACCTCTTCGCAAAGGATGCGGCATGACCGAGCCTCGCATCCGCAACATCGCGCTGCTGATCGACGCGGACAATGCCAGCCCCAACCATCTTGACCCCGTGCTGACCGTGCTCGCCGAGCTGGGGGAGGTCAATGTCCGCCGCGCCTATGGCAATTGGCGCAAGCCCGCGCTGAAAAGCTGGGCTGACCTGACGCTGACCTATGCCATTGAACCTTATCAGCAGTTCGACATCGTCAAGAAGAAGAACGCTACCGACATGCGCATCGTCATCGATGCCATGGACCTGATGTATGGCGGGCGCATTGGCGGCTTTGGCCTGATGTCGTCGGACAGCGATTTCATGCCGCTGGCCCAGCGCATCCGGCAGGAGGGGATCCCCGTTTACGGGTTCGGCACTGAACGCGCACCGGAAGCGTTCCGCGCCGCCTGCACCCGCTATATCGACGTCGCTGCCCTGAAACGGGAAGAGGGCGGCACGGCGAAGAATGGCGACCGGACGCCGCCGTCCAAGAAGGCGATCGACAAGGATCTCCTCACTCTTCTTGTCGATGCCTATAATGCCGTGAAACGCGACGATGAGGGCTGGGCGCGCATGTCGGAGGTTGGCCAGCGCGCAAACAACCGCTCCAGTTTCGACGCCCGTAATTATGGCTATTCGCGGCTGTCCGACCTGATGAAGGATGTACCGCAATTCGCCGTCGAAACGCGCAACGATAATCAGCAATATGTGAAGCGGCTGCGCTGATACTGTGCTAGGGTGTTGTGATGACTGATGAACTCGACGAAGGCCGGCCCTCGCGCCAGACCACACCGCCGCAGGTGACGAAGATCGGTGATCGGGAACTTCACCCCTCCACCCTGATGATGGGCTATGGCTATGAGCCGCGCCTGTCGGAGGGCGCGCTGAAGCCGCCGATTTTCCTGACCTCCACCTATGCGTTCGAAAGCGCTGCCGACGGCAAACGCTTTTTCGAAGGGATCACCGGTAAACGTCCGGGCGGCGCAGAGGGGCTGGTTTACGGCCGTTTCAACGGCCCCAACCAGGAAATCCTCGAGGGGCGGTTGGCGCAATGGGAACGTGCCGATACAGCGCTCAGCTTTTCCAGCGGCATGTCGGCCATCGGTACCGCATTGATGGCGCATGTCGAACCGGGCGATGTCATTGTGCATTCCGCGCCGCTTTATGCGGCCACGGAAAAGATGATCGATTCGATGCTGGGCAAGTTCGGCGTCAAATGGGTCGATTTTCCCGCCGGCGCCAGTCCCGCCGAAATCGCCAAGGTGCTGGAACGCGCAGGCGAACTCGGCCGCGTTGCCGTCATCTATCTGGAAAGCCCCGCCAATCCGACGAACGATCTCGTTGATATAGAGGCGGTCGCGAAACTGCGTGACGAGATGTTCGACGCGGACGGGCACCGCCCCGTCATCATGGTCGATAACACGTTCCTCGGCCCCTGTTTCCAGTCCCCCACTCGTAACGGCGCCGATATTTCGCTCTATTCCCTGACCAAATATGTCGGTGGGCATTCGGACCTAGTCGCGGGCGGCGCAGTCGGCAGCACCGCGGCGCTGGCGCCGGTTTTGGCGCTCCGGAACACGCTTGGCACCATCACAGATCCCAATACGGCGTGGATGCTTCTGCGCTCGCTCGAAACCGTGCAATTGCGGATGGAGAAGGCGCAGGCCAATGCGCGCGCCGTCGGCGCCTTCCTTCGCGACCATCCTAAGGTGGAGCGTGTGTCCTGGCTCGGCTTCCTCGATCCCGACACCGCACAGGGGGACATATATCGTCGCCACTGTTCCGGCGCCGGGTCGACATTCTCCGTTATCGTCAAGGGCGGCGAAGCGGAGAGCTTTCGCCTGCTAGACAATCTGAAAACGGTAAAACTGGCGGTCAGCCTGGGCGGCACGGAAAGCCTTGCCAGCCATCCCGCCGCCATGACCCATCTCAGCGTCCCGCAGGATCGCCGCGCCGAACTTGGCATCACCGACAATCTCGTCCGCGTCTCTATCGGCGTCGAGCATGAAGACGATCTGATCGCCGATTTCGACCAGGCACTGAAAGCAGTCTGAACTTATCGTTTCAATGCAACAAATCAGCATCTTCGACATGGACCGGACCATTACCAAGGCCGGCACCTATACCCCCTGGCTGTGGCACTGGAGCGGTGCGCGGGCGAAATGGCGACGGCTGCTGACGCCGATCTCGGTCATGGCCGGCATGGCTTATGTATCAAAGCTGATCAGCAGGGGCAGGTTGAAGGAAATCAACCACTCCCTGCTGATGGGCGGACGAACCAGCCGGGATGTGGCGACGGCGGAGGCAGAGAAATTCGCCGATCTGATCGTGCCCGACCAATGCTTCGCCGACGCGCTTGCCCGCATCGAAGTTGAGAAGGCGGAGGGGCGGCGGGTGATCCTGGCAACCGCCAGCTATGCCTTTTACGCGCGCGCCATCGCCTCCCGGGTCGGCGTGGAGGAGGTGGTCGGTACGCGGGTGCAGCGCATGAAGGATGGCGGGCTTCGCGCCCGCATTGCCGGGGAAAACTGCTATGGCGGCGCAAAGCTGGCGATGGTGGAACGCTATCTGGCCGAGAAGGGTTTAGCCCGGGAGGATGCACATATCCGCGTCTTTTCCGACCATGTATCCGATGCGCCCATCATGGAATGGGCCGACGAAGCCTTTGCCGTCAACGGCGGCGCGGCCATGAAGGCACTGGCGAAAAGGAACGGCTGGACGCGGCTGAACTGGACATAGAAAGACATTGATATGACCGACAGCATGGACGCCGGGGACCGGCATTTCTATACGCCCGCAGAGGGGCATGGGCTGAAGCACGATCCCCTGAACGCCATCGTCGCGCCGCGGCCCATCGGCTGGGTCAGCACGCTGGATGCCGGGGGACGGCGCAATCTGGCGCCCTATAGTTTCTTCAACCTGTTCAACTACCGCCCGCCGATCGTTGGCTTTTCCAGCGTCGGGCACAAGGACAGCGTGTCGAATGCAGAGGCGACGGGTGAATTTGTCTGGAATCTGGCGACGCGGCCCTTGGCGGAGCAGATGAACATGTCGTCGGCCATGGCCGATAGCGATGTGGATGAATTCGAGCTGTCCGGCCTGGACACCGCCCCCTCCACCGCCGTTGCGCCGCCACGGGTTGCCGCCAGTCCGGTGAATTTCGAATGCAAGGTCACCCAGATCATCCGGCTGGCCGACCATCGGGGCGGCCAGATCGACAGCTGGCTGGTGCTGGGCGAAGTCGTCGGCATCCACATCGACAGGCGGCTGATCGAGGATGGTATCTATCGTACCACGCTGGGCGAGCCGATTTTGCGCGGCGGCGGACCGGGCGATTATTTCGGCGTGTCGGAAGAGCTGAAGTTCCAGATGCTGCGGCCCGAATAAGAGACCGTCGCGGCGGGCGGAACGATGGCCCCGCCGTGCCGTTTGTGGTGGGACTGCGAAAGGACCCGGAATGACCCACCGCTACGCCCCGACCCTGCCCTTTCTGGCCGCTGCCCTGCTGGCCGTGTCGGCCTGCGGCCCCTCCGGCGAAGGCGCCCCCCAAGAGACACCTACGGCCCCGGCAGAGCCGGAGAACCGAGCCGAGCCGCAGCCACCTGCCGCCGACCTGCCCGCGCTGATCCCGCCGGCGCCGGGCGAAGTCGGCGGCCTGCCGGACGACCGCAGCCCACTGGACGAGATGACGCCGATCGAGCCAGGTAGCGCCGAGGCGGCGGGCCAGGTCCTCCAGCGTTATGGCGCCCATCTGGAGGAGGGCGATTTCGCCGCCGCCCATGCGCTGTGGCGGCGGGACGGCGAGGCGAGCGGGATGAGCGCGGAAGAGTTCGCGGAGTCCCTTGGCAAATATAGCGAGCGGCACCTGCTGATCGGGCGGCCCGGCAGGGTGGAGGGGGCGGCGGGCTCCTCCTATGTCGATGTGCCGGTGCAGATGTATGGCCGGCTGCAGAATGGCGATCCCTTTAACCTGCGCGGTCCCATCCGGCTGAAGCGCACCAACGACGTGCCGGGCAGCAGTGAAGAGGACCGGCGCTGGGGCATTGACGACAGCGAGTTGAAGCCGCTGGGCGTTACTGTCGAGGCGGAATAGCCGCAAATCGTGACGGAAGCGTCGGCACGCTTTACAGATTCAGAAGTGCCTGTTTTTCGTTCCGTCCTTTTTCAAGGTGTTACGCATCTGGCATGACACTTGCGCTACATTAACTTGTGTTTGTTACGCTAGTCTTGATTCAAAATTCTGGGGGAGGTTTTCCCAATGCATAAAGCAATGATCCTGTCAGCCCTGCTGTCGGCCGCAGCGACCGCGAGCGCCGCGTCTGCGACCACCGTGTCCTATACGCTGGACCAGACCGTCGAGGGCAGTTCCCCCAGCGGGGCGCCGACGCTGTTTTTCGACGATGGCGACACGCCGGGCTCCGTCCAACTGACCATCGACGCGATGGGCATGAGCGGCGGGGAATATATCGCCAGCGTCTTTTTCAACTTCGCGGCCGCCGGCACGAATTTGACATTTTCCTATGCCAGCGGCGATGCGCCCATGCCTGTGAACATATTCCAGACGGTCGATGGCCGCGATTCGCCGGGCAATCAGGGCAATTTCGACGTGGAACTGGAATTCGGCTCCTCCAATGCGCAGCAGGGTGCATTCCGGTTCAACGCGGATGAGGTGCTGGTCCTTAACATCGTCGGCGCCAATCTGGTCGCGTCCGATTTCCTGCTGGACAGCGCGCCCGAGGGGCCGAACGCGGGCAGCAATTATGCCCTGGCGCGGATTCGCGGCATTGCGGGTGGCCTGTCGGCCTCTGTCGCGCCCGAGGATCCGCAGGACCTGCCGCCGCCGCTGGAGCAGGTCCCCGAACCGGCTGCAATCGGACTGTTCGGCCTGGGCCTGCTGGGACTGGGCATGGGGCTGCGCCGCCGCCGCCAGCGCTGACCCGACCGCGTTTCCTCGCCGGTCTCGAACGGACCGGCGACGGAAATCCGCGAAGTGGACAGGCCCGAAACCGCACAAAACGCACACTCAGCGCGCGTGTGCGCGCGCGCACGAGAAAACATTGAAGAATTTCGCCCTGGCGCCGCATGAGCCGGCCCGCCAGAACCGCAGGCGTGTGCCATGCCCCCCTCAAACCGGACGGTCGAAGCGGACAGCGGCAGACGGAACCGGACAATCAGATTGCAGATCGACGGCAGGACGGCCCGAAGAGTTGTCCGGTTCGACGTCGCGGGCGCGTGAAATCCGTGCCCGCGACGGGCAGCGGGAATAGGGGCCGGGCCGCCCTTGTCACGGACAATGTTCAGGGCGAGCAGGCGGGGCGCGGGAGACATGGGGGGCGCGGGACGCATGGGGGGCGCGGGACGCATGGGGGGCGCGGGACGCATGGGGTGGCAGCCTTTCGAAAGCAGGCGAAAGACAGGGATAAGAGACAGAGTTTTTCCTATTAGGAAAGCGCTATTTCAGCGCGGAGCCGCTTTTGCGCCCGTCCCAAAAAGCAACCCCGCCCATGGCCGAGCCATGGACGGGGCCGGGCGTCGCGCCCCTGTTGCGGGGGAGCGGGGGACGCGCGCCTATTCGAACGCTATCTAGTTACGGCGTCGAATTCGGAACGGTCGAGAAAAAAGTCACCATCTTCGTCAAGGCGGGCAAAATCCTCCATCGCCATGTTCACCGCAGTGGTGGAAACATAGGGGCGGGTGCCGTCATCCTTTTGCCCCTGAACGCGCGGATGCACGTTGGACAGATCGTAAATGGCGAATTCCGCCACTGAAAGCTGTCCATCGCCATCGCGATCCAGCTGCGCGAAGCTGGCATCGCCGTTCGTGGCCGGATCGACCAGCCGTTCGCCGGCCGCCGCCAGTTCCTGCGTTTCGCGGGTTACCTCGGCGCTGACCTCCTCTGGATCATCGTCGCCCATTCGCGCCGTCTGCTCCTCTGTCAGGGGCTGTTCGCGGGCCGCGGAAAAGGTCGGACCCTGCTGCATACGCGGCGTTTCGAAGGCGGCGCCCTCTACATCATAGGTATCGACTTCGTCCATGTCGTCACCGATGACTTCGCTGACGTCAGCGGCCTGTGTGTCCATGTCGGTATTTTCCGGCATGCCCAGAGGATCTTCCTCTATCTGGGCCGTGGGGTCAGGTTCTACATTCTGTTCACCGCACGCGCCAAGAGCCAGGGCCGATGCAGCGCCCAGAATAGCGAAGGTTTTTCCCATCTTCATGGTCATAATAAGGTCCCATCTCTGTTCAATTTCGGTATCGTAAGCATTGGCATTCTAAATCGCCGCTGCCTTTGACGTCTCATCAACCTCTGTTTTCTGTCGCGGTTCCACCTTTTGTTTTGCATGCACCTGTAATTAACCTGAGTTACTTGCGCGGATTGACATGCGGAGATGAAACGCGCGCGATCGCTGGGCCGGTGATCGGGTACAGGGGCAGGTGTCGGTGCGCTTTACAGTGGCGGTCGGTTCGGTGCCGTTCCGGGCCGCGGAAATGCGGCATTTGCGGGATTTGGCCCGGTCCTTGCTAAGAACCAGCGCAGTGTCGTTGCGTTCACGCCCACGCGTTCCCGCTGATCCCGCCAAAGACGGAGGAACCGACATGATCCGCCCTGCCCCACAGGCCATTCGCCCATTTCGCGCGCGATTTGCCGCGCCATCCGCCGCCACACTGAGCGCGGCCATCGCCCTGCCCCTGCTGATCGGCGTGCCCGCCCTGCCCGCGCTGGCGGCGATCATTCCCATCGACACGTCGCTGGGGGCCGGGACGGCGACGCGCGATACGGATGGCGGGCTGGACTGGCTGGACCTGACGCAGAGTTTCGGCAGCCTGGCGGACACGCAGGCGCGGCTGGCGCCCGGCATGGACCTGAATGGCTGGCGCCTGGCGACACAGGACGAGGTGCGGACATTCTGGTCCAATGCCGGCATCGCGCCGACATCGGAGGCGGGATCACTGGTCCTGACCATGGACGGCGCGCAGGTCAGCGCGACCCTGACCCTGTTCGACCTGGTGGGCGGCACGTCGTTCGACGGCAGCATCGACACGGCGTTCGGCTATACGGCGGAGGAGGTCAGCGCCGCCAGCCAGTCCGCCGCATTCCTGTCGCGTCGGTTCGACGGCAATAATGGTTTCGACGCGACCGGCGCGGTTCTGGGCGCCAGCTATAGCAAGACCCCCAGCTTCGGCAACGCCCAAGCCGCCTGGCTGGTCCGCGACGTCCGGGCCGTGCCCGCGCCCGGCGCGCTCGGTTTGCTGGGATTGGGATTGATGGCATTGGCGCTGCGGCGGGTGCGGGTGCGCTGAACCTTTGGAGACGTTAAGGCGCTGGCACCGCCGTCAGGCGAAGGCCGAGCGTTTCGGCGAGCTTCATACGTAGCGACTTTCGGTTTACCCTCCGTGGTCGCCTTCGGCGGGAAGGATTTTAGCTCACCCGCAGAAGACTCGACGCGGTTATACTGACATTAGACGATTGATCTTACAGTGCATTATTGTGCGATTATATCCATTTCCGATGTCACAAATCAATGACAGAAATAAAAAACATAACTACTAGTTTATTTCGCGCTTATCTAAACTACTAGTATGAAATGGAAGAGATTTCTGATGTTTCACGAAATTAGCGTGAGCGGCATCGAATACTTCGTTTAAAAAGTTAAATCTCTGCTCTTTATTTTCCCAATTAAAGAGCACTGCACCTTGATGTTCAGCAGCGGAAAGAGCAGGCTGGATAGAAGCCTCAATCGCCGCACTCGCTCGATAAACAAGCCGGCCCACCATACCTAAGTTGCCGAATGACATTCTAGCTTGTTCAAAAACAAGGGCAGATACTGCGACATTTGCCACTGACCGGCGAAGCGAACCCTCGGTAGCAATAAAGTCGGCCGACTCGACGACGTGTATTCTGCCATTTTTTAGTATGAAGTCTGCCTCGAGACCATCCGCAATCTTATACCGTGGCACCACCTTGTGGTCAGAAATACCCTCGCCTCTTTTCGCGAGCACACCTTCTCGACGAAAAGCATCTTTCAGCGCGCTACGAAGAGGTGTGGCCTTCTTTGGCGTGATTTTTGATGGTGCAGGTTCAACGTCAATAATCCGTTCCATCAGAAAACTTATTTGCTGAGAATACGCTTCGGTATTACCAGCATGAAAAACGGATGAAATCCCCTTTAAAAATGCTGACTCGATGATCGCTAACTCGAGAGCCTCCTCTGGGGATACGGATCGCGGCAGATATTCCACATAAATGTCATTAAGTTGATTAAAGCACGACTTAATCAGTTCTATGTCAACATCATGTGAAATAGCGCGAACCTTTTCTAGGCTCCGCGTAAGTCGAAGGTCGAGGCGCTCGCCGTTTAAAATCGCCAGTCCGACATTAAGCCGCTCACCACGAGCCTCGTGAGAAGCAAACTGGACAGTCGCAAAATTATACGTCTCCGGCATCCTTCAACCGTTTCCGTAACGCGATAATTCGGTCATTAAATTCAGGGCCTCCCCAAGCAGCTGAGACTGCTTCCGCAAACCCACCTTCAATCCAGTCTGCAGGGCAAACATTTAAAAACCTATCTATTACTCGCCTTGGTGTATCGCGGAGTTCGTCGAGCAGAGCGAAACCCGCGGCGATATGCTCCCCGTGCACTCGCCGTGTTATCTCGCTCAGCTGAGCCGTGCGAGACGTCGCATCGGGGAAGCTATCCGTTATAAGTGCCTTATAGTCTGCGCTGCCAAAATCAATGGCGCAAAGACGTAGCTTGCCACCTTCGTAAGTCACCACGAAATTGGAACTGTGCCTATCATAGTTTTTTATAAACATATCAAAGGCATTGAGGCGCGAAAAATACTGACCCGGCCAATCTGCGCGCGCGCCAAGTTCATTTAATTGAGGCGTCCGGAGGATGCTTTGCACTTCCAAAGGTTGCGCATTTCTCACTAGATCGGCCGAACCAAAAAACGTGTCGCCCGAAGGATTCTCTAGGATAGCAAAATCTGGAACAGCGATACCTACGTGAGCAGCAAGCTGATATGAAAGGCACTCAGCTGCTCGCACAGGGTATGGGGGAGTGTCATCTTTACAATAAAACATGACCCCGTCGTGCGTTAAGCCCATTTGGCGCACGTGACGTCCGGTTCCGTTATACGGGAGGGGCGTTGAAATGCGCTGACGGAATAGTCCTTCTTGCGCATTCTCGTTATTAGGAGTTTGGGAAACGCTCCGCGACAGTTTCAAATCGCCTAAAGAGTTGGGCCGTTCATAAATCACGTCGCTTAACTTCTATCCCGCGTTCGTCTCTATATCCGTTAATATCAGAACCTACTCCGCCGCCGTACCCAACAAGCTCGGCTCGTCTTCTTCGTTTGCTGCCTCCGGCTTCACGCCCTTGCGCTTGTCGAACTGGGTCCAGACCTGGCCCCAGTCGCCGCGCGTGGCCGCCTTTGAATATTCGGTGGCGCGTGCCTCAAAGAAATTGGCGTGCTCGACGCCGTTCAAGAGCGGGCTGAGCCAGGGCAGCGGGTGTTCGGTGATCATGTAGATCGGCTTCAGACCCAGCTGGCCCAGACGCCAGTCGGCGATGTAGCGGATATATTTCTTTATTTCCGCCGCGGTCATGCCGTTCACCGGGCCCATTTCAAAGGCCAGGTCGATAAACGCATCCTCAAGATCCACAGTGTGGTGGCAAATGTCGCGAATGTCGGCCTTCACCGCCTTTGTCAGGCACTGACGCTCCTCACAAAAGGCGTGGAACAGGCGGATGATCCCCTCGCAATGCAGGCTTTCATCCCGGACGGACCAGGACACGATCTGGCCCATGCCCTTCATCTTGTTGAAGCGCGGGAAGTTCATCAGCATGGCAAAGCTGGCGAAGAGCTGCAGCCCCTCTGTAAAGCCGCCGAACATGGCCAGCGTGCGGGCGATGTCCTCGTCACTGTCGACGCCGAATTTCTGCAGATAGTCGTGCTTGTCGGCCATCTCCTCATAATCCATGAAGGCGGAATATTCGGATTCCGGCATGCCGATCGTGTCGAGCAGGTGCGAATAGGCGGCGATGTGCACCGTTTCCATATTGCTGAACGCGGTCAGCATCATCTTTACCTCTGTGGGTTTGAAGACGCGGCCATATTTGTCGTGATAGCAGTCCTGTACCTCTACATCCGCCTGGGTGAAGAAGCGGAAGATCTGTGTCAGCAGGTTGCGTTCATGTTCGGACAGTTTCTGCGCCCAGTCGCGGCAATCCTCGCCCAGCGGCACCTCCTCCGGCATCCAGTGGATCTGCTGCTGACGCTTCCAGAACTCGTAGGCCCAGGGATACTGGAACGGTTTGTAGGTCTTGCGGGCTTCGAGAAGGGACATGGGGAAACTCCGTTTCCTTTGGTGTTTTTAGGCCGTCATTCCTGTGGGGCGGGAAGCCATCGTCCGCGCGCCTCACAGGGGGAGGGGGTCAGAGATGGATCCCGGCCTGCGCCGGGATGACGGGAAGGGCGGGCGGCCGCGGCCATCACTGACAGGCCAGGCATTCGTCATAGTCGGTGGTCGGCAGCTCGATCTTCGCGAGGTCGGGGGTATTGTCCGCCTCTACGCCGCCGGCGAACCCGGCGCGCTGCACGCTCTTCGACCTTAGGTAATATAGGGATTTGATGCCGAGTTCCCAGGCGCGGTAGTGCAGCATGAGAAGATCCCATTTTTCCGCATCCGCAGGGATGAACAGGTTCAGCGACTGCGACTGGTCGATATAGGGCGTGCGATCGGCGGCGAGTTCGAGGAGCCAGCGCTGGTCGATCTCGAACGCCGTCTTGAAGGTCGCCTTCTCGTCCCCGTCGAGGAATTCGAGGTGCTGGACGCTGCCGCCGCGTTCCAGGATCGAATTCCACACGCGGTCGGAATTCATCGCCTTTTCCGTCAGCAGATCCTCAAGATGCGGATTGCGCACCGTGAAGGAGCCGGACAGCGTCTTGTGCGTGTAGATGTTGGCGGGGATCGGCTCGATGCAGGCGCTGGTGCCGCCGCAAATGATGCTGATCGAGGCGGTGGGCGCGATCGCCATCTTGCAGCTGAACCGCTCCATCGCGCCCATGTCCTGCGCATCGGGACAGGCGCCGCGTTCCTTTGCCAGCATCATCGACGCCTCGTCCGCATCGGCGCGGATGTGCTTGAAGATCTTCATGTTCCACGATTTGGCCAGCGCGGATTCAAAGGGGATGTTGCGCGCCTGAAGGAAGGAGTGGAAGCCCATGACGCCCATGCCGACCGACCGTTCGCGCTCCGCACTGTATTTGGCGCGCGCCATCTCGTCGGGGGCGCGCTCGATATAATCGGACAGGACATTGTCGAGGAAGCGCATGACATCCTCGATAAAGCCATCCTCCTTTGACCATTCGTCCCATTTTTCGAGGTTCAGCGACGACAGGCAGCAGACGGCGGTGCGCGGCTGGCCATATTGGTCGATGCCGGTCGGCAGGGTGATTTCCGAGCACAGGTTCGATGTCGACACCTTCAGGCCGGCGTCGCGCTGATGCTTTGGCATCTGCTCGTTCACGCGGTCCATGAAGATGATGTAGGGTTCGCCCGTGGCCAGGCGCGTCTCGACGATCTTCTGAAAGAGCGCGCGGGCATCGACCGTGCTGCGCACTTCGCCGGTCTTGGGCGACAGCAGATCGAATTCCTCGCCGTCGCGCACCGCCTCCATGAACGCATCCGACAGGTTGATGCCGTGGTGCAGGTTCAGCGCCTTGCGGTTGAAATCGCCCGACGGCTTGCGGATTTCGAGGAATTCCTCGATTTCCGGATGGTGCACGTCGATATAGCAGGCGGCCGAGCCGCGGCGGAGCGAACCCTGGCTGATCGCAAGGGTCAGCGAATCCATGACGCGCACGAAGGGGACGATGCCCGACGTCTTGCCGTTCAGGCCGACCGATTCGCCGATGCCGCGCACATTGCCCCAATAGGTGCCGATGCCGCCGCCCTTCGACGCCAGCCAGACATTCTCGTTCCAGGTATCGACGATGCCGTTCAGGCTGTCGGTGACGCTGTTCAGATAGCAGGAGATCGGCAGGCCGCGACCGGTGCCGCCGTTCGACAGGACGGGCGTCGCCGGCATGAACCACAGGTTCGACATGGCGTCGTAAAGGCGCTGGGCATGGTCCGCATCGTCGGCATAGGCGGCGGCAACGCGCGCGAACAGATCCTGCGGCCCCTCGCCGGGCAGCAGATAGCGGTCCTCCAGCGTTTCCTTGCCGAAAACGGTCAGATTCGCATCGCGCGCGCGGTCGATCTTTACCGGAAAGCGCGGTTCGTTGACGCGCCTCGATTCCGAAACCGCACCTGCGCCCTGATCGATGGTCTCTGTGTCCACGCCGCTGAAATCCATGATCGCCGCACTCCCTTGCAAATTACTCTATTCCGGTGTCGTTCGATACTGGCGGCGATCCGCCCCATGCCGTTCCCGCCGGACCGGGAAATGCAGGCGGAAACCACCACCCCTAGGCGCCCCGGGGACCGTGGGCGAGGCGGGGTTTCGACTTATCCCCGATATCCTCGCTATCCACAGGGCAGCCGCCCCCTCGGGAACGCGCAACCCTTTGGGACTCGTTTCCCCTTGTCGACCTTCGTCGACCGGAAAACACCATCCCTAGTGGCAGCCCCTCTTCCCAGCACCTAAACCTAGTGAACGGCAGGGGACCGTCGCAAGCTATATTTTTTTAAAAAAGCGCTTGTCGGGAGTGTTCAAGGACTTGGCGCGTTTCGCTGCCAAAGTGGGTCGAAACATGGAGTTGATCCATGCTAGCCCCGCGCATCCCAGACAGGCAGCCGCCCCCAGTGAATATACTCTACATCGACGATAATGAGATCAACCGGAAGGTTCTGCAGATCATGCTGGAGTCGCGCCAGATCGATATGGTCAGTGCCGCGTCGGGCGAGGAGGGGCTGGCGCTGGCGGCGGCGCAGCCATTCGACCTGATCTTCGTCGATTTGCGCATGCCGAAGATCGACGGGCTGGAAGTCGTCCGCCGGCTGCGCGCGGATGCACGGCATTCCGATGACCGCAATATCGTCATCATCACGGCGGACGTGTCGCCGGAAACGGAACAAGCCTGTTACCGCGCAGGCACGGATGCAGTGCTGCACAAGCCCGTATCCATGGTCGACCTGTTCGCGCTGGTCGATCGCTGGACGCCGGACGACTGACCCGCAGCCGCGCACGCCCCCGGCAGATCGCCTAGCCGAACAGGCAGTTTGCCTAGGGTTTCGACGGTTCGGAAAATTGCGCCGGACCGCGTCCTTCGCCACTGTCCCGCCCGAGAAGAGAGACACATGGGCATGAACGCGATTCACAGAAAATGGCAGGACGTGCCGCTGGAAACGCTCAGCGATTCGATCACCCGCCGCTTCATCACGACCGACCGGCAGATGGTCGCGCAGTTCACCCTGCCGAAGGGAGCCGTCGTGCCCGCCCACCGGCACGAGAACGAGCAGGTGACGAACGTCCTGTCCGGCGTGATGGAATTCACGCTGGGCGACGACCAGAACGAGATCATCATCGTGCGGGCGAACGAAGTCATCGTGCTGCCCAGCAATTTGTTGCACAGCGCACGCATTCTGGAAGATTGTTTTCAGCTGGATATATTCTCACCGCCCCGCGCCGACTGGCTGCAGGGCGAAGACCATTATCTGCGCGGAGGATAGCCGATGGATCTGGGCCTGAAGGACAAGGTGGCATTGATTACAGGGGGCAGCAGCGGGCTGGGGCTGGCCGTGGCCCGCACGCTGGCAGAGGAAGGCGCGCGGACGGCAATCGCCTCTCGCAGCGCGGAGAAGCTGGAGCAGGCAGCAGCCTCGATCGGACCCCGCGCGTCGACGTTCGTCTGCGACATGGGCGATACCGATGCGCGTGAGCAGCTGGTCGGACGTGTAGAAAAGACGCTGGGACCCATCGACATTCTGGTCGTGAATGGCGGTGGCCCGCCGCCCGGCGGCTTCGATGATGTCAGCCCGCAGCAATTCGACCAGGCGATCAACGAACATCTGGGTGCGGCGGTAAGCCTGTTTCATGGGGTCGTCCCCGGAATGCGGCGTCGAGGCTGGGGCCGGATTTTGACCATCACGTCGCTGTTCGTGAAGGCGCCGGGGCGCAATATGATCCTGTCGAACACGGCGCGCGCCGCCGTCTGCGCGCTGACGAAAAGCTGTGCCAATGAGTTTGCGCGCGACGGCATCACGGTCAATTCGCTGCTGCCCGGCTATACGGCGACCGAGCGCCTGACCTCTCTGACTGAAACCATGGCCGAACGGACGGGCAAGAGCCGCGACGATGTCGTGGACGAGTTGACGGCAGGGATACCCGCAAGGCGGCTGGGCGATCCGAAGGAATTCGCGGCGGTCGCGGCATTCCTGTGCGCCGAGCAGGCCAGCTATGTGAACGGGGTGGCGCTGTCCGTGGATGGCGGCGCTACGCCTAATCTTTTCTAATCGGCAATCTTTTCTGACCGGTCCCTCCATCTGGCCAGTTTTGCAGGGCCAGTTTTTCAAAAGGCTATAGACGAATGACGGTCGAGTTCACGCAATTGCCGGGCGTCGAGGACGCGGTGGCGGGGTTTTCGCTGCCGCAGGACCTGGCCTTTGGCCAGGTGGCGGCGCCCGTCATGTTCAGCGCCGAATATAGCGATGGCCAGTGGCATGATGCGCAGCTGGAACCCTATGGCCCCATTTCGATCATTCCGACGGCACGGTCGCTGCAATTCGCCGAATCGGTGTTTGAGGGCATGAAGGCCTATCGCGCGCCCGGCATGGCACCGCACCTGTTCCGGCCAGAGGTGAACTGCAGGCGCTTCGCCGGCAGTGCGGAGCGTCTGGGCATGCCGCCGGTTCCCGAGGATCTGTTCATGACCGGGCTGGCGGCGGTGACGCAGGCCTGCGCCGATTTCGTCCCCACCAGCAGTGGCGCGTCCCTCTATCTGCGGCCGGTGCTGTTTTCCACGGAGGCGGGGTTTACCGTCGCCAATTCCAAATCGTTCCGCTTCATGATCACGGCCAGCCCGTCATCGGCCTATACCAGCGGGCCGATGAAGGTGCTGATCGAGCGCAAGGACGTGCGCGCCGCGCGCGGCGGCATCGGCTATGCCAAGGCGGGCGCCAATTATGCCGCCGCCATGCGCGCGACGACGAACGCGGTCGCACGCGGCTTTTCCGTCGCCCTGTGGCTGGACCCGATCAACAACCGGATGATCGAGGAATTGTCCGGCATGAATTTCTTCGCGGTGATCGACGGCGCGCTGCATACGCCGCCCATCGGCGATTCCATCATCGCGGGCGTGACGCGCGATTCCATCATCCGGCTGGCGAAAGATGCGGGGATAGAGGTGCAAGAACGTGCCATGCCCATCGACGAGCTGACCGCCGACCTGGAAAGCGGACGGTGCCGGGAATTGTTCGCCACCGGGACGGCGGCCATCGTCGTCCCGATCCACATGCTGGGCGATGCGGACGGGAACAAATGGACGCCGCCCGAAACGACGATCTGCCAGCAGTTGCGTAGCGAATTGCTGGACATTCAGGAGCGCCGCGCGCCCGACCGCTTCGATTGGCTGAAGATCTTATAGCCCCGCCGCCGCCTGCCCGGCAGCGACAGACCCTCTTGACCCGGCCGCGCCCTCGCATAGCGTGCCGCGCCATGCCGGACATGGATGCGATAGACCGCAATATACTTGCGATCCTGCAGCGTGCCGCGCGCACGCCGCTGAGCAGCCTTGCGAAAATGGTGGGACGGTCACGCACCGCCGTGCAATCGCGCATCACGCGTCTGGAAAAGACCGGCATCATCCGCGGTTATCATGCGGTCCTGAACAGTGGCGGGGACACGCAGGGCCTGAGCGCGCTGATGATCCTTTACCTGCACGAACGGACGCAGGCGGCGCCGGTCATCAAGGTACTGGAGGGGGTGCCGGAGGTCGTCGGATGCTATCGTGTCACGGGCGAAGCCGATTTGATGGTGGCCCTGTCCTATCACGACCCGAAACGCCTGCACGAAATCGGCGAGACGATCTGGTCGCTGCCGGAAGTGAAGGAAAGCAATACGCTGGTCGTTCTGAAGACCTTTATCGAAAGCCTGTTTCAAAACCCGGAATGATAGCGCCGGACGCAGCCATTGGTCAGACGGCAGGCGTGGGGGACATGACGCGCCGCACCATGGAAACAGGCGAACGGGCCGGGCAGGCTTACCCGCCCGGCCCGTTGCGTGGCACTTATTCCGCGGCGGCCATCCCGCGCATTTCCTGAACGACCGAGGCGTTCAGGAACGTGCGGCCGGGCAGCATTTCAAAGGTGGGATCGAATTCGGCATAATTGCAGGTCAGCTCCTCGCCCGCCGCAATATCGCGAATCGCCCAGCCGGTTTCCGGACTGCGGAAATCGGTATTCGGCTGTTCGCAATGGTTCATGAAACGGCCATTGTCGAATTCCAGCACGAACATGTCGGGACGCGTCATGTGGGGGTAGCCATAGCGTTCCAGAAACTGGCGCTGAAGGCCTGGCAGACCGGCCAGCTCGTTAACGGGAAACAGAAGGTCGAATTTTTCTTCAAGAGCCCAGATGGCGTCCCCTGACTTGATCGGCGCAGCGGCGAAAATGCCGACTCCCTCGATCTGGCTGGGGCCCACATAGGTCGGAACGATCATCATCGTATTTTATCCGGGTGCTGGGCTGTGCGAGCACCCTCGCATCACCGGAACGTCCGGGACAGCGCAAAATATGTATCCGCTATCGTCCTGATGCAATAGGGAAAATGCGGGGTTCGACGTCCGCGCGGCGGGTCGCCCCCGCACTGGTCGAAACAGGGGCTGCGACAGGAACATATGGGCGCCGCCGCGCGTCGCGTGCCTGGCCCACAGCGGGAGGGTGTCGGCCCTGCCATCCAGGCCAAAAAACGTCACCTAATCACCCCTGTAGCCTTGCTTACCGGCGTCGGACACGATCCGATCCGCCCCCACAATAATGTTTTTGTTTCCTTTCAATATCGTAACGGAATGAACGACAAAAACCGCCGAAAATTAAGCCAGGTTCAGAAAATTTTTACGCCGGTGACCCTAAGGGTTTCGACAGGATGTGGGCGCTCAGGTCACATTTGACAGAATTTCTCCTATAGAAGCAGGATTTGCTAATATGTCGTCGAATAATTCGTCCATTACTTCCAATAGCTTCAAGTTTGTTCGTAAGTTTCGGTCGCACCTTATCTTATCCTCCGCACTTTGCGGCGTTGCCACATCTGCGCTTGCAACCCCTGCTGTGTTTTTCAACGATGATACGGCCGCGGGCATGCAGACATTCCGCGATACGGTTACTGCCGCCGATGCCGCCTATAATGCAGACAATCCCGGCGCGACCCAGCAGTCGACGGTTTTCTCGATCGACATTACCAGTTCGACTGGCAGCAGCTTCTCGGTAACGGAAAATGGCCAGACCATTTACGTGACCACGAGTCGGGGCGGCTCCCCCGCGCTCAATGCTTCCGATGGTGACGAAGGTTCGGACGGATTTACCGAGTGGGGCGTCAACTACACTCCGGGCGACTTCAACGACGTAATTGCCGATGGTTATAATATCTCATTTTTTGCGGACTCGGCGCTGACCACGCCGCATTATGTCAATGCGGCCGGGCTGTTCACCTCCAACTGGGGTACGTGCTGTGCTGTTAACAATACGACGCCTGACGGCAGCACCGCCAATTCGTCGCAGATCTACATGCTGTTCAACGGTTCGACCCCCCTGCTGGTGGGTGGCATCGACCAAACCATTCCCGGCGAAGAGCACTTCGTGGCGGCCATCGATGACAGCAACAGCTTCAGCAGCGTCACGTTGGTTCCGAACGGCTCTGGCGAAGCCTTTGGTGCGGGCGGCACGCTGGTCTTCTCCACCGTTCAGATCGACAGTGTGCCGGCAGGATCCTCCGTCGTTACCGTCGGCACGCCCGACATCGAGGAACCGCGCACGGTACAGGAACTGGCCGACGGCGACGTGAACCCCGTATTCGACGGCGGAACCCTGGTTGCGGACGCCGACACCACGGTCAATGAGGACCTGACGATCAACTCTACCGGCGGCACGATCGATACCGACGGGTTCAACGCCACCTTCACTGGCGACCTGACCGACACGGGGGGCCAAAGCGGCGGCCTGACGAAAACCGGCGACGGCACGCTGGCTCTGGAGGGTGCCAACAGCTTCTCCGGCGGCCTGAACATCGCCGGCGGCACCATTGCGGCTGCAGGCGACGAGAACCTCGGCACCGGCACGATCACAATCGACAATGCCACGCTGGCGGTTACCGCCGATGGCGACATCGACAACAGCGTCAACCTGACCCATGCAAATGCCACGGTCGGTACGGGCGACAACGACGTTGCCCTGTCCGGCACGGTCAGCGGAACGGGCGCACTTAACAAGAGCGGTGCGGGCACGCTGACGCTGTCGGGGGTCAACACCTTCACCGGCGGTCTCGCCATAGGCGAAGGCACGGTGGAAGCAGCGGGTGACCAAAACCTCGGTGCGGGAACGATCACGATCGACAATGCGACGCTGGCGGTGACCGCCGGCGGCGATATCGACAACAACGTCGACCTGACCCACGCCAATGCCACGGTCGGCACCGGCGACAACGACGTTGCCCTGTCCGGCACGGTCAGCGGCGCTGGTGCGCTGAACAAGAGCGGGTCCGGCACGCTGACGCTGGCTGGTACCAATGATTTCGAGGGTGGCCTGGCGATCAATGGCGGCACGGTTGCAGCAGCGGGTGACCAAAACCTCGGTGCGGGAACGATCACCATCGACAATGCGACGCTGGCGGTTACCGCCGACGGGGCCATCGACAACAGCGTTAGCCTGACCCATGAAAATGCCACGGTCGGCACCGGCGACAACGACGTTGCCCTGTCCGGCACGGTCAGCGGCGCTGGTGCGCTGAACAAGAGCGGATCCGGCACGCTGACGCTGGCAGGCACCAATGATTTCGAGGGTGGCCTTGCGATCAATGGCGGTACGGTGGCAGCGGCGGGCGACGCGAATGTCGGCACCGGCACGATCACCATCGACAATGCGACGCTGGCGGTCACTGCCGGTGGGGCCATCGACAATGATGTGAACCTGACCCATGCAAATGCCACGGTCGGAACTGGCGACAATAATGTGGGCCTGACAGGCGACATTGGCGGCACGGGCGCGCTCAACAAGAGCGGTGCGGGGACGCTGACGCTGGTCGGAACCAATGATTTCGCGGGCGGCCTGGCCATTAATGGCGGCACGGTGGTCGCAGCGGGTGGTGCGAATGTCGGCACCGGCGCGATCAGCATTGGCAATGCCGCGCTGGTCGTCACCGCCGACGGCGATATCGACAATGGCGTCGCCCTCAGCAGCGCGCAGTCGACCGTGAACATCGGCAACAACGACGTTGCGCTGAGCGGTCCGGTCAGCGGTGCAGGAACACTGAACAAAAGCGGTGCAGGCACGCTGACGCTGGCTGGAACCAACGGTTTTGCCGGTGGCCTGGCCATTAATGACGGCACGGTAAGAGCGGCGGGTGACGCGAATGTCGGCACCGGCACCATCCGCATCGGCAATGCCACGCTGGCAGTCACCGCCGATGGCGACATCGACAATGGTGTTGCCCTGAACAGCGCCGCGTCCACGGTGAACACCGGCGGCAACGATGTTGCCCTGTCGGGTGCGGTGAGCGGCAATGGCACGCTGAACAAGAGCGGTGCGGGCACGCTGACGCTGGCAGGCGCCAACGATTTTGCCGGAGACCTGGCCATTAATGGCGGCACGGTGAGAGCGGCGGGTGACGCGAATGTCGGCACCGGCACCATCCGCGTCGGCAATGCCACGCTGGCGGTCGCCGCCGATGGCGACATCGACAATGTTGTCGCGTTGAGCAGCGCCGCGTCCACCGTGAACACCGGCGGCAACGACGTTGCCCTGTTTGGTGTGGTGAGCGGCGAGGGTACGCTGAACAAGACCGGTTCGGGTACGCTGACGCTGGCAGGCGCCAACGACTTTGCCGGCGGCCTGGCCATCGATGATGGCACGGTGAGGGCGGCAGGTGACGCGAATGTCGGCACCGGCGCCATCAGCATCGGCAATGCCACGCTGGCGGTTACCGCCGACGGCACCATCGACAATGGCGTTGCACTGAGCAGCGGTCAGTCGACCGTGAACACCGGCGGCAACAATGTTGCCCTTTCGGGTGCGGTCAGCGGTGCCGGTACGCTGAACAAGACGGGCAGCGGCATGCTGCTGCTGAATGGCACCAACAGCCAGGCGGCAACGATCGTTCGTGGCGGCACGCTGATCGCCGCGACCAACGAAGCGCTGGGCGCCAGCGATGGCGACCTGACCATCGGAGCCGACAGCCGTTTCCTGACGGGTCAGAACATGGCCATCAGCCAGCGTCTGCACGTCGCCGGTGACAATGCCGTGTTCGATACCGGGGCCAATAATGTCGTCCTGACGGGTGGCGCGGACGGCAATTCCTGCCTGAACAAGCGGGGCAGCGGCCGCCTGTCGCTGCAGTCGGCGGCGTCCAACGACATCGGTGCCTGCGTGTTCGAGGGAACGCTGAGCTTCAACGACGAGTTCGACGGAAAGGTCTGGGTCTATGATGGCGGCGTTGCCAGCGGATCCGGCGAGATCGACGGCAATATGGACGTTTACGGCGTCCTGGCGCCGGGCAATTCGCCGGGCCAGCTGACCATCAACGGCAGCGTCACGCAATTTGCCGGCAGCACCCTGTCGCTGGACATTGATGGCCGCACCGCAGGCAATGGCGCCGGTTTCCACGACCAGCTGATCCTGGCCGGTGCGGACAGTGTCTTTACGGCGGGCGGCACGATTGCCCCCATCGTTCGCGACATTACCGGCGACGCAACGAACAGCTATACCCCGGCAATCGGTTCCCGCCACACCGTGGTCATCGCAGAGGGCGGCGTGACGGGCACGTTCGACAGCATCCTGCAGCCGACCAGCGGCATGATCGGGACGTCGCGTTTCGATGTGATCTACAATCCCCGCAACATCATCCTTTACGTGACGCCGAGCGATTTCGGCACGATGTTCGGATCGGGCAGCATGCGCAACGCAGCGGCCGTGGGTGCGGCGATCGACGATTTCCGCGCGTCACCCGGTGCGATAACCGCTGGTGCCGGTGGTGCCCTGTTGAGCGGACTGTATCCGCTGAACGAGGTCGCCGTGCGCCGTGCCCTGGAGCAGGCATCCGGTGGCATCCATGCCGCCGCCACGGATTCCGTGATGCAGACGACGCGTGCGGCCCAGGCATCGGTTTCGGATCGCCTGAACATGGCGGTTCACCCGGAAACGCCGCTTAGCCGCCGTATCTGGGGTACCATCACGCATGACGTGAACAAGGTGAAGGGCGATGAATATGGCCAGGGCTATCGCGCCGGTGCCATGAACTTCATCATCGGTGCGGACCGCGCATTCGGCGAAAACGTCGTCGCCGGTCTGGCCTTTGCCTATGGCCGGGGCGAAACCTCCACCGACAGTGCCGGTTCGGCGGTCGCGAAAAGCTATCACGGCATCCTGTACGGCAAGTACGATACGGCAAGCTGGTACACCAATGCCATGGTATCGGTCGGCGTCGACCGGTACGAGGTAGACCGCGCGGTGCAGCTGGCGGATCAAATTGTCGAGCTTTACGGCAAGAATGACGGCCACACCGTCGCGGGCGATGTCGAAGCCGGTTACAAGGTCCGCTTTGGCCAGGCGACGCTGACCCCTGCGGTTGGTGTATCCTATGGCCAGGTAAACCGGGACGAGTTCACGGAATCCGGCCGGGCCCTGGCGGCGCTGACGTTCGACGATGATGATCGCCGCTCTGTCGTGGGCCGTGCGGGTGCCCGCCTCAGCACCATCTATGCCACGCAGGGCATGGCGTTCATGCCCTATGCCGCCGCCTTTGCGACGCATGAGATGGACGAGCCATCCGCCACGTTGACGCCCAGCCTGCACGGCGAAAGCTTCAGCATCACCGCGCCGAACCCCGGCCGGACCGCAGCGCGGCTGGATGCAGGTATGGACGTCATGTTGAACCCGGAGGTAACGCTGAGCTTCAACTATCGTTATGGCGATGCCGGCAATCTGAGCAGAAACGCCGTATCGGGTGGCCTCAGCATCCGCTGGTAAAGAATGCCTGATTGACAGCGGGAGGACGGGGCCGTTCCTTGGGGACGGCCCCGTTTCTCTGTCCGGCGTCTTTCCGCCCGGCGATTATCGAAAAGGATCATATCATGTTTTCCGCCCTTGCCGCTTCCCTCCTCGCGCTGGCCCAGGCGCAAGCGGCCGCTCCACCCGCCGCGCCCAATGCGCCGATCACAACGGAGGAAACCCCCTATCAGGCGTGGATGATGCGGTGCGAAACGCGCGCACAACCACAGCCGGAGACGACGCTGTGCGGCGTGACCTCAACCGTCACGGCGCAGGTGCAGGAAAATGAGCAGCCCGTTATCCTGACCAAGATCCTGCTGCGCCCGGCGAAAGAGGGCGCCTATCAGCTTTCCTTCGAACTGCCGCTGGCCGTCCTGCTGCCCGCGGGCGCGCAGCTGACCGACGCGCAAGGAGAGGAAATCATCCGCCTGCCCTTCATCACCTGCCAACAAACGGGATGCGAGGCAGGAGCGGTTCTGACGCCCGAGCAACTGCAGCAATGGCTGACCAGTCCCGAAAAGGCGACCGTGTTCTATTCGCTGTCGAACGGAAAGCGCATGAAGCTGGATTTCTCGATGGCCGGGATGGACCAGGCCTTTGCCCACCTGGAGCGGGCGACCGCGGAAAATTGATTTCCGCGGCGAAGCCAGTCAATCTCTCAGCTTCCGAGCCTCGAGAATGGAGACACTGATGATCGCCCTCGCTCTTGCCCTTGCCGCAGCCGCGCCGAACGCGGGCCAGGTGGAACTGACATTCGATGGGGTAACCACCTCCCACTCCGCAGCGGCGTGCACTACCGAAGCGGAGGGAAGCATGCCCGCGCGTCTGCTGGTACAGGACATGGACGTGACGCTGAACGCCGTGCGCTCCGACGAAATGCAGATGATCAGCCTGATCAAGGACAATCAGAACTGGGGCGCCACCCGCCTGTTCAACGGCGACAGCTGGACCGACAAGGGCCAGCCGGGGGAGCCTATCGTCCAGGAATGGGGCGAGACCATCCGCGTAGAGGCCGTATTGACCTCTACCCAGGCGGACGGCGAGAAAAACGCGACGCTGGTCGCCCGCTGCCCCTGAACCCCGGTTCCTACGAAAGCGTGCCCTGACCCGATGGGCGCGAGGTATCGAAGGCCGCCCGTCCGGTCAGGCGCCCGCGCCTCAGGGCTTGCGGAACGTTGCCCAGATCCTCGGTTCGGGAAGACCTTCGCGGATGTCGTCGGCGGGATTGGGGTCGATGCCGTTCCCCTGCCGGTGAAGATGCGCCTTCGCGATCATGTTCGCCGTGATCGGTGCGGCGATGAACAGGAATAGCGCGATCAGCAATTCGTGGGCGGAAAAATGCCCCTCATAAACCGGAAAGTAGACCATCGACGCGATCAGGGTGCCGCCGACGCCGAGCGTCGTCGCCTTTGTGGGTCCATGCAGACGGGTCATCAATGACGGCAGGCGGACCAGCCCCCACGAGCCGATCAGCGCAAAGGCGCCGCCCAGCAGGATCAGGAGAGAAATGGCGATTTCGGCGATCTGTTCCAGCATCCGTCTACTCCACTATGTCGCCGCGCAGGAGGAACTTGGCATAGGCCACCGTGCCGACGAACCCGACCATCGCCAGCAGCAGCGCCGCCTCGAAATAGAAGGTTGTACGCTCGTAGATTCCAAACAGCACGATGACGGCGATGACGTTGATGACCATCGTGTCCAGCGCCAGAATACGGTCGCCGCGCGTCGGCCCCGCGAACAGCCGCCACGCGTTCATCAAGATCGCCAGCGCGATCATTGCGAATGCGGCGTAAAGTGCAAGGCCGATCATTGAAATATCCTTATCAGCCGCGCCTCGTAGCGTGACTTTATGCGCGCCACCTCCGCCTCTCTATCGGCGACGTCGAGCGCGTGAACCAGCAGGGAGCGGCCGTCGGCGGACACATCCGCCGAAACGGTGCCGGGCGTCAGACTGATCGTTCCGGCAAGCGACGTGATCGCTTCGGGCTGCCGAACCTCCAGCGGAACGACCAGCCAGGAGGAGCGCAAATCGCGGTTGCGGCGGAAGAGGATGAGCCAGGCAACCTGGAAATTGGCGATGAGAATGTCCCAGATCACCACCCCCAGATAGTCGATCATCCGCCAGCCGAACCTGATCCTGGGCTTATCCTGCCAATAGGTTGAGGTGAACAGGGGCACGACGAACCCGACGATCAAGGCAAAAATGATCGTGCCGGCCGACAGGTTGTTCTGCAACAGCAGCCAGACGAGTACGAGAAGCCCGCTGAGCCCCGGATGCGGAAACAGGCGCGCGATCATATGTCCCCCCTCCGTTCGCCGAGCACCGCGTCGATATAGCCATCAGGTGCGAAGAGCTGCCCCGCCGCCGCCGCCGCATAATCCGTCGCCGGTCCCGCAAAGATCGTCAGCATCGCCAGAAGGGCGAAGATCGCCCAGGCCGGCCCCGTCGTCCAGCGCCTGGGCGGCGGCCGCACTTCCGCCGCGCTGACTTTCCAGAACACTACACTACCGGCCCGCGCGAGGCCAATCATCGCGAGGAATGTGGTGACGAGGATTGCCCCCCATATCCATGGCGCGGCAGGCGAGGCACTGGCGGTGGAAAGTATCAGGAGCTTTCCTATGAAGCCCGACAGCGGCGGCAGACCCGCAAGCGCAATCGCCGAGAGCAGGAATAGGAGAGAGAGCTGTGCCCGTCGCGCGAAAGTGCGGCCGGGGTGCAGCCGGTCGTCGAGATCGCCGCGCGCGCGGCCGACGAGGTCCGCGACCAGAAAGAGGATTGCCCCGGCAAGCGTCGAATGCGGCAGATAATAAAGCGCAGCCGCGATTGCATCGCGGTCGAACAGGGCCACCGCGGCAAGTAACGTCCCCGTCGACCCGATGACGCCAAAAGCGGCCAGCACGCGCAGGCGGCGCGCGGCCAGCACGCCGATGAAACCGGCAGCAAGGCTGAGCAGCGCAAGCGGCAGCATCCAGCTTGCCGGGGCCCAGGCGACCGCCCCGGCATCCGCGCCGAAGACCAGGGTGGTCACACGCAGGATCGAATAAACGCCGACCTTGGTCAGGATCGCGAACAGCGCGGCCACCGCCCCGGACGTGTTCGAATAGGCGCGCGGCAACCACAGATGCAGCGGCAGCAGCGCCGCCTTCAGCGCGAAGACGGCCATCAGCACCTGCGCGCCGACGCGAATCAGCGCCTGGTCGCCTGCAGGCGCCGCCGCGATGCGAACCGCCATGTCGGCCATGTTGAGCGTCCCGGTGACGCCATAGAGAATGCCGACGGCGACCAGAAACACCGTCGATCCGACCAGGTTCACGATGACGTACTGCACGCCGGCCTGCAGGCGGGCGGCGCCCTGCCCGTGCAGCAGCAAGCCGTATGAGGCGATCAACAAAACTTCAAAAAACACGAACAGGTTGAACAGATCGCCGGTCAGAAATGCGCCGTTGAGGCCCAGCAACTGGAACTGGAAAAGCGGATGGAAGTGCCAGCCGCGCCGGTCGAGGCTGGTTGCCACCCCATGCGCGAGCGCCGCCGCCGCCAGCAGGCTGGTCAGCAGGACCATCATGGCCGACAGGCGGTCAAGCACGAGGACGATGCCGAAGGGCGCGCGCCAGTCGCCCATTTCATAAACACGGATGGTGCCGTCCGAAGCGGTGAGGAACAGCGCCACGGCGATCCCCACCTGCGCGACC
The DNA here is from genome assembly GCA_002375465.1 of Alphaproteobacteria bacterium UBA3612. Classification (GTDB taxonomy): domain Bacteria; phylum Pseudomonadota; class Alphaproteobacteria; order Sphingomonadales; family Sphingomonadaceae; genus Pacificimonas. The sequence goes on along the minus strand of DFLT01000015.1, from coordinate 9,052 downwards.
ATGGCGGCCACCGACAGATAGCGGCCAAGCTGCGTCGCGCGCGAGATTCGCAGCACGCCCAGGGCCGCGATGATGGCCGGCAACAGAATTGGCGCCACGATCAGATGCATCATGCGCCGCCCCCTCGATCGGGGTGGGTATCTTCGACCTCCGGCGTGCCATCGACATGCTCGGACCCGGTTTCGAGGTAAGTCCGCAAGGCGAGGACGACGACCAATGCCGTCATGCCGAAGGCGATCACAATTGCGGTCAGGACCAGTGCCTGCGGTAGCGGATCCGTGTATTCGGCGCCGGTTTCATAGATCGGCGGCAAGTCGACCTTCAGACGCCCCATGGCGAAAAGGAAGGCGTTGATCGCGTAGGACAGCATCGCCAGCCCCAGCACGACCGAGAAGGTTTGCGCCCGCAGAACCAGATAGATGCCCGCCGCCGTCAGGACGGCAATCGCACTGGCGAGAAGAAATTCGATGCTCATCGCTTTTCCTCCACCGTCCGGCTGGGATCGATGTCCATGGGCTGATCGGAATGTTCCACCTGCTCCGCACGCTGTGCCGCGTTCGACAATTGCCCCAGCGCAAGCATGACCGCCCCCACCACCGTGAACCCGACGCCGATGTCGAACAGCAGCGCGGTTGCCAGCTCCACCTCGCCCACCAGCGGCACGTGAAAATAGTCGAACCCGCTGGTGAGGAAAGGCAGGCCGAAGGCGATGGCCCCCGCCCCCGTCGCCGCAGCGATGAGGACGCCGGCCGAGATCAGGGCATGGCGTTCCGTTTGCCGGCGCTGCTCTGCCCATTCAAAGCCGGAGGCCATGAACTGGATCAGCATGGCGATGGAATAGACAAGGCCCGCGATGAAACCGCCGCCGGGCATATTGTGCCCCCTGAGGAATATATAAAGCGCCACCACAATGGCCATCGGCAGGATCAGGCGACTGGCGACCACCAGCATCATCGGATGACGCTCTGGCGAGCGGATCAGATCCGGTATCCACGCCCGCAGACGCTTTCCCGAAACGCCCCATGGTGCCGTTTGCAGCAGAGCGTAAATGCCGAGCGCCGCAATGCCGAGGACGATTATCTCTCCAAAGGTGTCGAAGCCGCGAAAGTCGACGAGGATGACGTTGACCACATTGGTACCGCCGCCGCCCGGCTTTGCCTCCGCCCAGTGGAAGGCCGAAATCGGATCCCGCGGCTGGCGCGTCATGACGGACCAGGCCGCCCACCCGACCGCGCCGCCGCCGAGCACGGCGACAGCGCCGTCCCGTACGCGGCGTACGAGGCTGCCTGTTGAGGGCGGCACCTTTGGCAAAAGATTGAGCGCGAGGAGGAGGAGGAGGATGGTGACCACCTCCACCGAAATCTGCGTCAGGGCCAGATCCGGGGCGGACAGGTAGACGAAACCCAGGGAGACGACGAGCCCGATCACGCTGATATAGATCAGCGCGAGGAAACGGCGCGTTTCGGACATGACGACGGCGATGGTGGCCGCAAGAAGTGCCAGCCAGGCCAGAATCGCGACCGGCGACGCCGCCAGCGTTTCGCGCGTACCGGGTTGGTATCCGCCGACGCTGATGCCCTCGATACCGAGCGCGATCGTGGCGAGGAAGAAAAGAAGCAAAGTACGCTGCAGCGAACCATTGGTGACAGCGTCGGTGACCTTGCGGCTGAGGGCGACGAGCGCCGCGATGACATGATCGAACAGACGCTTGGCGACCGGAACCGGCAGACGCTGCCACGCGCGCTCCGCAGGCGCATAACGCCACAGCAACAACGCGCCCCCCAGTACCGCCAGCACGCTCATGAAGAGGGCGGGCGTAAAGCCGTGCCACATCTTCAGCGCGAAATAGGGCGGCTGTGCACCGATCACGGCGCCCGACACTGCCTGTACGAGCGGCCCGGCAATCGCGGCGGGGAAAAAGCCGATCAGGACGACCAGCACGACGAGGACGGCCGGCGGCCCCCACAGGCCGATCCCGGGATCGTGCGGCGGCTTGGGATAGTCGTCGCGCCTGGGCCCGAAATAGACGTGAACGACATAGCGGAGCGAATAGGCGACAGAGAGGAGCGCGGCGAGCGTCGCGAGCACAGGAACCAGCCAGCCCGATTCGCCCCAGACGGTATGCGCCGCCTCCTCCAGCATCATTTCCTTGGACAGGAAGCCATTGAACGGGGGCAGTCCGGCCATGGAAAGACCCGCGATCACCCCCAGCGTGGCGGCAATCGGCATGAAGTGCATCAGCCCGCCCAGCCGCCGCGCATCGCGCGTGCCGACTTCATGATCGACGATCCCCGCGTTCATGAACAGGGCCGCCTTGAAGGTCGCGTGATTGATGATGTGGAACACGCCGACCACCGCCGCCATCGGCGTGCCGAAGCCGAACAGCATCGTCAGCAGGCCCAGATGGCTGATCGTTGAATAGGCAAGCAGCGCCTTCAAATCGTCCTTGAACAGCGCGATCGCCGCGCCCACGAACATCGTGACGAGTCCCGTCGTGGCGACGAGATAGAACCACAGATCCGTGCCCGAAAGCACCGGCCACAAGCGCGCGAGCAGGAACACCCCCGCCTTCACCATCGTCGCGCTGTGTAGATAGGCGCTGACCGGCGTGGGCGCGGCCATTGCGTGCGGCAGCCAGAAATGGAACGGAAACTGCGCGGATTTGGTGAAGCAGCCGACAAGGATCAGCACCAGCGCAAGCGGATATTGCGGCGAGGCCTGGATAGCCTCCCTGGCGGTCAGGATTTCGGTCAACTGGTAGGACCCGGCAATATTGCCGAGAACGAGCATCCCCGCGATCAGCGCCAGACCGCCGCCGCCCGTTACCGCCAGCGCCATGCGCGCGCCCTGCCGCCCCTCTGGCAGGTTCTGCCAGAATCCGATCAGCAGGAAGGAGGAAAGGCTGGTAAGTTCCCAAAAGACCAGCAACAGCAGAATATTATCCGAAATGACGATCCCGAGCATCGCCCCCTGAAACAGCATCAGAAAGCTGAGGAAGCGCGCCGAGGAATCCGCCGCGGACAGATAGAAGGCGGCATAGACGATGATCAGCAGGCCGATTCCCAGGATCAGGCCGGCGAACATCAGGCCGAGGGGGTCGAGGAAATAGCTGGCGTTCAGCCCCAGGGCAGGCACCCATTCCACCTGCGCCGTAAAGACCCGCCCGCTTAATACGGCCGGCGCCTTCGCCAGAACCATCAGGAAAGCGGCAAGATTGAAACCGCCAGCAATCACCGCATGTGCGTTGCGCCCCCTGCGTGCGGCCAGCCCGACTGCAAGAGCCCCCAGGAAAGGGAGCAATGAAATCAGGATCAAGTCCAAAAGATCACTCCCACAAACAAGCTTCGACGCTGCAGAGACTCAGCGGCACCGTGCAGGCTCATAAACTGCGAGGGCCAGGCAGGGCCCGGTCCGTCGACGGTTAGGCCCAGCACCCCCTGCCGGAACCCCCTGCCAGCACGCCAAGGACAAGGCAACTGGTCAGGATCGCAAGACCGAAATCAGGGGCGTCCCGAGGGCTCCCCATGCCATTTCGCAGGGAATCAGGCGCGAAGGTGGCGCATCCGACAGCGCAAACGGAATTTTGCGACCATCCGGCACTACCGCGTCAGGATCGCAGCGCCCCCGATCGCCATGACAAGAGGCTTTTTCCCGGTCGCTGCCGCTTCAGGATCATTCCGGCAGCGGCGCAGCAGGGTTGACCAGTCCGGCCTCCCTGAGTTCGCGCCAGAATTGGGACGGGATCACCTCTTCCAGCGCGGCGCGGTCCTCGGCGATGCGGCTGGGGCGGCTTGCTCCGGGAATGACCGCAGCCACCGCTGGATTGGCGAGACTGAAATGCAGCCCCGCCGCCTTCATGCTGACCCCATGACGATCTGCGATCGCCTTGATACGCGCCACCTTGTCGAGGATTTCGGGCGGAGCCGGGGCATATTCGAAATTCGGCCCGCCAACCAGCGCGCCCGAACTGTAGGGACCACCCACGACAATGCCGAAACCACGCTCAGTGGCCTGGGGCATCAGGCGCTGAAGCGCCCGGTCGTGATCGAGCAGGGTATAACGGCCCGCGAGTAACGAGCCATCCGGGCGGGGGCCATCGAGGTCGAGCAGCAACTCTATGGCTTCGACGCGGTTTACGCCAAGCCCCCAGGCCTTGATGACCCCCTCGTCCCGCAGGCGGTCGAGCGTCTTGAACGCGCCCTGCCGGGCAGTCTCGAACATCCCGATCCACTCATCGCCATAGAAATCCTGCGCAAGGTCGTGGACCCAGACGATATCTATATGATCGGTCTGCAGGCGCTTCAGGCTGTCCTCGATAGAACGCAGGGTGGCATCGGCGGAATAATCGTTGATCACCTTGTTGGAGCGGCCGTGTTCGAACACGGCACCTTTTTCGCCATTGTCGCGAGTGCCCTCCTCGAGTTCGTCGAGCACGATGCGACCGACCTTTGTGCTGATCACATATTCATCGCGCGGCTTGTTCCTGAGAGCTTCGCCCATGCGGATCTCGGCCAGGCCCGCGCCGTAAAAGGGGGCATTGTCGAAGTAGCGGATGCCCTCGTCCCACGCCGCCTCGACGGTGGCGAGGGCCTCATCCTGCGGAATCGCGCGAAACATGTTGCCGAGCGGCGCGGCGCCGAAGCCCATAGGGCTGCCGATAATGTCCTTGAGTGCCATATATGTTTCCTCTCCACGCCGCCGATAACCTGTCAGGCCGATGGTGCAAATGCCCGCCTGTGGTGCCAGCCCGATTTCGTCCGGCATGCCAGCACGAGGACGGAGCCTGCCCGCTACGTCATGTCACATGGTTCAGGAAAGGGACTCCTAGACGCCGAGGGCGCTGCAAGCGTTGACTCGACGACGGACCCAGTGGTGTCCGATCGAGCGACACCCCCGCAATTTTGGGAAAGTTCGGCTGCCTGGCCAGCAAAGCTGACCGGGAATGGTGCACCCGACAAGATGAAAAGGGGCACTCAAATCATTGGGAATTTTCGGTGCACCTTTAGCATCAGGGCTCTCAGGACGGACGCGCATAGGGTGGCGGCCCATAATCGCTTTGCGCCCCATTCTCGGACGTCCGAGTTGCAGCGACGGATGTCCGAAGGCGGTCGTTCGTTCGGCTTTAGGATAGCGGCAGCAACGCGCCCCATGTCGGTCATTGCGGATCGCCTGTCGATCGCCTGAAAGCGGACATGCTTGCCGATAGGTCTCAAGGGCCGGGTCTGGGAAAAACAGTCATTCGCAGAAGATCCCGTCTACGGCCGGTGTTGCCGAAGCCAGAGATTCGCCAAGAGAGCGGAAGCGCTCTCCGGCCTGTGTGGCCGCCAGCGGGCAAGCGCCAAGGGCAAGTGGACGTCGACATAATAGCCGCGACCGAAGCAGGTGCTGCCCCTGCAGGTGACGCTGAGTGTTGCATGTGTGATAAGCGAGCATCCGAACCGATTAACAATGATCGTAAACGGTGGCCGTTCGCCAACTTGCATCCCTGTCCCTTGAGCATCACGAGCGTAGCGTATCGACATGAGCGACCAGAACAAAGGCGTAGTGGTACAAGGCCGTCTGATCCCTTTTCCTTCCTCGATCAGTGCAGAGGCACGCGCCAGCTTCGCACGGCTGGTCAATGAGGATGGCGTTCCGCTGAACTCGCTCTACACCATGCCGCTGCCCGACGATCATGCCGGATGGATGAAGATCAAGGCGGCGGCGGACGAACATTATGCGGCGGCAGTGAAGGGGCTTTCCGGTGCGCTGCGAGCAGGTGTCGAGACGATCCGAACGGGTGACGCCACCATCCACATCGCGACGCCCGAGAGCATGGCCGAACCCGACTGCGCCTATCTGGACTTCCATGGTGGTGCCCTCGTGCTCGGCGGCGGCGAGGCTTGTCGCGCGCAGGCGAGGATGCAGGCGGATCAGCACGGAGCGCTCTGCTACGGTGTCGACTATAGGATGCCGCCCGAGCATCCTTATCCTGCGGCGCTGGACGACGCGATGGCCGCGTATCGCTATGTCCTGGAGCGCCACGCGTCATCGTGCATCGTCATTGGCGGCCGATCAGCGGGCGGTAATCTGGCCGCTGCGATGCTCCTGCGCTCGAAGGACGAGGGCCTTCCTCCACCAGCCGGTCTGATCCTGCTTTCCCCTCAGGTCGATCTGACAGAGTCTGGCGACAGCTTTCAGGTCAACCAGATGGTCGATGTCGTGCTGCCCGGATCACTGATGCGCAACAACAAATTATACGCCAGCGGGGCCGACCTGTCGCACCCTTATCTCTCGCCTTTGTTCGGAGATCTCAGCGGCTTTCCGCCCACTTTCCTCCAGTCAGGGACACGTGACCTTTTCCTGTCCAACGCAGTACGGATGCACCGCGCCCTGCGCCGAGCAGGCGTCGACGCCGAACTGCATGTCTTCGAGGCGATGCCGCACGGTGGATTTCAGGGAAACACACCGGAGGATCAAGAGCTGGCCGCGGAGCTGTCCGGATTTGTCACAGCGCATTGGAACCGACGCGCACTTCCCAAAACTCGATAATTTTCCTGACAACCGGCACCTTATGAGCGGCATTTGTCGATTCTACCTCAATCAGCGACGCCGCTTGCGGGATCGCGCGCTGCTCGACCTTGCTATCGACAGCAAACTTCGCGGCTGTGATCTTGTGCGGATGAAAATCGGTGATCTGGTTAGCGGCGGGCAAATCCGGACGCGCGCGATCGTGATGCAGCAGAAAACTGCCCGGCCTGTTCAGTTTGAATTGCTACCCGATCCTCGGACCAGCCTGTTGGCATGGCTCGAACGTCGTGGCACGGTGGACAACTATGTGTTTCCGAGCCGAGTGGAGTAGGCAAGGCGCCCTGATTGCGGCCAATGGAGAGCGTTCTTCAATTGCCTGAAAGGGGACATGATTTTGCAAGTTCGAGACATCGGTGACGAATGTCTCCTAGGCGACGTCAAGGGCCAACTTCTTCGAGATTACCTTCGCTTCGAGCGAACCGCTCCAGCGAACCAGCACGATTCCGCCAGCAACTATGGCTGCCCCCACGAACGGGGCAGCCTGGAGCCCCATCTGTTCGACGACGTACCCTCCGCCCCAGGCGCCAAACGCGATGCCGAGATTAAAGGCGCCGATGTTCATGCCGGATGCGACGTCAGTGGCTCCGGGCGATACCTCCCGGGCAATCTGGACGACGTAGGACTGCAAGGGCGGGACATTGCCGAAGGCGAACCCTCCCCAGAACAAGGTGACAGCAATAGCTGCCCAGGGAGACGTGAGACCGAAGCCAAGCAGCACCAGCGAGCCTGCAAGACCGGCGAAAACGACGGTCAAAGCGGGAACCGGTCCGATCTTGTCGGAAAGCTTCCCACCAAGAATATTGCCGACGGCGACCGATACGCCGTAAAGCAGGATGACGAGGGTGACCGCTCCTTCGGAAAGGCGCGTTATGTCGGTAAGCATCGGCGCGAGATAGGTGAATGCGATGAAATTGCCGCCGTACCCGACTGCGGTGATGAGGTAGACGAGCAGCAAGCGCGGCGAGGTGAGAGCTTGCGCCTGTTGACGCAAGGTCGGCGGCGCGTCGCTTTCCAGGTTGGCCGGGACCAGCACAGCACTGGCGCCGAGACCGATGAGCGCGAGCAGGACGACACCATAAAATGTCGCGTGCCATCCGAAGTTCTGCCCAATCCATGTTCCGAGCGGCACACCGGTTACCAGCGCGACGGTGAGACCGAGAAAGACAAGCGCAATTGCGCTCGACTCTTTTTCCTTAGAGACAAGCTTGGTGGCGATCGTCGATGCGATCGCGAAAAACACACCATGCGCGAGCCCGGTTATGAACCTGGCTGCGACGAGCGCGAGGTAGCTTGGAGCAAAGGCTGCCATCAGGTTTCCGGCAGCAAACAGCATCAGCAGCGAAAGAAGCAGCGTCTTGCGTGGCAGTTTGCCGGTCAATGCCGTGAGGATGGGTGCGCCAATGGTGACACCAAGGGCGTACAGACTGACCAGAAGTCCGACTGATGGAAGGGAAACGCCAAGATCCGCAGCGATCGTGGGTAACAGCCCGACGATTACGAATTCCGTCGTCCCCACTGCAAAGGCGCTGATAGTCAGCGCCCAAAGCGCAAGCGGCATAGTCTTCTCGCCGACCATGTTTGTCTCCAGTTTCGAGATTTCAGTTCGACGCGAACCTAGGCGCACGTTATCATTCGAAAAAGCGCATGGGAGACATTGCAGCAGTGCTGGAACCGCACGAATTGCCCGACCTGAAAGAGGTCGCTTCCTTCATCGCCGTTGCCGAGGATGGCAGCTTTGCGGAGGCCGCTCGTCGCCTGGGATTAGCCCCGTCTTCCCTGAGCCGGATGGTTGCAAAGCTGGAAAACAGACTGGGCTTCGATGTTTTTCGGCGGACAACCCGTCAGCTTGGCCTGACAGAAGAAGGTGCCAAGACCCTGGCGCGCGCACGTGACCTCGTCGAAAGTGCCGAAGTCTTCGCGGACCTTGGTTCGACCCGAGGGCATCCGGCGGGTGTCATCAATGTGAATGCGCCGGTGCCCTTCATCTTGCATGTCCTTGCGCCGCGCATCCACGCGTTCTGCGCAGCTTACCCCGAAGTGACGGTCAAGCTGTCGATGACCGATACGCTGGTGGATCTGATCTCCGCCCATGCCGATGTTGCCATCCGCTTCGGCCAGCTTGAGGATTCGTCCTTCCTGTTTCGCAGATTGGGCAAGTCTTCCTGGCGGCTCGTGGGGGCGCCCTCGCTGCTGGAAGACGTGGGCATGCCCAACGAAATCGCCGACCTGAACAGATTCAAGCAGGTCGCCTTCAGAAACCCGGTACGCCTGAACGACTGGTGGTTCGAGGGGCACTCGAGCCCGATCCGCATCCCTCCTGCGTTGCATGCAGATAACGGCGAAGCAGTGCGCGCGCTGGTCCTTGCGGGGTGCGGCTTGGCGCAATTTTCCGATTACATGATCGATGCGGACATCGCATCGGGAAAGCTCGTGCCGCTCTTTGCCGACAAGCTTAGAACACCTGACGTGCTCCCCTGAAATG
>DFLT01000002.1:135059-205051 GCA_002375465.1 Alphaproteobacteria bacterium UBA3612 | reverse complement strand
GCAAGGCAGACTGTTCGCGTAAGGCTTTTGACAACACCAGATCAATGATCTAGCAGTTTGACTTCGGGCACTTATTCCGGCGCCCGGTAAGGCAATGCGCCCAAGTCCGGCTCGATGAGCTGTGTGCGAAGGACGCGTTGATGAATTCTCCCGCTAATTCAGGTTCCGTAGAACAAACTCCGATCCCGTTTTCCGAAGGGGTGCGTGTCTGGGCGCGCGTGGCCGTGTTGAGCTTTGGTGGACCAGCGGGCCAGATCGCGGTGATGCACCGCATTCTAGTCGATGAAAAGCGCTGGATCGGGGAGAACCGGTTCCTGCATGCGCTCAATTACTGCATGCTCCTGCCCGGACCGGAAGCCATGCAGCTTGCCACCTATATTGGCTGGTTGCTCCACGGCGTTCGCGGTGGCCTCGTCGCAGGATGCCTGTTCGTCCTTCCCGGCTTCCTCAGCATTATGGCGCTTAGCGTGCTCTATGCCAGTTTTCAGGAGGCCAGCTTCGTCCAGGCGATTTTCTTCGGCATTAAGGCGGCGGTGCTCGCCATAGTCATCGAGGCCCTGCTGCGCATCGGGAAAAGGGCATTGAAAACTTGGCCCATGTATCTGATTGCCGCCGCAGCCTTCGTGGCGATATTCGCATTCGATGCACCTTTCCCGCTGATTATCGCGGCCGCCGCGTTGGTCGGTTTTCTTGGAGGGCATTTCGATCCTGCACGGTTTCTGGTCATTCGCGCCCGTGAAACGACCGAGGACGGGGAGAGCGAGCCGGAAGCCGTGCTTCATACAGGCGGTATGGCGAAAGCGCAGCCTACATGGCGCGGAGCAGTCCGCACGGCCTTGATCTGGGGCAGCATCTGGGCAGCTCCCATAATTGCGCTGATCCTTCTTGTTGGCCCAAATCACGTGTTCACGGAACTGGCGGTTTTCTTCTCCAAGCTCGCGGTCGTGACATTCGGGGGCGCGTATGCCGTGCTGGCCTATATGGCGCAGGAAGCCGTGCAGACGCATGGCTGGCTTGCCCCCGGTGAAATGCTCGATGGGTTGGGCATGGCGGAGACCACGCCGGGTCCACTGATCCAGGTCGTCCAATTCGTGGGGTTCATGGGGGGATATCGCGAAGCAGACATGTTAGGCCCGGTGGCTTCGGGCATCGCGGCTTCGGTCATCGTCACGTGGGTCACGTTCGTGCCGTGCTTCCTATGGATTTTCCTTGGTGCGCCATTTATCGAAAAACTGCGCGGCGTGAAGCTTCTGACAGCGGCGCTTTCGGCGGTGACGGCAGCAGTCGTCGGTGTGATCCTAAACCTTGCCATCTGGTTTGCGCTGCACGTTGCCTTCGCACGGCTTGACGAGGTTCGAGGTTACGGCGCACGCCTGCTCGTGCCGGACTTCGCCACGATCGACGTCGCCTCCGTCGTCATTGCCGCTGCGGCCCTGATCGCCATGCTGCGCTTCAAGATCGGGATGTTGCTCGTTCTCTTCGTGAGCGCACTCATTGGGTCGCTGTATTACCTCGCAATGATGGCTGGCACCTGAAATCACATCCAAGGAGAACTAAGATGAAGCAATTACGCAGAACATTGTTCGTCGGCGGCTTGGCTCTATCGCTATCAGCGATGTCGGCGGCTCTTCACGCGCAGGATAATCTCGGCAATCTCGAGGCACTGATTTTCGAGGCATCGCACTCGGAGGTCACCATGACCGACGATGGGGTCGCACGCATCGGTTGGACGCGCGCCGACGTGCCGGTGATGGTCGACGGCATGCGCCTCGATCCCCCGGCAGGTCTCGGCTCATGGGCTGCCTTCAAACCCGTCGATGGCGGAGTGATGGTCATGGGCGACACGGTCGTATTCGAGGATGAGATAACAGCCGCGATGGACGCTGCCCTCGCCAACGGGTTGACCGTCACCGCGCTGCACAATCATTTCATATTCGACGATCCGCCGGTCTATTTTATGCATATCGGCGGGCATGGGGAAACCGCCAAGATGGCAGCGGGTGTAAAAGCCGTCTGGGATGCCATCAAGGAAGTGCGCGCCGCCTCGCCGACGCCGCAGCGCAGTTTCGGTGGCATGACGCCGGATGCAAACGGCACGATCGAAGCCCTGGCGCTGAGCGAAATCTTGGGCACCGAGCCAAGCATCGCCGATGGTGTCGTGAAATACACCTTCGCTCGCCAAGGCCGCATGCACGGCGTTGAGATCGGTGGTTCGATGGGGCTTACGACCTGGGCGGCGTTCTCGGGCACCAACGACCTTGCCGCCGTGGATGGTGACTTCATCATGACCGAGGACGAAGTCCAGCCCGTGCTCCGCGCACTGCGCGAGCGGGATATCCATATCGTAGCATTGCATAACCACATGATCGGCGGTGAACCGATGTTTTACTTCCTCCACTACTGGGGAGTGGGTCCAGCAAAAGAGCTTGCAGCGGCGATTGCTGCTGCCCGTAACGCACAGGCCGAAACCGGATAGGCGCAACCATTCCGATAAAAATCAGTAAGGCAGCGATCGCTTGCACCTCATTGCGACAGGCATTGTCTTCGAAATGGCAGGGAACGTGAGTTATGTCGCTAGCTGGTGGGCTTGTCTTTGAATGCGATGTGGATGGGACACGGCGCCGCGATTTGAATCGCGACCGGATTGTCCGTTTTCTTAGGAAAGCTCCCGAAACCAGACTGTCTCGAAGCGGCCCAGAACTCGCCACGATATGGCAGCTAAACTACCGGCGCCCGAAACCAAGCCGGTCAGACGATTCATACGTCGGATTGGTTCACGGGAATTCTGGTCACTTTCACTGGCCGGGAAATGGGATGACATTGGCGCTATCAAGAAAGGTCGCCATACCTTCATCAGCGACTACCTGCTCGAACGCCCTGAATGCCGCGTCATCATCTGCGAACTGGTCATCCCAAACGATCGAGGTACCCTTCTCATTGACGACTTCGAGGGTCCATTGACCTTCGTCCTCCAGACGAAAAATGTTCACCTCGACAGAAACCCCATCTTTCGATTGGCTACCCGATAGGCCGGAAGTGACAAGGTTAGGGTCGCGTTTGCTCATATACTGCTGGATATTGCAGAAGGGCATCCGTGTAAATCGCATCGACGCCGCACAAATGACCGGCGAATTTTGCCGGCAATGTGGCGGGGCATGTCTGGTGTAAAATAAGAGAGGCTACTGGCCGAGGCAGAAACCCAACGGACCGTCAGCTTTGCCCTGTCCGGAGCTTCACAGCCGACATTCCGGAAACGGCCCAAATTCCGCCGCTTCAAATTACAAGCGAATTGGGCAATCAGATTGGACACCTTCACTGATCGCACTCCAAGCTGGACACACGCCAAACCAATCCTTGCACCTTGGAATCGGGAGGTTCAGTGTGTCGCAATGCAAACGCCAGAGTGCGCCACGAAACTCCGATTTGTGCTTCCCCCGCGCTTCCCCGGAGCAACCGACAGAGCGGGGAAGCAGAATTCGCCAACTTGCGATCCGCTTAAGCGGTTCAATTTTCTAAAGAAAAATGGAGCGGGCGAGGCGATTCGAACGCCCGACCCCAACCTTGGCAAGGTTGTGCTCTACCCCTGAGCTACGCCCGCTCAACAAGTCGTAGGAGGAAGGGGCAGAGCCTCTTCCGGGGAGCGGCGCTGATAACCGGGGATTCGCCGGACCGCAAGCCCTTTGCGATTCACGACTGCACGCCCATATAGTCCCCGCTGTCACATACCAGACTCAGGAGACGTTCCCTTGGCCACGCTGATGACCCCCGAAGGCGACCGCGCACAGATCGAGGCCTTTGAGCGCGACGTGATCCAGCCGTCCATGACAGGACTGGTGATTCTGGATTTCCACGCCGAATGGTGCGGTCCGTGCAAGCAGGTGGGCCCGATTCTGGACAAGGTGGCCGGCGATTATGCCGCAAAGGGCGTGACGCTGGTGAAGATCGATGTCGATCAGCAGCCCGCCATCGCGGCGCAGTTCCGGGTTCAATCCGTCCCCACTATTTATGCGATTCACAAGGGGCAGCCGCTTGCCGACCTGTCGCAGGTGCGATCGGAAACGCAGTTGACGAAGTTCCTGGACGAAATTCTGCCGAAGCTGGGCGCCGAAGGAGAGCCGGACGCCAATGACCAACTGGCCGAGATGAAGGCCCGCGCAAAGGAACTGGCGACGGCCGGACAGCACCGCGAATCGCTGGAAATCCTGTCGCAGCTGATCGGGCAGGCACCCGAGGACGAGGAGATCCTGGGCGGCGCGGCCGTGTCGCTGATCGCGCTGGGCGACGAGGAGCAGGCCAAGGCGCTGCTGGCGCGTGTGCCGGAAACATCGACCACCGCAGAGGTCGTTCAGGCACGCGCCGCGCTGGCGCTGGGCGAGAATGCGGTCGACGAATCGGAGCTGAAGGCGCTGGCGGACGTGGTCGAGGAGCGTCCGGACGATCATGACGCCCGTATCGATTATGCAGAGGCGCTGGCCGGTTCCGGACGCGGCGAAGAGGCCGCCGAGCAGTATCTGGAGTCTATCCGCCGCGACCGTACGCACGGCGAAGGTGCGGCAAAAACGAAGCTGCTAGAACTGTTCGAAGCCTCGGGCGTTGGTAGTCCATGGGTCATGGCAGCCAGAAGAAAGCTGTCGGCCATTCTGTTTTCATAAGAGAGGGACACCGGTTGACGAGCAGCATTTCCGCAGACGGCCTGCCCCGGCGCATTCCGATCTTTCCCCTGGATGGTGCGCTGATGCTGCCGCGTGGAACCCTGCCCCTCAATATTTTTGAGCCGCGCTATCTGGATATGGTCCGCGACGCCATGGCAGGCGAGCGACTGATCGGCATGGTGCAACGGCGCGACGGTGAGCAATTATATGGCATCGGGGGCCTGGGCCGAATCAACCAGTTTACCGAAACCGATGACGGCCGCTTTATGATCGTGCTGGCGGGCCTGACGCGGTTCCGCACAATGCAGGAATTGAGCGCCACCACCGCCTATCGGCAGATAGAGGCGGATTATTCCGACTTCCTGGATGATTTCCGGCAGCCGACCGTCCTGGATGCGACCAGCCGGCAAAGCCTGGAGGAAGTGCTGCGCGCCTATCTGGATGCAGAGGATTTGTCCGCCGATTGGGAATCGATCCACCAGGCCGACGATGAAAGCCTGGTCAACACACTGTCCGCTGTGTGCCCCTTCGACACGGCGGAAAAACAGGCCCTGTTGGAGGCGGAAGACCTGCCCCGCCGGGCCGCCACGCTGGAGGCGCTGATGCGCTTTGCCGGCGATTCGCTGGCCCCCGGCAGCCGAGGGGTGCACTGATGTCCGGCTGGGGTGAAAAGGTGGAAGTCGACCCGCGCGTGCTGGAGGTTCTGGTCTGTCCGCTGACCAAGCAGCCGTTGAGCTACGACCGGGAAGCGCAAGAGCTGATCAGCAAATCGGCGGGTCTCGCCTACCCGATCCGCGACGGCATCCCGATCATGTTGATCGAGGAAGCACGCGAGATCGAGGACTGAGGGATGGCCTCCGCACAGAACCCGGAGTCTCTCCGCGCCTATCTGCGCGCAGGCACCCGCGCCGATCATGACAATACGGAAGCGGTCTTGGCCCCCTTCGATGTGACGACCGCGAACGGACTGGCGGGTTTTCTGACTGCGCATCTGTTGGCGATCGAGGCGGTGGAGGCGGCGCTAGGTGGCATGGACTGGCCGAAGGGCTTGCCGTCGTTACCGCCCGCGAGCGAAATGATACTGGCCGACCTGGCCGCCTTGGGCCACGCTCGCCCAGCCATACGGCTTGATCCCGTTGCCGCGAGCGATCCTGTTGGGCCAGTTTATGTTCTGGCGGGTTCGCGCATGGGCAATCGAGTGATTCGCAAACATGTCGCCCGAAACGGTACGCCGGAAACGAATGAATCCTTAACCTACATTAAGGCGCAATCGCTTGATCTTCATGGCCAAAAAGTCTTGAACGCGCTGGATCAGCTTCGCGTGGCGGACAGGCCAGCCTGTCTTGCCGGGGCCCGCGCGACGTTCGTGACCTTCGCGGCCGCCGCTCAGGCAGCCGCCCATATTGTTTAGGGTTTTGTACCAATGGATATGCCGAGCCGCGGCGCACCCGTCGACCTGACGAACTGCGAGCGGGAGGAAATACAGTTTCTGGGGCATGTCCAGCCTTTCGGAACACTGATCGCCTTCACCACAGACTGGATCGTTACCCGCGCCAGCGCCAATGTCGCGGAGGTCTACGGTGTTGCTGCAGAGGAGCTGATCGGCACGCCGCTGGACCAGCTGCTGGGCAAGCCCCTGAACGAGGCGTTGCGGCGGCGCATGCGCATGCTGATCGATCCGGATGCGGTAGAACGCCTGTTCGGCCTTCCCGTCGTCGAGGGCGGGGAACTGTTCGACTTCGCGCTGCATGTCGCGGGCGGCGACTTCATCCTGGAGGCTGAACGCCACGGTGGCGGCGCGCCGGGCGAATATGCCGCCAGCGTCCGTGCGATGGTGGATCGCCTGTCGCGCGCGACGACGGTACAGGAACTGACCGATCGAGCAGCACGGCAGATGAAGCTGCTGACCGGATTCGACCGTGTCATGGTCTATCGCCTGTCGGACGATGGCGAAGGCCACGGCACCGTCATTGCAGAGGCGGGAGAAGCGCATATGGAGCGTTTCTTCGGGCTTGCTTTCCCCTCCACCGACATTCCGAAACAGGCGCGCCGCATGTACCTGCGCAGCACCCTGCGGATCATCAGCGATGTCGATGCGACGCCGGTGCCGATCCTGCCGCAGCAGGGGCCAGACGGCAAAGCCCTCGACCTGACAATGTCGGCGACGCGCGCGGTCAGCCCGATCCATCTGGAATATCTGCGCAACATGGGCGTTGGCGCATCCATGTCCGTCTCGATCATTCGGGAGGGGAAATTGTGGGGCCTCTTCGCCTGTCACCATGAGTCGCCCCGCGTCCTGAACTATGACGTCAGAAGCGCGGCTGAGCTGTTCGGGCAGCTGTTCGCCTTCGTTCTGGGGGAAAAGGAAGCTGCGTCTCAGCGCGACCATGACAGCGTGGCCCGCGACCTGCACGACCGGCTGATGGCGCAGCTGGCAGGCGGCGAAACGCTGCAGGATAATTTCGACACCATCGCAGAGGCCCTGTGCGACGTCAGCGAATGCGACGGCATGGCGGCGTGGATCGATGGCGAGTACCAGACGCGCGGCACCGTCCCCTCGCGCGAGGAATTCGAGCCGCTGGCCCGCTTTCTGAATACCGCCGCCGCCAGCAAGATCTATACGACCGACCGGCTGCAGGAGGTCTATCCGGCCGCCGCCTCGATTGAAGCGGACGTTGCCGGGCTGCTGGCCATACCGGTTTCGCGCAAGCCGCGCGACCATATCGTCTGTTTCCGCAAGGAATATGCCCACACTGTCACCTGGAGCGGCAACCCTGACAAGCCGGTGGAAGTGGGCGAAGGCGGTGGCCAGCTACGGCCGCGCAATTCCTTCACCGAATGGAAACAGGAGGTGCACGGCCGTTCCCGTCCCTGGACGCCGCAGCAGATCCGCGCCTCCGAATGGCTGCGGATTACCCTGCTGGAGGTTGTCCTGAAGATGACCGACCGCGCGGCGGGAGTGGCGAAGCAGGCGTCTGAGCGGCAGGAATTGCTGATCGCTGAGTTGAACCACCGGGTTCGCAACATACTGACACTGATTCGCGGCCTGATATCCCAGTCGCGGTCAGAGGGCGACAATGTCGAGGGTTTCACCGCAAAGATCGGCGGCCGGGTCCACGCGCTGGCCCGCGCCCACGATCTCATTACAAAGAAACAATGGGCACCCGCCAGCCTGTCGGAACTGATCCGTACCGAAGCGGCGGCCTATTTGTCCGAAAAGGCCGACCGGGTGCGCATTTCCGGTCCCGATATCCTGCTGAAGCCTCAGGCGTTCACCACAATGTCGCTCGTGATCCACGAACTTCTGACCAACAGCGCCAAATATGGCGGCTTGGCCGATAGCAGGGGCTCGGTGGAAATAACTCTGTCCCGCGACGAGGAAGAGGCGCTGATCGTGAACTGGCAGGAACGCGGCGGTCCGCCCGTCACTGCACCGACCCGGCGCGGTTTCGGAACGACGATCATAGAACGTTCCGTCCCCTTCGAGTTGAAGGGGGAGGCAGACATCCGCTATGACGTGTCGGGCCTGCGCGCCCGTTTCGTCATCCCCGGCGATCAGATCGACGGCATGACGCGCATTGCTGCCAAACCGGCCCCCGCGCCGCAGGAGGAAGATATGCATCCGCCCTTGTCTGGCGACGTTCTGTTGCTGGAAGACAATATGATCATCGCAATGGACGTCGAGAACGCCCTTGAGCGGATGGGGGCGGAGCGTGTCCACATCGCCGCAACCGTCGAAGAGGCATTGAAGTCCCTGGAGAAACACAAACTTCGCTTTGCCATGCTGGACGTGAATTTGGGGTCCGGTACCAGCGAGCCGGTGGCGGAAGCCTTGACCGAGCGAAAGGTGCCGTTTCTGTTTTCGACCGGCTATGGCGAGGGAAGCGACCTGACGAAGCGGTTCGCCAATGTCGGCGTATTGCAAAAGCCGGTAGATGAAGACCAGTTGCAAGAGGCCCTGAAAAAAGCCCTCGGCTAGAAGCGCTCGGTTAAAATGCCTGCCTGCAATCGCCCGTCCCTTTCAGGGACGGTCGCCGCGCAATAATTGCGGCAGATCGCCAGAGGCGCCCCGTGCTTCGGTCATGAAGAACGACTTTAACGGCGCGACACGTTCGACGGTCCCCAGCCCGATGGCGCGCAGACGCTGCATTGGTCGCGGGGCGAGACCGAAAAGGCGGTTCAATATGTCGGTACTTGCCGCGACCGCCAGATTGTCGAGGCCGCGCCAGCGCGAATAGCGGGAAATGACTTCCTCTTCGCCCAGATCGAGGCCGAGGCGCTTTGCCTCACCCAAAACTTCGCCAATCGCCGCTGCATCGCGCAGGCCCATGTTGAGGCCCTGTCCCGCAATTGGATGAATACCATGTGCGGCGTCGCCCACCAGGGCCAGCCGGTGCGCCGTATAGGATGCGGCATGGTGAAATCCCAGCGGGTAGGATGACGGCTCCGCCGCCAGCCGCAACTCTCCGAGAAAGCCGCCTATGCGCTTGTCCATTTCCGCCAGCAGGGCGCGCGGCGGCAGGTCCAGATAAGCGGACGCATGCTTGCCTTCGACGGTCCAGACGATGGCCGAACGGTGCGGCAGATCCTGGCCCTCACCATCAAGCATCGGCAGAATCGCGAACGGGCCAGACGGATAGAATAGTTCAAATGCCACATGATTATGCGGCAGCTCATGGTCGATCATGCCGACGATCGCCGTTTGCCGGTACTGCCACCGCGCAACACGAATACCGGCATCTTCACGCAGTTTCGACCGGCGCCCGTCCGCACCGATGATCAGGGGCGCGCGGATTGTGTCGCCGTCAGCCAGGGTGACACACACGCCATGTTCGCCGCGTTCTATCCGCGCAACCTTGGCGGGTGCGCGCACATCAATCAATGCGTCCTGACGCCCGCCATCGATCAGCGCGCGGCGCAGATGACGGTTTTCCACCATGTGGCCCAGCGGCTCGCCTTCCGCTTCGCCGCCGTCCTGGCCACCCGCGCGTCCGTCGAAGTGTAGATGCTGCGGCCGCAGCCCCTCAGTCACGCGAATTTCGTTGATGGGACAGTCGAGGCCCTGCAGCCGATCCGCCAGACCGAGGGCGCCAAACATGCGCCAGGATGCACTGGCGATCGCGGTCGCCCTGCCGTCGAAGTCCGGGCTGACGGTCTTTTCCAGATCGGCAGCATCTATGACCGTGGTGCGTACCCCGAAGGCCGACAGCGCAAGGGCCGTGACCATTCCGACAAGACCGCCGCCGATTATGATGGCATCGCTGTGGGTTTCCATGCTCCCTCCTTATGCGGACCGGGCCGGGCGTGGAAGCCGCAGCTTGCCGCAGGTCGCCTTCGCAGCGCGCCAAAGACTGCAAAAACCTGAGGCAGTAACCTCCATTTGCCTACGAATTAGGCATGACATGATTACTTCGAAGAGGCGCGTGCTCTTTAAGTAACTGATAATACTTTAGATGCTAAAACTGGCACATGGTTTGTATAGTATCGGCTTGAGAAGGCGGGGGGTCCCGCTCTCTTGCTCGCTCGGATCGATCCTCCCCAAGGAATCCGATATGACTGCGGCCGGTGGCTCCAAAAGAGCCCCGGCCGCTTTTTTATCTGCGGATTCCCTATTCGTTCTTGGCGCAGCCTCCCCGTTCTGCGAAATGCGACCGCATGACACGGGCAATGGCAAAGAAACAGGCGGCGCCGACGGGCCTGATCCCTGTCGCCGTGAAGGTCGCAGCCGCCCGCGCAGTCCGGCAGCTGCTCGGCATCCTGCTCGCCCTCCTCGGCGTCGCCATGATCCTGTCCCTGATCAGCTATTCGCCCGCCGACCCATCACTGAACCGTGCGACAATCGCAGCGCCGGAAAACTGGATGGGTAGCGGCGGCGCGCTTTATTCCGACATGGTGCTGCAATTGTTCGGCTATGCCGCCGCGCTGATGATCCCGCTGACCATCACTGCCGGTTTGCGGCTGGCAATGGGAAGGCAGCAGCCGAATCCGGGCTGGCGCACCACACTGACCTTTCTGGCGATCCTGCTCGGCGCGCTGGCGCTGGGTACGCTGCCGCTGCTGGGACCGCCTGCGGGTCCGGGCGGTCTGGTTGGACAATTGGGCGCTCTTGCCACCGGTGCGATTGGTGACGTTCTGCCGCCTGAGATTTCGGCCACTGCCACCAATTATGCGCTGGCGGCGATCCTGGGCGTAGTGGTGCTGTTCCTGACGATGAAGGGGCTTGCCTTGCCGCGCGGCTGGATCGCCGCCCGCCTTTCGCGCGCCGATGATGTTGAGGCGGATCAGCGCATGGCAAGGCCGCGCCGCACCGCCGAGCCGGAGATGAGCGCAGAACCCGACGCGGACGTACCAGACCGGCCCGCTCCCGCCACGCCGAAGCGTCCGGTCAAGATGGCCGAGGCGCCGACGAAGCCGTCGAAGCGCGCCGCGCGAGAACGTCAGTCCGGCCTCGCCCTCGGCGACCGTGCACAACTGCCGCCGCTGTCGCTGCTTGCCGCCGCCCCGCCGACCAAGGGCACCAGGATCGACGAGGCGGCGCTGGAACAGAATGCGCGCCTTCTGGAAACCGTGCTCGATGATTTCGGCGTTAAGGGCGAAATCGTCGAGGTAAGGCCCGGCCCGGTCGTGACCATGTACGAGCTGGAACCCGCCCCCGGCATCAAATCCAGCCGCGTCATCGGTCTGGCAGACGACATTGCCCGCTCGATGTCTGCCGTGTCGGCACGCGTCGCCGTGGTGCCAGGTCGCAACGTCATCGGTATCGAATTGCCGAATCGCGACCGGGAGACGGTGGTGCTGTCGGAACTGCTGTCCGACGCGACGTTCGACCGGGCAAAGGGCGCGCTGCCGCTGGTCCTGGGCAAGGACATTGCCGGCCTGCCCGTCGTGACCGACCTTGCCCCTATGCCCCATTTGCTGATCGCGGGCACAACCGGATCGGGCAAGTCCGTGGGCCTGAACGCGATGATCCTGTCGCTGCTGTACCGGCTGGAGCCGGACAAGTGCCGCATGATCATGATCGATCCAAAGATGCTGGAGCTGAGCGTCTATGACGGCATCCCCCACCTTCTGTCCCCCGTCGTCACGGAGCCATCGAAGGCCGTCCGCGCCCTGAAATGGGCGGTGGAACAGATGGAGGAACGCTATCGCATGATGGCCAGCGTCAATGTGCGGTCGCTGGCGGCCTTCAACGACAAGGTGACAGAGGCGAAGGCGTCCGGAAAACCATTCGAACGCCGCGTTCACACCGGCTACGACCCTGATTCCGGCCAGCCCATCTATGAGACGGAAGCGCTGGAATATGATCCCCTGCCGCTGATCGTCGTTATCGTCGACGAACTGGCCGACCTGATGATGACGGCCGGCAAGGAAGTGGAATTCCTGATCCAGCGTCTGGCGCAGAAGGCGCGCGCGGCGGGCATCCACCTGATCATGGCGACGCAGCGCCCCTCCGTCGACGTCATCACCGGCGTCATCAAGGCCAATCTGCCCACCCGTATCAGCTTTTCCGTTACGTCAAAAATCGACAGCCGCACAATCCTGGGTGAACAGGGCGCCGAACAGCTGCTGGGCAAGGGCGACATGCTGTTCATGAACGGCGGCAAATTCCTGACCCGCGTGCACGGCCCGTTCGTATCGGACGAAGAGGTGGAGCGCGTCGCCGATCATTGGCGCACGCAGGGGTCGCCCGATTATGTCGACGCCGTGACGGAGGAGCCGCCGCCGCAGCTGGACCAATATGGCATACCGCTGCCCACGCCCGACCTGATGGGCGGCGAGGACGACGACCCCGACGCGGCGCTGCTGCGGCAGGCGATCAAGGTGGTGCAGGATACGCAGAAGGCATCCACCAGCCATGTGCAACGACACCTGCGCATCGGCTATAATAAGGCAGCACGCCTGATCGACCAGATGGAGGAAATGGGCATCGTCAGTGCCGCCGACCATGTCGGTCGCCGCGAAGTGCTGATCGACGGCCAGGGCAACCGGCTCTAGCTAGGCCGCGATGGCAACGCCCGCAGTTTCCTGCGGCGGCACCTCATCTTCCATCCCCAGCGATCGCAATACATGAACGAGGAGGCGGCGATCGCCCTCTTCCCCATGTGCATCGACGGCCTGCATCCCGACGGCACCATACCGGGCACCATCCTCGCCATCCACCATGGCGGCAATACGCGTCAGGCCGGGCAAATATTCCTCCACGATGGGGTGCAGGTCGCGCGCCGCCTCGTAATCCAACCGTGTCAGCACGATAACCTGCCGATCGCCCATCGAAAGGGGCTGCCAGCTGCGCGGGTCCGCCGGACTGGCGAAGTGCACGTCATAGCCATCCGCAACCGCCGTTTCGAACAGGCGGTCGTCGAATTCCAGCGCCACATGCCCCACGTCCCGCTGTGCCAGCGCATCTGCGAGCGCGCGGCCCTTAGGCCCCATGCCGACGATGATGACGGGGGCATCGTCGCCCGCAATCTTGCTGTCGGGCGGTCCTCGCCGCAGCCTGCCGGCCAATGTCCGCCCAACATCCGAAATTGCAGGCGTCGCGGCCAGGCTGATGGCGATGGCGGCGACCAGCATGGCGACGACATCCGTCCCGATCAGCACGGCGACAGCAGGCAGCGAGAAGACCACCAGAGCGAATTCCGATCCCTGTCCCAGCAGGAAGCCCAGTTGAACCGATCCCGGCACCGACCAGCGATTGGCCAGCGCCGCGGCGACGTTCAGGGCGCATTTCATGGCGATCAAGGCGGCGGCAATGCCCAGCACCTGCGGCCAGCGCTCTGCCAGCAATGCCGGGTTCAGCGACAAGCCAACCGTCATGAAGAAGAAGCCCAGGAAGAGACCGCGAAATGCCTCTATCTCGGCCTGAACGAGAACGCGGTAGCGCGACTCCGCGATGGCCACCCCGCCCAGAAACGCGCCTAGCGTCAGCGACAGGCCGATGGCCCCTGTCGCCCAGCCTGCCGCCAGCGCGAGAAACAGCGCCGTTGCGGTGAATACCTCGTTCGACCGGGCATTGGCGATCAGCCGGAACAGCGGCGCCGTCAGATAGCGGGAGAAGATGACGGCAACCCCAAAGGCGGCGACAGCCTTCAGCGCCGCCCATCCCAGATCACCGGCAAGAGAGCCGGAACCCGCCGCCAGGGCGGTCGCGGCGATCAGCAGGGCAATGGCGGCAATATCCTGAAAAATCAGGATCGACTGCGCCGCGCGCCCCACCGGACAATCGGCCTGCCCACGCTGCTGAATCAGGCCGATGACCACGGCGGTCGATGAAAGGCCCAGCGCCGCGCCGATGATGATGGAGGCCGTTACCGATTGACCGAGCAGCCATGCAGCCACACCGAACCCGGCGCTGGCGACCGTCATCTGCAGGGCGCCGAACCCGAATATATTGCCCGCCTCCTCGCGAATGCGCGTCAGGCTGAAATGCAGTCCCAGATTGAACAGCAGGAACATGACCCCCGCCTCTGCCAGCGCCTCGACGACTGGCCCCTCGAACCGGTCGGCATAGCCGAATGCGCCCAAGGCCAGGCCAAGCACGATATAACCGACAATGGGGCTAAGCCGCAGAACCTTGGACGCCAGCGCCGCGCCGATGCCCAAGCCCAGCAGCGATATGGCCGGCGCGATGGTCGTCAGAATTTCGGAGGAAGCGGCCATTCAGGAAGTTTACCCGCCTTTTCGCGGGCCGCATAGGCAGGGAGCATGGGCGCCGAGTGGGTCGGCTGAGGCACGCAGGTAAGCCACCACCCACCGCCCCTTCCCGTTCCCTTATTGTTCTGCTATCGCATACGTCATGGCAAAGCCCCAGAAACGATATAGCTGCCAGGCATGTGGCGCCGTCCAGACGAAATGGCAGGGGCAGTGTCCCGACTGCGCCGAGTGGAACTCCCTGATCGAGGATGCAGGCGCAGTGGTAACGCCCTTCAGCGCAAAACATTCGCTGCAACGGGGCGGGACGCGCATCGCGTTGGAAACGCTGGATGCCGATACGCCGCTGCCCCCGCGCACGAGTACGGGCATTGCAGAAATGGATCGCACGCTGGGCGGCGGTATCGTGCCCGGATCGGCCATCCTGATCGGCGGCGATCCGGGCATCGGCAAATCGACCCTGTTACTGCAGGTGGCGGGCCGCCTGGCGACAGCAGGTCATCGGATCGTCTATATTTCCGGTGAGGAGGCGGCGGACCAGGTTCGCCTGCGCGCGCGGCGGCTGGGGCTGGGCGATGCGCCCGTCGAGCTGGCCAGCGCCACATCGGTGCGGGATATATTGACGACGCTGACGGACGGCGCGCCTCCCGCTCTTCTGGTGATCGATTCAATTCAGACCATGCATTCCGACATATTGGAGGGTGCGCCCGGCACGGTCAGCCAGGTTCGCGCCGCTGCGCAGGAACTGATCCGCTTCGCCAAGCAGACCGGCACCGCGCTGGTGCTGGTGGGTCATGTGACGAAGGATGGCAGTATCGCCGGCCCGCGCGTCCTAGAACATATGGTCGACACCGTGCTCTATTTCGAAGGCGAGCGTTCCCATCAATATCGTATCCTGCGCGCGGTGAAGAACCGCTTTGGCGGCACCGATGAAATCGGCGTCTTCGCCATGGAAACCGCCGGACTGACGGAAGTGTCAAACCCCTCCAGCC
Organism: Alphaproteobacteria bacterium UBA3612; assembly: GCA_002375465.1. Classification (GTDB taxonomy): domain Bacteria; phylum Pseudomonadota; class Alphaproteobacteria; order Sphingomonadales; family Sphingomonadaceae; genus Pacificimonas. Next base: position 189,756 of record DFLT01000002.1, on the reverse strand, counting down.
TGTTCCTGACGCAACGCGAACGGCCGGTGGCGGGCAGCGTCGTGTTTCCGGCGTTGGAGGGGACACGGCCCGTCATGGTGGAGATACAGGCGCTGGTGGTCCGCCTCGCCTCTGGCGCGACGCCGCGCCGCGCCGTTGTTGGCTGGGATTCCGGGCGACTGGCGATGATCCTGGCGGTGCTTGAGGCGCGCTGCGGCATGAGCTTTGCCAATGCCGAGGTCTATTTGAACATCGCGGGCGGCCTTCGCGTATCGGACCCTGCAGCAGATGTCGCGGTGGCGGCGGCGCTGGTCAGCGCGCTGACGGAAAATGCCGTGCCGCTGGATACCGTCGCGCTGGGCGAATTATCCCTTTCCGGGGAATTGCGGCCCGCCGCGCATTTGCAATTACGGCTGAAGGAAGCCCACAAACTGGGCTTTACCCGCGCCCTGACGCCAAAGGCCGCCCGCGATGCCGTTCCCTCCGGCATGCGCGGAGAGGGCTTTTCCCACCTGCCCGATCTGGTGGCGCATCTGGCCGGCGGAGCCGCCGACTAAGGCAGCAGCGGACCTGCGAAACAGCTCCGATCGCCGCTAGAACTGGTGTCCTGTCCTGTCCCGCTTCGTCGCCAGGTAGTCCGCGTTCAGCGCGCCATGGCCGGCGATCAGCGGTACGCGTGCTTCGACGGTGATGCCCGCTTGTTCCAACCCGTCCACCTTTGACGGGTTGTTGGTCAGCAGCCGGATGCGGGTGGCACCGACGCCGCGGAGCATGGCGGCGGCAATGCCGAAGTCGCGCTCGTCCACCTCGAATCCCAGGCGCAGATTCGCATCGACCGTGTCGAAACCCTGATCCTGCAGGCGATAGGCGCGCAATTTGTTCAGCAGGCCAATGCCGCGCCCCTCCTGCTGCAAATAAAGCAGGATGCCACCGCCGTCCGCCGCAATAGCGTCCAGCGCAGCGACCAGCTGATCGCCGCAATCGCACTTCAAACTGCCAAGAACGTCGCCGGTCAGGCAGGCGCTGTGCAATCGCGTCAGCGGGGCCTTTTCGTGTGAGGTCTCCGTGCCGTCCGCGCCTCTCCCTACCAGCAGGGCGAGATGCTCTGGTCCGCCGGGGCTGCGAAAGGCCACAACGCGCGTGTTCGGATCGGCCTTCAACGGCAGTCGCGCGCGTGTAATCTCTCGCAGGGTGTCTGGCGCCCGGTGGGCCATGATGTCGGCAATGGAAACCTGCAGAAAATCGTCACCCTCCGCCGCTGCACGAACATGAAGCGCCGGCAGCAGACCGGCCAGCTTTGCCGCCTGCAGCGCGGCCAGCGCCGTGTCGGTATCGCCAACGGGCCGGGTCTGGAACGGCCCCTTCAACGGGGTCGATAAATCCAGCGTCGGATCGGCCAGCGCCATGGCAGAGGCCGCGTCGATCCATTCCGGGCGCGCGATCCGAACCGCGCGCATGCCCGCCGCCGCCAATTGATTGGCAAGCGCCAGCTGTGCCGCGCGCTTGTCGGTGATCAGGATTTCCGCAACGACCTCACCCTCGAACAGGGCAAGGCGCTGCGCGTCGGTCAGCTCGATCGGCAGGATCGCAAGCGCCTCTGCCCCCGCAATGATGACCGCGCGACCCCGGCGGAGTTCATCAATGGCGCGTTCGGCGGCGATGGTCATGCGTCTGCGTTCACAACTCGATCTCGGTGATCAGGGGGATATGATCGCTGGGCCGGTCCCAGCTGCGCGCCGCCTCCAGCACATGGTGAGACCGGATGTTGGGCAGGATTTCCGGCGACGTCCAGACGTGGTCCAGCCGCCGACCGCGATCGCCGACCGTCCAGTCCTTCGATCGATAGCTCCACCAGGTATAAAGCCGCTCTGGCGCGGGCACGAAATGGCGGCCGATATCCTGCCAGTCGTGGGCATCGCGCAGGCGCTGCATTGTTTCCACCTCGACGGGCGTATGGCTGACCACTTTCAACAATTGCTTGTGGCTCCACACGTCGGATTCCAGCGGTGCAATGTTGAAGTCCCCCATCATGATCGTCGGCTCGCGCAACCCCTCCGACCAGCGGGTCATGCGCTCATAGAAATCCAGCTTCTGACCGAATTTGGGGTTCTCGTCACGGTCCGGAATGTCGCCCCCTGCGGGGATATAGACATTTTCCAGCAATATGCCGTTCGGTAGCCGAACACCGATATGGCGCGCCTCGCCATTATCCTGCCAGTCATAGCGGCGGTCCTCGACCAGCGGCACACGCGACAGAATCGCAACGCCGTGGTGCATCGGCTGTCCATGAAGGATGCGCGTGGTGTAGCCCAGCGCGTGGAACGCCTCGTGCGGGAATTGCGAATCCCGCACCTTTGTTTCCTGCAGGCAGATGATGTCGGGCTGTTCCGCCGTGACCAGTTGCTCGATGAGGGGCAGGCGAATCCGGACGCTGTTTATATTCCAGCTGACAAGTTTTGTAAGGCTCATGCCGCTGCTGCTAACGCGGCGACGCGGCGCCCGCAAAAGAATTGACCCCCACTCCTTTCCGAAGAACGGAGCGAGGGTCGTTCTTGCGCTCGTCACGCAAACGGATCCGGTTCAAACACCCCGGGCAACAGGGGGCAAAATCCCGAAGCGCCCTCGCTGGACCCGATGCGCCGAAGATAAAGGGGGCGTCATCGGCCGACAATCCGGTGCTTCCTCGACCTGCCCCAAAAAGGACGCACTTCGCCCCCCTTCAGTAACGGCTGCGAAACAAGAGGCCCGGCGGCGGCATCATCGGCGGGTCTGAGGACGCGGGTCGTTAAAGCGGAAGGCGTTCTTTGGAACGCCGCCATTGAACTCCACATCGGACAGTGCGACCCGCGTGGTATTGCCCTGTGCGTCGATCACGTTCCAACCTGACAGAGCCAGATCGGCGGGCGCTGCGCTATCCCGCTCGAAATAGATGGTGATGACGCCATATTCCGGGTGTTCGCGGTCACGCGCCTCGACGACCAGCGCATTGGCGGTCGATGATTTCACGCGGGCGAACTTCGCCAGATCCGCCTCCGGGTCCAACAGAACGCTCAGCGGTGTTGATTTGATGGGATAGCGCTGAACCTGCTTCACCTCATAATCGATGACGTTCACGCTCTTGCCGTCGGCCACCACAAGCAGCGGGATACCCTTTTCATACTGAAAGCGAATTTTACCCGGACGCGCCAGATAGACACGGCCCTTCGTGGTCGCGCCGCTGGCGGCGACCTGTGTGAAATTCGCCGTCATCGTACGCGTCTCTTCCAAATGCCGTGTCAGTTCCGGCAGCGTGGCGGAAGCGGGGACGGCAAGCATCAGCGCGGTCAGCGCAGCAAGACAGTTGCGAATGATGGACATCGGTCCTCCTGTTGAAATCTGGATAGCGATATAGCGGACGCCGGTTGAACCGGAATTGAATTGCCCGTGCATTAACGAGCGAACGCCGAAAAGGCGGCACGGACCACCGTACATGCCGCCCGCACATGGTGTGTTCAGGCAGAAAAGGCTATGGTCCACACCATGATTCGTCTTTTTGCGCTCGCGGCTCTCATCGCCGCCCCCGCCCTGGCCCAGCCTGTCGAGGATGACACGGCTGCGCCTGCCCCCGCAGCTGCCAGCCCGCAGGAGGCACCGCCGGCCGAAACGGTCCCCACCGATCCCGCCGCCCTCGACCCTGTCGAAACCGCACCGCCCACGACCCTGCCGGACGGTGCGGCCCCGCCAGGCGAATCGATGGGCGAAGACGCCGCCGATCCCGCGCCGGAACCCGCCTTTGAAACAGAGCGCGTGACGCTGGAAACCGAAAACGGCCCCCTGGTCATTGCGGTGGAGGTGGAGCGCGCGCCTGTAACGGCAAAGAATTTCCTGCGCTATGTGCGGGAGGGGCGCTTTAACGGCATGACGCTTTACCGCGCCAGCAATCTGGGCCGAGGATATGGCCTGGTGCAGGGCGGAACGCGCGGCAACCCCGAGATGATACTGCCGCCGATCACGCATGAACCGACCAGCCAGACCGGGCTGAGCCACACGGACGGCACGGTCTCCATGGCGATGGGAGAGCCCGGCACGGCAGACGGAGATTTCTTTATCATTGTGGGCGATCTGATCAGTCTGGACGCCGGCGACGGCCAGCCCGGATTTGCCGCCTTCGGTCATGTGGAAGAGGGGATGGACATGGTCCGCGCCCTGCTCGACGCCCCCACCGACCCCAATGAGGGCGAGGGCGCAATGCGGGGCCAGATGCTGGCGGAACCAGTAAAGATCCTGTCCGCCGAAACAAGCGAGTAGGTGCGGCCCATCGGCATGTTCACTCTTGCCGAGCTTGAGGATGCACGGCGGCGGATCCACGCGATTTTTCCGCCGACGCCGCAATATTGCTGGCCACTGCTGTGCGAGCGTCTGGATACCGAAGTCTGGACCAAGCACGAAAACCACACGCCAACCGGCGCCTTCAAGGTGCGGGGCGGTCTGATCCACGCCGAACGGCTGGCAAAGGAAAACCTGGCACCGCGCGGAATGATCTCCGCAACGCGCGGCAATCATGGCCAGTCGCTCGCCTTTGCGGGCAAAAGGTTCGGCATTCCGGTCACGATCGTAGTGCCACACGGCAATAGCAGCGAAAAGAACGCCGCCATGCGGGCGCTCGGCGCGACCCTTTTGGAACATGGCGAGGATTTCGACGCGGCACGGTCGCACGCCATGGAACTTGCCGAGGCGAAGGATTTATGGTTCGCGCCCTCCTTCGGCCGCGATCTTGTTCTGGGCGTCGCGACCTGGGCACTGGAACTGTTTCGCGCGGCGGGCGATCTCGACACGCTCTACGTTCCCATCGGTCTCGGTTCCGGCATTTGCGGCGCCGTGATGGCGCGTGACCTCCTTGGTATGAAGACGGAGATCGTCGGTGTGCAAAGTGCCGCCGCGCCCGCCTATGCTCGTTCGGTGCAGGAGGGTGCGGTCGTCACACTGTCATCGGCCGACACCAAGGCGGATGGTCTGGCGGTGCGCACGCCCGACCCCGATGCGCTGGATATTATCCGGCGGGGCGTCGCGCGAATCGTCACCGTGACGGACGCGGACATTGCCACGGCGGTGCGTGCCTATTGGACGGACACGCACAATCTGGCGGAGGGGGCAGGCGCCGCGCCTTTGGCAGCCGCGATGGGCGAAAAGGCGATGCTGGCTGGAAAGCGCGTCGGCATGCCCCTGTGCGGCGGCAATATCGACCTGGCCCTGTTCGAGCGCTGGATTTTGTCATAGCCACCCCGATCGGGCGCGCGCGAAATTCAAAAGCAAGAAGCGGGACGCGGCCATAGCCGATTTTTTCTATCCGAGGACCAGTGACACCCGCCGGAGAATGATGATGGCTCATGCTGCAGATCTGGACCAATCCACTCCGCGTCCCGCTGATTATGCGGGGGCGGACGCCCGCTGGCGGGCGGTCTGCGATCGCGAAGGGGCGGCCGATGGCCATTTCTTTTTCGCGGTCACGACTACGGGCATCTACTGCCGCCCCTCATGTGGGGCGCGCCAGCCAAAGCGGGACAATATCGTGTTTTTCGACACCGCCGAAGCGGCGGCGGCTGCCGGATTTCGGCCCTGCAAACGGTGCCGCCCGGCCTCCCCCTCGCTCGCGCAGAAACATGCAAGAATCGTCGAACGCGCGTGCAGGGCGATTGAGGCGGATGACATTGCCCCGTCTTTAGATGCTCTGGCGCGGGACGCCCAGATGAGCACCAGCCATTTCCACCGCATTTTCAAGCAGGCAACGGGCATCACACCGGCACAATATGCCACCGCGACCCGTGCCGCGCGCATGGCGGGGGAATTGCGTCAAGGCGCTGGCATCAGCGAGAGCCTCTATGCCGCCGGCTACGGCGCCCCCAGCCGATTCTATGAACGTGCGAAGGAACGTCTTGGCATGCGCCCGTCGACCTATCGCTCCGGCGCGCCCGGAACGCTCTTGCGACATGGCACCGCGAATTCCTGGCTGGGATCGGTACTGGTCGCCGCCACGGAACGCGGTATTTGCGCCATTCTGCTGGGCGACGACGAGAATAGCTTGATCGCCGACCTCGGCGCCCGCTTCCCCGCCGCGCGTCTTGTGCGCGCCGAACCCGGTTCCGATTTCGACCTGTGGCTTACGAAGGCGCTGGCTCTGGTGGATGCTCCGGCGAGGGGACATGGTCTGCCGCTCGATATTCGCGGGACAGCCTTTCAGGAGCGTGTGTGGCGCGCCCTGTGCGGCATCCGCCCCGGAACGACCGCGACCTATTCGGACATTGCCGAACTCATAGGACAGCCATCAGCGGCTCGCGCGGTCGCGACGGCCTGCGCCGCCAACCCGCTTGCTGTAGCGGTGCCATGTCACCGCGTCGTCCGTGCAAACGGCCAGTTGAGCGGCTATCGCTGGGGTGTGGAGCGGAAGCGCGCCCTGCTGAAACGCGAGGCGTCCTAGCGGAGCGACCCGATTCAGGCCTTATTGCAAATGACGGGCAAAAAACGCCGCCGTGCGCTCATCGGCAAGGGAGGCTGCCGCTTCGTCCCGGCGATTACCGAATTCAGCGGCGAAGCCATGGCCGACGCCCTCATATTCATAAATGTCGACATCTGAATGCGCGTCGAGCGCGGCGCGAATCTCTGCGACAGCCTCGCCCGGAACGAACGTGTCCTCGCCGGCAAAATGCAGCATAAGCGGGCGCGCGATTGCGTCCTTCTCATTCAGATATTGTTCGATCCCGGCACCGTAATAGGACACCGACGCATCGATATTGGTGCGGGTCGCGGTCAGAAAGGCGAGGCGCCCCCCTGCGCAATAGCCAACGGCGCCGACCTTGCCGCCGTCGCGCAGCAGTTTGCGCGCCTCGGATATCGCGGCCTGAATGTCGCGAACGCCCTTGTCGATGTCGAATTCCCCAAACAGGGAAAGCGCGCGGTCCATTTCCGGTTTGACGTCGGGGTCGAGTTCGATGCCGGGCTCCTCCCGCCAGAACAGATCGGGCGCTATCGCCAGATAGCCGGACTCGGCCAGCACGTCGCATTTGCGGCGGATGCCGGCATTCACGCCAAAGACTTCCTGAATGACCACGATGGCCGCCTCGGCGCGCCCGGCGGGCTCGGCCAGATAGGCAGGCAAGGTGCCGTCAGACAGTGAAATTTCTATGTTCTTGCTCATGCGAAAAGCTCCATCTCCAACGGGTGGATCAATCAGCCTGCCAGTGAACGGCCCGCCCCGCGCCCCCTGGTCCCTTCGAGGGCATCAGAAGCCCGCGTGCGAAAGGAACTGTCTCGACCCCCGAAACGCACGGACGCTTCCCCGCGTTCCGCCTGTCAGCGGATCGCGACGCACTGCACAGGACGCAGACGCCCTCTGGCGCCTGCATTTATCCGTGCGGCAATTTACCTGCTGAGGAACCCCGGCACCGGCCCGTTCCAGTCTGGCGACGCATCGTCGGCCAGCGTGGCCTCTTCTGCATCGTCCTCATGCGTCCTGCGCGGCGGTGACTCTGACGCGCTGGAGGAGCTATCCCGCGCCCTCGGCTTTTCCTGCTGCGGCGCCTTCGCGGCTGCAGGACGGCGGCGGCGGGGCGCCGATTCTGCATCGGCGCCGGAACGGTCTTCTGCCGCCGGCTCGTTGTGGGAATTCGGCGTGTCCGAAACGGCCTCAGCCTTGCTGGCGGCATCCGGCTTCTTGTCCACCGCCGATTTCCCGCGCGTCCTGCGCCCGCGCGGGGCCCGCGCCGCGTCCTTTTCGCCTGCGGGCTCCTGGCCTTCTGTCTTGTCTGCTTCGGTCTTGCGAACATCCTCGACAGGGGTGTCGCCCAGCCGCGGAATCCGGGTCTTGATCAGCTTTTCAATGTCCTGGACCAGTTCGTGATCCGATTTGGTCGCAAAGGTGAATGCCTTGCCCGTTGCACCGGCGCGGCCCGTACGACCGATACGATGGACATAATCCTCTGCATTGAACGGTACGTCATAGTTAAAGACGTGGCTTACGCCTTTAATGTCCAGACCGCGTGCGGCCACGTCCGAAGCGACGAGGATATTGACCTCGTCCGACTTGAACGCTTCCATCGTCGCCATGCGGTCGCGCTGTTCCATGTCGCCATGGATCTGCCCGGGGCGCAGGCCGGCGGATTTCAGATCCGCGACCAGATCCTTGATGTCCTTCTTGCGATTGCAAAAGACGATCGCCGATTTGACGTCGGGCGCGGACAGCATCTTGGTCAGCGTCGAACGCTTTGACCGCGGTGAAACCTCGACCAGCGCCTGTTCGATATTCGCATTGGCAGAAGACTGGCGTGCCACCTCTATCTGCCTGGGCGAATCCATGAACTTGTCCGCCAGCTTCTTGATGGGCGGCGCCATGGTGGCGGAAAACAGCAGCGTCTGGCGATTGCGGCCCAGCAGGCTGCAAATCTTTTCGACATCGGGGATAAAGCCCATGTCGAGCATGCGGTCGGCCTCGTCTATGACCAATATGTCAACGCCGGACAGAAGGATATTGCCGCGTTCGAACTGATCCAGCAGACGGCCCGGCGTCGCGATCAGAACGTCGACGCCCTTTTCCAGCAGCTTGTTCTGTTCGGCAAAGCCCACGCCGCCGATCAGCAGGGCCATGGTCAGGCGGTGGTTCTTGCCGTATTTCTCGAAATTCTCGGCCACCTGCATCGCCAGCTCTCTGGTCGGCGCGATGATCAGGCTGCGCGGCATGCGCGCGCGGCTGCGGCCCTGTGCCAGAATGTCGATCATGGGCAGAACGAAGCTGGCCGTCTTGCCCGTGCCGGTCTGTGCGACGCCGACAACGTCCTTCCCCATCAGGATCAGGGGGATCGCCCCGCGTTGAATGTCGGTCGGTTCAGTGTAGCCTGAATCGACGACTGCGGAGAGAAGCTCGTCCGAAAGGCCGAGAGGGAGAAAGCTCAAGCGCGGTTATCCATTAATAAGGCGGAAACCCGCGCTTCGCCCGCCCGGCGCCCTTAGTCAAGGGCGGGACGGGTGGCGGTCGGCGCCTCGACAGGCTCTGCGGCCAGTGCCGCCGAATAGGCATCGCGCCCTTTCAGCGCCTGCCAATAGGCGGCAACATTGTCCGGAAACGCGCCAAGGTCCAGCTCTTCCGCCAGTTTCAGGGCATAGCCAAAGGCAATATCGGCCATGGTAAAGCGGTCGGCAGCAAGGAATTCGCGCGTGTCCAGCAACCGGCCCGCCGCCTTCAACCGCGAAAAAAACCATTGCGCGTAATCGTCGGCGGCCTGCTGCTGGCCTTTTTCCGGTTCAAACACGCGGTAGCGCAGCGCGATCGTCTGCGGAAATGTCATCGTGGCATCCGACCGGAACATCCAGTCCAGATAGCGACCATAATCCCGTTCCTGCGGCGCCACGGCAAGCGACGTCGGCCCGTATTTTTCCGCCAGATAATGGCAGATCGCGACCGATTCGGTCATCACCTCGCCATTGTCGAAAAAGGCGGGGATCGTGCCGAACGGATTTATCTGCAGCCAGTCTTCCTCATGAATGCGCGGAGGGAAGGGCACCATGACCAGTTCATATTCCAGCCCCATTTCCTCCAGCGCCCACAGCGGCCGGAAGCTGCGTGCACCCTTGCAGTGGTACAGCCGGGGCTTCAGGTGCATTTGACCAGTTCGACAGGCTCGGCATCCTCGTCCTCGCCCGTAATCGTCATGCTGGCAGCATCAGGGCCATAGCTGATCGTCCAGCTTTCGCGCACGCGGCGTCCGTCATCCACGCAGCTGGTCCGCAGGTCGGTATCGCTGAACCGCGCATCCGGCGGCATAATTTCACAGAACAGCCCCGCCGTCTTCGTCCTCAGCTCGTCCGCCCAAAAGCGCCACCAGTCGCTTTCACACTGGTCAGCCGTCTTTGCCCAGCGACCGATATAGCGGCGCGGATCGGGAGGCGGCGCTTCTGGCGCCGGGACGGTTTTCGTTTCCGGCTCCTCCGTCACCCGCGAATCGGGTTCGAAGCAGCCGGCCAGCAGCATCGGCAGGATCAGAAGCAGTCCTGCCCTCACGTTGGCCGGCCCAGTTTTCCGAACCGCGCCTCATATTCCGTGGTTCGTCCCGCAGCGAGCAGCTTTGCCTGCTCGACATGCTGATCGCGTTCTATGCGTCCTTTGAATGTTCCCAGTTTCGCATCGATGGTCCGCACATCGTCCGGCGACCAGTCCGCGATCTGCGCAAAATGCCAGACGCCGAGATCATTATAGATCGATTCCAGCTTTGGCCCGATCCCTTTGATCAATTGCAAATCGTCGGGCTCCCCCTCGGCAGAGGACATGGTGGGATCCATGCGCTTCGTCGGATCGGGCACAGTGACAGTGTCTGCCCGGGGGGTAACCGGAGCTGCGGTCGCGGGTGTTTCTGAAATGGCGGGCCGCGCCTTCATCGCGCGCAGGCGGTCGACCTCATCTGCCAGCGGCTTGATCTGGTCGCGGCTGGAGGCGACCTCCCGCTCCAGCGCGGCATTGCGTTCATGCGCGACCGCCAGTTCCGCGTTGCGCTCGGCCAATTCCGCCTGAAGCGCACGGCGCCTGCCCGCACCGCGAAACAACAGCCAGCCCAGTAGCAGGCCGACGAGCAGTGAAATGATGATGGCGACGATCATGTCGCCTTCGAGACTAAATGCCATGCCGGCCCTCCTTGCAGGTGAGGCACAAACGCCTGTCTGCGCCATCTGTTTCCCTGGGGGTGCTTCCCGCCTCTCGTCTAGCCACACGCGGGCAAGGGGTCGAGTGCTGCAAGACCGGGGGGTGGCCCCGCGCTGCACCGTAATCATTTCATTCTGCATTCACGCTGTGGCAGTAAGGCGCCTATCATGACCGCCCTTCGTCATTTTCTCATTCTGACGCTTGCGCTATTGCTGGTCGCGCGGCCGGCGGCTGCACAGTCGATCCTGCGCGATGCGGAGACGGAGGCATGGCTGCACCGCCTGGCATCGCCCCTCGCCGCCGCCGCCGGGCTCGATCCGCGGAATCTTGAAATGGTTCTGGTGAATGATCCCAGTCTGAACGCCTTCGTCGCGGGCGGGCAAAGGATCTACATTCATTCCGGCACACTGCTGCAGGCTGACGACGTCAATCAAATCCAGGGCATCGTCGCGCACGAAATGGGCCATATCGCGGCCGGCCACTCGATCCGCTTCGGGTCGGAGGGGGGCAAGGCAGCCAGCAGCATCTCGATCCTGTCTCTGCTCGCCGCAGGCGCTGCCATGGCAATGGGTGGTGGAGAGGCGGGCATGGCGCTGCTTGGGCTTGGCCAGCGCGCCGCGCTCGGCACCATGCTCAGCTTCAGTCGCCAGCAGGAAAGCCGCACCGACCAGGCCGGCGCCCGCTACCTGGAGACCGCAGGCGTTAGCGGCAAGGGCATGCTCAGTTTCTTCAAGAAGATCCAGAACCAGGAATATCGCCTCGCGATACCGCAGGACAATGATTATGTCCGCACCCACCCGCTGACCGGCGACCGCATACAGGCGCTGGAGAATATCCTCGTAAAATCGCCTTATTGGGACAAGCCTGCCGACGCACAACTGGAGGCCGATTTCGAGCGCATCCAGGCGAAGCTCTATGGCTTTATCGAGGATCCGACCCGCACGCTGAACAAATATCCAGAAAGCGACACCAGCCCTGCGGCACATGTCGCGCGCGCCTATGCCTATCACAAGGGCGCATTTCCCGACGCGTCCGCACGAGAGGCGGATGCCCTGCTCGCGGAAAATCCCGACGATCCCTATGTGCTGGAGCTGAAAGGGCAGGTCATGCTGGAATCCGGTCGGCCAAAGGAGGCACTGGTCCCGCTGGAACGCGCCGTCGCGCTTGCGCCCGATCAGCCGCTCATCGCCACACTGCTGGGCCATGCCCTGTTGGCGACGGAAGACCAAAAGAATGTTCCGCGCGCCGCCGAGGTCCTTAAGGAGGCGGTGCGCCAGGACCGGCAAAACCCGTTCGGCTGGTACCAGCTTGGCATCGCCTATTCGAAACTGGGCGACGATGCGCGCGCTGCTCTCGCCTCCGCCGAACAATATTCCATGTCGCGGGAGCCTCGGCTCGCCGCGTCCAATGCCCAGGTCGCCATGGCGGGGCTGCCGCGCGGATCGCCGGACTGGCTACGGGCGCAGGATGTGTTACTGGTCGCCCAGAACGATCTGAAAGACGCAGAGAAGTAATCTATGGTCAGTAGCAGGAATTTCGTGGCCGGGCTCAGCCTGGTCGCGCTCATCGGATTTGCGCTCGCCGCCCTGCTGGCTGTGCGCCAGCCGGTCGAGGCGCAGGCCGCGAAGGGCGCGCTGTCCGCTGCCGAGCGCGCGGAAGTCGAGAGCATCGTTCACGACTATATCCTCGCAAATCCCGAAATCATTCCAGAGGCGATCAACAATCTGCAGCAGCGCGAAGTCGCGCGCATGATCGACTCGAACCGTGAGGATATCGAGACCCCGTTCGAGGGCGCTTGGGCGGGGAAGGAGGACGCCAGCGTCGTGCTGGTCGAATTCTTCGACTATAATTGCCCCTATTGCCGCCAGTCCAACGCCGTCGTGCAGAAATTGCTGGCCAAGGACGAAAATCTGAAAGTCGTATGGCGCGATTTCCCCGTACTCGGCCCCGAAAGCCGGCGCGCCGCCATGGGCGCCCTGTCGGCGGCAAAGCAGGACAAGTATCGCAGCTATCACGATCGGATGTTCGCCGATGAGCGTCGCCTGTCGCAGGAAAAGCTGTTCGACGTCATCCGCAAGACCGGCCTGAATGAAGTCGCCACCGCCAACGATCTGAAACGCAAGGCGCTGGAAGACGAACTCGATTCGAACCTCGCCCTCGGCCGCGCGCTCGGCCTTGGTGGCACGCCCGCTTATGTAATCGGCGACCAGATTCTGGAAGGGGCAGTCGGCTATGAAGCGCTGAAGACCGCAATCGCCGAAGCCCGCGCGGAAGATGCAGCCGCAGAATAGACCTCTATTCCCACACCGTTGAATGCCCGCCTTGCGGAATCAGCTGGATTCGCCCATATGCTCTCGCGGAAGTCGGGCGGGTGCGGCACTCGCCAACCCGGTCAGGTCCGGAAGGAAGCAGCCGTAACGAATTCGTCGCAGGTCGTTCCGGCTTCCACCCCACACATATTTCCAAGCCTCCGGCTGGGCGTCGTCAGAGCCGATAAGTGCCCGTCAGCGAACGCCCCGCTATAGTCTTCGTCCGCGTGCCTGGGCGCGGCGGGCCAGGGTCAGGAATATGTCCGCCGTCAACAGATCGCCATCGGCGGTTCCGCTCGACTTGAACTTGACCTCCGCTGCGCGCAGCCGCTCCAGCGCGAGTTCAGCGTCGCTCGCGCTCCACAGCTTCAGCTCTCGCGTCAGGGCATTCTTTTCCTTCCAGAAAATTCGTCTACCCTCCGCCTCGATAACGGCTTCGGCGCTTTGTCCGCGCGCGGTCCCTCTCGCCAGCGATACCAGCTGAGAGAAACGCCGCTGTACCGCCCGAAGCTGTGCCACGCTTACCTTGCCATCATGGATCAGGCGGGCATGTTCGCGCGCGACGGCCCGGGGATCGCCGCCTGCGACGGCCATTGTCAATTGCGAGAAATCGCCCTCGGAAAAGGCCGCGCCCAAACGATCCATCACGTCTTCGCCCAGCGGCTTCGGATCGTCGGGGGACGCATCGAGATATAATGCGAATTTCTCGATTTCCTGTTCGGCAATGGCGCGGTTCGCTACGATCATCGCCGCGATCGTCGCGCGTACCGCCCGGTCGGGTAACAGGCCCGCCGCCTTGCACATCTCATCCGCCATCCCAGCCGCGTCACGGGCATTGGGCTGCCAGAAGCGCAGCGCCGCGCCCGCCCCGCTGCCACCGACCATCTTCACCAGCGCCGATGTCGCCTTGATATCGCCACCGGACAGCACCACGGGATTGCCTGCCTCTGCCGCGTTCAGCAGCAGCTCGACGGCATCACGTATGTTGTTGCCCGGTGCCTCCGACACCTGATCGACGCGAATGACGCTCCTGCCGCCGAACATGGAGATGGCGGCGGCTTCGGCGGCCAGGCGCGACGGATCTTCGCGCAGGTCCGCATTCGTGAAATCGGTGCGCGCCATGGCGTCATCGCCGACCAGCGCCTTTGTCAGACGGTCAGCAGCGGCTTTTGCGCCCGCAACGTCCTGTCCATAGAACAGCCAGACACGGATTTTCGGATCGGCGGCGGCGATGGCCGCATTGATGGCGGGTAGCTTGTCTGCCTTCACCGCTCGTTCGCCGCCGTGAACACGGCGATGCGGGTGGCGATTTGCGTCGCGATATCGTCCGACAGACGCTCCAGCGCATCGGTTTCGGCGGCGACGACCGCATAGTCCGACGAAACGATGTCGATACCCGAATCTGTACGCACCGTCTCGTCGATCAGCGTATTGCCGGTCGACAGTTCCACCAGCTGATAACGCGCGCGCAGCGTCCGCCGCTCACGCGTGATCGAATCGTCGCCGCGAATGCCGAGACCGGTAATCTGGTCGTCCAGCGCCACGTCCAGCCGGTAGCGCGCCTCTTCGCCGCCGCCCATACGATCGAGCAGCGCCTGACGAACAAGATAGCCGGAACGATCCGGGATTGCCGGAATGCTGATCCCGCGCAGGGTCTGCGCCGCCGCGCTGTTTGCGCCACCACCGTAAACCGGCGCCAACTGACAGGCGGCGAGCGCGGCGGGCGTAAGGCAGAGCAGCACGAGCCGACAGAGCCCCGTCGCAGCAGCAGGCACGGCTTCCCGGCTCATATCACCAGATTCACCAGACGATCGGGCACCACGATCACTTTCTTGGGCGTCCGTCCCTCCAGCGCCTGGCTGATCTTGTCGCGCGCCATGACGGCGGCCTCGACATCCTCGCGCGCCATTCCCTTGGGCAGGTCCAGCGTGTCCTTCAGCTTTCCGTTCATCTGCACCGCAATGGTGACGCTGTCCTCGACCAGCATGGCGGGGTCCGCCACGGGCCATGCCGCCTCCGATGCCAGGCCTTCGCCGCCCAGCGCGGTCCACGCCTCCTCCGCCAGATGCGGCATGGCCGGCGCGGCCAGCAGGATCAGTGTACGGATCGCTTCGGCCCGCGCGGCGCTGGGCTTTGCCTTCTCGATCGTCGCCGCAAGCTCGTAGCAGCGCGCCACCAGCTTGTTGAACCGCAGGGCGTCGATATCCTCGGTAATCCCGGCGATGGTCTTGTGAACGCTGCGCGTCAGCGCCTCGTCGGCGCCTTCGCCCTCATCTGCCTTGCCGACGAGTTTCCACAGGCGCTGCACAAATCGGTTCGCCCCCTCGATCCCCGCCTCCGACCATTCCAGATCGCGTTCGGGGGGCGAATCCGACAGCACGAACCAGCGCACAGCATCAGCGCCATAGCGCGCGATGATCGGTTCGGGGTCGACCGTGTTCTTCTTCGATTTGGACATCTTCTCGACCCGACCCGCCGTGATGACCGTTTGCGTGCCGCGTTCGAACAGGGAATCGCCGCGTTTCTCGATGGCGCCCGGCTCGATCCAGCGCCCGTCCGCCGTTCTATAGGTCTCGTGCGTGACCATGCCTTGTGTGAACAATTGCCGGAACGGTTCCTTCACGTCGACCAGGCCGACATGGGCCAGCGCCCGCGTCCAGAACCGCGCGTAGAGCAGGTGCAGGATCGCATGTTCGACGCCGCCAATATATTGATCGACCGGCAGCCATTGGGCGATCTCTGCCGGATCGAACGGGCGCCCGTCCGGCTGGCTGGCAAAGCGCAGGAAATACCAGGACGAATCGGCAAACGTGTCCAGCGTGTCCGTTTCCCGCTGCGCCGCGCCGCCGCATTTGAGGCATTCGGTATTGCGCCAGCTGTCGTGTCGCAACAACGGGTTGCCTGGCTTTTCGAAGCTGACGTCCTTCGGCAGTTCGACGGGCAGATCGCTTTCCGGCACCGGCACCCCGCCGCAGGTGGCGCAATGGACGAAGGGGATCGGCGTGCCCCAGTAACGCTGGCGGCTGATGCCCCAGTCGCGCAGGCGATATTGCGTGGTTCCCTCGCCCCAGCCCTCGGCCTCCGCCTTTTCGATGACGGCGACGATGGCATCGGCGACCTCCATCCCGGTCAGCCAGTCCGAATTCACCAGCTTGCCGGGGCCGGTATAGGCCTCGTCGTGGATGCCCTCATCCTCTGCCCCCTCGGGCGCGACGACGCGCGGCACGGGCAGGGCATATTTGCGCGCGAAATCCAGGTCGCGCTGATCGTGCGCGGGACAGCCGAAAATGGCGCCCGTGCCATATTCCATCAGCACGAAATTGGCGATGAAGACCGGCAGGGTGATCGAGCTGTCGAGTGGATGCACCACGCGCAGCCCGGTATCATAGCCGCGCTTTTCCGCCGTCTCCAGCTCTGCCTCGGTCGTGCCGCCGCCGCGCAGGCTGTCGATGAATCCGGCGATGCGGTCATCGGTTTGCGCCAATTCCAGCGCCAGCGGGTGGTCTGCGGCGATGCCGGCAAAGCTGGCACCGTAAAGCGTATCCGGCCGGGTGGTATAGACCTCCAGCGTGTCCTGCCGCCCCTCAAGCGCAAAGCGGAATTTCAGGCCGCGCGACCGGCCGATCCAATTGGCTTGCATGGTGCGGACCTTCTCAGGCCAGTTTTCCAGTTCGTCGAGGCCATCCAGCAGATCGTCGGCGAAATCGGTGATCTTCAGGAACCACTGCGCCATCTTGCGGCGCTCTACCTCGGCACCGGACCGCCAGCCCTTGCCATCGATCACCTGCTCATTGGCCAGCACGGTCATGTCGACCGGATCCCAGTTCACATAGGCTTCGCGCCGCTCGATCAGACCGGCCTCATAAAATTTCAGGAACAGCGCCTGTTCATGGCCGTAATAGCTGGCGTCGCAGGTGGCGAATTCGCGGCTCCAGTCTATCGCAAAGCCCAGCGTCTTCAGCTGTGCGCGCATCGCCGCGATATTGTCGCGCGTCCACCCCTCTGGATGCACGCCGCGCTCCATGGCGGCATTTTCCGCCGGCATGCCGAACGCGTCCCAGCCCATGGGGTGCAGGACCTCGTCGCCCGCCATGCGGCGCTGGCGCGCGATGACATCGCCCATCGTGTAGTTCCGCACATGCCCCATATGGATACGACCGGATGGGTAGGGGAACATCTCAAGGACATAACGCTTGGGTTTCGCCGATGTGCTGTCGGCGACAAAGGTACCGCGTTCATCCCACGTCTTTTGCCAGCGCGCCTCTGCGGCGGCGGCGTCGAAACGCTCCGCCATTATCCTATCTGCGAACGGCGCAGGTCGCGCGCGCGGCTCAGGATCGCTTCTTCCAGTTTCTGCACGGTGCCGGCGCGCACTGGAACGTCGACCCAGTTCCCGCCATTATTCTGCTGCCGCACAGCCGCGACGCGCAGCCCATCGGCGCGCAGCGTGCGGTCTAGAATATAGACCGTCAGTTTTACGCGCTCTTCAGGCACCTGGGGATTTGCGTACCAGTCGGTGACGATGACGCCGCCGTCGGAATCGACCTGTGCCATCGGCATGAAGGCCAGCGTTTCCAGGCTTGCCCGCCACAGGAATGCGTTGACGCCGATCTGCGTCGTCTGCGCCGCCGCAATATCCACCTGGGGCGCATCGCGACCGCCACCGCACGCAGAAAGTCCAAGGGCTGTCACGCCAATAAGCGGCAGGGACAAAGCGGCGCGGAATGAGATCATGGAACTACCTTGGCATCATGTGGCTTGGCGTATCGGGTGGTCTATAGGGTGATACGCCAAAGCCGCCTAGCCCCCCTCGGCCAACGTTGCCATGGTGGCTAAGGGGTGCTTTGTTGATATGCGTGGGGGCGCTCCGGTTCGATATCCGGGGAAATGCTGTCACATCGATGCAACAGGGTATCGATAAAAGCCGATTGAGCGTTCACGGGACGCAAGAAAGACTCGGAATCACAAGGGGGATGCGGCACAAAGACGCGTAGATCAGACAAATGACACGGACACTTGCCTTTCGGCCCTTGACGGCCACCGCGTTTTCGGCTCTCGCCGCCGCCGCGCTTGGCCTGTTCGTGGCAGCCCCTGCCCAGGCACAGCTTGCGAAACCGCAAAGCGGCACGGTGGGCAGCTTCACGCCATCGGGCGCAAATTCGCGCCTGTCGGAGGCGGAGAGCCGCTTTTCCTTCACGCCCGCCGACAAGAAGGCCGCGAAGCGCCGCGGCGTCAGTGTTGGCGTGACCAGTCGTGTCGTCGCCGATAGCGAAGGCCCCGCATCTGCTGAGGTGGCGACGGCGCGCATACGGACGCCCCGCACCCCTGCGGAGGTGGAGGCGAAACTGGACGTCGGCTATCGTGGTTTCAGCCTGTCGGGCGGCGTGGTGAAGGCGACGGATCGCACTCTCGGTACCGAAAGAGCGGGCACGGAGGTCGGCATCGCCTATGGCGGCAAACGCTGGCGCGCCGCCGTAGAAGCAGGCGCAAGCGTATCAAGCGACAGCAGCCGTATCCTGCCCGATCGTATCGGCGATGCGGAACATGTCGAACTGGGGGGCGCCTATGCGCTCAATTCTCGCTTGTCGGTAAAGGGCGGCGTCCGCTACGATCGTTTGCACCCAGAGGCCTATGGCCGCGACTTCGTAAATCGCGATGCCGACAAAGCCGAGGAATCCGGCACCGTCTATCTGGGCACGTCGTTCAGCTTCTGACCCCCGGTCGGAACACCGCCGCCCTAAGATTTGCGCGTTCAAGAATCCGAACGCGCCGCTTCATCTGAAATCAGTATAACGGCTGTCGCTCCCTCCTGCGCAGCATGGCGCGGGGGTGACTCGTCGCCGGATCGCACAAGATAGAGCGGCATTCGGATAAAGGCTGTCAGATGCGGCTGCGCCTGACTTTTTGCGCCGCTACCCCTCTTTCGCGTGCGCCACAACTTCGGCCGTCGCTGCACGCGCCTTCTCTTTCTCCACCAGTTCCTTGCGGCTCAGCTTGCCGATCATGGTTTTCGGTAGTTCCGCGCGGATTTCGACAGCGGCGGCGCGTTCGTGCTTGCCGACCCTAGCGTTCAGATAGCCGAGCAGATCCGCCTCGGACACATGCGCGCCCTCCTGTAACGTTACGAATGCCTTCGGACGCTGCCCCAGGCGTCTGTCATCAATGCCGATGACGATTGCCTCCTTCACCGCTTCGTGGGCGTAGAGCACCTCCTCAAGCGCGCTGGGATAGACGTTGAAGCCGCCGACCAGGATCAGGTCCTTCATGCGGTCGACGATGAAGACATATCCGTCCTCGTCGATATAGCCAACATCGCCTGTTCGCAGGCGCCCCTCCACGAAGGTTTCATCGTCGGCGTCAGGGCGATTATAATAGCCGCGCATCATTTGCGGCCCCTGCAGCGTGATTTCGCCCTTCTCTCCGTCGGGTAGAATGCGCGTCGGGTCTTCCTGATCGCAAATGACGATGCAGGTGCCCGGCATGGGCTGCCCAATGGAGCCGATCTTTCCGCCCGTATCGTAGGGATTGACCGAGGCGACGCCGGATGATTCCGTCAGGCCATAGCCCTCCACCAGCTTTGCGCCGGTCTGCGCCACGAATGCATCGCGCAATTCCTTTGGCATGGGCGCGCCGCCCGAAATGCAGATGCGCAGCGATGTCAGGTCGACATGCGCGATATCGGGATGTTCCAGCAGCGCACGGTACATGCTGGGCACGCCCGGCAAGGTCGTGATCTTCATCGCCGGGATGATACGCACGACGTCCTCCAGCTCGAATTTCGGCATCAGGACGATCTCGTCCGCGGCAAGGATCGTGCGGTTGAGAACGCAGGTGTTCGCAAAGACGTGGAACAGCGGCAGGGCGCCCAGAATCCGGTCATGCGCGGTCGGCGTATCGTCCATCGCGTGCACCTGAGCCGCATTGATGGAAAGATTGGCGTGGCTGAGCAATGCCCCCTTTGGCCGTCCGGTGGTTCCGCCGGTATATTGAATAAGGGCGATATCCTGATGCACGTCGATTTCGGGCGCCGCGGTAATCGGGCCATGCGTGAACAGGTCGGCAAAACGCAGACGCGAGCGGCCATAGCCGACCTTTGCACGATCGGCGGATCTGAACATGCGATAGGCCAGCGCCTTCAGGGGCGGAAGAACTTCCGCCAGATTGCCGACGATCAGCCGCTTCAGCGTGCCCCGCGCCTGAACCTCCGCAATGGCAGGAAATAATTGCTCCAGATCGAGGCAGACCATCGTTTCGACACCGGCATCGTCCACCTGATGCGCAAGTTCATCAGCGGTATAAAGCGGGGAGAAATTCACCACCGTGCCACCGGCGCGCATGATGGCGTAATAGGCGATCACATAATGCGGACAGTTCGGCAGAAACAGGCCGACCTTCACCCCGCGCTGGACGCCCAAACGACGAAAGCCCTCGGCAGCCGCCTCTACCTTCGCCGCGATGGCGCCATAGCTGAACCGGCGCCCCAGGAAATGCAGGAAAATCTGGTCGGGATAGCGACGCGCGGTATGTGCCAGCATGTCCGGCAGCGCCATCGGGGTGAATGCGCGGTCCCATGGAACGGGATGATCATAGTCGCGCGCCCATGGGCCGGGGCACGCTGGGGCGGGAGCCGCGGGGTCGGTGGGGGCTTCGATCATGCAACTCGCTCCCTGATGGCGATGCGCCCGTGATACGCACTATTGGCATAGATGACAATTAAATCCGGACGGCGCTCCATAGATCCGCCGCGCCGTCCCGCACCTCCCGAACAGCCCGTCCGCGCGCCTCCAGCCAGCGCAGGTGGGCCATGGCCTCGCCGGTTGCGATGCCGAAATCCTGCTCCTCTATGGTACGGTGAAACAGCACCTCGAACGTGTCGAGAGCCGTGCGCGGCTTGGCGAGAAACCGTATAAGCGCCTCAAGCTTCTGCCGGTGATCCTCCGCCAACTGGTCCAGACGTTCGTGCAGGCCGGTAAAGGGAAAACCATGCGCGGGCAGCACCAGCAAATGGTCCGGCAGGGCACGCAAGCTGTCGATGCTGTCAAGCCAGTCGCCCAGCGGGTCCGCCATCGGTTCCGTCATGTGAACCGAAACATTGGACGTGATGCGGGGCAGCACCTGATCGCCCGATATCATCAGGCCCGCCGCCTCGTCGACAAGGCAGGCATGTTCCGGCGTATGGCCCGACCCGATGACGACACGCCATTGCCGCGCGCCCGTCTGCAGGGTGCCGCCGTCCCGCATGCGTTCATATTGGCGCGGAAAGTCCGGCACTGCGTTCCGAAACCGGCCCCACCCGGCGTCGCGGAAACGTTGCAGCGCCTGTGGCGGCCATCCGGCCTGCTCGTAAAAGCGGACGGCCTCCTCGGGGGGCTCATCCCCCATATCGCCGATCAGCATACGCGACATGACATATTCGGTTTGCGTCATCACCAGCGTGGCGCCAGTCTTCTTCACGAGCCAGCCGGCATTGCCGATATGGTCGGGATGGAAATGCGTGCAAATCACGCGGCCGACGGGCTTTTCCGCCTGTAACTGATCCAGCACGCCGCGCCACACATCGCGGCAGGAGGGGGCCGCAAGCGACGTGTCGACCAGCGCCCAGTGATCGCCCGCATCGATGACCCACAGATTGATGTGATCCAGGCTGAACGGCATCGGCATGCGCAGCCAGCGCAAACCATCGGCAATCGGGTGTAGAACACCGGGTTCCGGATGCCACCGCCCAAGTGGATAGTGCAGGCCACGTCGCACTTCTGGACGTCGCACCTCCGGCGTGGCGGCAGCTTGGGCGGGGGATTGATGATCCGTCATCCTGCGTGATCTAAGCCCGTCACGCGTCGCGTCAGCCTATCTGTTTGCGTACCGACCGTACCGACGCCGAACGGGCGACGCCCCTTATTTCTTGGCCCAGGGATCGACGAAGTCCGGCTTCTTGCCAGCCTCGGCCGCATTCGCCCCTGGCTCTAGGCCCAGGGCTTCGGCATCGGCAGCTTCCTGCGCGGCCAGCTTGGCGGCCTCACGTTCGGCCTTCAGCTCCGCGAGCAGCGCGGCGCGGTCGCTTTCGAATTTCGGATCGGAAATCTCGACCCCCGCCTTTTGCGCCGCCGCCTCGACCAGAACGTCGAGGTCGCGCTGCGAGCAAAGGCCTAGCGCCACGGGGTCCTTTGGCGTGATATTATCCATGTTCCAGTGTGTCTTGGAACGGATCGCCTGAATCGTGTTCTTCGTCGTACCGATCAGCTTGCCGATCTTCGAATCCGGAATGTCGGGATGGTTCTGAACCAGCCAGGCAATGCCGTCGGGCTTGTCGACGCGCTTCGATACCGGCGTGTAGCGCGGGCCGCGGGTACGCAATTGCTGCTCCGGCCCGTGGCTCATCACCAGTTTGTGCTTGGGATCGGCCTCACCGGCTTTCAGCTCGTCGCGCGTCAGTTCGCCCGCCTCGATCGGGTCGCGCGGGATATGCTTGTGCTGCGCGGTTTCGTCGGCGATCGACTGCACCTCAAGAATATGCAGGCCGCAAAAATCGGCGATCTGGTCGAAGCTGAGCGTCGAATTGTCGACCAGCCATTCTGCAGTCGCATGCGGCATCAGGGGGTGTTCGCGGGCCATGGCGCCAATCCTTCGGATATAAAAAGGGCCGCCCCTTTCGGAACGGCCTCGCATGGGAATGATATAGGCTTCGCGGGCCCGCCGATCAAGCGGCCAGGGGGGCGACGCCAAATGCGTCCGCACGCTGATCGGTGGAAAAACGCGCCAGCGCGCTGCGGAATTCGCTGGTGGCCTTTTCCCAGGTGAAGCTGCGGCCATATTCACGGCATTGCGTACGGTCCCGCGTCAGCGCCTGCTGGATGGCGACCGCCAGATCCTCGGATAGCGACCCGACTTCTGGCGTCACGAGGTCGATCGGTCCCTGTACCGGATACGCGGCAACGGGAGTTCCCGAGGCCAACGCCTCTATGATCACCATGCCGAACGTGTCCGTGCGGCTGGGGAATACGAAGACATCTGCATGGGCATAGGCGGCGGCGAGATCCTCCCCATGCAGAGGGCCGAGAAAGCGAGCAGCCGGGTATTGCCGCGCCAGATCGGCACGCGCCGGACCATCACCCACCAGCACCTTCGTTCCTGGCGAGTCGATTTCCAGGAACCCCTCGATGTTCTTCTCGACCGCGATACGTCCGACATAAAGCTGGATGGGACCGGGAAGCCCGGCAAAGGCGGCGGGGCGCGGCGGCGGCTGAGCGGGAAATGCGGCAAAGTCGACGCCGCGTCCGAACGGCAGAAGCGGGCCGATCCCCTCCTCCTCCAGCTGGGCACGCAGGCTGGGCGTCGCCGCCAGTGTCGCGCTGGCGGGCCGGTGAAACCAGCGTTCGAAATGCCATAGCCAGCGGGCCGGCAATCCCGTGCGCGCGGCGACATAGTCCGGGAACTGGGTATGATATGCCGTTGTGAAGGGTAGCCCCTTGCGCTGGCACCAGCGGCGCGCGGCGAGACCGAGCGGCCCCTCCGTCGCGATATGGACGGCGTCAGGGCAAAAGCGCTTGAAGCGCGCGCCGATCTGCCCCGACCAGACCAGCGCCAGGCGGATTTCCGGATATGACGGGCAGGCGCAATTCGGGAACAGGTCCGGCGATATCACGTCGACGCAATCGCCGCGGCTTTCGAGTTCCCGCCGCACGGTTTCCAAGGTTCGGACGACACCGTTCACTTGCGGTGCCCAGGCATCGGTGACGATGGTGATCTTCATCGTGAGCCTTCTTCCAGCATTGGTCCGAGGGCGACCTTACCCGCAACTAACGGCCACGGGCTAGGCGGCGGTACGCAATTCCACCGGCGCATCGCGCGCCGCCATGATGTCAGCCCAGTGCAGAATTTCCATGCGGCCGTCAAAATGTTCGACAAGGGCGGTGCACCCCTCCACCCAGTCGCCGTCATTATAATATTCGATGCCGTCGATCTGGCGGAATTCTGCTGTGTGAATATGACCGCAGACGACACCGTCGAGGCCGCGTATGCCTGCGGCTTTTGCCACAGCCTCCTCAAACTGGCCGATGAATTGTGCGGCGTTCTTGACCTTGTGCTTGGCGTGCTTCGATAGCGACCAATAGGGCATGCCAAGCCTGCTGCGCACCTTGTTCAGCAGCCAGTTGAGCTTCATCATGCCGATATAGGCGGCATCGCCAAGAAGGGCGAGCCACCGTGCATAAAGGACGACCGCGTCGAATTCGTCGCCATGACAGACGAGCAGGCGGCGGCCGTCGGCGGTTTCGTGAATGGCCTTGCGCTTGATCTCCACGCCGCCGAAATTCATGCCGACGAACTGGCGGAATGCCTCGTCATGATTGCCGGGGATATAGACGACGCCGGTGCCGCGCCGGGCGCGCTTCAGGATGCGCCACAGAATGTCGTTATGCTTGACCGGCCAGTGCCAGGTCTTGCGAAGGCGCCAGCCGTCGATGATGTCGCCGACCAGATACATCGTGTCGCTGTCGACGCTGTCGAGGAAATCGATCAGCATGTCGGCATTGCAGCCGCGCGTTCCCAGATGGACGTCGGAAATCCAGATCGTGCGATAGCGGGTGCGCGAATTCCAGCATCGTTCGGGGATGGAGGGTCCGGCCTCTATCTCCGCCAGAACATCACGCACTCCCGCGCCGTGAATTTTGCCAAGCATGTCGTTTATCCCGCTGCTCCGGAGTCGCTTGGCTTAAGGCAGAAGGATGTTACAGCTTTGTGCGCTGCACAAAAAATTCACATAATGGCTATTTCGCCTTCTTTTCCCGCGTGGCTGGGCCGACCACACTGCCGGCCGTAAAGCCATGGACGATGGTGGAGAGGAGGATCGTGAATGCCACGGTCGCCCACAACGCATCGATCCGCCCGAATTCCGCACTGCCCGCAGCATAGGCGAGATAGTAAATCGATCCGATGCCCCGCACGCCGTAAAAGGCCACAATCGCACGTTGCGGATAACTGAGCGCACTGCCGGCCGTAGACAACATGCCCGCCAGCGGTCGCACGATGAAGATCAGGGCGACCGCCAGAACGGCTATGCGCCAGTCGAGAAACGGCCACAGCAGCGGCAGGGCGCCGCCCAGCATCACCAGGAGGATTGACGTTACCGCATGTTCCAGGCTTTCGGAGAAGGTGTGAAGCCGCTTGTGAAATTCGTGGTCGGCCTCCTGCCGGCGCAGGACGAGGCCCATGACGAAAACGGCGATGAAGCCGTAACCTTCTGAAAGTTCGCACAGGCCATAGGTGACGAGGACACCCGCCAGTGCGACGACCCCGGATCCACTGTCCGCCAAAAGATTGACGCGCGGGACGGCAAACATCAGCTTGCCCAACAGCCAGCCCGCTGCCGCACCGCCGACTGCGCCAAACGCAATCTTGTACAGCACATAAAAGCCGACCCACTCACCCAGCGCGAACTCCGCCGACGCAACGAGAATTCCCAAATAGACAAAGGGAAAGGCCAGGCCATCGTTGAGCCCCGCCTCGCTGGTCAGGGCGAAACGAACCGGATGCTCGCCCCCCTCCAGCGGCGGGCCGACCTGAACATCGGCGGCCAGAACGGGGTCGGTCGGGGCCAGAACCGCCCCCAGGAGCAGCGCAGCGGCCAAGCCAAAGCCAGCCCACAAACCGAGCAGGGCGACACCCAGGATGGTGAGCGGCATGCCAATAAGGAGGAGCCCCGTCGTCGGGCGCCAGGCGCTCCAATCGGCAAGTTTATCAATCCGGAGCCCGGTCCCGAACAAGGCAATGATCACCGCCAGTTCACTTGCCAATTCCCAGATTTTCGGGCGTTCTACCGGACTGAACAATTCCGGCATGCCCGACAGGAAACCAAAGGCGCCCAGCCCGCCGAGAATCAGGAGCCCGGATGCCGCAGGTTCATGTGTGGAAACGAAACGGGGCAACCAATAGGCGAGAATGATAACGATCCCCGCGCCCAGCAGCAGCAGGTGATAGGGATCCAGGCCGAACATTCCATCGCTCATGTTGCGCCTCCTGCGACGAACGCGCCGCCACGGCAATAGGACCAATGCGCGCTTTCACGTGCACAAGCAAAGCCATGCTGGTGGGCTGCCCGGCCCACACTATCTGTTCTGAAACGAACCAGGAGATATTTCGGCATGACGCTCGATCCGCTTTTCGACCCCATCACCATCGGCGCCAATCCCGTGCGCAACCGGATCTTCATGGCGCCGCTGACCCGCGCCCGTGCCGATGCGGACGGCATTCAGCAGGGCTTCGTGGCTGAATATTACGCTCAACGCGCTGCTGCGGGCCTGATCCTGTCCGAAGCGACGGGCATCAGCCGCGTGGGGCTGGGCTGGCCCAACGCGCCCGGCCTTTGGAACGATGCGCAGGTGGAAGCGTGGAAACCCATCGTCGAGGCCGTACACGCGCAGGGCGGCCATTTTTACGCGCAATTATGGCACATGGGCCGCCTGTCGCATCCCGCGACCTCGGGCGAAACGCCGGTATCCCCATCCGCCATCGCGGCCCCGGGCCAGGCGCATACGCCGGACGGCAAGAAAGATTATGTTGTTCCGCATACGCTGACCAAATCAGAGATCGAAGCGACACTGGAGGATTATGTAAGGGCGGCCCGAAATGCACGCACCGCCGGATTCGACGGCGTCCAGATACATGGCGCCAATGGCTATCTGATCGACGAATTCCTGAAGGACAGCACCAATCATCGGGACGATGAATATGGCGGCAGCCCGGAAAACCGCGTCCGCTTCCTGAAGCAGGTGGTGGAGGCCGTCACCGGCGAAGTGGGGGCGGACCGGACAGCGGTGCGCCTTTCCCCCTCCGGCGAGGTAAAGGGCGCGATCGATTCACGCCCCGAACGGGTGTTCGGCGAGGCGGCGCGAATGTTGTCGGGACGCGGCCTGTCCTTCCTGGAACTGAGGGAGCCCCGCGCCGATGGCACTTTCAACCAGTCAGACGAGCCCCCGATGAGCCCGCTGATCCGCCAGCTATATGATGGCGTTCTGGTCCTGAACGGCGAATATGATGCGGCCGAGGGGGCAAAAACCATTGCCGAGGGGAAAGCCGACGCAATCAGCTATGGCCGCCCCTTCATCGGCAATCCCGATCTGGTGGCGCGCTTCCGCCACGGCTGGCCGTTGCAGGATGCGGACCAGGAAACCTGGTATTCCAATGGCCGCGAAGGCTATATCGATTACCCGGTATATGGCGGAGAGCGGACGGCGGACGCAGCCTGAAGCAGGTGTGACAAGCCCAGAAGCGTGGGGCGGCGTGAACCATAGGCCGCCCCCTGCCGCCGGTCATTCCCGCAGGGGAACGACGCTCGTGTCGCCTGTCGGCCTGCGCCGCACGTCTGGATTCGGAAACCCCGACAGTGCGGCGTTGAGGATAGCCGTCAGGCCTGGCCCTTCGCCTTTGGCGAGATGACCATCAGCATCTGGCGGCCCTCCAGTCGAGGATAGGCCTCGACCTTGGCGCCCTCTGCCGTGTCGTCCTGCACGCGCTTCAAAAGCTCCATGCCCAGCTGCTGGTGCGCCATTTCGCGGCCCCGGAAGCGCAGGGTGATCTTCACCTTGTCACCTTCCTCGATGAACTCGTGCACCTTCTTCATCTTGACCATGTAATCATGGTCGTCGATGTTCGGACGCATCTTTATCTCTTTGATTTCCTGGCGCTTCTGCTTTTTCTTTGCAGCGTTCGCCTTTTTCTGGGCCTCGAACTTGAACTTGCCGACGTCCAGGAACTTGGCGACGGGCGGGTCGGCATTCGGGCTGACGATCACCAGGTCGAGGCCGGCCTCTTTCGCCTGCTCAATCGCTTCCTTGGTGTAGAGGACACCCAGATTTTCGCCGTCATCGTCGATAACCCGGACCTTCGGTTCCTGAATGAACTCGTTATAGCGCGGTCCCTGGAAAGGCGGGGGCGTGGGCCCGCGCCGGGTCGTAAGAGGCGGTCGGATAATCTGGTCTCCTGATGGTTCAACAAATAGATTCGCTGTCCCCAATGTAAGTGAACACGGGGCAAACGAAAAGAGGGTCCGGAAATGTAGCTG
This sequence comes from Alphaproteobacteria bacterium UBA3612, assembly GCA_002375465.1. Lineage (GTDB taxonomy): Bacteria > Pseudomonadota > Alphaproteobacteria > Sphingomonadales > Sphingomonadaceae > Pacificimonas. The sequence goes on along the minus strand of DFLT01000002.1, from coordinate 161,747 downwards.
TTTAGGCCGCTGGAGCGTCCGACAGATCGGGCGGAAGCGCCGCGCTACGCAGTTCCCCGACAATATCCTCCAGCGAGATGACGCGCTGATGCTCGTCGGAACCCAGGCGGCGGACGGCAACGGTCCCTTCCTCTGCCTCGCGCTTGCCGACCACCAGAAGATAGGGGACCTTTGCAAGGCTGTGCTCGCGGACCTTGTAATTGATTTTTTCGTTGCGAAGGTCGGATTCTACGCGCAGCCCGGCCGCCTTCAGCGTCTCGACAGCCCGCAGCGCATATTCATCCGCATCGGACACGATCGTCGCGACGACGACCTGCGTCGGCGCCAACCAGAGCGGCAGCTTACCGGCATAATGTTCGATCAGAATACCGATGAAGCGCTCGAACGTGCCCAGAATGGCGCGGTGCAGCATGACGGGGCGGTGCTTTTCCCCATCCTCGCCGATATAGCTCGCATCCAGCCGCTCCGGCAGGACGGTGTCGGCCTGGATCGTGCCGACCTGCCAGGTCCGGCCGATCGCGTCGGTCAGATGGAATTCCAGCTTTGGCGCATAAAAGGCGCCCTCACCCTCCAGTTCCTCCCAGCCATAATGTTCGGTCGCGCGCCCCGCCTTTGCAACGGCGTCACGCAGGATCTGTTCTGCGCTGTCCCATTCCGCGTCGCTGCCGAAACGCTGTTCCGGCCGCAGTGCCAGCTTGATCTGATAATCGGCAAAGCCAAGATCGCGATACACCTGGTCCAGCAGATCGCAAAAGGCGACGATCTCGTCGATCAGCTGGTCCTGCCGACAGAAGATATGCGCGTCATCCTGCGTGAACTGGCGCACGCGCAGCAGGCCGTGCAGCGCACCATGCGGCTCGTTGCGGTGGCAACAGCCGAATTCCGCCATGCGGATCGGCAATTCGCGATAGCTGGTGATGCCCTGCTTGAAAACCAGCACGTGCGCCGGGCAATTCATCGGCTTCAGCGCCATCATGTCGGCATCGCCGCTGATCACGCTGCCATCCCCTTCAGGATCCGGCACCTCGTCGGGGACGGCAAACATGTTCTGCGCATATTTGCCCCAATGGCCCGATTTTTCCCACTGATTGACGTCCATCAGCTGTGGCGTCTTGATCTCGTCATAGCCGGCGGTATCCAGCTTTCGCCGCATATAGCGTTCCAGCTCGCGCCAGATCAGATAGCCCTTGGCATGCCAGAAGCAGGAGCCCTGCGCCTCTGACTGGAAATGGAACAGGTCCATTTCCTGGCCCAGCTTGCGATGGTCGCGCTTCGCCGCCTCCTCGAGGCGCTGCAGATGTGCGTTCAGCTGCTTCTTGTTCAGCCAGCCGGTGCCGTAGATGCGGCTGAGCTGTGCGTTCTTCTGATCGCCGCGCCAATAGGCGCCCGATACGCGGGTCAGCTTGAATGCCGCCGGGTCCAGCTTTCCCGTGGAGGCAAGGTGCGGCCCCCGGCAAAGATCCAGCCAGCCATCCTCGCTGCCCGGCTGGCCGCTATGATAGACGGTCAGTGCTTCTCCCTCAGGCAGTTCGGCCGCCCACTCCGCCTTGAAGGTCTCGCCCTTTTCACGGAACCAGTCGATCAGCCGGTCGCGCGACCATTCCTCACGGATCAGCGGCTTGTCGGCCTTGATGATGCGGCGCATCTCCTCCTCGATGACAGGCAGGTCGTCTTCGGTGAAGGCGCCGCGCGATTGAGGTGCGGCGAAATCATAATAGAAGCCATCATCCGTCGCCGGGCCGAACGTGATCTGCGTACCGGGATAAAGCGACTGCACCGCCTCTGCCAGCACATGGGCATAATCGTGGCGCACCAGTTCCAGTGCGTCCGCTTCGTCGCGGGCGGTAATCAAGGCAAGCTGGGCATCGCCGTCGAAGGGGCGCATGATGTCGCGCACCTCTCCATCGACCCGCGCGGCCATGGCGGCCTTGGCAAGACCGGGGCCGATCGCTGCGGCAATATCGGCAGGTGTCGTGCCAGGCTGAACCTCTCGAATCGAATCGTCGGGCAGGCGGATGGTGAACATTTCAGACATGCTGGCGCATATGGCCGAGCGGCCCCGCCGGGACAAGACAAACGACGGCGTTATGTCCCCTGGGCGCAAGCGGCGCCGTAACGCCTTGCGCGCTAGTCAGCCACCTTCAGGATGATCTTTCCGACATGATCCCCAGCCTCCATGTGACGGTGCGCGTCTGCGGCCTCTGCCAGCGGGAATATGCGGTCCGTCAGCGCACGCAGCTTCCCCTCCGCAAAAAGCGGCCAGACTGTCTTTTGCAGGCTGCGGGCGACCAGCGCCTTGAACTCCGCATCGCGCGGGCGCAGCATCGATCCCGACAGGCGCAGACGTTTCGACATCACAGCCGTCAGGCTGACGTCCGCGCGTGGCCCCCGCTGAAAGGCGATGGAGACGTGCCGTCCCTCCGCCGCCAGGCATTCGATATTGCGGGCCACATAATCGCCGCCGACCATGTCCAGTACCACATCCACCCCGTCCGGGGCCGCCGCCTTTACCTCTTCCACGAAGTCCTGCGTCTTGTAGTTGATGGCGAGGTCTGCGCCGACCTCCTTCGCAGCGCCGCACTTATCGTCAGAGCCCGCAGTAACGAAAACGCGCACGCCGAACGCGTTACACAATTGGATCGCGGTCGTTCCAATGCCGCTTGTGCCGCCATGAACCAGCGCCGTTTCGCCGTCTTTCACGGCGCCGCGTTCGAATAGATTGGACCAGACAGTGAAATAGGTTTCGGGAAGCCCTGCCGCGTCCAACAGATCGACGCCCTGCGGCACCGGCAAGACCGAACCGGCGGGCGCGACGACATAATCTGCATAGCCTCCCCCGGCCACCAGCGCACAAACCTCTTGCCCGATTTCGAAACTCTCTACGCCAGCACCACGCGCCGCGATCCGTCCGGACACTTCCAGACCCATGATGGAGGGGGCGCCCGGCGGCATCGGATAAAGGCCAAGCCTTTGCAGAATGTCGGGGCGATTGACGCCAGCCGCCGCCACCTCGATCAGCACCTCTCCGGCGCCGGCGACGGGCACGGGGCGATCCACCAATTGCAGCATCTCAGGCCCGCCCGGACCCTCTGGATCAATCGCGCGCATCACGGTCGGAACGGTCTTCGGCACAAGCATCTCCCCCGCCTTTGTGGAGAGGGGCTTAGCAGGCGGAAGACTCGGTCACCAGCACCGTTAAAGAAGCTATTTCGCAGGCCCGGCTCGCCCCTCTGCCGCCTTTATTGTATAGGGCGAGGGTTCTTAAGTTCGCCACAGGAGAACAGCGAAGATGGATGAAGATGACCTGCCCCGCCCGGGTGATCCGCTTGCCACGATCATGAAACAGGATCTGGATCCGCTCAGCGTTCATGAGCTGGAAGCGCGCATCGCCGCGCTGGAGACAGAAATCGAGCGCACGCGCCAGAAACTGACCGGCGCAAAGGATTTCAAGGCGAGCGCCGCAGCCCTGTTCGGCAACTGAGCCGCCGCCCGCGCCGATCCCGTGGCCGAGCGCCCCTCGCGCTTCAAACGCGCCTACGCCATCTGCGTGAAGCGCCCCTGCTTCCGATACCGCACCAGCCAGTTCGGGGCCACCGCCTGCACCGGCGTCGGCTGGACGCCAAGCGCGGACAGGCCATTGGGCCCGGAAACCACGCTGGGCCGCTGCAGCATCAGATATTGATCATGTGTGATCGGCGCACCGGGCATCCACCCGAACACCTTGCTGAGCGTTCCTGTCAGCGCATCGGGAACCTCCGGCATCGAAATGTCCCGGCCGATCGTGCGCGCAATATAGTGCATCAGCTCCCGCATGGTGACGACATCCGGCCCGCCCACTTCATAGGTCTGGCCACCATGTATATCGGGATGCAGCGCAGCCTCTGAAATGCCCGCGGCCAGATCATTGACGTAAACCGGCTGGAACCGGGCATCCGGGGCAACGATGGGCATGATGGGCGCCACGCGAATCAGGCGGGCAAAACGGTTCAGGAATTCATCCTCCGGCCCGAAGACGATGCTCGGGCGGACAATCGTCGCGTCGGCAAAGGCCTTGCGAACGGCTTCCTCTCCCTCCCCCTTGCTGCGGGCATAGGCGGGTCCATCCTCCAGGCCGGCATCCGCTCCGATTGCACTCACATGGATCATCGATGCGGCACCCGCACCGGCGGCAGCCTCCGCAATTCGCCGGGCGCCCTCGCGGTGCAGAGCCCCGAATTCTTCATCGCTGCCGTCCAGAATGCCGACGAGGTTGATGACGGCGGTTGCGCCCTCACACGCGGCACGCACCTCCTTCTCCGACGACAGCCGCGCCTTTGCATAGCCCAGCTGGCCAAGCGCGGTCAGTGGTTTCAGGAACTGAGCGGTATGCGGATCGCGCGTAACCGCACGAATGCGCGCGCCCCGCGCGGCAAGCTCCTGCACGACATAGCGGCCGATAAAGCCGGAGGCGCCGAAGACGGTGACCAGGTCGGTCATGGCTGTGGGTCTTCCTTTTCAAGACAGGATGGGACGGGCGTTTGCGGGTCTGCTGTTACAGGCCAGCCCCCACCATTGACAAGCGCGGCGCCTGCCCCTAGCTGCGCCACCTTCGCACCCCCAAGCGGGGACCGCGGGCCCAGATGGCGGAATTGGTAGACGCGCTAGCTTCAGGTGCTAGTGTCCGTATGGACGTGGAGGTTCGAGTCCTCTTCTGGGCACCATTTGTTCTCATCAGAACGTTCCAAAACATTGCAGAAATGGCGGAATTCTGCCATTCTTGACCTCTAGCGCAGAAAGCGAGGTCTTGTTTTGTTCCGCTTTGTTCCAACGTCTGTGGGGGCCTCGGCTGGGGGCTCCAGCTCAAAAGCCCCCAAATCGCACGAAAGTGAGGCCCCCAAATGAGCCTCAATGTGCAGGAAATCAAAGGCTTCCGGGCTGCCGACAAGTCATACAAGAAATACGACTCGCGGGGGCTGCTGCTTTTGGTGAAGCCGAACGGCTCCAAGCTCTGGTATTTCAAGTACCGCTTTGGCGGTAAGGAGAAGAAGCTGCCCATCGGCGCGTTCCCTGAGATCAGCTTGTCGCAAGCGCGCCAGCTTCGCGACCGAGCACGGCTCAAGGTTTCCGATGGCATCGATCCAATGCTGGAGCGTAAGCGCAAGAAGGCCAGGATCAAGCTAGGTGCGGAGAACACCTTCGAGGTCATCGCCAATAAGTACATCGACGAGAAGATGGTGCCCGAAGGCAGGGCAGAGGCCACGCTGCGCAAGGCGCGCTGGTTCCTCGAACTGCTCAAGCCAGCGATCGGCAATATGCCAATCAACGATGTCGATCCGCAGTTGATGCTGGCGGCGCTCAAGAAACTCGAAGCCAAAGGTAATCTCGAGACAGCGAAGAAGTGCCGCTCCTTCGCAAGCCGGGTGTTCCGGCATGGAGCTGCGCTTGGCCAGTGCCAAACCGATCCGACTTCGATCCTGCAGGGTGCACTGGTCACGCCCAAAGCACGGCACTACGCGGCGATCCTCGAACCAGAGAAGTTGGGCGGGCTGCTCCGTGCTATCGATGATTTCGAATGTTACCCGGCGACGAAGTTCGCGCTGAAGATCGCACCCCATGTCTTTGTGCGACCCGGTGAGCTTCGCCACGGCGAGTGGAACGAGATCGATTGGGACAAGGCCACCTGGACAATACCGGAAGGCAAGATGAAGGCGCGGCGGGCCCATGTGGTGCCGCTATCACGCCAAGTGTTGGACCTGTTGCGAGAGCTCAAACCAATTACCGGCAGCAAGGGCTACATCTTCCCGGCGTTCCATACGAACCAGCGCCCGATGAGCGAGAATACGATCAACGCGGCATTTCGGCGTATGGGGTTCACTAAAGAAGAAGTGACGGCACACGGACTGCGCTCGACTGCTTCAACGATGTTAAATGAAAGCGGCCTCTGGCATCCTGACGCCATCGAGCGGGCACTCGCTCATGGTGACAGCAACGCTATTCGTGGCGTCTACAATCGCGGGAACTACTGGGATGAACGCGTAAAGATGGCGCAATGGTGGAGCGACTATCTTGATGAGCTTCGACAACGCGGAGCGAGTCGCTGACTGCAATTTGAGATGGTGGCGGCTTTGCGCCCTATTCCAATCGTTCGACCGTAGATCGATAAAATCCAATTATGGCCGTTCAGTTGGGCGCCGTCCGCATGCTTCCTGATGTTGCGTGAGCAAAATAGCGGACAAGCGTCTGTTGATTCAGAAATCGCGCACCGGCTACTTAGAGGACGGGAAATTAGGGTAGCCGACATGGTGAAAAATTCTCATTCGCAGCATATCGTCACGCACTGTCGGTCATAATAAAGAGAATGAATTGTCCCAGTTCCAGCCAGTATCAGATCTTGCGGCCCGGCTAATTGCCGCCAAAAGCCAGCGGGCGATGGTCGCGCTGCTTCGGAACCAAGTCCGCCAACCCACGTCGAAGTCACTCGCCTCGGATGTCAAGGCTCATGTCCAATTGCTGGCAAAGTATCTAAACGATAACCGCGCGGGCGAAGCAATCGCGACGGCACTCGCCATGATGTTTCTCGACGCGGATCATGCCATCGCCTGCATGCGGCGCGAGGGTGTTTTGCGAGCATCGCGGTATGAATTCCGGGGATCTCTGATCGGCAGGGTTGCCAAGGCCGCGCTCAGCGTGCGCGAGCTGCTGACGGCGTCCCCTGACCGAATCGTGTATCTCGAATCGGTCGTGGCGCTTTCGCGCCTCGCCGGCAACGCCCGGGCACTACAGAAAGAGATAGAGACGACGATCCGGTCGCGCCATGCCGTGGTACTGAAGACCGTATTCGTGATGGTTAACACCTTGTTCTACCACGGCTGGTTGAACGACCATGAGGCAAGCTCCCTGAGCGGCCATCGCTACTCCTCGGAAGAGTATGCTGAAGCGGCCTCGCTCGTGTTGCGCACCTACGCTTCTATGTTTCCGGTCGATGGCGTCAGCTTCACACATGTGGACACGGACGCTTTCACGAAGAACGCGCTCGTCTACGAGCGGTTGCTTGTTGCCGCTATCCGCCTTACGAAGTTCAGGGAAGCCGAGTTCTTCATCGACGGCCTTCCGTACCGCGCCGACAGTGCGGGTGAGACCGTCACCATCTCCTCCATCGATCCCGACCTCGAGCGCTCCGTCCGACTTGGCTACATCCAGTCACAGAACCAGGGAATGATCCGCTACACGCACCTGCAGCAGACAAAGCCTGCGATCTCCATGCGCTCTGTTATCGACCGCGGCTTCGAGCGGGGCAGCTTCGGGGAGATGCTTGAGCTGGTTGAACAACCGATACGTAGATTGGTTTTGCGCCTGCCGGCCGTGCCTGAAATTTTCGAAGAGTTCTTCGCGCGCGACGATCTGTTTCTCGACGAACTCCAAATGCTCCTCGCGCTCGACGTCGACAACTTCGGCACGTTCGAGGAATTGATCTTTTCGATCACCGACCACGTCACCTCGATGGACGTCTTTAAGGTGCAGCGCTACTTCAACTTTCTCAGTTGCGCCTATCAGCGACGTCTTTCGGACCTGAAGGACGAGTCCGAGCGCGGGGAGTTGACCCTGACCTCGACTTTGCTCGTCATCCGTCACGACGACCTTATAAAGCAGATGGAGCTGATTTTCGGCGATGTGGACAAAGCCGTTGAGATCGTCTCCCTCCTGACGATGGAGCCGGGCGAGCCGCACCTCGACCTACAGTATCGCCCTTTCTTGGATACCGGGGGCTACTACGTCATAGCGCCGCACGTTGTCGCGGCTTCAAACCTCGTGCGTAACACGATCGTCGCCAACCGTCTCCGGTCTGCCGCCATTGGCCCCAAGGACCGCGTGGTCCAAGCTGTAACGGAGGCGCTGGGTTGCGCAGGCTTCCTCGTCCATAGCGACTTTGAGGTGAAGGTTGCTGGCCAAGAGTTGGAACTGGACGTTGTCGCCTGGCGCGATCGGTCGCTCTTCCTGTTCGAGTGCAAAAACGCTTACCATCCGGTGTCCGTCCACGAGATGCGCAACAGCTGGGATCATATTCGCAGCGCCAGGAAGCAGCTCGACAAGCGGCACAAGATCCTAGCGAACACCAATAATCGGGAGGTCCTCTTTCAGAAGCTCGGGTGGGATGTCGACGCGTCCTGCGAAGTCCACACCGGTATTGTCATCGGTAACCGGGTCTTCCACGGAGCAAACTTAAACGGACACCCAATCCGGCAGGCCCACGAACTGATCAACGTCCTAACGAGCGGACGCATCGTCGCGGATGAGGACAGCCTATCATTTTGGCGAGGTCCTGACTTCCAAACCGCAGATTTAATTGCCTATCTTGGTCCCGCGTCGATTGCTACGGATCAGCTGGCGGCGCTGGATCCTCGCGAATGGCGCTATTCGATGGGATACCGAGACCTCGCGTTCTCATCGTACGTACTCGACATGATTAAGTGGGACCGTGAACTGCGTGCGAGGCATGGACCGCCCGTGATTGGTGGGAGGCGGCAGGGTTTGAGCTGATCTCGGGAAATTGCTTTCGGTTAGATGCCACCGCATCGCTTGTAACTGTCGCCGACCAGTCATTGCTGCTGTGGATCGGTTTGAAGGATTGGGGGATAGATGAGTGGAAGCCAAGGCAGACAGCCTTCCGATCAACAAAACGAGGGCGATAGCATCGACCTCTTTATATCGCGAGAAGAGTTGATCGCTCGCTTGGCTGACGACGTCCGGCTTTACGATCCTGATCGCCAGAGCGGCTTCGAGCGGATGTCACGAGAGCGCTTCGAGGCGCTTGCACTCTGGGGCCTGCCGCAGGACTTTAGGGACGAGTGCTCGCCCACATCCTTCTGGTCAGCCGACCGGGAGCGGCTCCTCGCCGTGGTCTATCTTAAGGGTGGTCCCGGCAAAGTGGGCCTCGCGGTGATCGCTCGCGATGGCGAGGGACGCTACCGCCCGGTTGGACATCAGCGAGGCCTTCCGACGGTCCGGGCCGCCGAAGACATGCTGCGCGGCAACATGGGGCTATCGGCCCTCGAACTCAAACCAACCCTAAAGCCATTGCCCGACCAGCCCAAAGGGACCGACCTATTCTCGCCGATCGCCGAAGTAGATGAAACGGCCCTGCATCCCGACTTCAGAATCCTTCGAGACGGCGTAGCGCAGCGCGGGGCGAAAGCGCTAATGGCCGAGCTTTCGCGCTGGGTGCCCGACTTGGACGGCAACCTCGCCCGAGACTTCCAAACGACAGGTTACAGCGCCCGCGTCTGGGAGATTTACCTGTCATTCGCGTTCCGCGAAATGGGCTTCCGGTTACGTCACGATCATCAGTCACCCGACTACCACTTGGAGCGAAACGGGATCGAGCTTTTCGTCGAGGCGACTACCGCTAACGCACCCGACACCCGCGCTGTGGCGACAACGGGCGGAGAACCGCCTCCCGTTCCTGATGATCGATGGTCATTCCTTGAAAAGGAAATGACACTGAAGTTCGGGTCGCCCCTACATACCAAAGTCGGCAAGCGCTACTGGGAGCTTGATCACGTCAAGGGAAAGCCATTCGTACTGGCGATCGCCGACTTCCACGCGCAAGCCTCGATGACTTGGTCGCATACAGCGCTGCCTATCTATTTATATGGTCGTTCCGCCGCCGTCAGCACCGGACCTGATGGCCGCGAATATGGCGAGGAAAAGCGTATTGACGCCTTCGAGAAGGGCTCGAACCAGATACTTCCGTTTTTCGAGCAGGATGGGACGGAGAACGTGTCGGCCGTGCTGTTTAGCAACGCGGGTACGATCGCTAAGTTCAACCGCATGGCGGTGCGTGCTGGCTTTGGTGATCGGTTCGTTACCCTCCGGCGGTCTGGTGGCTGGAACGACCCACGCCCAGACGCCTACGAGGCCATCCCTTTCGATTTTGACGTGGAGGATCCCGCTTACTGGGAAGGTTGGGCCGACGAACTCGAGCTACACCACAATCCGCGAGCGCTCTACCCCATTGACGACGCGCTGTTTCCTAACATTGCAAACTTCCGGATCGAGGATGGCGAGGGGGTTTGGAGAGGCCCATCGCCACGTGTCCTATTCTCTCGCACCGTGACGCTCGATCTTCTTGGCCGCGAAATCAACGACGATCATCAGCCTGCCGCCGGTGCAGAGGATGCCGCGGGAAAGGCCTCCCGCCGCTCTCCCTAGTGTTCAGACCGCGCTTTGACCTAAGGACGGTGATACGGCGCCCCTGACACTTGCCGACACGGAGTTGCATTGCCGATGCGTAATGCAAAGCTGTAAAAACAAAGGCAACTATCGATGAAAGTTCGCTTCTAACGTCTCGTCGGCTGAAAGCTGTCGATCCGCCAATGGTTCAATTCCAGTCCACCCACTCGAAGGCCGGGCACTAAGCGCCCGGTTCCTTCTTCTCGTCGTCCAACGGCGTGCGCAGGACGATCCGGCCATTGATAGGCACCACTTCCAATTGAAGCGAAAGCCCTTTGCGGTCGCGGTGGAACCACGCGGCTCCGATGCGGGTCCAGAAACCCTTGTCGCCCTTGTTGGCGACATGCCAGGCAAGGAATTCCGGCGGGTTAGTCTCCTGCGCGGGTGCGGTATTGCTGCGTGCCATGATGATTTCCTTTCGTGTCTGGTGGCTCGTTGCACCAACGGAAGGGCCGCACGGCCAAGGGCAGAATTCGTGTTCAACACGGGTGCGGAGCGAACTGGCGCGGGCCGGGCATTGAAGGCTGACCGCGTGCGGCCAGTTGGGTGCTTGAGAACGAAGCCGCCCGATCGAAGGGAATTCAAACACATGCCAAACCGTCACACTTGCGCCCTCGATCGCTCTCGCCCAAACGTTCAGCATACTGGTCGGATCGGATTTGCAGCGGGTAGTAGCGACACCGTAGCGAAACACGCGGCCTGCGAACGAGCGGCATTTCTTCGCAGTCTCGTGCTTACCAGTGGCTTCCAGACGTTTGAGAGGAGCCAGGACTTCGAATGGCTCGATCTCGTTGATGGGTCGGTTCCCGATGGCAGGTGCAAGCTTGTCGAGGAAATAGTTGGCCTTGACGATCGTGCCATCGGCGCGGCCATTCTGGACCATCATCTGTTCAATATACTCACGTGCGACTGCTTCGAACGTCTGTGCAGAAAGGAACTCCGCGCGGATTTTCCGCTTCCGCTTCTCAAAAGCCGGGTCGCCCCCTGAAGCAACAGCTCGTCGCGCCTCGTAGGCCGCGTCTCGCGCTTGCTTGAGGCTGATGTCGGGATAGCTGCCGATGCAGAGCTTCTTTTGCGCGCCGCCGATCCGGTATCGGAAACGCCAAAGTTTACCGCCGGTCGGCGTGACCTCAACATACAGGCCACGCTCATCGGTTACCTTGTACGGCTTATCCTTGGGCTTGAGTGCGCGGAGGCGAGTATCTGTCAGAGGCATGTGGGGGCCTTTTCATCTGGGCCTTTGCGAAATGGCCTCAAAAGGCCCACAAAAGTGTCTGGAACCCCCGAGAACAGGCGGGACGATCCGGAACGATCCAAGGGCCAAATCCCTAGGATTTCTGCGGGTTTTATAGATTATTTGGGAGAACGTGAGAAGAACAAATGGTGCCAGAAGAGGACTCGATCGGGCCGCCTAACACGTTGATTTCTGGAGTTCTTCATTCAGCCTCTCAGGCTTAGAACCATCACACTTACCATCAGCCAAGTACGCTGTAGCGGTTCGACGTCAAAACCAGGCAACCTCGCGAGATATCGGCTGACTTCTTCGACAGAGTTGCGATCCGGTCTGCGCGGGTTGAGACCCAGACCGCTGTCTGTCAAAACCCAACCGCAACTGGTAACGCCTTCAAGCGGAGTTGCGATGATGTCCGGTTTAGCTAGATGCTTCATGGGTGCGTCGGCCCTACTTCTCCAGACTGACGTGACGCCCAAAGGCAGACTGAGCAAACCAACCCAAGCATCAGCCAGAATGCAGTTAGAACGACCGCGACCATGAATTGGAGCGTTGTCGGTTTGACGCGATCCGCGACCAACCGGTTGAGCAAAGCGATAGCCGCGCCCATGAAGGTGACCTGTTTCGCGCAGTTCAATGCAACTACCAGCAGGCCCGAGAGAACAAAAATTAGCATTCAGATGCAGCGTCCGCTGGCATTGAGAGATGCTTTTTGCTGGCCTTCGCAACCCGACGGCCAACGCCGTAGGAGGCCGGCAGGCCCCTACATCATCACTGACGTCCCTGCTCTTCGCCATGGGCGAACAGGGCCTGCATGAATGCGGAATCGAACTGCTCGTCTGGGAAGGCGTCATCATCGAAATCGTCACCGATCTGGTAGACCGCAAGCGTTACGCCATGATGGACGGCGAATTCGCGATAGGACCGTAGGATGTTCCTATCGGCATGGGCGATCATGGTTTCGATCGAGCGGCGCAGGATCGAAAAAGCCGTTGGCTCGACGCCTTCGACCTGCGGCGCAAGGCGGCCATTATACAGAATGGTGAAGGAGCCGTTAGTCACATCCGCTCGCTCACGGAGCTCGGCCTGTCCCCACAGGATGCTGGGCGGTATCGCGAGGAAGCTTCCTGCGGTGTCGCCGTCAACATGCATTTCGCGGAAGGGCTGCCCGTCCGCCTCGACATCGATCATTACGGGCGGCATCAGCGCAGGGACGCTCGAGGAGGCTAGAAGGAGACTCTCGATAAGATGCTCGCGGTTGGGCATCGGCGAGACGGCGATAGAACCCAGATCCCAGATCGTGCCGCGCTGCGTGTCAAGATTGGTCGTAGTTACCAGAAGGCGGCGACCCTTCCGGTGTTCCTCTACGATCCGCTCGACAAGTTCGGGCGAAACCTCGCGCTCGATCATTTCGAGCAAGGGACGGCTGGTTGCAAAAGCTGGTCCACCGAGCAGCCCGGAGATCGCACGCTGACGGTAGATGTCGTCCGCGTCGATTGTCGTGTAGAGGCGGCGCAAAGCGTCGTCCTCGCTTGGACCTAGAAAAGCAAAAGGCGCGATAAGCGCGCCGGTGCTGACCCCGATGACGAGATCGAAGTCGGGCCGGTCGCCGCGTTTGCTCCAGCCCGTAAGGAAGCCTGCCGAGAAGGCTCCTTTGTCCGACCCGCTGGAGATGGCCAGCAGGTCGATCGGTTCGTCGTCACCCGAGGCTCGCCTCTCCGCCATCCAGCGATCATGCCATGGCCGGATAATCTCGATTGATGCCTCTGTATCGAACCGCGTGCCGGTGAAATCAACGAGTTGTCCACCCATCCGCGCCGCCGAGGAAACGTCTTCGCGCTCGGGCAGAGTTGCGCAGGCACCGAGCGCGGCAGAAAGGACGATCAAAAGCATCGCTCTCGGCGATGTCCGTCTTGGTATCCGCGAGGCGATACCAGGCCTGCGTCGCATGCTCCTATTTGCCATATCGCGCCATGAAGGTCTGATACGCGGCCGCAGCAATCCGGTGACATTCGTCGATCGACGCCTTCTCGCGCGAGCCGTACAAGCGCGGATCGAAAATCCCGACCTTGCAAAGTTCACCCAATTGCTGGGCGGCAAGTTCATGATCGTCGCACGCTAGCTCGCCCCGCCCGGCCCATAGCGCGATCATGCTCGCTACTTCGCGGTTGCCGCGTTGGGGGCCGTTATACATGAAGGTCGAAGTAGCGAGCGGAAAGCGGTCGAAGCCGCCGATGCAGATGCGGCACAGACGCAGCACGTCGTCGTCACGCCCGAACATGCGTGCGAGGCGCGTGGTGATGACCTTGAGACCTTCGGTCGCGGTCATGTCACGGAATTCCGGTGGTACGATCTCGCTGCGCACCCGGGTCAAGGAATGCTCGACCACCGCAACGTAAAGTGCGTTCTTGTCGCGAAAGTGATTGTAGAGCGTCGGCTTGGCGACTTTCGCCTCGCGCGCCACTGCATCCATGCTGGTACCCTCGAACCCCTCGCGTACGAACACGCGCTGAGCCCCGGCGAGAATAGCCGCCCGCTTCTTCGTCTGCGTGATCTTGTTCATCTGCTCCACTTCGTTCCGATCTGAAAGTGGCCATAGGCGATTCGGTTTCAGAAAGCCAACCCGAAGGTTCATGATGAACTTTTGGGTAGCTTTTCTGCTTGGCGTTCGGAATCGATATACCTATTGATCTCTCGCTAAGTTATTCGACATATTTCGTATCTTCTCAGCGCCTTAACGCGACTTTCGCGCAGGAGCGGCTGCTGAAATCCTTCAGGAACAAGCGACTGACTTAGCAAATTCGTTCTAGATTGTACTAGACGGTTCAGAGCGAATCGCCTAGCAGGCCAGCCCATTATGATCAGACTCACAATGCGACCAGGCCACCATCGCCGATGGATAGCCGCCGTTTTTTCGGCGGGTCTGGCAGGCTGCGCCACGGTCGGTCCTGATTACGAGCGGCCTCCTATCGAGGCGACAGCGACCGACTGGATCGATCGGGAAAGCGTACCGGTCGCCGAAGCGGAATTCATCGCCTGGTGGCGCAATCTGGGCGATCCGGTGCTCACTCGGCTGGTCGAAGCTTCGCTGCAGGACAATCTGACGATCCGACAGGCACTCCTTCGGGTCGAGGAAGCGCGGGCGCGACGCGCGCAAATCAGGGCTTCCGCGCTTCCATCGGTCGGAGCCGATGCCTCCGTCACCGCGCTGCAGCAAAGCCTCAACGCCAATCCGGGTTTTGCACAGATCCCCGGCTTTCAGCGAGAACTTGAAATCTACGATGTCGGGGGGTCGCTCGCCTGGCAGATCGACCTATGGGGCCAAACGCGCCGCGCTCTGGAAGCGGGCGATGCGCGCATCGAAGGCGCGATTGCAGCCGCCAACGGTGCACGGCTCGCCGTGGCCATCGAGACGGCTTCGACCTATCTTGCCCTGATCGGATACCAATCCGAGCGCGGCGCGCTTCTCGCCAGCATCGCGGCGCAGCGCGAACTGCTGGCGCTCTCGAATATTCAGCTTCGCGAGGGCGAAATATCGCGTGCCGACCTGCTGCTCGTTGAAAGCGAGCTCGCCCGCATCGAAGCCGAGCTTCCGCGCCTCGATGTCGAGATAAGGGCTGCTGCCCTGGCTCTCGGGCCGCTGATCGGCGGGTTGCCGGAACGAGAGATCGCGCTCGCGACCGAGGATCGGAACGAGGTCGCGCTGCTCGACGTGCCTGTCGGCCTGCGCGCCGATCTGCTCCGAAGGCGCCCCGATATCGCGCGCGCTGAACGCGAACTGGCGGCCGAGACCGCCGAGATTGGCGTCGCGAGGGCCGAGCTTTTCCCGCAGCTGCGCCTCAACGCGGCAGGGGGCTTCTCATCGATCGCGCTAGATACGCTCTTCGATGGCGACAGCACCAGCTATTCCATCGTGCCGTTTTTGTCGTGGCGCGTCTTCGAAGGCGGTCGAATCCGCGCGGAAATCGATCTCGCTCAGTTGGAAGCGCGCCGGGCTGCGCTTGCTTACGAGCAAAGCATTCTAACCGCGCTCGAGGAAACCGAGACGGCCATCGCCCGCTACGACCTGGGACGTGAGGCACTTGCACTGAGCGAGCGCGCCGCGACCCTTTCGGCAGAAAATTACCGCCTCGCCCGCATCCAGTTCCAGTACGGCGCGATCGACCAGCTTCGCTTGCAAGAGGCTGAGCGGGGTCTGCGGAATGCGGAACGCGGCCGAGCGATTGCCTATCGCCAGGCGAGTCTTGCCATGGCGGGGCTGTACGCCGCACTCGGCGGCGGCTGGCAGGCCGCACCATCGGGAGACCCATCGTGAAACATACCCTCGCCCTTTTTGGGTCAGCCTTCTTGCTGGCTGGCTGTTCCGAAACGGAAAAACCGCCCGAGCCCAGACCTGTCGCCTGGGTCGAAGTCGGCGCTTCGGAAACCACATCCGACGATCAAGTGACCTTCCCGGCGCGCGTACGCGCCGAACAGCGCGCGTCACTCAGCTTCGAAGTCGGTGGGACCCTCACCTCCGTACGCGCCGAGATCGGCGATCGGGTCGGACGCGGCGCGGTGGTCGCGACACTCGATTCCGCGACCTATCGCTTCAATGCCGCGTCTGCCGACGCGCAGGTCGTCGAAACCCGCGCGCGGCTTGCGCGCGCCCGACAGGAAGCGGAGCGACAGCGCGCGCTCTTTGCCGAGGGTGCAACCTCCGAGACGCGGCTGGAGACCGCCGATGCCGAGGTAAACAGTCTCGAGGCCCTTCTAGATGCCGGGCAGGCGCAGGCTGGCTCGGCGCGCGAGACGCTTTCCGATACCCGATTGCGCGCCCCCTTTTCGGGTCGTGTGGCGCGCAGGATCGTCGAGCCGGGCACCCAGGTCTCCCCCGGCCAGCCGGTGCTCGAGCTCGACGGTTTCGGAACCGAAGTGGTCTTCAGCGTCCCCGGAACGCTGCGCGATCGGCTTGCCACCGGTCAATCGGTCGAGGTGCTCCGACCGGGACGCGACGTGCCAGCTCTTGCGGCGACCATCACCGAGATTTCCAGCCGCGGCAGCGGGCCGGGCGCCTTCGAAATCGTCGCACGGGTGATGGCCGGTGAAGGGACGATCGAGCCCGGCGAGGTGGCCGAGGTTCGCCTGTCTCGCGACGCCGGTAACGAAGAACCGCGGCCACAGTCCGCCACTTACGCGATACCGCTGACCGCCATCATGCCCACCGGTCCCGATCGCGGAGAGGTATGGGTCGTCGACACGCAAACCGATAAAGTTTCCGCGCGCACCATCCGGTTCGAAGCGGCGAGCGAGAACCGCGTTACGGTAACGAGCGGGCTGAAGAGCGGCGACGTCGTCGTCAGCAAGGGAGCAGCCTTTCTGCAAACCGGTGAGCGCGTCAGTCTGATCGGCGCCGGCGCGCGGCGGTTCGCATCGTGAGCAATCTTTCGGAACTCGGCTTCCGCTACCGCGCGGCGGTTTTACTCATCGTCGTGCTCGCGATGATCTACGGCGTCGCGAGCTATTTCACGCTTCCCGCGCGCGAGGACCCCACGATCACTATCCGCGAAGCCGTGGTCGTTACCGCGCATCCGGGGATGGACGCGACACGGGTCGAGACCCTCATCACCACCCCGCTCGCCGAAGCTATCAAGACGATGCCCGAGGTCGACGAAGTGCGTGCCACTTCAATGGAGGGACAATCGATTATCCATGCCGAAGTCGCCTTCGCCACCGACGATCTTGATCAGGCGTGGGACGAACTGGACGAAAAGGTCGAGGAGACTGTGGGCCAGTTCCCTGAAGGTACGATGGCGCCAATCATCAACGACGAGTTCGGCGATGTCGCGGTCATTACGCTGGCGTTGCAATCTGCCGATTTCCCGATGGACGAGCTGGGCGATCTTGCGGAGCATGTGCGCGACCAGCTCTACACCATTCCCGGCACCAAGCGCGTCGACATCCTGGGTCGACCGCAGGAGCGGGTCTATATCGAGATGAGCAATGCGGTGCTCGCCCAACTCGGCGTTCCGCTCGATGCGGTCGCTGCGGCGCTCGCACAGCAGAACGTCGTGGCGCCCGGTGGCGCAATCGAGACCGAAAGCCGCCGATTGTCGATCGAACCGTCGGGCGCCTTCGAAACACTTGAAGACGTCAGAAACCTTTATCTCGACCTCGGCCCGGCAGGGACCATCCGGCTCGGCGATTACGCGCAGGTCAGCAAACGATCTATCGATCCTCCGTTGCAGCGCGCCTATTTCAACGGTGATCCTGCCATCGTCTTCGCCATCTCGATGGACGAGGCGCAAAGCGTGATCAACTACGCCGATCGCGCGCAGGAAACGATCGACGACGTGCGCCAGTCGCTGCCCGCGGGCATAACGCTTGAAACCATGACCTGGCAGGCCGAGCAGGTGAAGAACGCTGTCTACGGCGTTAGCTTCAACGTCCTCCAGACGTTCGCCATCGTGCTTGCGACCATGATCCTCTTCCTTGGCCTTCGCACGGGGCTCGTAATCGGCGCAGTGGTTCCTGCGGTCGTGCTGATCACACTCGCAATCATGGGCATGTACGGCATCAAGCTAGAGCGTATGAGCCTTGCAACCATCGTTATCGCGCTCGGCCTGCTGGTCGATAACGGCATTGTGATCGCGGAGGATTTCGAACAGCGCCTCGCCGAAGGCATCGACCGGCGCAAGGCTATCGGTCAGACGGGCGGAGAACTCGCCGGGCCGCTCCTCGCGTCGACACTCACCATTATCCTTGTGTTCCTGCCGCTCATGCTCGCGCAGCAGGAATCGGGTGAATACACGCGCAACATTTCGCTCGTCATCCTGATCGCTCTGTCGAGCTCTTGGCTGATCGCGGTCACGGTGATCCCCACCCTGTGCTATTGGTTCGCCAGGCCACCCGAGGAGCAACAGAAGGGCAAGATCAGGGCCAAGGTTGACGAAACGTTCGACTGGGGATCGGCGCGCTACGAGAAGCTTCTTCGCTGGGCGCTCGCGCATCGCAAGCTCTATCTTGGCGGCATGGCCGCGCTGTTTGCTATCGCAGTGGCATCGCTGCAGCTGGTTCCGCAACAATTCTTCCCCTCGTCCGACCGTGCGCAGATACTCGTCTATGCCGACATGCCCGTAGGAACCTCGAGCGTTGCGATGGACGAAAAGGTTCAGGCGATCTCCGAGTTCATTGACGATGACGAGCGCTATCCAGACTTCGACAGCGTGGCTTCCTATTCAGGGTTTGGGGGACCGCGCTTCGTGCTGTCGCTCGCACCATCGGACCCAGCCCCCAATAGGGGTTTCCTCGTCATCAACGCGAAGGACGCGGAGGTGCGCGATGCCGGTGTCGAGCAATTGCGGCAGGACATGGCCGTGGCCTTTCCCGACACTCGGATGCGGATCGCGGGGATGTTCCTCGGGCCGAGCGATCCCAACGTGATCCAGGTGCAGGTTCGCGGCCCGGACCCCGATGTCCTGCTTGAAACGGGCGACAAGCTCGCGGGCATCCTGCGCGAGGTCGAAGGGACGATCGACATCTTCTCCGATTGGGAAGAACCGTCCATGCAATACAGGGTCGAGGTCGACCAAGCGGCCGCGCGTGCGGCGGGCGTGACCTCGGCCGACGTCTCGCGTGCGCTCACGACCTATTTCTCGGGGCAATCCGTAGGCGTCTATCGCGACGGCGATGATCTCGCGCCGATCGTCATTCGTGCTCCCGAAATCGAGCGCACCGATCCGGCCCGACTGGAAGCGGTGACGCTTGTCGGGGCGGAAGGAGCGGTCGTACAGTTGGGTGAAGTAGCGATGGCTTCGCTTGTCCCGCAACGGGGACGCATCCAGAGCGAGAACCTGATCAAGACGCTCACGGTCGAAGCGCGTCCTACCTCGGTCACCCCGCAGGACATGGTTCCGATGGTGCAGGACAAGCTCGACGAGCTCGAGGCGATGCTGCCGCCGGGTCATCATATAGAATGGGACGGCATTATCGCCGAGAGCTCGGAAGGCACCAGCGCGCTGCTCGCCAATCTGCCCCTGATGATGGGGCTGATCGTCATCATGCTGGTGATCCAGTTCGGTGCGTTCCGACAGGCCGGTGTCGTTCTCCTAGTCGTTCCTCTGGGCGTGATCGGTGCGGCAGCCGGGCTTCATATCATGCAGGCCGATTTCGGCTTCATGGTGATCCTCGGCCTGTTCGCTCTGTTTGGCATTATCATCAACAATGCCATCGTTCTCGTCGACCGCTGCGAGATCGAGCGCAGTGAAGCGGAGAAACGTGCACACGATGAAGGCAAAACGCGCGACGATGCTGACGTTGAGCAAGTAGCCGAAGCGGTGGTCCAGGCCGGCATGCGCCGGTTCCGACCAATCCTGATGACGACGATCACCACGATCCTCGGACTCCTACCGCTCATCATCGGACAGGACGTGCTTTTCTACGGCTTGGCCAGCGCTATCGCGTTTGGTTTGGTGTTTGCTCTGGCAATCACATTGGGCGCGGTGCCCGTTCTGTACGCGTGGTTCTTTGGCGCACAGTCCGCCAGCTCGAAATCAGGAAAGTGATGATTGTACCGTCAACATCCGGGGCTCGTAATTGGCATTCGACATTCGTCAACTAAGATATGCAATCGCTGCAGCGGATCACGGCAGCTTTTATCGCGCCGCCCGCGCCCTTGATGTTGAACAATCAACGCTCAGTCGCTCAGTTATGAAGCTCGAACGATCGGTCGGCGCTCAGCTATTCTTGAGGTCACACTCGGGTGTAGCTCCAACGACCGCCGGGTTGCGATTTCTGCGCAGCGCCCGACCTATGGTCGCCAATGCGGACCGGATGATCGCCAACACGCGCGCGGCGGGCAGTGGCCGTGCAGGAGGTTTCGTTGTCGGGTTCAACAACTCCGTCTCTGCTGGAAACCTTCGTGCTACGCTGGTCGCCGCGCAACGCGAGAACCCTGACCTTAAAATCAACGGCGTCGAATCGGACCGCAGTGCACTTTTCGCGGGTCTCGACAGCGGCGAGATCGATATAGCCATCTTGATGGGCGAGATCGCCCGCGATGATTGTCGGCACGCCTCGTTCTGGAGCGAGCACGTCGTCGCTGCGATGTCGAAGGGTCACGCACTCTATGAGCGTGACACTGTCAACTGGACTGATCTGCGTGGGCAGCGCTTTATGCTGCCGACCGCCGATCCCGGCCCGGACATCCGCGACATGCTGATCGGTATGTCCCCCGTCAGCACCTATGGCACAGATTTGAGGTTGTGATTCAAGGAGGATTTGGGCTTCGTCGTAGTGACGAAGGAACGAAGATGAAGCCCAAATCCTCAAGGTCCAAATTGCCTGCCGAGCAGGTGGTCAAGGACATCCGCCGCAAGACCCGTCGGCATTTTTCATCGGAAGACAAGATCAGGATCGTGCTGGAAGGCCTGCGCGGCGATGACTCGATAGCTGAGTTGTGCCGCAAGGAAGGCATTGCCCAGAGCCTGTACTACACCTGGTCCAAGGAGTTCATGGAGGCCGGCAAACGCCGCCTGGCTGGCGACACCGCCCGTGCAGCGACTACGGACGAAGTCAGGGATCTGCGCCGTGAGGCCCGCGATCTGAAGGAATGCGTGGCCGACCTCATCCTGGAGAACCGCTTGCTCAAAAAAAGCATGATCGCGGATGGGGGAGACGACGCATGAGATACCCCGCATCCGAGAAGCTGGAGATCATCAGGATCGTTGAGCAATCGCATCTCCCGGCCAAGCGCACGTTGGACCAGCTCGGCGTCGCACGGCGCACCTTCTACCGCTGGTATGACCGTTACCTTGAAGGCGGGCCGGAGGCGCTGGCAGACAGGTCATCGACGCCGATCCGCGTGTGGAACAGGATCGCACCCGAGGTTCAGGATCAGATCGTCGAGATGGCGCTGGAGCAGACTGACCTCAGCCCAAGGGAACTGGCGGTGCGCTTCACTGACGAGAAGCGCTACTTCGTGTCGGAAGCCACCGTCTACCGGCTGCTCAAGGCCCACGATCTGATCACCAGTCCGGCCTATACTGTGATCAAGGCGGCAGAGGCGTTCCACACCCAGACCACGCGCCCCAACGAGATGTGGCAGACCGACTTTACCTACTTCAAGATCATCGGGTGGGGCTGGGTCTACCTCTCGACCGTGCTCGACGATTACTCGCGCTACATCATCGCCTGGAAGCTCTGCACCACCATGCGAGCCGAGGACGTCACCGACACGCTCGACATGGCTCTGGCAGCCTCAGGCTGCGACCATGCCAATGTGCTGCACAGACCACGTCTGCTGAGCGACAACGGTCCCAGCTACATCGCCGGGGAACTGGCCGAATACATCGAAGCGAACCGGATGAGCCATGTGCGCGGTGCACCCTTCCATCCGCAGACCCAGGGCAAGATCGAGAGATGGCATCAAACGCTAAAGAACCGCGTGCTGCTCGAAAACTACTTCCTGCCTGGCGACCTCGAACAGCAGATCGAGGCGTTCGTCGAGCATTACAACCACCAGCGCTATCACGAAAGCCTCGACAACGTGACGCCTGCCGATGCCTACTTCGGCAGGGCTGCCGCCATCATCAAACGACGAGAAAGGATCAAGCGAAAGACACTCGAACATCGGCGCTTGCAACACCGCAAGCTCGCCGCCTAAACATCAAACCCAGACGAGGCCCGCACTCCGCAATCCTACGCCGCGAGTTGTGCCAAATGTTTTGACGACGGACAGTCGAGCATCTGCAGCGGCTTGGCGTTCCGGACATCGTGATGGGTGAGCGAGAAATAGCAGCGCGCATGCTTTCGTTCACCGCGCGCCAACTCCAGTCGTCGCCAGGGAAAGGATGAATCGCCTATAATGCAACATTACGTCGTTCATGAGTCCTGGAATTACGATGCCCTAAAGGGCAATCGAAAGTCTTGGGTTAGGCAAGGATGCGAAGTCCATCGCCGAAAACTCTATCCAGAAATGGACCAATTTTCAGGTAGCAGAGCAGATTGACGTGACCCCCTGATTTTCCTCCAAGTTGGATTTGAGTCCGGCCCTGACAGAAGGACGGACGAGATGAAGAGAACGAGGTTTTCAGAAGAGCAGATCATCGGCGTGCTCAAGGAGGCGGAGGCGGGAGCGAAGACCGCCGACCTGGCCCGGCGACACGGGGTTTCGGAAGCGACGATCTACAACTGGAAGTCGAAGTATGGTGGGCTGGAGGTGTCTGATGCCCGGCGGCTCAAGGAGCTCGAGAGCGAGAACGCCAAGCTCAAGCGCCTGCTGGCCGACACGATGCTGGACAAAGCGGCGTTGAAGGATCTTCTGGCAAAAAAGTTCTGACGCCCGCCGCGCAGCGGGAAGCTGTCGCTCATCTTCAGGCATGCCACGGGATGAGCGAGCGGCGGGCGTGCCGTGTCATCGATGCCGATCGCAAGAGCGTGCGTTACCGTTCCACCCGGGGCGATGACGCCGATCTGCGTGAGAAGCTGCGCGAGCTGGCCAACCAGCGACGGCGGTTCGGCTATCGCCGTCTGCACATCCTGCTGCGCCGGGAGGGGATCATGATCAACCGGAAGAAGACCCAGAGGCTCTACAAGGAGGAAGGCTTGGCGGTGAGGCGTCGACGCAGTCGCAGGCGCGCAGTCGGCACGAGGGCACCTGCTCCGGTGCTCGCCTTACCGAACCAGCGCTGGAGCCTGGACTTCGTGCACGACCAGATGGCGTCGGGCAGGAGGTTCCGGGTGCTCAACGTGGTCGATGACGTGACAAGGGAGTGTCTGGCAGCGGTGCCGGACACGTCGATCTCTGGTCGC
This sequence comes from Alphaproteobacteria bacterium UBA3612, assembly GCA_002375465.1. GTDB lineage: Bacteria > Pseudomonadota > Alphaproteobacteria > Sphingomonadales > Sphingomonadaceae > Pacificimonas. The sequence goes on along the minus strand of DFLT01000002.1, from coordinate 138,517 downwards.
CGTGTCGTTCGAGAGCTGACCGAGCTGATCGCCCAGCGTGGCAAGCCCGGCATGATCGTCAGCGACAACGGAACCGAGCTCACCAGCAACGCCGTGCTGGCATGGTGCGGCGAGATCGGCGTCGAGTGGCATTATATCGCGCCCGGAAGGCCGATGCAGAATGGCTATGTCGAGAGCTTCAACGGTCGCATGCGGGACGAACTGCTCAACGAGACGCTGTTCATGAGCATGGCCCATGCCCGTGTCGAGATCGCCGCCTGGGTGGATGATTACAACCGGGAGCGACCGCACTCATCGCTTGGCTACGCAACACCGGCGGCGTTCGCCGCCGAACTGGATAAGCAATGGCCTGCTTCGCTACGCCCTACGGGCTCCACTACGCAGCCCATTGCTTCAATCGCGCTTATGCGCAAAACAACCGCCCGGCTCTAATCCCAGCTGGGGGAAAGCTGGGGGTCACGTCACTGGATGTAAAGTTCCGTCTTCTGATTCTGAGCGATCCTTGTTGCAGCCTTGATCGCCTCGGCTTGGGTGTCGTGCACGCTGCTCGCTCTGGATGAGCCAGCCTTCTTCACCGCCCAACCACCAGTTGAACTTCGAACTACGTGCTGACCTTGCTTCGCCATCGCCATTACCTCCACGACGAATATAACAATCCTGCAAACTTGGCGCTAGGTGCTCGAAGCGATCTTTATGGCGACGATGTCCGCAACATCGCCAGAAAACTACGACAATCGACGGTCTTCTATCTGTCCGTCCTAGTCGATCCGCCCGAAGGCCGGGCGCTAAGCTCCCGGTTCCTTCTTCTCGTCGTCCAGCGGCGTGCGCAGGACGATCCGGCCATTGATCGGCACCACTTCAAGCTGCAGCGAAAGCCCTTTACGGTCGCGGTGAAACCACGCGGCTCCGATGCGGGTCCAAAAGCCCTTGTCGCCCTTGTTGGCGACATGCCAGGCTAGGAAGTCCGGCGGATTGGTCTCCTGCGAGGGTGCGGTATTGCTGCGTGCCATGATGATTTCCTTTCGTGTCTGGTGGCTCGTTGCACCAAACAGGAAGGCCGCACGGCCAAGGGCAGGATTCATGTCCAACACGGGTGACCCCAGCGAAGGCCGGGGAAACCGGCGCGGGCCGGGCATTGAAGGCTGACCGCGTGCGGCCAATTGGGTGCTTAAGAACGAGCCCGCCTGATCGAAAGGCATGCAAACACATGGCAAACCGCCACACTTGCGCCTGCGATCACTCTCGCCCAAACCTTCGCAATGGCAATCGAGGGCAGTTCCCGGAAACGCTGGAGCGAAGAGGAGACGGTGCTTGCGCTGTATCTCTACTTCCAGCTGCCGTTCGGAAAGCTGCACTCGGGCAATCCGGAAATCCAGGAGCTTGCCGCAGCGCTCGGGCGCACGAATAGCTCGGTCGCGATGAAGCTGTGCAACTTCGCCAGCCTTGATCCAAAGATCACCGACAGCGGACGCAAGGGCCTGGACGGCGCATCCAAGCTGGATCGCGCGGCCTATGCGGAGTTCGGCCAAGATTGGACAGGTCTCGTCTCGCGGGCCGAAGACCTATGGGCTGCACAGATCGGGCAATTCGACCCATCGCCCGCACCATCGCGCCTCAATGAGAAGCGCAGTGAATTCCGGTTCGAGACCTATCAAGGCGAGTCCACCACACAGGCGCTTGTGAACCAGCGTGTCGGCCAAGACTTCTTCCGCCGCGCGGTGCTCGCCAATTACGAAGAGACCTGCTGCATCACCGGCATCGCCGATCCCCGCCTTCTGACCGCAAGCCACATCAAGCCATGGGGCAAGGACAGCGACAACCGGCACAACCCCGCCAATGGCTTGCTGCTTTCAGCGACACTCGACCGCGCCTTTGATCGGGGGCTGATCACGGTCGATCGCCAACGGCGCATTCGCGTCTCGCGGCAATTGCGCGAAAGCCAGAGCCGCGAGACGCGCGACTTTTTCCAGCAATTCGAGGACGCGACTCTGCGCTCAGCAATCCGGTTCGATCCCGAGCCAGCCTTTCTCGATTGGCACAACGAACATTGCTTCGTCGATCAACGCGCCGCCTGACCTGTCAGGCGGCGCGCGGACTGCCGCCCCTCAATATTCACTGGCGAGCATGATGGTGAGCACCCGCCGGGTCACCGCAGGATTGGCCGGGTCATCGCTGCCAAAATGCAAATCGCGGTCGTAGGCATCGATCTTCCAGAACACGGTTTCGGCAGGCCGCGCAGGTCGCGTGGTCGTCCAGCGATCTTCGCCATCCTGATAGATCGCTCCGAAATCGCGCTCACCGTAAGGATCGTTGTCCGGCGTGAAGGCGTCGAAGGTTTCGATCAGCTCGCGCACCCGCGACTGATCTGCCTCTGACAAGGCTCGAAAGCCTTCGGTTGCCACAGCAACGCATGCAACGCCCATCGCCTGCCGCGCCCGGTCATTAAGCCGCGCAATGCGCTCGCTGCGGGAAAGGGCGCCAGTACTCATTGCACCGCCCTCCCGCCAAGTTCGCAGAGTTCGACCAGCTCGCCAAAATCCTCACGCTCGCCCAGTTCCTCGGCCAAGCGCTGCACGGTTCCGAACGGCAGACCGTTCTCATTGGCCAGCATTCGCAACCAGTCCTCGCGGCACTCGGCTCCGCATGCGCGGTAGTTCAAGATCAGGTCACCCATTTTCTGCCCTCCTTCGGCTGAAAGCCGCATCCGACACGCGGCATGCGGCCTGCCTTCCGGCGAGGATGGGAGGGGGAGGGAAAACCGGAATCGATGCCCTGGCGCGGGCCAGCGGGCACAGCCCGCCACACGGGGGCGTCTATTTCCGGTTTCGGGAACGAGAGGGCAAAGCCTTTGGTGTTCCCGCCAGGGATCGCCCGGCGATCCAGAGAACATCGGCACCCTTGCAACGGCGCGAAGCCGACGGAGGTCCTGCGCACGCGATCAGTGCGCCAGCGGGCCTCCGGCAATGAAAGAGGCAAGAGTGCCTGCGGGTTAGCTCAGGAATGCCGCGCCCTCAGGAGCGCAGAATGCGTGGGACAGAGCGCGTCCACCAGGAATTCCCGCTCTGCTTCGAACTGCTCCTGATCGTCACCCGGGTGGGATGAAACCGCAAAGCGGGTTCAGTCGAGCTTTGCGAGATAGAGCAGGTTGCCCGGAAGGGTAGCTTTCCATTTGTTGGATAAGATTAAACGAGGGGTTCGCTCATGTCGGTCACTTTACGGCAATCGAGCCGCGTTTTGACGTTGACGCAAATCATCGGTCCATCTGGCGAGAGTGTTTATTTCACTGTCAAGGGCATCTGGGTTTGGAAGCGGGCGATTCAACGCAGGTGCGGTGCTATGCAGCAACTCAGAACACCGCTGAAAACCATCGCGCATGGTCTCACAGTCAGCGATCGTGATCGCAGTCAGCTTGACGAGGCCGGGCGTTTTTACCTCGTTGGACAGACGGCGAAGAACGT
>DFLT01000002.1:232-134860 GCA_002375465.1 Alphaproteobacteria bacterium UBA3612 | reverse complement strand
ACCGTTTCACGCCATTTGTCCTGATCGCCCTGATCGAAGTGATAGCGTTCATTGGCGAGCTGGTTGGTCAGGCTTGTGGTAATGTCGGTGACGCGCCGTGCCTTGAAGGGAGGCTCACTACGACAGAAACCAGCCTTTTCGGTGCCGCGACTGACAGAACTTATGGCAACCTGCGGAGTAGGGTCCACCTCTTTCGCAGCTCGATCCAGCTCGAACAGAAAAGCCAGATCGTGCGTGAACACGATGACCTGTCGGTTCGCCGCTTCCGCGATCAGCCGCTTGGCAACGGCCTCGCGGTGCATGTGGTCGAGCGAGGACACAGGATCGTCAAATACGATGCCGGATTTGTTCTCGGTCGTGGCGAGTTCCGCCATGAACGCGGCCAAGGCGACGCATCGATGCTCGCCCTCGCTCAAGACCTGCCCCACCGATGCAGTGGGCTTGCGAGTCAGCGCAACCTTGAAGCGTGGCACGCCCTGCACGCTGTTTTGCTGGCGCAACTCGACGGCAAGCCCTGCAATCTCGAAACTCGCCACCTCACGCGCAAACTGCGCGCGCAGCGCGTCCGTTACCAATGCCTGCGCAACTTCCGTGCTTTTCGTAGTTATGCGGTTGGTCGCGGTGTCGCGCTGTGCCGCTTCGAGCGCCTTGATCTGTTTCAGGCGCTCGATCTGCGCCAGCACGTCTGCCTTGATGCCGTTAAGCCATTGGCGATCGGCAAGCTCGGTGCGCTCGGCGATCAGCGCCTCGCGCGCAGGGGAATCGGCCTCTACCGCAAGCGCTTCGCCTCGCGCATCAAGGTCCGCCACCTGATCGACCAAAGCCTTAGGCGGCAAAGCGACCAGTTTCGCATCGATGATGGCGGTGGGGTCGGCATGACGGCGGCGGATCTGACGATGACGCCAGAGGGCGTGTACGCCCGCACGTCTGACTTCGGTGGCCAGCGCATCCTGACGCAAATCGTCACGGATGGTCGCCACGATGGCGGTGAGTTCGGCCAGAGTCAGTCCGCTTCCCGCGAATGCCGTAACGGCGTCGTCATAGGCTGCGCGTGCGGCATCGGCTCGCTGCTGGCTGTCGTCGCGCACGAAATTCTCGAAGCGATTGAGGCGGTCGGCGGCTTGCGGGGTCAGTTCCTGCTGGCACAGAACGCAAACGCTGCCGGCATCGGTGACGGGAAAATCCCGCTCGGGATAGGCCGCCTCAACCGAAAAGGCCCGCGCGCTTTCCCACAGCGATTGCCACACCTCGGAGCCAATATGGGGTAACGGCTCGCCTGCAAACAACGCGCCCGACGCGGCCTCCGCCGCTCGCCGCGCCGCTTCACTATCGTTCGCCAGTCGGCGGAGCGAGGTGACGCCATCATCACTGATGGCAGCAACCAGTACGTCCAGCTGAGCAATATATCCTTCGACCTTGGCTTTAAGCGCGGCAAGCTGGCGGGCAGCGCGCGCAGGATCACCGGCGAGGTCGGCGGTGAGTTGCGCCAGCCGGTCCTGTTCGGCCTGCGTAAGAGTCGCCAGCGCCTCCACGGCGGCTGGATCGGTATTTGCGGCAAGGCGCGCAAGAAGCTGACCGACTTTGCTGGTGGGGCTGCATGTGGGGGTGTTAATGCTCTGCGGCGTCTGCGCCTGTAGCTGGGTGATCTCAGCGGCGAGCTTATCTTTCACCGACTTACAAAGCTGGGCTAGGGCGCTCAGCAGCTTGAGCGGGAATGGCGTGTAGGCTACGTCGTTGGTTTCATCGACATGGATGTTGGCGGTGCGGGAGTCAAAAACGCTTACAGCGGATAACGCCGTATCGGCGGGCTGGCCAAGCTGCCATGCGCATGTGCGGTTCTGGCCGCTGATCGCGTATTCAATGGTGGCGCTCGGGGTGCCGGGCTGGGCGTCATAGATGTCGGGTATGATCTCCTCGCCACGCCCCGAGATGCGTGCCCGACATGCGCGTTTCAGGATACGGGCGTAACCGGATTTTCCTGATCCATTATCGCCATAGATTATGGTCAGTCCAACACGGTGAAGAGATAGCCTCTGATCGGGAGCCAAGGCGTTAACATTTCGCACGTCATGCACCTGCCGCAGATAGACTTCTCCTTGATCGCGGTTGGGGTCGCGCAAGTGTGCCGCTTCTAACGGTACTGCCTGACCGTCGCCTTTGCAGATGGCTACAAGCTCATCGAGCCCGGCGGCATCAACACTACCCTCTGCCGCAAGCCTGCGCAACGCATCGCGTTGCCAGCCTGGGCTGTCTGCGGTCCATGCAAGGATATTGGCCAACGCCTCGGCTTCGGTCGTCATGCAGCCCCCAAAATCCATTCACTCCTTCGCCACTACGGTGTCATACAGGCCATAATGCGTTAGCCCTTCGTGGCTCTCGATGCCGGTATAGCGTAGCGAGGCATCTTCGTAGCGGCGGAACGCGAAAACCGCTTCATTCATCCGCTCGGTGTTGAACACTCGAAGGCGAACCAACAGGTGGAAATCCGCCACGGTCAGGCCAGTAACCGCATGGAAAAGGTCCGGTTCCAGCTTGGTAATCACGTCCTGTAGCTTGTTTTCGCGGAAGTCGGTCAGATACATGAAGGCCGGGATGCGGGTGGCGAACTTTATCAGCTTTTCCTGAACCAGCTTGCGCTTGGTTTTGAACTCCTTTTCCTCGGCGGTCAGTTCCTTCTTCTCTTTCGGGGTCAGCTCCCCGTCATTGGCTTTGGCCTTGTCCTTGATGTCCTTGATCTTCTCGCTCTTGTTGATAATCGTTTCGATGATGTTGTCGCCCAAGGCGCGCCAACCTTCGATCCGCTCAACAGCAGCCATCGCTTCGGGGTTTTCGAGAACGCGGCGCAACGTGTCGTTGTCCACGTTCACCAGCATGGCCGATTCCCATTTCCGGGCCAGCAGGGTCGCGGACGTTCCCGCCATCGCAATGTCGAGGATGCCGCCCGCGTCGATCTGCATCATCTTCGCGCCGTCATAGGCCAGCACGGGCAGGAACGAGACAAGTTCCTTCACGGCGTTTTCCGGGTTCGCTTCCCCCGGTGAAAGGCCGATGCCATATTCCGACAACTGCCGCAGCGCCCTAGTCGGGGCGAAATCGAACACGAAGCAGACCGGCTTGATGATCTCTTCCTCGTTCGGATTGTCCCCGTTGGGATTCTTGATCGACCAGGGCGACTGCACCCGGAACGCCGCCTGAAAATATGTTTCCGGCGATTGGAGATTGCGCAGCATCAGGATCGACGACCATTGCTTGACCGTAACCCCGGTGGTCAGCTTGCCGCAGGAAAGCGTGATGGTCTTAGTGTCGAAACCGCTGCCAACCTTGTCCCGAACGGGCGGCAAGGCATCAAGGCCGATGCCCGCCGATGCGCCTGCGGCCACGATCACCTGATAATCGTGCCAGAACGTGTTGTGTTTCTCTTCCAGCAAGTTCGCCATAGCATGGCAGGCGGCGACATTAGGCAGGAACCAGAAGCTATGCTGCAAGTGAGGCAGAAGCCGCGTGTCCGAATAGGGCCACGGCGGAACAACGCCCGTCTTGATGCTGTCGAATGATCGCGGTGCATCTGGCGAGTTGCGAATGACGTTGAGCCATTTCTGCACCTCGTCCTTGTGCTTAAACTGCGCGAGAACGCCTGTGCCGTTTGCCGCGAAAAACTCATTGAGATCAAACTCGTCCAGCTCGCCGCCGCTGGCAATGTGAGTAATTTCCGGCGGCATCTGGTAAGTCAGCAGGCGCATTTGCGGCAATGCGCCGTAAGGATTGCGCTGCCCCGGATGCTGAGCGGCAAATTCTTCCTTGGCGCGCTGCTCGTCCGTGTAGGTCCAGTTGAATATCTGCTCTTCGATGAACTCGCCCGTGGCCAGCGCCTTGAAGGGTGTGCCAGAAAGATAGAGGTATGCCCGCGTGGTAATCGGCAGAAAGTCGGTTTCGCTTTCCGACATGACACCAAGGTCTTCGTTCACATCGTCCAGACCATCGGCATATTCCAGCTTGGCTTCCTTCTTGGCCTCGCCTGCATCCTCGCCCTCGAAAAGCTCCTTGGCCGTCTCGCGCCATGCGCCGAAATGATATTCGTCGAACACGACCAAATCCCAGTTGATCGTGTGGAGCCATTCGTTGCGGGCCTTGATGTTCCCCGCCTTGTCGCGCCCCAGCAGGTCCTGGAACGAGCCGAAATAGACCACCGGCTTGTCACCGTCGATCTGGCTGGGATCGCGCCCGGAATTGCGGGAGAGATACTGCCACCCGTCGAAATCGACATGGGATTCAAGATCCGTCTGCCAGGCATCTTCGACGGCGGGCTTGAAGGTCAGCACCAGGACCCGCTTCGCGCCAAGCTTCTTGGCAAGCTGATAACTGGTGAAGGTCTTCCCGAAACGCATCTTGGCGTTCCACAGAAAGCGGGGAACGGCATTGGCATCCTGCTGCCAGCGCGAGTGATAATAGGCGTAGGTCTGCTCGACCGCTTCCAACTGCTCCTTGCGCGGCGGGAAGTCCTCATGATGCGTGCCGGTGAATTTCTGCCCGCTGCGCAGTTCGGCCAGCACGGTTTTCACATCGGCCAGCGAGCATCGCATCCATTCAAGCTGCGGATTGGCAAAACCCTTGCGTTTGAGCGCATCGCGCACGGCGTGGTCAGTGATGATCGACCCGTCATCGGCCTCGCCGGGTTCGTCTAGTTCAATGGTGTAGTTGGCAATCGCTGCTGTCTTTAACTGCTCGGCAATCCGCTGCTTCACGTCGCGCGTTGTCTGGCCGACCTTGAGCAAGCCGTCATGTGCTTCATCCGCGATAGAATAAGCGTAGATGCGCGGGCGCGCATCGGGTTTGGCGGTCAATATCTGATCAATAGAAGGCTTACTCGCCATCGTCGACGCTCATGGATCGCACTTGAGATTCAATATAGGCGCGCTCTTCATCTGAAATTCGGTATTTTTCGTAGAGCACTTCATCGGTCCAAGTGCGATCCCACGTCTGCATCGGCACCCAAGCGTATGTTGAGTTCAAAGCGTGCTGGGTAATTTTCCGCTGTGAGACAAGAAACCGGAAAAATCGTGTCATGTAATATGACTGGATGCTTGCAGCTTCGTCGGGTGTAGCCACATCAAATACGAGATAAGACTGCGTGCAGGCAGATGGGGCCGGTGCGATCAGGGGTTTTCCCAAAATCTGGTGAGGCAGCCCATCACCTCCATTGTATGCCTCAGGAACAAGTAGCTTCCAACGGTCGATCAAATGAACGTTTTTCGATATTGCTTCGCGAGGAACGTAGCCGATACCCCTCTTCATCCTGCGAATATAGAAAAGTGGTATGTGCCCCGACTTTTCGGTTTCAGAGTATCCGTCAAAGTTTGATGCTAGGCCGAATGTGGTATCGCGAGACAATATCGAATTAATCGGCAGCTCCTCGCGCTCAAGGACCTTGTGCAGTATCGAGATTGCACGACCGTCACGAACAAAAATGTCATATTCATCGAGCTTGCGTGAAACTGGTCCAAGTGCTTCCCCGCCTCGGAAAGTGGTCACGTTGCAGTTGCCCTGGTGCGCACTATCCCAAAGGAAATAGCAAACACCGGCCTTAATCTCGACTCCAGGAAACACTTCGCTCGATGCAGGGAAATCCGATAGTTCCCGCAGGTGTCCACCTCCAAGGAAAGACTGCCGAAATCCATCCATTCCACGCCCACCAGCCATCCAACGAGAAGGGATAACCATGCTGACAAAGCGCGGTTCAAGTTTGGCTGCCTGCTCCACGAACAAGTGATAGATTGAAGAGTCGCTTGTTCCGCCTGCGCCGCCCGTCATCTGATATGGCGGATTTCCAATAATTACATCGAACTGCATGTCGGCTCCGAACAACTCGCCGAGGCGAGCTTTTATGTCGTTGGTGTGGATGAAGGCGTAAGCATGGTTTTCCAATTCCGGTTCGCGATCGAAGATTGCACGGGGAGCACCGCAAAATTGGCATTTTGAGCCATCCCAAGAATGCTCGGTGCGCTCAAACCAGATATTGCCATCGTCGTTGGCAAATGCCGTGGCGACGGAATGCTCGCCGGTCGCGTGCTTGGAGCAATAGAGGCTGCGGCGCGCCAGCAGGCTGGTCAGCCGGGTGATACCGATGCCGAAAACCTGCTGGGTCAGGATGTGGTCAACGCGGGTCTGCAAATCCGGGATTTCGGTTTCCAGCCCAGCGATTAGCCGCTTGGCAATTTCCCGCAGGAAGACACCGGATTTCGTGAACGGGTCCAGAAACCTGACCGAATTGTCCGCCCAGATGCTCGCGCCACCATTGTCCGCCGCCCATGCCTCTGCCAGCGTATCCAGCATCCGGTTGGCGAACTCCGGCGGCGTGAACACCTCGTCGTTTGACAGGTTGGCGATGCAGGTCAGCACATCGGGGTTGCGCCCGCGCAGTGCAAAGCTGGCCTGTTCAATCATGCGCTCGTCCCCGTCCCATCATTCGCCGCCGCAAGATAGCGCACGCTCATCGGCGGATATGTCTGTGAAGGCGTGAAAATTTCGTGCTTGCCCAATGCTGAAAACAGGGAGTCTTCGGCGCTGAAACTTGCCATGCCGGTCAAGACATCAAGCCGGAAATCGCGGCGCTGGAATTTCCCTTTGCCCAGATAGCCCCACTCGACCACGCGGATCGGTGCGTCATCAATCGCGCGCATCGTCATCGCATCGCCGTGAACGAGATTGAGCGAGAGGACGTGAGAGGCGGCACGGTAAACATCGTCTTCCGCATCCAGCGCCAGATAGTCCGCGAAAACCTCCAGCATATTCGCGCGGCATTCCGCGATATTATCGGCCAGCAACTCAATGCCGTAGCAGCACATAAGCCCCAGCAGTGCATGATGCCGCTTCTCGAAGTCGGATTTGCCGAATTTGAATTCCACGGCGGCCAGCTTGCGTTGCAGGATCGGAACAAGGAAATTGCCGCTGCCGCAGGCGGGTTCAAGGAAGCGGGAATCAATCCGCTCCGTCTCACCCTTCACAAGATCGAGCATCTTCTCCACCAGCCAGGGCGGTGTGAATACCTCTCCATGATCGGCAACGCGCTGCTTGGACTTGATTAGGTTCATGATAATACTTCGAAATGATGTTCGCAGCCGGTCTGCCGTTTCTGGAAGACGATAGACCGTACTACAAATTCTCTCAACGTATTGCTCGACCTAATCCGAGCTCAAGAATTCAGCAGCCTTCGCCGCCGCGCTCGCAGCGGTGAAGATCGCACGGTTGTCGGCCTTGAGCACCTTCAGCCAGGTGGCGAGGTAGCTGGCGTGATCGGGGCGCGGACTGGCGGAAAGACCGAGGTCGCCACAGAGAAAGGCTGAGCCGAGCTCGGCCACCAGCTCTTCCATGGCATAGGCATCGTCACCGAACCGCTTGCCAAAGGTCCGCGCCAGGCGGTGGTCAGCGCCAGACCAATGGACGAGCTCGTGCAACAAAGTGGCGTACCAGTTCTGCGCCGCGCTGCCGCTGGCCGTTGCGAAGAACCGCTCGCGGTCCGGCATGGTAATGGTGTCGGTTGCGGGAGTGTAGTGGGCGCTGTCGCCGTTGATGCGTACGGCGGCACCCGTGGCAGAAACGAAAGCGTCCGCGTGCGGGATTGGGTCGAAGTCTTCTCCGTCTGGCACTTCGGGCAGGGCGTAGCCTTCGACCTGGCTGGTGTTGAACACGTGCGAAGCCTGCGCGAAGATGCGGGTCGAGTTGTCTCTTTCCTCGGCCTGATCGTCATCACGACTGTCGAAGACCTTGTAGAACACGATGGGCGAAGCCTTCTCGCCCTTGCGGACCTGAGCACCAAGTGACTGCCACTGGCGATAGGTTGCCCAGAGACCATGTCCGAAGTCCTGCGCTTCGGCGCTGGCCCAAAGGGCGAGTACGTTGACGCCGCGATAGGCTTTCCCAGTTGCCGCATTCGTGGGGCGCGAAAGCGGCGCGGTGCTGCGATGCCAAGGGAGCGAGAAAGTATCCGTGCCGCGTTCAAGGGCGGCGATGATCTGGTTGGTGATCGTATCGTAGATGCTGGCGGTTGTGGTGCTGTCCATGGTGAAACTCCTTCGTCCAATCGTTGGGAACGCGAATGAAGGGACGGGCCGGATTGGCCGGGCGGGTCAGCGGTTACGCGGAACAGCCAACACGGGAGGGCCTCAGCCCGAATGGAGCGGGCAGGCTGTTGATCCCGCCCGGCACGGCCTGTAGAAGAAGAGCAGTTCATTCCAACGGCAGGACGAAGGATGCTATGGCCTGCCGTCGCCGGTGCTTTCGATCAGCCCAACCCAGCACCCATTGCCTGTGACTTTCCGGCTTCCGGAGTGCTCGCGGCCAGGGCAATCTGCTTTTCGCCCGCACGCTCATAGATCGCGCGAACGAGCCGGTCCTTATCGTCTGTGACAACCACCGCCTCGGCTTTGGCACGCGAAAGCGCGACATAGAGCATCTTCTGGTCGACCAGATTGGTGGAGCGGCTGTCGGCGTGGATCAGGACACGCTCGGCGGTCTGACCCTGTGCGGCGTGCGCTGTCTGGACATAGGCGTGACGCAGATGGGCGTCGCGAGGATCGGAGAGATCGAGATTCTGCTCACGTCCTTTGGCGAGCTTCACGGTTGCCCGGCCACGGTCAGTATCGATGCTGGTGACGGACCCGCCAAGGCCATTGATCCTTCCCGCTTCGCGGTCGTTGCGGGTGAACTGCAAGCGGTCGCCGGTCCGCAGCTCCATCGGCTTCGGCTCGAACACTTCGGCTTTGCCTGCACCCCATTGCCGCGGATGCCAGTCCAGCGACCGTCCATCGCGACCTTCGAGGGCAATGCGCCCGCGCTCGGGATCGACAGCTGCAATTGCGAAGCTTTCGCCCCGGCGCACGCCCTTGGCGGCATAGTCACGACTAAAGCGGACCACATCGCCGATGGCATAGCATGCTGCCTCGCGCGCTTCGGCACGGGTCAGGCCCTTCGCCACAAGCGCATCGAACCGCACGGCCTCCTGCGAAAGCTCGCCGCGCTCGGCCAGCTTTGTGCGGATCATACTGGTGAGCCTGTCGCGACCTTCACGCGATGGCTCGATGACCAGCGTTCGCGAGCGCTCTGCTGGCGAAAGGGCCAGATAGCGCCGGGCCATCGCCCCAAGGCGCGCCTCCGGCGTTGCACCTTCGATCACCTTGCCGCCGCCCCGTTCCAGCGCGGCCAGCGCCTTGCCCGCATGGCCATCGATTGAGGCCATGACGGCTTCACGGGTCCCGGCATTGGTCTGCCGGACCACTTCGGCCAGCTTCGCGGTCGCCATCCCCGCTTGCTGCAACTGGGCAAATGCAGCCCCCGCACCTACCGATCCAAGCTGTTTCACGTCGCCAACCAGCACGAGCCGGGCTCCGACCTTCTCAGCACGTGTCATGAGTTTCGCCATGTCGTGGGCCGCGAGCATCGAGGCTTCATCGACAATCCAGACGGCATCTTTGCCCGCTGTTTTTGCCTCGGGCGCAAGCAAATGCCGAGCCACGGTATCGCCACGCAGGCCGAGCGCCTCGCCCAGCACAGTTGCTGCCGATGCGGTTGGCGCAAGCGCGGTAACCGCAAGTCCGTGACGCCGTGCTTCGCGGGCATAGGTTGCAAGCACGGTGGTGGTCTTGGCCGTACCGGCATAGCCCTGGACGGCAGCGATGCGGTCGCGCGAAGTGAGCAGGTCTGCGGTCGCGCGTTTCTGGTCTTCGGTCCAGACGTAGCCATAGCGCACCGATTGGCGCGCCGCGCGCTCGATCGTTCGTGCTGCTGCCACCTGACTTGCAAGCGATTGCGCCATGCCGCGCCCGGCTTCCTCCAGGCGCAGCATGGTTCGCTCGGTCTTGATGGCCTGCGGCGTCGTGAACCCCGCAAACTCCGCCCCGCGCTGGTCAAGGACGGTGCGTGGGACAAGCTCGCCGCGCTCTCCGGCCTCGGCGATCGCTGCGCTGACTGCACCGTGCCCGGCTTTGCCGAAGGCGAAGTCTCCTGCCTCGCGCGTCAGCGTGCTGGCCGAAAACACTGCCTGCCGCTCAGACAATTTGGCAGCGGCCCATGCCACAGCCTGCCGCGCCAGTAAGTCGGGACTAATGGTTGCTTCGCTGCTTTTGACCCGCTCCCTCGCCTCGGCAATCAGCTTGTCTCGCGCCGCCTTGTCGAACCCGCTGTCATTGGCAGTCGCCCGCCAGTCGGCGCGCAAGGTGCGATGATCCGCATTGGTCTTGACCTCGCGCGTATCGAGCGCGGCGATCTGCTTTTCGGCGGCGCTCGCTTGCTCGCGGTTCGTGCCCCGCTCGGCGAGCCGGGCATCGATTGCTGCGGTGCGCTGGCTCAGTGCATCAATGGCCTTCTCTGGCACACCTGCGATCTCGAACAGCGAGTCTTTGCCCTTCTCTATCCGGTAACCCAGTGCGGCAACGCCGTGCGCCAACTCCTGCCGGTAGATCGCGCCGATCTCCTTTTGCAGCTGATAGAAGGCGCGCGGCTCAAGGCTGCGCCAGTTGCCATCCTTGTCCTGGGTTCCGTTAATGATCACGCCGTGGGTGTGCAGCTGCGGGTCCTGCGCCCGGCTCGTGGCATGGCGGAAGGTGGCGATGGCGAGGTTGCCGGTCGTCTCGCGCCGGACCTCGCCGTCCTGCCTGATCCGGGTTGCCGCCATGTGCTTCTCGACATGGGCGAGCGCCAGTTTCACCGCTGCGCCATGGGCCTTGATCAGCCGCTTGTCTCCGGCAACCTCGGCCATGATCGAGACCGACTTGGGCGCGGACAGTGTGATGTCCCAGCCTGGCCGGTGTTCGACCTTGCCATCACGGGTGGTGCCAAGCTGCTGCCCAGCAATACGGCCTTCGAGCAATTCTGCGAACTTCTCGCGGTCGACCTCGCCTGACAGGCCCAGCTTCTCCGCTGCCTCACCAAACCATTCGGATGGTGCCATGCCGCCTTCGGCATAGTAGTCGTCGGCCTCGTAGTAGCTCGCGGCTTGACCGGCACTCGACAGCGCCGAGACCGATGCGACCATCAGACGGGTCCTGGCTTCGCGTCGGGCTCGGCACCTTTGACGATCTCGCTGACCCGGCTCCATAGCGTGCCCGCCGGATCGCCTGGCACGTAGGCAGGCTGACGAGGGTCGCCACGCCGGGTGATGTGATCGGCGGTGAGGCCGATGCGCGCGACCGGCAGGCCATCGGGGAGCAACAGATAGCCCTGATGCGGAGAGAGCCGCAATTCGCTTTCAAGTACGGCGGGACGGAATTGTCGCTGGGTAGCGATGGTCGTGCGCGGCACTTCGCTGCCAATCGACAGCGTGTCGGTGGCAACGCGCAATTCTACCTCGCACTGGCCGATTGTCTCGCTCGCCCATTTGCGGGTTTCCTGATCGACGGTTTGCAGGAACAGCTTGGTATTACAGCAGGCGAGCATGGCCTCGGCGATGTTTGCACCGTAGCGATTGCGCATCTGCCCGAGCGCTTGAAAGGTGAGCACGATGGCCGCGCCGAACTTGCGTCCCTCTGGCAGCAGTCGGGCAAGGTTCTCGACGCGGGGAAGGTCGGCAAGCTCGTCGAGCACGAACCAGATGCGGCGGTCTGGCGACGGCGACAGACCCAGCACCGCACTCGCTGCGCATTCGAGCCAGCATGCCATGAGGGGCTTCGATGCTTCGAAGTAGTCTTCCTTGCGGGGCACGAAGATCCACGGCTTTGCACCCTCGCACTTGTCCAGCTTTGCGATGAAGTCTCGGAAGGCAAAGCGTTCTTCCCCTTCATCTTCGACCTTCAGGAACTGGATCAGGTTCGCCGCCTTGGCGAGCATGAAGAGCACGCTGCCAGTGGCGCGGTCGGCGTCGTTGGCAAAAGTGCGGGCGGACGACGTGTGCCCCAGCCACTCCTTCAACTGCTCCTTGTCCTTGACCTGCAAGGCTTCGAGCAGGGCTTCGAGGCTACAGTTCTTTTCCGCCCAGAGCGAGCGGATCATGTTGGCGACAAGAATGCGGCTGGTTTCCAACCAGACATCGTCATCCTGACTGCTTGTTTCGGAGACAAGCTGGCGCGCTATTCGGTCTGCATCGGCGGGGTGCGATATCTCGTCGAAGGGCGTCCAGAAAGCACAGCGCGCATCGAAGGGATTAAGGATAATGTCGCCGCGCGCGGGGTTGTAATAGTGCGCGATGAACTCTCCGCTAGTGTCATAGACCAGCGCTGCTTCGCCGCGCCTCTCAATACCGTCGAGCATCTGGCGAAGTGCAGTGGTCTTGCCGCTACCGGTAGTGCCGAGAAAGGCAAAGTGGCGGGTCTCGATCCGGCGCGGAACGGGGACCGGACCGATGCGCAATGTATCCCTGCCACAGAGCAAAGTGGTTTGTGCGGCGACGTCCTCTTCATCCACCACACGGGTTCCACCAATGACCCGGTCGGCGAGCGTATCTTTGCCCTGAGCCGACATGGTGCGCTGGAGCACCCAGACCGTGAACAGGCCTATGGCAAAGCCGGTGGTTGCACCGCCAGCGATCACTTTGACGACCTGCCAGAAGGTATCGGTGAAGAGCGGCTCAGAGGCAAACCAAGCGGCGGAAACGGTCCAGCGTTGGCCTTCCATCGCAATGTTTATCTTTATGTCGCTGCCCCCTAAGGAACCGAGCAGGGTCAGCACGTTGGCCCACGCATACTGCACTGCTGTCGTTATCGCGGGGCCATGCAGTAAGAACTGTGGGGCGATGATCGCTCCGGTCGCTGCTGCACCAAGAGTGATCGTGGAAAAGAAGCGAAAACGCTGCTGCCAGTGCGCCATGCGCACCCGCCACAAGGCGTGCGCGCGGGTGACAAAATCGATGTTGGAATTCATGGCTCAATCTCCAAGGCGAGCGAGCGCTGGCGCTCGAATGCGGCGCGCGCTTCGGCTGCTATTGTCTCGTCGGATTTCTTCGTTCCCAGCGCCGCATGGCGCGCGTAAGCGTAGGCCGCACATGCAGTAAACAGGGCCCGGTCGAGCACCCTTTCGACCTCGGCGAGGCGCTCCGAGATCGATCCGATCTCGCTCGCCAGTTCGGCTAGATCGGTCTCCTTGTCGGTGCCGTGAAGGACCGAAAGGAAGCCCGCGTCGATCACCTTCAGGAGCATCGCATACTCCGACAATCCACGCCGGTCGGCGATGCCGGACAGCGACCGTGCCTGCGAAGGATTGAGGCGGATGGTGCGCTTTATGTGGCTCGCCATCACCACCTCCCGCGCGCGCTCGAAGCGCGCTCCAGAAATGGCAGAATTGCGAGGGTCTGAACGCTTCGTTTCAGGGAGCGCGCTATCCGCGCGCTCCAGAAACCGCAGAAATCCTTGATGCACACGTGCGTGGGGTGTGTATGAAAATTACGGGTCCGATACGCAGTATCGTGGCCCCTTCCATCTCCAGCTTTTCTCCGGTCAACTGGCATGGGCGTCTTGCTCCATGCTTGCCGTTGGAGGCGTCGCAGACAGGATCAGATTGCGGGCGATATCGTCGTCGAAATACCGTTCGCGGGACTGGCGGGAAGGCAACTGGCGCTCCGCCATATCAGGGCGTGTGAACCAGCGAAGCAGTGCGAGGTCGATCGCTGATCGAACGTCATCTGCGAGCAGGTTGGTCTCTTCTGGCGTGAGGTCAAGCCACCCGAATTCGGTGCGAAGCTGGCTGCCAAGCGGATACCCGGTCCCGTCTCGGCTCCTGTAAATCGGGCCCTCGACAGTGAGGCAACAGTCTTGCCCCTCAAACCGCTCGCGGACCGGGCGTTCGTACCAGAGCCAGGGATGCAATGTGTGGCGACGGGCGCGCCCATCGGCGTTGTCTTCAACGAGCAATTCGACGAGCTGGGCCGCGCGCTCTACGTCATCGCTCGGAAGGCGACCGATCAGCCAGCCATGCTTCTGCAGGGCCGCGTTGATAAGGGAAAGGATGGACATGGGGGAGATGCTTTCTGCGGGCCATTGCCCGCCCAGGAGGGGTCAATAGCTGCGCAGGGGGAGGGCCTCGATCCACTCCTCGATGTCGGTGGAACGCCAGCGGATACGCCCGCCGCCAATGTCGATGGGATAAGGAAAGGCACCTCGGCGGATGCGTCGCCAGATTGTTGTCCGGCTGCGAATGCCCGTGAGGCGCATGACCTCATGGCAGGTGAGTAATTCAGTATTCGGCACGACAGACTCCTTTGCTTCAAGGTTCTGTCACCGAAGCCGTGTTCCCCCACGACGATGGGTTGTCCTTCAAATTGCCGTTGCGGACCGTGCGATCAGATGTTCAACTCAGCGCCACCAAGCTTCGGTGACGCGACAAACGCTATGCGAATCGCAATGATGTAGGAAAGAACAAAAATAGAACAAATGCCGTTCCGCATTGGCGGGTGGACGATGTTGGATCGCTATGGACAATCCGGGACTGAAAGAATTTTTGCCGCTGGTGTCCGCTTTCGGCCAATGCAGGTCCGAATCGACGGTTCTGGTGCAACGGGAGACCGGTTTTCGCGCGAATCGCAGCTTGAGCCGATATGACAAGCAAACGCGCTTTCGCTTTGCACGTTGATGCGGACATGCAAAGAAGGCGCGAAAATCTTTACACGTTAGCGGATTTGCGGATGCAGCAACTTCGGTCGGATAATGCCATCTGGGATGATGGCGAATGGATCAGCTGGGACGAAATCAACGAGCAAATCCAGTACAAGGAATGGCGGGCAAAATATCCCAATGCCGATCTGTCGCTGGTCTCGATATTCGAGAACCTGATCGGCACGGCTGAAGATTATCACCTTCACACAGGCAAGCACCTTCAGGTGTATGGCGATATCGGAGAGCTCTACGGGGCGATCACGCACGGCATAAAGCTGCACCGCAACTACGCTCAAGGATCGGACGGACGGCTCGGCAATGACCTGGTCGAGGTCAAGACAATCACACCATTCAAGAGCAATGACCGGGTCACGCTGAACCTCAGACGGAACTTCAGCATGGTCTTTCTGGTCAAGATCACCTCTGACTTCGAGGTTCGCGGGAAGCTCATTCCACGCAAGGCCTTGCCCCGTGTCAAGGGTGACAAGCTGGTTCTTGAGTGGGCGGATATTGGGGCTGAGCGAGGGGAGCCCTAGGCGCCTAGCGTTGCACGCAACAGCTGCACTGTAATCGCCTGCGCTTCGTCAACCAAGTGACCGTTATGATCGCGGTACATGAGTTGCTTGATGATTGAGCTAGCGAACTCAGGCTTCATATTTTCCGCAGCTCGAAGGGCATTCGTACATCGATCAACTCCACATTCCCGGAGGGCATTGATCACGTAGTCTTTGCCCAGCTTTTCGTTGGTAGCCGCGATATCGAACATATCGCGTGGCTGCATCGATGCACCGCGATAGTAGACCTTCTTAGCAACTATCTCTGCCGCAGTTTCCTGCCGGATTGTTCGCCCCCGTAGCTCACTGACCTGTGATGGCTCTGGCGTAATGTCGGCACAGCAAATGAAGTCGATTTCACCAATGTCCTCGAAGATCAGTTTGAGGGAACCTGCGCCGTCTGTTTTGTAGGTGTCTGGCATTCGATCGAGCTCAAACCCCTGCGTCTCGGGATTGAGGTAAGGGAGGAATTGGGGATCGGAAAGGAAGAGGTCGATGTCATGGCTCTCGCGATGATCGATCTGGAGCATCAATGCAGTCCCACCTCCGAACGACCAATCTGGCTCGCGGCCAACGGCTTCGGTGGTTCGCGCGATGATGTCGGATGCCAAATCAAATAGAAGCGGCCATTGGCTCGGCTGCTGTCGAGGCGAGATCACTTTCTCAGGCTGCCAGAGGCAGCGAGTACCCAGCCATCTTGGAAAACTGGCCAGCGACAGCTTTCGCCATATCCTCATTGACCTTCATTTCAGCCATGAAGGCTTTCTGGATCGCTGGTGCCACTTCCGAGAAGAAAGCGAAGACGCTGGCGTCACACGTTTCCACACTCGATGGGTCAGCGATGAGCGCAGCGAGTTGATGAGCGGAATGGTTCGCCCCATAGGGGGCGTTCACCGTTGCCAGAACCTGTGCAGTTAGGTTGCTCATCTTAAACCTGCGGAATCGATCTCAGGGTGAGAATATACGCTTCATGCGTTAGCAAAACAAGAATGTTCGAACATAGGAAGAACGCAGAGGGCCAATCCGCGATTTATCCCGCATTTTTCAAAAATCGCGTTTTGCGGGATAAAAGCCCCTCGATTGCAGACGCGCTCGGACATCGCTGCGATCCCTTAGAGCTCACTCCAGTCATCCATTCAAATTGCGTGAGTGACGGCACCTCGGAAAATTCGAGCATCCAAGGAAAGTCCCGAAACGTCCGCTCTTCTCAACCAACTGACCATCGCAGCCTTCCATCGGACACGAGATTGCTGCCTCAGGGGCGTCGAAGAGAGGCGTTTGGGGAGCAGGCTTCGGTTTCGCCCGACGAGTCCGGTAGCGCTGCTTTTTGAATTCCCACGGATGAACGTTGTCGTCATTTGCCCAGATGCCGCGTCGATTTCGCTGAGCATCGTCAAGCGCCTCGAAGTAGCTTTCATCGGGTCCATAGCGATCGAGTACCCATGCCCATCCATTGAGGATCATTTCCAATTCGATGTTGCGGTGAGATGGTGCAGTCAGTCCACGAATGAACTGTCCGAGCTGGGAAGCCGCACTGCTGGCACCATTGCTCTGATCCATCTGCAAGTAAGGCACGGCTACGATCCGCTTGTGGCGATCGACAATGCCGCCAGTGTCCATCTTTATCAGAATGGCCAGATCGACATGCCTTCCGCCAATGAGCGATTGAAGGAAATCACGCGCTTCGATGCCGCCAGGCTGCTCCATCTCCGGCGCGTCGATGAACCCCAGCCTGATGGTCACTTCAAGGCTTGCTCCCCGTCGTGGGTTGTCGATACGGGTCAGGAAGCCATCGCCGTCAAAGACCTTTAGGACAGGCACCCGAATGGTTTCGGAACCGGGATCTTCGGGTGCGATAAGCAAATGCCAATCCTCCTCAACGTCGCGAACAGCATTGTAGCGAAAATGTATATCGTTTCACTTAGCATCCGATTTTCGGAGCTGGTCGCCACCGCGTCAAATGCATCGCATTGGAGCTGGTCGGCCATGCAAATTTGCTGGAAATCAGACGCGTTTTGCGTTAATAGGCGCCTATTGAAATCATTGAGTTTTTCCGAGGGTGGGACCCAAATCCTCTGGTAAAAATACATTCTGGGGGCACCAACGGGGGCCTCACTTAAGTAACCAAGGTCAAGATTCTCGCAGTTTTGCGACATTCTGAGAGCGGTTCGAGTCCTCTTCTGGGCACCATTAACTCATCCCAAAACATCCCAAAAAGGTCGACAAAACGGCAGAATTCTGCCATTTTCGAGCCTCACCTATCCCGGAATGTGTCAGGCGATTTCAGGCAATCCGGGGCCATAAGGTGCCATAGATTGGGCGATATGGCCCCGCTGAAAATCTGATGGCCCCATGACCCCGCGGCGCCCCGTCGGTCCTCTCCAGGAATTGCTGAGGAGATTCGATAATGGCGCTGACAGACATGAAAATCCGCAACATCCGTCCTGCCGACAAAGTGACGCAACACACAGATGGTCGCGGCCTCTATCTTGAGGTGCAATTGAGCGGATCGAAGCTGTGGCGTTACAAATATCGCTACATGGGAAAGCAGAAGCGCTTGGCGCTTGGCCGTTATCCCGATGTCAGTCTTGCGGAAGCTCGGAAGCGGCGAGATGATGCGCGGAGCAAGCTGGATGCGGGCAGGGATCCCCTCGTCGAGCGCAAGCGCGAGAAACTGGTCGCCGCGTTCAGCGCGGCAAACACCTTCGCCGAGATAGCCAGAGAGTACATCGACAAGCGGGTGGCAGAAGGACAGTCGCAGGCGACGACGCAGAAAGCCAATTGGCTTCTTGAGCAGCTTAAGCCGATCTGGACCTTCCCGGTTGCCGACATCAAGCCTGTCGACCTCTTGGCAGCCCTGAAACGCATAGAGGCGCAGGGGAAATATGAAACCGCGCGGCGTTGCAGGTCCTTTGCGGGTCGCGTCTTCCGTTATGCGGTTGCTACAGGGCGGGGCGAGCAGGATCCAAGTGCGATCCTGCGCGGCGCGTTGGTCGTGCCAAAGGTCAAGCATCACGCGGCAATCCTCGACCCCAAAGAAATGGGCGAGCTTCTGCGCGCGATGGACGCCTACACCGGCCACGCGATCACACGGCTTGCCATGCAGGTCTCGCCACACGTCATGGCCAGGCCCAGTGAGTTACGCATGGCGGAATGGTCGGAATTCGACCTCGACAACGCGGTCTGGAAAATTCCCGCTGAACGCATGAAGATGCGCCGCCCGCACGAAGTTCCGCTATCCCGTCAGGTGCTAGCTTATCTTCAGGACCTTTTTGCTCTCACTGGCCCAGACGGTTTTGTTTTCCCCGCCTTCCATACTTGGCGGCGTCCAATGAGCGAGAACACCGTCAATCAGGCCTTTCGCCGCATGGGCTACGCGACAGGAGAAGTGACGGCGCACGGGTTGCGAACCACCGCGTCGACCTTCCTTAATGAAAGCGGCAAATGGTCGCCCGACGCCATCGAACGGTCGCTTGCTCACGCCGACGCCAACAGCGTTCGCGCCGTCTACAATCGGGGCCGTTACTGGGACGAACGCGTTGCCATGCATCAATGGTGGAGCGATCATCTCGATATGCTACGCGATGGCGCGGAAATCATGCCGATCAGCAGATCGGCATGATCGTGGCCGCACAGTACGACCGCTCCACTTTAGTCCGAAGTAACCCCTTTTCGCGCTTCAGGTGAGCGGTAACCAGGAGGGTTGGCCACCCAGCGGTTGATCTCAGCTTCGCTCCAGCCGGCGCCGTGAACGCTGATCGGTATCTGCGGCGGAAATGTCCCTTCGGCGATCTTGCGGTAGACGGTCGATCGCGACAGTCCTGTGCGGCTAAGAACTGTTTTAAGCCGGATGATCCGGTCTGGTTCTGGCATGTTCGGCATTCCATTGCTTGGTGGTCACTGACACCCCCTGCGATGAAATTGATTGTCTTTTCCTATGAGGGAAGAGCTATTTGCGTCGAGCGAAGAGAAGCGCACGAAAAGCGGCTTGCGGGTATCCTCAACTGTATGGCGTCACTTGACGCTATACAAGCGAGCGGATAGAAACTGTCATGCGAATCAAGAACGTGATCCATAAAGGGTTGCGGCGCTTCATCGAGAATGACGACGCCAGCGGGTTGCAGCCCGCCGTTGTTGCCAAGGTGCGGCGCATCGTGTCGTTCCTCCAGGACATGGAGCGCGAGGACGAGCTGCGTACTGTGCCGAGTTGGAAAGCACACATGCTGACCGGCGAACGCAAGGGAACCTGGAGTTTGTTCGTCACGAAAAATTGGCGGATGACATTTCGCATCGACCGCAAAGAGATCGGGATCATCGACCTCGATTATGAAGACTACCACTAGGAGGTGGCCATGAGCGCGATTGCAGGCATCCGCATGAAGAACCCGGCGCATCCGGGCGGCTTCGTGAAGTCGGAGATCATCGAACCGCTCGGTCTTTCCGTGACTGCGGCGGCGCAAGTTCTGGGCGTCACCCGCGCGACGCTGTCGACCTTGCTCAATGAGCATTCGCAGCTTTCTTCGGAAATGGCGCTGCGGATTGAAAAGGCGTTCGGTGTACCGATGGACACTCTGATGCGAATGCAGAACAGCTACGACATTGCCCAGGCGCGCAAGCGCGAAGGGGAGATCAAGGTTGCACGTTTTGAGGGGCTAGATCGACCGGTCGGCTCACAAGGGGCGAGTTTGTAAAGCTGCTTGCGAGCTTGTTGGGGGCAAAGATGGATACAGAAGCAGATACCTGCCGCAAAGAAGTAGTTCCCAAGCTGGTGGAGGCCGGGTGGGATAACGCGCCTCATGCCATCAACGAGCAACGCACTTTCACCGACGGTCGAATTGTATTTGTGGGCGGGAAAGCCCGGCGCGGACGCCAGAAGCGCGCTGACTTTATCCTTCGCTATCGCGCCGATTTTCCTATCGCGGTTGTCGAGGCAAAATCGAAATACAAGCATGCGGCCGATGGGCTTCAGCAAGCTCGCGAGTATGCGGAGATACTGGGCCTTAAGTTCGCCTATTCCACGAATGGGCGTGAAATTGTCGAGATTGATTACACGACTGGCCTCGAACGAGAATTGTCCAGTTATCCTTCGCCAGAGGAGCTCTGGGCACGACTTTCTGCGACTGAGGAGATTACCCCTGAAATTAAGGAGCTTCTCCTCTCTCCCACCTATCCTGATAAATCGAAGCCGCTCCGCTATTATCAAGAAATTGCCGTCAACCGCGCCGTTCAGGCAGTCCTGCAAAATCGCAAACGCGTTCTGCTCACCTTGTGCACTGGCGCAGGAAAGACAGCCGTCGCGTTCCAGATTTCCTGGAAGCTGTGGAATGGGGGCTGGAATGCGAAAGGGACGAACCGCAAGCCCAAAATTCTTTTCCTCGCAGATCGCAATGTCCTTGTAGACGATCCAAAGGACAAGGATTTCAGCGTCTTTGGAGATGCCCGCTTCAAGATCAGCGGAGGAGAAATCAGCAAGGGTCGCGACATATACTTCGCAATATATCAGGCGATCGCTGGCAACGAAGCACGAGATGGCATTTACAAAGATTATGCGAAGGACTTCTTTGACCTAATTATCGTCGATGAGTGTCATCGCGGCAGCGCTCGCGATGACAGCAACTGGCGCGAAATTCTCGAATGGTTCGATCAAGCCCATCAGATCGGCATGACGGCCACGCCCAAGCGCGACGACAATGCCGATACGTACAGCTATTTCGGCGATCCGATATACGAATACAGTTTGGCGCAAGGCATCGCAGATGGCTTTCTTGCGCCCTACAGAGTTCATCGGGTTATCTCCGACTTCGATGCTGTTGGATGGCGACCGTCCAAGGGCGAATTGGATCGCTACGGACGGGAAATTCCGGACTCGGAATACGGAACTCGAGACTTCGAACGGGTCATCGCAGTGCGCTCGCGAACTGAAGCGTTTGCGGGACACTTAAGCACGTTCATGAAAGAAACAGATCGGTTTGCAAAAACCATCGTGTTCTGCGTGAACCAGGAACACGCACTGGAAATGCGAAATGCGTTGGCCCGTTTGAACGCCGATCTGGTGAAAGACTATCCAGACTATGTATGCCGGGTGACGTCCGACGAAGGGGACATCGGCTCAGGCCACCGTGCCAACTTTCAGGACATCGACAAACGCACACCTGTCATTCTAACCACATCGCAATTGCTCACGACCGGCGTCGATGCTCCCACCTGCAAGAACGTTGTCCTGGCGCGCGTCGTTGGATCCATGCCAGAGTTCAAGCAGATCATCGGACGCGGCACACGGCTTCGAGCCGACTATGGCAAACTGGCGTTCAACATCATTGATTATACCGGAACGGCGACAGAGAAGTTCGCTGATCCCGCTTTTGATGGTGATCCGGTCAGAGAGCGCGAAGAGGTCATCAACGAAGAAGGTGCCATCATCGAAGAAGCCGACGTTTCCCCAGAAACAGACGGTAGCAATGAGGTTGATGACACCGCGTTCGAAGACCCAGTTGATGGCGGCTTGCCTGAGGAGGTTGAGCCGGACGGCCCGAGAAAATTCTATTATGATGGCGGCAAAGTGGAGATTATCCGGCAGCTGGTTTACGAGCTCGACTCTGATGGCAAGAAGCTCGCCTGCCGTCACCTGACCGACTACACAGGCGATAAGGTTCGTACTCTTTACCCGAATGCTTCAGAACTTCGCAAAGATTGGCTGGACCCTGCCCGCCGCGCGGAAATTATCAATCAGCTCGAAGAAAAAGGGATCGATCCCGGCACTCTGGGCGAATCCGTTGGAAAGCCAGACGCGGACCCCTTCGATCTCCTGTGCCATCTCGCTTACAACGCGCCCTTGCGGACACGGCGGGAGCGAGCTGACAGTCTCAAGCGAAACGAAACAGAGTTTTTTTCCAAGCACGGCCCAGAGGCACGCGAGGTTCTCGACGCCTTAATAGAAAAGTACGCCGAGCATGGCGCGGCTCAATTTACCCTTCCCGATGTACTCGAAATTCCGCCCTTCAACGATTGGGGCAACGTGATCGAGATCGCCGCCCGTTTCGGCGGAGGCAAAGCGATGCGTGAAGCCGTCAACGAACTCCAGATGCGCCTCTACGGCGCCTAGAAAGAAAACTGTAAGTGGCACGTCGAACTAAATCCAAAGCACCGCTAACCACAGCTCAACGCTTGGACAGCATCATAAAGTCCGCGCGAAAGATCATGCGCAAGGACAAAGGTCTGAACGGCGACCTTGATCGGCTTCCCATGCTCACGTGGATCATGTTCCTTAAGTTTCTCGACGACATGGAATTGATCGAAGAGGAAAAGGCAGAAATGTCTGGCAAGCGCTTTCGCGGTGCAATTGAAGCGCCTTATCGCTGGAGGGATTGGGCAGCGGACGAAGCGGGCATAACGGGTCCAGATCTGCTTCACTTTCTGACGGCCGAGGAAACAGAACTTCCGGACGATTCCACGGGGCCGGGCCTATTCGCCTACCTCAAAGGCCTGCGCGGAGATAACGGCAAACGCGACAGGAAGGATGTTGTCGCAACCGTGTTTCGTGGGCTCACCAATCGCATGGAAAGCGGATATTTGCTACGCGACGTTATCAACCTCGTTCACGGCATTCATTTTGATTCATCTGAGGAAGTCCACACACTCGGGCGCCTCTACGAAACCTTACTGCGCGAAATGCGTGATGCAGCGGGTGACAGCGGAGAATTCTACACTCCGCGTCCGATCGTTCGTTTCATGGTCCAAGTTACCGATCCGAAGATTGGTGAGAAAGTTCTCGATCCGGCATGTGGTACTGGCGGATTTCTGACCGAAGCCTTCACCCATATGGCCGATCAGGCCAATACGGTGGAGAAGCGCAAGACCTTACAGGAAAGCAGCATTTTCGGCGGGGAAGCCAAATCGCTTCCCTTCCTGTTAGCGCAGATGAATTTGCTCCTGCACGGGCTGGATGCGCCGCAGATCGATCCGGGCAATTCGCTCAGTACGCGTCTGGCAGAAATTGGAGAGGCTGACCGCTTTGAAGTGATTCTGTCTAACCCGCCCTTTGGCGGCGAGGAGGAAACCGGGATCCTTAACAACTTTCCCGAAGATCGCCGGACAGCTGAAACCGCGCTACTGTTCTTGCAAATGATCATGCGCCGGCTGAAACGGCGCGGGAAAGGCAAGGCCGCCGTTGTTGTTCCGCATGGTGTGCTGTTTGGCACCGGCATTGCCGCCCGGATCAAGGCGGACTTGATCCGCGAATTCAATCTGCACACCGTGCTGCGCCTGCCTGAAGGTGTGTTCGCGCCGTATACGGATATTCCAACCAATGTGATCTTCTTCGATACCGCCAAAGCCACGAACGATATCTGGTATTACGAACAGCCGAAGCCTGAAGGCCGGAAGAAGTATTCCAAGACTGCCCCGCTGACTTCAGCGGAATTGCAGCCGTGTCTGGGTTGGTGGACTGCCAGAGCCACCAATGAGCAGGCGTGGAAGATCAAGGGCACTGATCTGATCGAAACCGATGAGGCAGGCCGTGTCATTGCCTGCAATCTAGATCAGAAAAATCCCAATGCGGGCGGTGTGATTGATCATCGCACACCATTGCAGATCGTGGAGAGCATTTCAGAAAAAGAAGAGCGGATTTCAGGGATCGTGAGCGACATCAAGCGCACGCTGACGGAGCTCGCGCGGTGACTTGGAAGTCAGTTCCATTGGGAGATGTCTTGGTCCAATCTTCCAATCATAAGCAGATAGAGCCGGGGCAATCGTACAAGCAAATTACGGTTCGGCTCTGGGGCAAAGGCCTTATTTTGCGAGGTGTTTGCGATGGCGCTGAAATCTCAGCAACTCGTCAGATCGCTGCGCAGACCGGCGATTTTGTTATTTCGAAGATTGACGCCCGGCATGGAGCGTTCGGTTTGGTGCCTGCCGAGCTAAACGACGCTTTGGTCAGCAATGATTTCCCTTGTTTCAAGATCGATGAGGAGGCGTTGGCACCCAGCTATTTGAAATGGTATACGAAGACTGAAGCCTTTGTTGCGTTGTGTAAGCAATCCAGCGCTGGCAGCACCAACCGAGTAAGGCTCAAAGAGGGGCGCTTTCTTGAACTCGAAATCCCGCTTCCCCCGCTAGACGAACAGCGCGTGATCGCGCAGCGGCTAAATGATGTGGAGGCGCAGTTACAGGAGCGGGCGAAGGAACTTGAGGCGATTGAGTGCGACATCGAGGCCATGTTGCAAAACGCGTTCCGCAAGATCGTGGAAGGTGCAGACTACCGCCCACTGGGTGAAGTCGCGCCCTTGGTGCGTCGACCCGTTGAGATCGAGCTTGACGGAGAATATCCCGAGCTTGGTGCTCGTTCATTTGGGCGTGGACTTTTCCATAAACCGGTATTGTTCGGCTCAGAAATTACATGGCAAAAGCTGTTCTGGGTCCACGCTGGTGATCTTGTTTTCAGCAATATTAAGGCGTGGGAAGGCGCGTTCGGAGTGGCGACCGCGAAAGATCATCTTCGAGTGGGATCACACCGCTACCTCACCTGTGTGCCGCATCGCGATGCCGCAACAGCGAACTTTTTGTGGTTTTACCTCCAGTCGCGAATTGGTCTAAGGAAGATCAATCAAGCGTCGCCCGGCAGCGCTGACCGGAATAGGACATTAGGCCAAAAGCCATTGATGGCCATCACTGTTCCAGTCCCCTCTCTTGACGCACAACTTGGCTTTGACAAGCTTTGCGAACTCGCAGCAGAAATCCGCTCGATTCGAACAGAAACGGCAAAGGAAGCCGACGCATTGCTTCCCGCCATGTTGCATCAGATTTTCGAGAAACAATCTTCCGCCTCGGCAGCACCCGTTCAGCAAACCGACAATGTCGTATCGCTCCAGGCTCGATCTAGTTCTAGTGCGGTGGATACTCCGTTCAAGGAGGCCGTGCTTGTCGCTGCGATTATCAAGGCCCTTCATGAGGAGGGCGGACAGCCGCTTGGAAACTTCCGGTTGCAGAAGGCCGTCTATTTCGCGCGAAGGTTCTTGGGCGAAACCGCGCTGGAGGGCGAGTATCTTCGCAAAGCGGCAGGTCCGTATAATCCAACCATGCGCTATTCCGGTGGCATGAAAGTTGCGCTGGACAAGAACTGGATCACTCCAGCGTCCGGGAAGTATGGGCCTGGGCACTCTCCCGGTGCAGCCATTGGCGAAGCGCAAAGCTGGATTGACAAATACGACTTAGCCCAAGCCGCTGCATGGGTTTGCGATAAATTCAAGTTCAAGCAGAACGACATCTGGGAGCTGCTGGCGACAATCGATTACGCAATGCTAGCGCTCAGTCACCAGGGTACAAACCCCACTTCGCAGGCGGTTCTGAGTTACATCGACCAAGACCCGGAATGGCATCCGAAGATTGCTAAGCTCGGTCTCACAGAGCCTGCTATTCAAAATGCGATGGTGGAGATGGAAAGCCTTTTTCCCGCCGCTAAGGGCGCAAGGTGATTTTAGCGCGATTGAGAGCAATCGCGAGCTACTGGTTTCACATCATAATTGGTCGATGCCTTTAACGAATTGTGCTTATCACTACTGGTGCTGCTGGACAGTCCAGTTGGCTTGGACGACCGAGTAGCAGGAGAAAATACAGGTGTATAAACCAGGGGGCACGATCGCCGCCGCGCTAGAGAAGATCCAGCGCAAGTCATACGTGCTTCCTGCAATCCAGCGCGAATTCGTATGGAAGCCTGAGCAGATCGAACGGCTGTTCGACAGTCTAATGCAGGGCTATCCCTTTGGAACTTTCTTGTTCTGGACGGTGAAGCCGGAGACCAGCGGGAACTTCAAGTTCTACGATTTCGTGCTGCACTACCATCAGCGCGACGCCGCTCATTGCCCTGAACTACCGACATTGCACGACCAGACCGTCACCGCCGTTCTCGATGGTCAGCAGCGACTTACGGCGCTTAACATTGGGCTGCGCGGCTCCATGGCAATGAAACTGCCGAGCAAGTGGTGGACCAACCCCGACGCCTTTCCCAAGAGGACGCTTAGGCTCAACCTACTTGCATCACTGGAGCCCGATGAGGACGGGATCGTGTATGATTTCCGGTTTCTCGACGATGCTCAGGTCGAGCGCAGCGAGGAAGCGTTCTGGTATAATGTTCCAGACATAATGGCCGTCAACGATGTGACCGACCTCAACGACTGGCTGGTCGATGCCGGACTTTCTGGCGAGCAGTTCAAATCGGCATTCCGGATGCTGACCAAGCTCTACCACGTCGTGAAGACTAACCAGCTGATGTACTACTATGAAGAGGAGGCGCAGGATGTAGAGCGGGTGCTCAACATCTTCATTCGCCTCAATTCCGGAGGCACAATTCTCTCTTACTCTGACCTGCTGCTGAGCATCGCTGTCGCGCAGTGGAAAAAGGTGGATGCTCGTTCGGAGATCCATAGTTTGGTTGATGAGATCAACCGGATTGGGACCGGGTTTACTCTCAGCCAAGATTTCGTTTTGAAGGCTGGCCTCATGCTCTCCGACATCGCGAGCGTCGGGTTTAAGGTCGAGAACTTCACCCAGGCCAACATGGAAAAGCTGGAATCCAACTGGCCGCAAATCCGCGCTGCCTTGGTCCGGACTGTAGAACTGGCCGCAAGCTTCGGCCTGAATGGACAAACTCTGCGCGCGGACAGCGCGCTGCTGCCGATCGCATATTACCTTTATCACCGCAAAGCGCCCGCGAATTACAGTGTCAGCAACCAGTTCGCCGCTGACAGGGAGACTATCCATTCTTGGCTGATCCGGTCGTTGCTCAAGGCGTCGGGCATTTGGGGCAGCGGGCTTGATACTCTGCTGACTGCCCTGCGCGAGGTGATCCAGCAGAAGGGCAATGAGTCCTTCCCTGCGCGAGAACTCGAACAAGTTATGGATGCCCGCGGAAAGTCACTCACGTTCTCACCGGCAGAAGTCGAAGATATGCTTTCCCTTCAATATGGCGACAAGCGGATGTTCGCCCTGCTGTCGATGTTGTTCCCCTTCGTCAATCTTCGCAACCAGTTCCATATGGACCATGTGTTCCCGATTTCCCGCTTCACCACCGCCAAGCTGCGGAAAGCGGGGGTCACCGAAGACAAAATTGAAGAGCTTGCCCGAATGGCAAATGAGCTGCCCAATTTGCAGTTGCTTGAAGGGACCGCAAACACGGAAAAGCGTGATGCTCTGCCTGCTAAGTGGCTTGCGACGCACTATCCCAACGCTGGAGACAGGACGCATTATTGTGCGATGCATGATCTTGGCGACATTCCCGAAACTATTGAGGGATTTGAGATGTTCCATGCCGATCGGCGCGAGCGCCTCAGAGTGCGTATCAAGGCGGTGTTGGACGTGGAGAAGGGTTGAGGCCAACATTGAGTTCAGGCGAAAGATTGGGTGCTGCCCTGCGGGCGACCCGCTCTATCCGCTGGCGCGGACCGGGCCTGTAGTCCCGGCCCATCCGGGTGACGATCGGGAGCAGGAGGGATGTTGAGCGGGCGTAGTTGAGGACGCGCTCGGTCCCGCGCTTTGCACTCCTGCGGGCGCGGCGTTTTGTATCTGACCCGCTGGGGCTCTCGCCTCTCTTCTTGCCGGGCGCGCGCCGGCTGCGTGCTCGCTTGCGTCAGCGGCGCTGCATCTGCGATGCAACAGCCTTGCCGCGCCCTCGGCTTGCCGACACATCGCCCGTCTGCGTCGCGCCGTGCGAGGGCACCGTTTCTGTGAGCCGCTGACGCGGCTTGGGGTGGCGCCTGCCGGCGCAGCACTTCTTTGGAGGGAACGCCAGGGGCTTTGCCCTCTCGTTCCCAAACCGGAACAGATACCCCCGTGTGGCGGGCTTCGCCCGCTGGCCCGCGCCAAGGCATCGGTTCCGGTTTTCCCTCCCCCTCCCATCCTCGCCGGAAGGCAGAGCCGCATGCCGCAGGCAGTGCGGCTTTCAGCCGGAGGAGAGCAGAAGATGGGTGATTTGATGTTGAACTACCACGCCTGCGGGGCCGAGTGCCGCGAGGACTGGTGGCGGATGCTGGCAAATGAGAACGGGTTGCCGTTCGGGGCAGTGCAGCGTCTGGCGGAGAAACTGGGCGCGAAGCAGGATTTCGGCAAACTGGTCCATTTGTGCGAAAGCGGCGGGAGGGCGGTGCAATGACTACCGTTTCACTTTCCCGCAGCGAACGGATTGCTCGGCTTAACGATCGGGCGCGACAGGCGATGGGCCTGGCTTGCGTTGCGGTGATGACCGAGGGTTTCCGGACCTTGCCCGAAGCGGATCAGTCGCGGGTGCGCGAACTGGTCGAGACATTCGACGCCTTCACGCCGGACAATGATGCTTATGGTGAGCGCGATTTCGGGGCGATCTATCAAGATGGCGATGGCCGTTGGACGACCACGCGACCGGCGCGGCCTGCCGAAACCGTGTTCTGGAAGATCGATGCTTACGACTGCGATTTGCGGTTCGGCAGCGAGGACCCGGCCAATCCCGCTGTGACACGGCGGGTGCTGACCATCATGCTATCCAGCGAATATTGAAGAATGGCGGCAGCTTGGCAATCCGCGTGCCGCCTGACACGTCAGGCGGCGCGTTGATCCACGAAGCAGTGTTCGTTGTGCCAGTCGAGAAACGCCGGTTCGGGATCGAACCGGATCGCTGAACGCAAAGTCGCCGTCTCGAATTGCTCAAAATAGTCGCGCGTCTCGCGGCTCTGGCTTTCGCGCAGTTGCCGCGAGACGCGAATATTCCGTTGGCGGTCGACCGTGATAAGCCCGCGATCAAAGGCGCGGTCGAGTGTCGCTGACAGTAGGAGGCCATTGGCGGGGTTGTGCCGGTTCTCACTGTCTTTGCCCCATGGCTTGATGTGGCTCGCGGTGAGTAAGCGCGGATCGGCGATACCGGTGATGCAGCAGGTCTCTTCGTAATTGGCGAGCACGGCGCGGCGAAAGAAGTCCTGGCCGATGCGCTGGTTGACGAGGGCCTGCGTGGTAGACTCGCCTTGATAGGGCTCGAACCGGAATTCGCTATATTTCTCATTTAGGCCCGTCGGGGAGGGTGGCGGTTCGAACTGGCCTAACTGCGTGGTCCATAGGCCTTCCGCTCGCGATACGAGATCGGTCCAGTCTTGGCCAAACTCCGCATAGGTTGCGCGATCCAGCTTCGAGGCACCGTCCAGACCTTTGCGCCCGCTGTCGGTGATCTTGGGATCGAGGCTGGCGAAGTTGCACAGCTTCATCGCGACCGAACTGTTCGTGCGCCCGAGCGCAGCGGCGAGTTCCTGGATCTCCGGATTGCCCGAGTGCAGCTTTCCGAACGGCAGCTGGAAATAGAGATACAGCGCAAGCACCGTTTCCTCTTCGCTCCAGCGCTTCCGTGAAGTGCCCGCTATTGCCATGGCAAGGGTTTGGGCGAGAGTGATCCATGGCGCAAGAGTGTCGGTTTGCCATGCGTCTGCGTGCCTTTCGATCAGGCGGCTTCGTTTGTGAGCACCCTTACTGGCCGCACGCGGTCAGCCTTCAATGCCCGGCCCGCGCCGGTTCCCCGGGCTCCGCCGAGGTCACCCGTGTTGGACATGCATCCTGCCCTTGACCGTGCGGCCTTCCCGTTTGGTGCAACGAGCCACCAGACACGAAAGGAACCCATCATGGCACGCAGCAACACCACCTCCGCGCAGGAAACCAATCCGCCGGACTTTCTCGCCTGGCATGTCGCCAACAAGGGCGACAAGGGCTTCTGGACCCGCATCGGAGCCGCGTGGTTCCACCGCGACCGCAAGGGCCTCTCGCTTCAACTGGAGGTGGTCCCGATCAATGGCCGGATCGTCTTGCGCGCGCCGCTGGAGGACGAGAAGAAGGAACCGGGCGCTTAGCGCCCGGCCTTCGGGCATAGAATACCCGCCTGGTGCGCAGCTTTGTGAGGCGTGGCGGGCTCTGTTGTAATCCTTGTACAGGCGCATTTAGTCACCGGCATTTCTCCCGTTTTGAGCTAATTGCTTGTTAGAAATATCTATGCTAATTTCTAACAGAAAGGAGGCTCGGAATGGCTGCTATGATCGACAGAATCATGAAGCGTGTGCGCGGCAAGGGCCGTGGCTGGGCCTTTACGCCCAAAGACTTCATCGACTTCGGCACGCGCGGTTCGGTCGACATGGCTCTATCGCGTCTCGCCAAATCTGGCCAGATTCGTCGTGTCGGACGCGGCATTTACGATTACCCCAGACTGCATGACAAGCTGGGAGCGCTCAGCCCTGACCCAGACAGTCTTGCCCGCGCTCTTGCAAGCAAGAGCGGCGACAGGATCGGACCCGCAGGGGCAGCGGCCGCAAACCGCCTTGGCCTCTCCACACAGGTTCCGGCGAAGTCTTCCTACGCCACCGATGGCGCAACGCGTACGAAACAGGTGGCGGGGCGTACTGTGGCGCTCAAGCATGCGCGCGCGCCCCTACTCGATAAAGCATCCAACCAAGCCAACACAGTGCTTCAGGCCATGGCGCATATCGGGAAGGACGGTATGGACAGCGACATTATCCATCAGTTTGCGGACAGGTTGGGCGACGCCGATATGAAGGCCCTGATTAATGCGCGTCCACAGATGACCGGATGGATGGGCGACGTCGTGCTGCGGATCGCGGAGGCCCGTCATGGATGAGTTCGCCCGCAGGGACGTCGCAGACCGCCGCGCCTTCATTGAGGAAGCTGCCAGCAGGCGCGACCTGACGCCAACGATCATCGAGAAAGACTTCTGGGTGTGTTGGACGCTGCGACGGCTCATGACTTGCGAAGAGCTAAACGGTCATCTGATGTTTAAAGGCGGGACTTCGCTCTCCAAGGCTTACGACATCATTCACCGCTTCTCGGAAGACATCGATCTTACCATCAGCAAAGGCGCGCCGCGCGTTAGTGAGGTGAACTCGCCGATGGAGGACGGGATAAGCGGCAAAGAGCGACAACGTAGGACCAAGGCGCTCAAGGAAGCGGCGCAAGGCTATGTTGCCAAGGACATCATGCCAGTGCTCGCCAGGGAAATCGAAGCCGCGCTGGGGACTCCCGATGGTTGGAGCCTCGAACTCGACCCTGACGACAATGATCGTCAGACGCTGCTGTTCAATTACCCGCAAACATCCGGCTACGGCCTGAACTACGGCAACGACTATGGTGGCGGTGCCGACGGAGGCTACATCAAGCCACGCATCAAGCTCGAATTCGGCGCGCGCGGCGACACAGAGCCGTCAGAACTAAAGACAATCACACCCTATCTGGCCGCCGAATTTCCTGACGAGTTGCCGGACGCGATCGCCGAAATTCCGACCTTGGCGGCGACCCGTACTTTCTGGGAAAAGGTGACGATCCTTCACATGCTGTACCACAGCGGCAAGCTTCGCGATGGTATGTCGCGACATTACTACGACACCTTGATGCTCACGCGTGCTGGCATCGACCGAGAGGCGATGAGACAGCCGGAGCTGCTGGCCAATGTCGTGCGGAACAAAAGCCTGATGTTTGCAGACAAGTCGGCCTCCTATGAAACGGCGCTTCTCGGCTCACTGCGGCTATCTCCCCCAGATGCAATCGCCGATGACCTCAAGCGGGACTACGACGCAATGGCCGTAATGTTCATGCGGGAGCCGCCAACATTCGCCGAGCTTTTGGCGGACATCACAGCACTCGAAGAGTGGTTGAATGCTGAAAAGTAGAAGCGGTTAGTTGATAGCCAATTCAGCGTGCAGAACACAGACAACGAGGAATCAGCATGAACGGGGATGAATTACTGGAAGAGGTTGCGCGACGCATCAAGAGCAGGAAAGGCACGAAGTCTGTCACCGACAGTGTTCTTGCTCGTGAGTTGGGCGTCACCCAGCCCGCATTGCAAGGCTATCGTGGGAAAGAACTCACTGCCAAGCAGGTGGCAAACTTACTCGACAAGGTGAGCAAAAAGGCCGCAGACGACTTGGCTGAAAGCTCGATTGTTCCGGTGGTTGAGTTCCTCGAGCTTGAGCCTTGTGAGACGGCACAGGGAAAAAGCTGGCAGATTTTCTCCACTAAGACCGAAGACGGAGATAGTCATCCCTATTGGACTGGACTCCGAAAAGAGCTGGAGGCCACCCATGGTGTCTACATCTTTCACGACAGCAGAGGCCGGGCCATCTATGCTGGAAAGGCTCATCGCCTTTCGCTCTGGAAAGAGTTGAACAATGCATTCAACCGGGATCGCAAAGAGGTTCAGTCGATCAAGAGAGTGACGCACCCGGGTACCAAAGCCCAGTTTCGTACAGCGGCCGAAATTCAGCGCAAAATTGTTCGCGAAGAAGTGCCTCTATGGGATATCGCGCGCTATGTCAGCGCGTATTCGGTCCCGTCCTCGCTGATCGGAAAGCTTGAAGCGCTGATCGTGCGATCTTTCGCGAATGATCTGTTGAACGTGAGAATGGAGAACTTCTAAGCTGATTTGATGGCTCACTCTTTTTGCTAATCATGGATCGAGCGCGCTAGGCGATCCAGGACACATTCGATACCGTCGCCAAGAATTCGGGCGGTTTCTGCCGCAGAACAACGCGGCGCTAGCTGCTCTGATTCTCAACCGCGTGTGGGAGGCAGCCTGAGCAGGCAGCGGGATCTTTACCCGATCGATTCACCGAACCTTGTCAGGCTTGGCCTTCGCGTCAGCATTGAGCTTATCGATCCGTTCGGAGCAGACTTCGTGCACAACGCGGCCGAGCTCCTCGACTTGAGTTCCGAGCCATTCGAGCTCGTCCTTGGTAATACGGTAGTGCTTTGAGTAGCGCGCTTTGACATAGGCGTCCTTGAGCTTCTCGAAGCGCGCGCGGTCACGCTTGGTGTCTCGCGGCCATACGTATGTCAGGCGCGCATCGATGCGCTCGGCTTGGGTGCGCAGGAAGCCAAGATTGTGCACGTGTGGCGTGTAGAATGTGCAGACGAGAAGCGCGGTATGGTACATTCGCTCTGCAGATTGGTGCAAATCAAAGACGGCCTTCTTGAATTTCCCGCGCGCTTTGGCGTCGACATACCCATCAAAGAAATCTGACGCGCTGGGCATCCAGTCTTCAAAGTATTCCCGTGCCATCGCCAGCGCCTGCGGCGCCGTCTTGGGCTTGGGCGTGTGCAGCTCGGTGTCATCGAACTGGTAGAGCGCGACGCCGTCATCCTTCACGTCCATGAAGAAGTAGCGCCCATGAGCGAGCCCGTCGTTCACTTCCTGCAGCGTGTGGACGATAAAATTGACCGGCGTCTTGAGCGTACCAGTCACACCGTACTCGCGCATCAACCGGTCATCGAGCTTGGCCCAGTACTTGACTCTATCAGTCAGCCGCTTGGCGTTGACGACTATGAGCAGATCATAGTCCGATTGGTACCCTTTGGCCGTATGCGGTTCATCGATCCAGGTCCCGCGCGCATAGCTACCGTAGAGAATGACTTTGAGAATGCGCCCGGCTTTTTTCCAATCGTGCTTGGCCAGCGCGAAGGCGTCGTTGAACTCTTCGAAGATCAGCTGCACCACGCGCTCGATCTCGCGCTGCTTTTGCGGGGGAAGATGTTCGAGGTCGGTGCGCATTTGTTTGAGCCTAGCAAAGCCGTTGTCGACCTGCACCCCGTAATCGCGTCATTTTGGGCTGAATTCGCGGCCACCGCGTCGCCGCCACAAGGTCAGCGCCCGTTCGCGTTCTTCGCCTTGCAGCTTGGCGGCGACAGCGAGAAACGCACCGAGCAGGACTGCCCGGTCATCATCGGTCAGTTCGATCAGCCCTGCCTTTTGGACCAGCCCCCCGAGTTCGATCAGATGGCGCGTCCGTTCGCGTCGTTTCATGGCCCAGTCCTTCTTCTCGGTGCGGCGCTGTCGCGCTTCAAGCCGCAGTATTGCTGTCTGGACCTTTCGCGCTGCCTTGATTGTCGCCCTTAGGTTGGTTGCGCGTAGTCCGCGTCTTCCCCTGAAAGAATGCCAGGCCCTTCGTCGCCCAAGCCTCCCGCTTTTGAGGGTCATTGGTGGCCACGATGGTTACGAGTGCGCCCGTCAGTTCCTCGATACTGAGCGTGTCTGCACCAGTCGCAATCACCAGTTCGCCAAATTGCTTGACCTTGCGGGTCTTGAGCTGTGCTGCCTTCTCATTGAGGGCCTTGAGCTCGGCATCGAAATCTCTGGGTTTGCGCATGATTTTCTCCATCATTTTGTGATGAGATCATCCTAAAGCGGCCCGCCTCCGATTGCTGCAATGTTGCCGAGACGGGCTGGCACGGCCCGGTCCCGAACAGGATTTTATCATGTGAGGGCGCGCTTATACGTCGTGCCGACGTCGCTTGTTTGCCGTAACTGGATTGCCGCCATGGCGATCTACCATTTCTCGGCAAAAGTCATTTCCCGCAGCGCCGGATCGAGCGCGGTGGCCTCTGCCGCCTACCGTTCAGCAGGACGGCTCCACGATGACCGCCTCGATCGTTCGCATGACTTCACCAACAAGGCCGGCGTCGTCCATTCCGAAGTGTTGCTGGCCGAGGGTGCGCCCGAACGGCTGGGCGACCGCTCGACCCTGTGGAACGAAGTCGAGGCGACCGAACTGCGCAAGGACGCGCAGCTCTCGCGCGAGATTGAGTTCGCCATTCCGCGAGAACTGGACCAGCAGCAGGGCATAGAGCTCGCCCGGGACTTTGTGCGATCCGAGTTTGTGGAACGCGGGATGATCGCCGACCTCAATGTGCACTGGGATATCGGCGCGGACGGCCTCGCCAAGCCGCATGCCCATGTCATGCTCTCCATGCGCGAGGTGGGCGAAGACGGGTTCGGCAAGAAGGTGCGCGACTGGAACCGCACCGAGCTGATCGAGACATGGCGCGAGCGCTGGGCCGACCATGTCAACGAGCGGCTGGCTGAGCTCGATATCGATGCGCGGATCGATCATCGCAGTCTGGAGGCGCAGGGGATTGAGCTGGAGCCGCAGACCAAGATCGGTGCGCCCTCACTGCGCATGGGCCCCGAGGCCGACCGGCTGATCGAGAATCACGCCATCGCCCGCGAGAATGGCGAGCGGATCATCGCCAACCCCGACATTGCCCTCGACGCGATCACAAAGGGCCAGGCGACCTTTACCCGCCGCGACCTTGCGAGGTTCGTGCACCGTCACTCGGATGGAAAGGACCAGTTTGATCGCGCGTTGAGTGCGGTGCAGTCCTCGCCTGATCTGGTTGCGCTGGGCAAGGATGGTCGCGGCAACGAACGCTTCACATCGCGCGACATGATCGAGGTGGAAGCGAGATTGGAACGCGCTACCGCGTCGATCGCCGAACGCGATCGACACCGCGTTCACGAACGTTTCCGCGACCGCGCGCTTGCCGCCGCCGAGCAGCGAGGTCTGGTTCTTTCAGGCGAGCAGCGAGTGGCCTTTGAGCATGCTACGGCTGGCAAGGATCTGGGCGTTGTCGTTGGCTACGCCGGGACCGGCAAGAGTGCGATGCTGGGTGTGGCGCGCGACGCCTGGGAGAGCGCGGGCTACAATGTTCGCGGCGCGGCGCTCTCGGGTATCGCTGCCGAAAGTCTCGAGAACGGCTCGGGTATTGCCTCACGCACCATTGCCAGCCTTGAGCACCAGTGGAGCGAGGGACGCGAGTTGCTTACCTCGCGTGATGTGCTGGTCATCGACGAGGCTGGCATGGTCGGTACGCGCCAGATGCAGCGGGTTCTGTCTGTTGCAAATGATGCCGCAGCCAAGATCGTTCTGGTCGGCGATCCGCAGCAGCTGCAGGCGATCGAAGCGGGCGCGGCGTTTCGTGCCATTCACGAGCGCCATGGGGGAGTCGAGATCACCGAGGTGCGGCGGCAGCGCGAGGACTGGCAGCGAGATGCCACGCGCCATCTGGCAACGGGCCGCACCGCCGAGGCATTGGACGCATATTCGGCAAACGGCATGGTGCATGTTGCCGAGACGCGCGACGCTGCGCGCGAGGAACTGATCGAGGGCTGGAATCGCGAACGCGCCGCACAACCCGCTCAGTCACGCATCATTCTCACGCACACCAACGATGAGGTTCGCGCGCTCAATGAGCTGGCGCGCGGCAGGCTGCGCGAGGACGGCGCGCTGGGCGAAGACGTTTCGATCAATGCCGAGCGCGGCACGAGACAGTTCGCGACCGGCGACCGGTTGATGTTCCTGCGCAACGACCGCGAGCTTGGCGTCAAGAACGGGAGCCTCAGCACGGTGCAATCGGTCAGCGCGCAACGCATGGCCGTGTTGCTCGATGATGGTCGAAACGTCGCGTTCGACACGAAGGACTATGCCCATATCGACCACGGTTACGCCGCGACCGTTCACAAATCGCAGGGTGTGACCGTGGATCGCACCCACGTTCTCTCCACGCCGGGAATGGACCAGCATAGCAGCTACGTTGCGCTGTCGCGACATCGCGAGTCCCTCTCGCTGCATTACGGCAGGGATGACTTCGCAGACGTCGATAAGCTCGCCCGCACTCTGTCCCGCGAACGCGCCAAGGACATGGTTTCCGATTATGGTCGGAACGAAGGCATCGAGAAGCGATATGCCGAGCGGCGCGGCATCGGCGTCCGCGAACGGGTTGCCAAGATCGTCCGCAAGGTTCCCGATAAGGTGCGCGGTATGTTTGACGGGCAGCGGGTCTCGCAATCGCCCAAGCCAGATCGCCAGGTCAGGGCACAGGCGGCTGTCCGACGTCACGCCCAGGCTGTCAGAAATGTGTTCCTGGCGCAAGAAAATGGCAAGACACTCGATCATTGCGTCGAGCAGGGCCGCTTGGCGCCTGAGATGCAAGAGCTGGCAGCAGCGCGCAAGAAGTTGGACGCGTTTGGCGCAAACTATTCACGCGATATCGAGCGTGCCTACCTCGCAGATCAACCGCTCGCGCACGAAGCCGCAAGTGGACGGGTGCGTCGTGCCATCCTTGCCATGAAGGCCGAGCAGAAAATTCGGGAAACTGGGCAGGAGCGAGCCGACCAGTTTGTTGCCCGCTGGCAAAAGCTTGAGCGAAAGAGCCAGTACAATTACGCGCACGGGGAGATGAGCAGCTACCGCTCAACTCGGTCTGAGATGGCGAGTATGGCTAAGAGCCTTCAGCGCGACCCCCAGCTTGAATCGCTCCTCGCCAATCGCAAAGTCGAGCTGGGTATCAGCACCGGCAGCGGTCGCTCGCTTAGCGGCGAGCTCGTGTTTCATCATGGCCTTGATCTCGGGCGAGGGCGGGGGATTGCGATTTGAGGGCATGTGCTGATGATCGGGAAAGCAGGCGGTCAGGAATGCGCCCTCATTTCGGTCATTCGACGACTCCGCGCATGTTCTCGAAAGCGGACGACGGAATGATCACCGCTGAGCGGCAGCAATGTTGGATGGTGCCGACAGTCCGCTCTTACTCAGAATTCGGCGAAAGCGGACGTCCATTTACAACAAGGCTAATACCGTAATCGAGTCATTTGCGACATTAATGGTAGAAGCTAAGCATCTCCAAATTCCACCTTCGCGTCGGCCGGAAAAATGAGCATCGGCTAGCCATTTACCGCAGCGATTCGAGCATCGAGATACTGAGCATAGCCCTGTAAGATCGGCAGATCTTCGGGGTCAGCAGAAGGAAGCATTTTGGCGCATTCGGCTTTGGCTTTGATCAGCGTCGTCCATTTGACTTCGGCATCGTCTGGCACAATCAGCCGCGATGAAACATGGCTAGCCATTTCCGCCCTTTCAGCTGCGGGAAGGTGGTTGGGGTCATTGGCAAAAATCAGGCGCTTGGCAATAAACCCAAACTTGGGGTCAAGAAACTGCCCCGTCAGCGCGTGACGCTGCGCCCACGGCGTTTCGTGAAATCGATCCATCAATTGGTAATCTGCGGGCATCGGAAATTCCCCGCCATAGATTTGCTGTTCGATATGTGGGGACGGTTCATACTCGGCTTTTGTGGCTTCATAGGCAGCCAAGAGCCGCGCAATCAATGCCTCATCACTTTGAAGGTCAGCCGCACGAGCGGCAATATCATCATGGGAAAGTCCGCTCAGCAAATGCACTGGCACATCATCAAGCGCGCTCATTGTAGGCGCGGCATTGGCTTTGACTTTTCGGAGCGGTTTCGGAGAGCTCTCGATCAGACGTTGAAGCTGGGCATCAGTCAAATTGCGGAACGAGTCTAGATCACGCGCCAGATCAAAACAGATCGAGACGTTGGGTTGACCAACTTCTTGCCCGATGCGTAACACCGGCATGTGCTTTGGCCTGTTGAAGTAAAACTCAGTAAGTAGGAACGGGTCGCCTTCATCCAAAAACTCGACTGCTGCTGCCTTTTGCGTGAACCGCAAAAACCGACTCCATTGTTCGCCGGCTCCGTCTTGAATCAGGCGGCAAAGGTGAATAGTGGCCTCGACATCGGCCAAGGCGTCATGCGCGTTTTCGTGAGCAAAACCATTGGCCGGAGCAAGCTGATCAAGCTTAAAGACGGCAGTACCTTTGTTGCCGATCGGCACCGAGAGGCAATCCGGCTCAAACTCCGAAACAGATTGAACAAGGGCCAGAACGTCGCCCCGGCAGTTGCCATCAGTGTTGGTCAGATATGGCCGATGCAGCGTTTGATACAGCGCTTGGCGTATTAGCTCCTCATCAAACCTCAAACTGTTATACCCAAGGAAGATCGCTGGTGACCATTCCAAGAGCTTGGCTCGGATTGCCCGCATCATATCGTAGTGCGAGGGCGTCGCAGGATCGTGCAGCCGCTCAATCGTCATTTTGGTCACCCGAAGCGCACCGGGAGCGGGAACCACGAATGGTAAGAGCCGAGAGCGGATTTCAAACCGCTCAATGATATTTAGATCAGCATCGGTCTTGATCGCTGCGAACTGAAGGATTTGGTCAAAGGACGTATTGATACCGGTAGTTTCGGTATCGTAGAACACAAAACTCATACCGCCCCCGTTCGTTACTGCGCCCGACGTTTTAGTGGCATAGAATACGAACCCCATGCCACGCCCCCGCAAGCCTCAAGTAAACGCCAGCAATCTGTATTGCAGCGCCGACAGGCTGACCTTGAACTTTTTGGCAATGGACTGCAAGCGATCCACATCATCCAAGTCTATGTCGCCGGTGCCGATTACGGGTTCCAGTAAGTCTCTAGGAATCAAAAGCTCCGAGGCAAAAGCATTGGCCTCAATTTCCATCTTGTCGGTGCCCTGGGCGGCAAGGGTATCACGCCGCAGGATTGCGAACCCTTTATCGACATGCACCGCATTTTCGATATGCGTCCGATGCATAGTGTGATGCCCAAGTTCGTGTGCCATTGTGAAGCGTTGCCGGTTGGGGTGATGCAACGCATTGATGCCGATTACCGCAACGCCATCTTTGACTAGCGCCATGCCAGAGAGTTCTTGATCGAGCGGCGAGAACTGGATGCGAATGTCGAGCCGCTTGATGATCTTCTCGACTGGTACAGGAGCGTTGACTGTCCCGTATTTGGCCAAGACGTCACGGGCCAGTTCTCGTGCATTGTCTTGAATGATGCTCATCGAGCGGAACCGTTTCGCTGTTGTCCGAGCGCACTTTTGAGCAGTTGTTCAACCCCTGACATCTGATCGTCGGACACAGCTGCACCCCATGTTGAAAGCCTTTCCCCAGCTTCCGCTACCAAAGCGCGTGGAGGAGTCGCAGGCACAAGCTCGGTAATGGCCTTGAGTCCAAGCGCCTCGACTAGCCCATAGACTTGGTGAAGCAGAACCTTCTGGCGGCCAGATTCGATGTTGGCGATTGACGCTCTTGAAATGCCAACGGCTTTGGCAACTTCGGCCTGTGTAAGCCCCACCATTTTACGGCGAGTAGCAACAGCGCGGCCTAGTTCGGCATATATTGAATGCTTTTCCATCGAAGCGCGCAACTGCACTCATGCATGGGTAATGTCAATTACGCAAACAAATGTTTGCGACAAGCACATCCTGATGTTTGTATTGACGGCATTTCGGTATCGGGCCATATGTCGAATCGTGACAAGGGCATCCCGCCCCAGTCCAAGCAAAA
Organism: Alphaproteobacteria bacterium UBA3612; assembly: GCA_002375465.1. Classification (GTDB taxonomy): domain Bacteria; phylum Pseudomonadota; class Alphaproteobacteria; order Sphingomonadales; family Sphingomonadaceae; genus Pacificimonas. The sequence goes on along the minus strand of DFLT01000002.1, from coordinate 94,732 downwards.
AGGGAACTGCCATGCATCTCGAAGGTGCTGTTATCAAAGAACAGGGCCAGACCTTCGCGGTCGTGGTTGTTAAGCGCCATATCACGGACAACCGGCATGAAGCGGCGAAAGCCTCGCAGAACTTTAGCCGGTGTTTTCCCGGGATGCCGATTGTCTTGATGTCTCAGGACTCGCGCGGAACGCCGACATATTTTGGTCGTCGCGACCTCGCCAATTTTCTTTCGCGGGTGTCGATGAACCGCATCCCGTGGAAGCGTTACACGTTCAACTAAGTTCACAGGAGATTTTATGGCCAAGAATACCGGAAGCAATTTTCGTCGCGGCGCAGTCACTGCCCGCACCCAGTTCCAGCGCAATGATGGCAACTTTCAGAAGCGCAACGAACGCACCGGCGAGTTCATGAGCGTCAAGAATGGCGCATCGCCGTTCAAAGGCGTCGCCAAAGAACCCGATGGCCGTGATGGCCCCAATTCCTAACTGAAAGAAGGACACCCTCTCCAATGGCCGACGTTCAAGTTACCTGCATCAACAAGCAGCCCCGTGACAGCACCCATGAAGGCATCACCCATTTGGGCGGTTCCGGCTGGCACTGGACGCGCAAGCAAGTCATCGACTCCATCGAAGCCCAGACTAATACGTTTTACACCTATGTTGCAGGCAATCGCGGCAACATCGGCGTGGTCAATGGCTCAAGCGGTAAATATCTCCGCACCTACGCAGACGGCAAATGGAATGACAACTTGTTGTCCTTACCTGAATGCGTTGGCTAGCCGCTGCGCCGGCGATATGAATGGAGGCCAGATGCCGTCGAGCTAAGCTGAGGCCGGGAACGGCGGCAAAGTGAGCGACTGCGGGCCCGCCATCGCTTCGCCCGAATGTTCGCTTTCCTGTGTCTGGTGGCCTGAGCCGGATCATCCCGTAACCGGCCCACAAGCTGCCAGCTTGAACTAACTCCAGTATCGCGAAGCCCGAGTCGCTCGTTCGGGGCGCCAAGGTGGCGTTGGCAACCGGCAGCGCGTGCTAGGCATGACAAACGATGCTCCGCTATTTTTGCTTAGCAGGTGCTGCGCGAGGCGGTTGGTGAAAGATTTTCTATTCCAAGGGCCGCCTTGCCACGTAAATCAGGATGGAATGGCTTGCCTGGCAACGGATCGGAATGTAATGAAACCGTATGGTATGAATAGAAGTCGGGAAGCGAACCGCTACCTAAAAAGTATTTAGTGCCAGTGGTTGTGCCATATTTGTAAATCGAATTTCCCTTTGAAAATAAATACAAATTGTTATCAAGTATATTCGAGTCCTCTTCTGGCACCATTTGTTCTTCTCTCGCTTCCCTATACGCCTTATGGGCCTCAGAGAAATCCGAGGGATCGCTCCGCCTTCTTGTTCATCCGGAAGTATCGTCGACTGCTCGCCTGTCGCGATAGCTAGAGCGATCCGCCGTTATGTTGGAAGTCACGACGCGCGCTGGCAGCGACCCGCCTGCCGCTATGTTGGGTAGCATTCCGGTTCCAAGCGAACGCAGCGGCGCTTTTGGCGTACCCGAATATGGCTGGACGATGTGCGGCGGCCTCGCCCATCCGTGACGACGTGCGAGCGATTCGCATGCGGCACCCATCGTCAATCCCTACGCTGTCAAATTCGGCCGGTGTCGAGGTTGCTGGGCCTGCGTCAACTGTGCTGCGGTCTGGTCAGACTTCTGCTCCTCAACATCCCCAAGCCGTCTAGGCAGATCCTCCAACCCTGCGGCAGGCCTGCTCATATTTCTCGAATACGGCCTGCACATCCCCAAAGCGCAAAAGTGCGAAAGGCGTTTCAAGAGGCTCGTAGCGATGCAGGATCAGACGCTGATTGTCGCGGATCGTGATCGTCAGCGATTGGTCAAAGCGCGACGCCAATTGTTGCCACGCAAACAGTTCCGCAACATCCTCGGTCGCTGCCGCCGTGGCGTAGAACGAAACGAACGGACTGTTCGCCAGCGATTCGTAATATGCCGGGGCATAGCGCAGCGGAATGGGCCGTGCCCGCCGAAACGGATTTTTCGCTGCAAGGCTGGCATCGTGAGGGGGCGCAATGGCCCGAAGGTCCTTCCAGACTTTCGACCGGAACGGCCCTGCCGTATCGGCGGTCAAGGCGATGACCTGATCGACGATATGATTAGCCTCATGCAGCAGGATATAGGTCAGCGCATCGCTTTGCCCGGCGTCGAATTCAACGCTGAAGCCCGAATCATCATCGGCAAACAGACGGCTCTCCTTGTCGTTCAGGAACTTGGCCAAGCTTTCGTCGAGCAGGCTTGCTCGCAGCGTGATATCGAACTGCATGCTGGCGTCATCAAGCCCGGCCCGGCTCGTCAACGCACTTCCCGCGCCTGGCTGCAGGTCGAGAAAGCTCAATCGCCGCAGGTGGCGGCGCAGGACGTCGCGGTGCAGGCGGGGCAGCTTTCCCAGGGCCTTTTCGACGAGAATAAGCTCATCCTCGGTAAGATCGTGCACCGAGAAGGCCGACGCACCCGCGCCAGAGAAAATGTCCATCACGGCCGGGTCTGGCCGGCCAATGCGAGATACGAGCGGCCGGTCGCTTTCCACGCCTGGAGCGGCAAGGCAGACGACCGGTGCCTGGTGCACCACCATGGGCTGGGCCAGAACGGACGAATTGCCGGCCTGAAATCCCAGCAACAAAGACGCGGCAATCACAAGCGCCTGTTTCACCGAACGACTCCATCGCTGAATGCCGCAACCAGCGAACACCACGTGGTCGCTATCTGTTGCCGTTATGATCAGCAGACTGCCGTCGAGGGTCAAGGAAGATCCGCATTGTACGCATAAGCAGCGCTTCCATCGCGTCGCGCCGTTCGGCAGCCACATCACCCTCATAAGCCACGTCGCGCAACGTCGACACGGGTTCGCCGCGAAGATCGGCAACCATGCGTTCCAGCCTGTCGATCCTGTCGTTCGCCACGGCAAGTTCCACCGTCAGGGCCAGCGCGACATTCAACGCGTCCTCCGCCTCTCCACAGGCAAGGCTCTTCGGCCGGTGCCCCCGCGCACTCGCCAGCAGTTCAGAAATCGCGTCCGGGGTCGCGCTGGTCATGCAGCTTTCCTGCCGCTGATCGCGTACCACCGTACTGCCCCATGGATCGCGGCCAGATCATGCTCTACGACGACGTCGGGCGCGAACCCTGCCTCCGCCATTTCTTCGGCGAGTTGCGCGCCGACGTAACTGCTCCAGTGCACTTCGTGCTACGCCAAAAGGCGGGGGAATGGCGCGCCATTCATTATGCCGAGTCGCCCGAAGCGTCATTGATCCAGTTGCGGCGGGCGCATGAGGACGCCGTCGATCCAAGGCTTCATGAACGTCTCGCCGCGAAGGGCGTCCGATACTAAGCCGTTTGCGGCGACCACGCGCCAGTGGCGCCCATCCCGAGGGTGGGCGCCACTGATTTTCTGTTAATGCCGGAAATGACGCATCCCGGTGAACGCCATGGCGAGATCGCGCTCATCGGCGGCGGCGATTACTTCCTCGTCGCGGATCGATCCCCCCGGCTGGATAATTGCCGTCGCTCCGGCCTCTGCCGCTGCGATCAGGCCATCGGCGAAGGGCAAGAAGGCGTCGGAGGCAACCGCGCTGCCAATCGTTCTGGGTTCCGCCCAGCCAGCAGCCTCCGCCGCGTCGCGCGCCTTCCATGCGGCGATGCGGGCCGAATCAAGGCGGCTCATCTGACCTGCACCGATGCCCGCCGTGGCGCCGTCCTTCGCATAGACGATGGCGTTCGATTTGACGTGTTTCGCAACCCGCCAGGCAAAGGCCATGTCTGCCATCTCTGCGAGCGTCGGCGCGCGTTTTGACACCACCTGCATCTCTTCTGCCAATTGACCATCGTCGCGCGACTGGACGAGATAACCGCCATTGATGCTCTTTAATGTCAGCCCGCCACGGGTGGGGTTAGGCAGCTCGCCGGTCAGGAGCAGCCGCAAATTCTTCTTTCCCGCGAAAATGGCGCGCGCCGCCTCATCCGCATCGGGGGCGATCACCACCTCTGTAAAGATGTTGGTGATGGCGCGGGCAGCCGCCTCGTCGAGGGGGCGGTTCGCGGCGATGATACCGCCGAACGCAGACACCGGATCGCACGCAAGCGCCGCCGCATAGGCGGCGGCAAGGTCCTCCGCCCCGGCAACACCGCAGGGATTGGCGTGCTTTATGATGGCGATCGTGGGCTGCGACCCGACAAATTCGCTGATCAATTCCAGCGCGCCCTCGGCATCGTTCAGATTATTATAGCTGAGCGCCTTGCCCTGAACCTGCTCCGCCTGCCCAACGCCGTTTCCGTGCGGGCCCATGGGCATGTAGATGGCTGCCGCCTGATGCGGGTTTTCGCCATAGCGCAGTTCCGTCGCTCCGCGTTTCAAGGAAAGGGTCAGCATGTCGGGGAACTGCTCGCCCTGATCGGAGAAGGCGAACCAGGATGCGATCGCGCTGTCATAGCTGGCGGTGGCGGCAAAAGCCTTTGCCGCCAGTTTCTTGCGCGTGGCGAGGCGGGTACCGCCGCCCTCGATTTCCGCTGCAATCGCATCATAGTCCGCAGGATCGGTTACGATGGCAACCGCAGCGTGGTTCTTTGCCGCCGAGCGCACCATCGACGGGCCGCCAATATCGATATTCTCTATGATTTCGTCCCGATGCGCGCCCCGCGCCACGGTTTCTGCAAAAGGGTAGAGATTGACGACAACGAGGTCGATCGGCGCAATGCCATGTTCGGCCATCGATGCTTCATGCTCACTATTGCCGCGCACACCCAACAGGCCGCCATGCACGAGCGGATGCAGCGTCTTTACGCGTCCATCCATCATTTCGGGGAAACCGGTGACGTCGCTGACATCGGCGACCTTCAGTCCCGCATCGCGCAAAGCCTTGGCCGTGCCGCCCGTCGAAATCAGCTCGACGCCAGCAGCGACGAGTTTGCGGCCAAACGCGGCAAGGCCATCCTTGTCCGATACGGAAAGGAGTGCACGCCGCACGGGCAGCTGATCGATCATTCTATCTCACCTTGTTGAAGCGCCAGCGGAGAGTCGCCCCGTCGGCGGAGGTTTCGCCGGTCACGACCAGTTGCCGCGACGGCTTTGCGCGGCCCTCCTCGTCGATCCACAGGCTGGCGTCTACCGTCAGATTACCGGCAGACACCTTCAATTGCCACATCTTGCCCTGTGCCGTTTTCACAACGGCGCCGCGACCGTCGGCGGTAGGGGCAACATCCGTTCCGGGAACCAAGTGGAACCGTAGCGCGAAGGGATATTCCTGCCGCCCCTTGCGCTGAACAGGCTCCAGCCGATCCTCCCCGCGTAGGTCCGTCCCCCCCGCCGCCAGGAACAGGCGGCGTCCGTGCATCAGACCGAGACGCTTACGATAGCCGTCGTGCGTCATGTCAAGCCACTGGCCCTCTTCGCTTTCGCGTCGTGACACCTCCACCGTGTCGACGCCGGAACCAAGGGGTTCGCCGTCGCGCAACTCGCTCTGGTTGATGTCATCCACGGTCAGTGTCGAATGCGCCGCCGTCGTCCGCACAGCCTGCGTCAGACGCGAATCGCGCGGAGCGCCGCCGACATTCGTGACGATCCGCTCCTCACCATCGGAAAATTCAAAGGCGAGCGCGCCGGCATGGCCGTGGTCGTTAATATCGGAATCGGGCGGTGGCGCCGCATCCACGGTCACGACCGTGCGCCCACTTTCCAGGCGCTGGAGACCGGATTCTGCACCTGCGCCAAGACCCCGCGCCGCCCTGCCCGGCCAGGCAAGATAATGGTCGATCAGGGCAGGCGCATAATTGTCCCCGCCGTGCATGGCGCTTAGCCGGCCGTCGCCCAGTCGTGCCGCGCGCAGCCCCGCCCGAGCGCGGCTGTCGGCACCCTGCTGCGCCTCCGGCCACTCCTCGCCGCGTGCTTCGTAGGCCGTGCGCAGGACATGCAGCCACTCCATCACCGCCATCAGATCGGCGGGCGCGCGGCTGGACGGCAAACCATGTTGCAGGACGACGGATCCAAGGGCCCCGTCCAGCAGGGTCTCCGCCTGGGCGAGACGCTTTTCATTACGTTCCAACAGCAGGCCGGCAATGACGAGACCGCTGGCCGCCACGATGCGCGGCAGGCCGGGCGGCGCCTTTGCCATGTTGCGCTCCGCATGGGTTGCCGCGCGGACGTAATGACTGAGAACCGCAGACCGATAGTCGGTGTCGTTCGTGCCGAGAATATAGGGTGCGTAAAGTGCCCAGAAGGCCAGCCGCGCGCCGATGCGGTCGGCGCGCCAGGCGTCGGCGTCAGGGTCACCATGCGCAGCCAGCCAGCCGGAAATTATCGGTCGCACGAATTCCCCACCGCGGTCCGGCGGCAGAACCCCCGCCATGTCGCGCAGCCAGTAGAATCCATGCACATGGGTGCGGAATCGGTCCGAGGCGCCCGCCATCGTCCAGTCGGCGCCGCGCAGGTAAAGCGTTTCCCCAGCGAGCGTAATCTCGCCACGCGTCAATGCCCGCCCACGCGCCCGGTCGCCCTCTATCGGATCCGCAACGGTCGTGCGGAAGCGTACCGGAACCCGGCGGCGAAAGCCCAATAGTTCCGCGAGGCTCACCCGCGCAAAGCTGCGATATTGGCCGCATAACGGTCCGGCCCACCCCGGAAGGTCGCCGTGCCGGCGACGAGGACATCAGCGCCCGCAGAGCGCGCCAGACGCGAAGTTTCCGCATCAATGCCGCCATCCACCTCCAGGTCGATGGACTTCCCCGTCGCGTCGATACGCTTACGGATCGCCTCGATCTTGTTAAGCTGCGAATGGATGAAGCTTTGGCCGCCGAAGCCCGGATTGACGCTCATCACCAAAATCAGGTCGAGATCGTCTATCACATGGTCGAGTATGTCGAGCGGCGTTGCGGGGTTCAGGACGAGCCCGGCGCGCTTTCCCAGGGACGCGATGGTCTGGATGGTTCGATGAAGGTGCGGGCCCGATTCGGGATGCACGCTCAATATGTCGGCACCAGCCTCCGCAAAGGCTTCCAGATAGGTGTCCACCGGCGCAATCATCAAATGAACGTCGAACGGCTTTTGCGTGTGCGGGCGCAACGCCTTCACGACCGCCGGCCCGATGGTGATGTTCGGCACGAAATGCCCGTCCATCACGTCCACATGGATATAATCCGCGCCTGCAGCGTCGATGGCGCGCACCTCCTCTCCCAAATTTGCAAAGTCAGCGGAAAGGATGGACGGTGCGATGCGAATGTCGTTCATGCTCTCCATATAGGGGCGGTGCGGACAGGGTTGAAAGCGGGGCGTTCCGAAAAATATGGCGGGCCGTCCCATTTTCGGGGCGGAATATCAGGCCGGTCGTTCCGGCGCCGTCAGCTCGGCGATGAAAAAACCGTCCAGGCCGCCTACGGATTCGAGCATTCCCGGTAATGTCCGTACCCAGCCTGCCGCTGTCAGCTCGACACCTTTGGGCAATCGATCAGTGGGGTCGGGCGCTGTGTTCCAGCCCGGCATGCGTTTCAGAAAGGCGGCGATCTGCTCCTCCCCCTCTCGCTGTTCGAGGGAACATACCGAATAGACCAGACGGCCACCGGGACGGGTCAGCGATGCCGCATGATCCAGCAGGCGCGCCTGCAGCGCCACGATCTCCCCCATGCGGTTGGGCTGACGCAGATGAAGAACATCGGGATGCCGCCGAAAAATTCCCGTGCCGGAACAGGGCGCATCCAGCAAAACCGCGTCGAACGGGCTATCCATCGTATAGGCCAGGGCATCGGTCTCGACGATTTCTGCCGACAGGCCGGTACGCGCCAGATTTTCGCGCAGGCGCTCGATCCTGACATTGCTGGGATCGAGCGCGGTAACCTGCGCGCCTGCGGCGGCAAGCTGCATCGTCTTGCCGCCGGGCGCCGCCGCCATGTCGAGCACGCGTTCCCCCGGCGTCGGCGCCAATATGCGGGCGGGCAGGCTGGCGGCAATATCCTGCACCCACCATGCACCCTCCTGAAAGCCGGGAATGTCTTCGATGCGCCCGCCGGCGGGCAGCCGCACATGATTTGGCAGCAGGCTGATGCCCCCCTCGGGCGCGGGAAAGTCGCGGCCGAATTGCAGGTCGACCGGCGCGGGCTGGGCCAGGCTTCTTCCCGCCGCGGCAACCACCTCTTCCCCCCAGCTGAGTGTCCACCGCGTCGCCCAGGGGTCGGGCAACGTCGGATGTTCGGGCAGTTCAGCACTTTCGCGCAGCAGGCGGGCCAGCACGCCATGCACCAGACGCCGGGGCGCGCCCTCGACGAGAGGCAGCGCCGTCGACACGACGGCATGATCCGGCGTTTTCAACACCAATGCCTGGGTCAGCGCGATCCTTAGCACCATGCGTGCAGGTGCCTCTGGTGATAATGTGCGCTCCGTCGCGCCATCGATCAGATCGTCTAGGTCAGGCAGCCAACGTAATGTCAGGCTGGCGATGGATCGGGCCAGCCCGCGATCGGCTGGGGCCTCGATCTTTCTCAGCGCGCGCGGCAGTGCCGCCTCCAGCGCCTGTTTGCGCCACAGAACGGCCTGCAACAGGGTCAGGGCGGCGCGGCGGGCGGGGAGGCCTGCGGGATGCTGGGTCAGGATGTAACCTTCCTATTCGATGCGGCCTTCGCGCCAAGGAATGGGCCGATGCGGCGCCAATAGTTTACTGGCATCAGCCGCGTCAGCCAGTCCACCATGCGGGCATCCCGGCCGATAAGGATGCGGTGTGCGCCGGTCTCCATCCCTCGGATGATCGCGTCTGCCGCCGCTTCGGGCGATGTGGGACTGGCGGCGACAAAGCCGTCCGGGTCATGCATGCCCCCAGGCGCGGATTGATCCCCGGCCCCCTCTATCCCGCGGATGAATTTGGCATTGTGCGCAACGCGGGTCTTTATGCCCCCGGGATGGACACGTACCACGCGAACGTGCGGGGCCGTCATCCCCAGTTCCAGATGCATTGCCTCGCTGAGGCCGCGCACGGCGAACTTGGAGGCGTTGTAGGCGCTCTGCGTTGGATAGCCCATCAGGCCGAACACACTGGAAATATTCACGATCCAGCCGCCGTCGGTTGCCTTCACATGCGGCAGGGCGGCCCGGCATCCCCGGACCACGGCATTGAAATTCACGTCCATGACGCAGTCGAAGTCTGCCGCCGGCATATGTTCGAACGGCGCAATCACGCTGAGGCCTGCATTGTTGATGATCCCGTGCAGCGCGCCGAACTCCGCCGCGACCTCGTCTATCCACGCCTCCAGAACGCCGTGGTCCGTGACATCGAACAGGCGCGTCGAATGCGGATAATCCCCCAGCATGCGGCTGGTGTACGCCAACCCCTCTGCATCCCGGTCGGCCAGGGCAACGGTCGCCCCCTTGCGCGCCATGGCGACGGCAAGCGCGCGGCCAATGCCGCTGCCGGCGCCCGTCAGCGCGATCGTTCGACCGTTCAACGATAACATGTCCGTCGCCCCTTTCCGCGCAAGAAGTTCAATTCGCTCTTAGCGTCAAAGGCGGAAAGCCGTTACAGTGCGAAATATGAGCAAGACCGATACGCCGCCACCGCCCGAACCGGAACCCGTAAAAACCGACCAGAAGGAAGTCGGTGGCCGCAAGGGGCCCGAGCCCACGCGCTACGGCGACTGGGAGAAAAAAGGCATTGCGGTCGATTTCTGACCGCGCCAAGGCGGTCCAGGATCCGAGGGGCGATGACACTCCGACGGGTTACCGCAGGCTGGCGCCATTCCTGTCGTCCGGCCCTGATCTGCATATATGGGGGAGTTTCCCAATGTTTCGTCCAGTCGCCGCCTCGCTTTCACTTGTTCTGGGGATGGCCGCGATGGCCGCACCTGCCACCGCGCAGGACGAGGACGCTCGCATAGACGCGATCCTGAGCGAACAGCCCGTGTTTGACGGTCACAACGACCTGCCGGGCAAGATCCGCGAGCTGAACAACCAGCGCGTGTCCGATTTTCCCTATGCGCGCCTGACGGAACGTTTCAAAGCCGACGTTGCGACCGATGCGGAAATGATGAAGGCAGGCCATGTCGGCGCGCAATTCTGGTCGGTATATGTGCCCGCCAGCCTGCCAGAGCCAGAGGCGGTCGTGCAGACGCTGGAACAGATCGACCTTACCGACAGGCTGATCGCGGCCAATCCCGACAGCATGGCAAAGGCCCTGACCGCTGAGGACGTGCGTCGCATCATGGCCTCTGGCCGGGTTGCCAGCATGTACGGAGTAGAGGGCGGCCATTCGATTGCCAATTCGCTGGCGGTTCTGCGCCAGTTCTACGACCTTGGCGCACGTTACATGACGTTAACGCATGGCGAGAGTCTCGCGTGGGCGGACAGTGCGACCGACCTGCCGAAATCCAACGGGCTGAGCGAGTTCGGCCGGGAAGTCGTGCGTGAGATGAACCGGCTGGGCATGCTGGTGGACCTCAGCCACGTCAGTGCAGCCGCGATGAACGCCGCCCTGGACGAGAGCCAGGCACCGGTCATCTTTTCACACTCCTCCGCGCGGGCGGTCACCGACCATGTTCGCAATGTGCCGGACGAGGTTCTGCAGCGTCTGCCTGAAAATGGCGGCGTTATCATGGTCACCTTCGTCGAAGGCTTTGTGAAGGACGCGTTCAACCAGTGGTGGGCGCAGGAAGCCGCGGAAAAGGCGCGGCTGGAATTCCTGCATCCGGATCAGCCCGAACTGGTGGATCAGGGCATGCAGGCATGGCGCAACGCCAATCCAGCGCCAAAGGCGACCATTTCCGATGTTGCCGATCATATTGACCATATCGAGCAGGTTGCCGGAATCGACGCTATCGGCCTGGGCGGCGATTTTGACGGCGTACCCAGCTATGCCATCGGGATGGAGACGGTCGCGGCGTATCCCGACCTTTTCGCCGAACTGCTGCGGCGGGGCTATTCCGAAGAAGAGCTGAAGAAGATCTCCAGCGGCAATATCCTGCGGGCACTGGAACAGGCCGAAGCGGTTGCCGCCCGCTTGCAGACCGAACGCGGGCCCAGCGAAGTACTGTTCACGGAAAGCGAATAGAATCAGCGCTCCGTCGGGTCGTCAGGCTCGTGGAAGAAATTTTGGGGAGGCGGGGAATCTGGCTCGCCTCCCTAACTGCTGAGGGCCACCCCAAACCGCGCACCTACCGCGCGCGGGCTATCAGGCGTGCCGCCCGTTAGCTGCGGCGCAGCAGTTCCAGCTTCACCCGCGCCTTGCCGGCGCCCAGCATGCCGATCTTGCGGGCAGCCGCCTTTGACAGATCGATAATGCGCTGGCCGTGGAACGGGCCACGGTCGTTGATTTTCACGACGACGCTTTCTCCCGAATCCATATGGGTTACCCGAACAGTGCTGCCCAGCGGCAGGGTGCGGTGCGCGGCAGTCAACAGGGCGGGATCAAAGGCTTCCCCACTGGCGGTGGAACGTCCAGCGAAACGGTCGCCATAATAGCTCGCCTCGCCCAGGCCAATTTCCTCTGCCGCAGCTTCAACAGCCTCGGCAGCAGCCTCTACCAGTGGGTCCGTGGCGGAATCGGCGCGCGATTCCGGCAGAATGATCGGTATTTCGCTCGCAAATCCCGGCTCCGGCACGATTGCGTCGGAGAGAGCGCCGTCGCCGGCTTCCTGCCCCTCAAGCAGGACATCGGCGGGCGGCGCCGTGTAGAGGTGCGCGTCTGCCAAGCCCGCGCCGGCGATCGCCACGGCACTGATACCCACAGCCATTCGCGCCAGGCGGTGCTCGGTCTTTAATTTCAGAAATGCCTTCAGCCGGGCGCGTCGACCGGGAAGCATGGCTTCTTTCGTCATCAATATGCCCATAACCTATGAACGGATAAGGATATTTCTTGTTCCGGCATCACCCCGGAACGCCCCCGACGTCGGAACGACGAAGCGTTGAATTTTGTGCTGGCCTCAAATCACCCACACGGCCAGTCGATATTGGATTACCAGCTGCCACAGGCCATGCACCAGCCCGCCGCGTACCATCCGGGCGCGGTTCAAGCACAACTGGCCGCAGACTCGATCGAGGAATTCCGGTCGACGCAAGCGCGGGCGAATCGCGCGAAAGCCGCCGATCCCGCCTCTTTACTCTGGCGGAGAGCGAATTAATCGATCCTTACCTTTTGGCAGAGAAGAAAGGGGACCGGAATATGTGGCTATTGAACCATATTCTTGATCGTCTCATCCGGCGGGGCGAGCTGACGGTGGTGGGCGCGAATGGCAAGCGCCGGACATTCGGCGCACCGGACCCCGATTACGGCCATTTGACGCTGCGGCTGCATGATTCCGGAGTAGCGCGCGCGATCGTCAGCAATATCGGCCTGGGATTTACAGAGGCGTTCATGGACGGCCGCCTGTCGATAGAAGGCGGCGATATTCGCGATTTCCTGTATCTGATCAAACGCAATAACAGCTTCGGCACGGGCCGCACCATAGAGGGGCAGGGGCTGAAACGCCGGCTGACGCGAATGCGCGCGCGCCTGGATCGCTTCAACTGGAAGCAGCGTTCAGAACGCAACGTCGCCCATCATTACGATCTGTCGGACGACCTATATAAATTGTTCCTGGACGAGGACTGGCAATATAGCTGCGCCTATTTCGAGGACGGGGTCACCGATCTGGACACCGCGCAGCTGGCAAAGAAACGGCACATCGCCGCAAAGCTGGCCCTGGAGCCGGGACACACGGTTCTCGATATCGGCTGCGGCTGGGGCGGCATGGCGCTGTACCTGGCGCGGACCTTCGACGTGCGCGTGAAGGGGATCACGCTGTCGCGAGAACAATTGAAGGTCGCGCGCCGGCGGGCGGAGGAAGAAGGACTGGCGGATCGCGTTACGTTCGAACTGATCGATTATCGGGATGTGGAGGGCAGCTTCGACCGCATCGTGTCCGTCGGCATGTTCGAACATGTCGGGCCGCCGCATTATGCGAAATTCTTTCGAAAGTGCCGCAACCTGCTGGCACAGGATGGCGTGATGCTGATTCATACCATCGGGCGCATGGGCGGACCCGGCGTCACCGATAGCTTTACGTCAAAATATATTTTCCCCGGCGGTTACATCCCTGCCTTGTCAGAGATCGTCTCGGCGAGCGAGCGCGAGAAGCTGATCATGACCGATACCGAAACCTTGCGCCTGCATTATGCCAAGACGCTGAAAATCTGGTATGATCGCACAAAGGCGGCAAGGGACAGCATCGTCGCGCTGTACGACGAACGTTTCTACCGCATGTGGACGCTTTACCTGGCGGGCGCGGAGATGTCGTTCCTAACCGGCGGGATGTGCAATTATCAGGTTCAATATGTCCGCGACCGCTATGCACTGCCCCTGACGCGGGACTATCTCGCGGAAACGGAGGCGCTGCTGCGAAGCGCGGAATCGCCCACGTCCCAGTCGCCGCGCGTGTCGGCCATGGGCAAATAAAGCGACTGCCGGACATTTAGACGGTGCGCATAGGCGGCGACGCCCATGCGGACGGCATCCGCCCGCATGTCCAGGCGAAAGCTGCCATGCAACCGGTCCCACAGGCTGATGCCGCTCGACCAGTTGGAATCGGTGGCATCGCGACGTGCCATGTGATGGATCCCGTGCATGCGCGGTGTGGTCAGGAACAGCGCCAGCCGCCGCTCCCACCTGCACGGCAGGCGAATATTGGCGTGATGAAACAGCACGCTGAGGAAAAAGAACCGGTTCCAAACGTCGTGGGTCCGCGCATCCGGGCCCAGCAAGACGATCATCGCCATGCGCATCGGCGCCGATATCGCCTGGTCCACCGCGTGAAATCGGATGGCCGTCGACATGTCGAGGTCCAGATCGACATGGTGGACCCGGTGGAATCGCCACAAAGGCGCATAAACATGCGTCCAGCGGTGCCACCAGTACATCGCCCAGTCGAGCGTCAGAAACCCCGCGAGCGGACGGAGGCAGGGAGCGAGGAAGCGCACGGCGCCAAAGCGGCCGGCATCGCGCGCCAAAAGCGGGGCGAGCGCGTAATTTTGCACGGCGCCAGCGACAAGAAGGCTGCCGGCACCCAGGACGATATTGTCCAACTGGCGGCGGGCGCGCGGCTGTCGCGGCATACGCAGCGGTTTACGATCCTCCCGCCTCAGTAAGGCGACCAGCGCGAAAGCCCCGGCCGCGACCGCTGCCGCAGTCCCCAGGGGTCGCAGCCTCGTCACGGAACCAGACTGATTCCAAACCGCAGCCGGGTCGATTTGCGATCATATTCGAACAGATTGTCGCCGTATCCGGCAAATAATTGGCCATGCAGGCGAAGGTTCAGGTCGCCCAGAAAGCCGCCCTTGATCGGATAGCTGAGGTCGGTCTGTACGCTGCCCCGGCCCGTCCCGATGAAGCCGAGGGCCGCCGTCTCCAGCCGCGCGCCGTCGTCACGCACCAGCGTCAGGCGCAGGCCCGAATGGCCGCGAAATTCGTCGATATCGGGATTATCCTCCAGATCGCCGAAATATATGAACGCACGGGGCGCGGCGGTCAGGCGAAAGGAATCGCCAATCGGCACGCTGACGGACGGTTCCAGATAGACGGTGTTGAAACTGCGGCTGAATGGCTCTTCGCGGCCATTGGAATAATGTTTGACGCCCGCCTGAACATTCACGTCCGATCCCTGCAGGGAGGCAAGGGCAAGATCGCTGCGATATCGATAAAACAGCTCTGGCTGGAAATCTATAGAGCGGAAGGGCGAACTTTCGACGCCCAAATCCCAGAACATCGTCTGTGTATATCCGAAATAGATGCCGCGCAGGAAGGACAGGCGGGATGCTGTTCCCGAATCGGGATCGACCAGCGCATATTTGAAGCTGAACTGCAGCTTTGCGTTCAGCGGCGATGTACCCAGCAGCGCATACATCAGACGATAGGTGGAAAAATTAAGAGCGCCGTCGGCCTGCGGTGAATCCTGCAGCGCGTCGGGTTCCGGGCGGCTGTCGGGCGGAACCGCCGCCAGTTCGACCGGCGGAGCCTCTGGCACCATGGGGGTAGGCAGGATGACCGCCGCCGATGCCGGCATGTCACCGACCAGTTCAATGCGCACCGGCCCGCCTGTAGATAATCTGTCGGGCAACGCAAACCGGTACACGGGCTTCGCAAAGGCCCCGGGCGCGATCGTCTGCGGACTGCCCAGCAGGTCGAGGACCACGGGCGTCGACTGCCCATCCTTCACGATGGCAGCATCGAGCCGCTGAGGCAGGGCGAGCGGTTGGGCGCTGTCGTTCAGGAACACCAGTCCAATCTCTGGCGTACCGGGTTCGACGCCCGGCTGAACGGAACCGATGATAATTTCCGTCGCCAGGGAGGGCGCGGCAAAGAGGCAGAGAAGAAATGCCCGAACGGCAAGGGAAGGAAAGCTGTTCATGCCCCGCTCTTACCAATTGCCGCCTTAAAAGGATCACAAAAAGAGAAAAGGACCGACACCCAAGGGAGGGAGGGTGCCGATCCTTCGCTACGCACGGGGGCGGCGGCGGGCCGTCAAAGGGGGAAAACCGGATCGCCGGTCGTCCGCCCCCATGTCACGCGCCCAAATGGGGGGAAAGGCGCGTATTCGGTAAACTCTATTCGGCAGTTCGCCCCTTCCCGCGTTCCGCCCGCATTGTCTGCCACTGCGCGCGGCGTTCGGCGGCGGTCACGGTGCCGTCCTTGTCGGTGTCCGCGCGATCGAAACGATCGAGGGCGGGCGCCTTCGCCTCGGCGAGGGTGATACGGCCATCGCCATCTGCATCGGCGCGCATCATCATATTGCCGCCCTTATGCCGCGCGCCGGCACGCTTGCCGCCGCGCTTTTCGGCCATGGCGTTCCATTCCGCCTCGCTGATAGCGCCACTGCCGTCGGTATCGGCCTTGGCGAACATTTCGCCGCTACGCTCCGCCATCATTGTTTCACGCGCGGCCTTCGCTTCGGCCTCAGTCACCGTGCCATCGGAATCGGCGTCCATTTTCTGGAAATGCTCGGTCACGCGTGCCTCGACATCGGCGCGGTCCATATCGGCGCCGCGCTTTGGCCCGCCATCGCCCGGTGCGGCATGTGCGCCCGCGGCGAACAGGGTGGCCATGCTGGCCGCGATCAGAAATTCGTTCTTCATTTTCGACACTCCTCATTGACTGTCGTAGAGGAATACGGGGCCGTCGGTGCATATCCCTTGAACGTCCCCTTCATCTTTGCGAAAGCCCGCACGTCCCTCTTTCCAAGGCTTCAAAACATGCCCGAGATCAAACGTGTCGTCCTCGCCTATTCCGGTGGCCTCGACACCAGTGTCATCCTGAAATGGCTGCAAACCGAATATCAGTGCGAGGTGGTGACGTTCACCGCCGATCTGGGCCAGGGCGAGGAGCTGGAACCTGCACGCAAGAAGGCGCTGGCCGCCGGTGTGAAGCCCGAACATATTTTCATCGACGACCTGCGCGAAGAATTCGTGCGCGACTATGTCTTTCCGATGATGCGCGCCAATGCGCTTTATGAGGGGCTGTATCTGCTGGGCACGTCCATCGCACGGCCGCTGATTTCCAAGCGCCAGATAGAAATCGCGCACCAGGTCGGCGCCGACGCGGTCAGCCATGGTGCCACCGGCAAGGGCAATGATCAGGTCCGCTTTGAACTCGGCTATTATGCGCTGGACCCGGACATCCGCGTCATCGCGCCCTGGCGGGAATGGGATCTGACCAGCCGTACGCGCCTGATCGCCTTTGCCGAGGAGCACGGCATCGAGGTCGCCAAGGACAAGCGCGGCGAGGCACCCTTTTCGACGGACGCGAACATGCTGCACACCTCCTCCGAAGGAAAGGTGCTGGAAGACCCGTGGGACGAGGTGCCGGACTATGTCTATTCCCGCACGGTCAATCCGGAGGATGCGCCCGACAAGCCGGAATATGTCGAGGTCGACTTCGAACATGGCGACGGCGTCGCGCTGAACGGCGAAGCGATGAGCCCGGCCACCCTTCTGGAGGCGTTGAACGAATATGGCCGCCGCCATGGCATCGGTCGCCTTGATATGGTCGAGAACCGCTTCGTCGGCATGAAGTCCCGCGGCATGTACGAAACGCCGGGCGGCACCATCTATCTGGAGGCGCATCGCGGCATCGAGCAGCTGACGCTGGACCGCGGCGCGACCCACCTGAAGGACGAGCTGATGCCGCGCTATGCGGAACTGATCTACAATGGCCTGTGGTTCAGCCCGGAGCGGGAAATGCTGCAGGCGGCCATCGATCACAGCCAGAAGGACGTCACCGGCACGGTACGGCTGAAACTGTACAAGGGCAGCGTTCAGACCGTCGGCCGCAAGGCGGATGTCAGCTTTAACCTCTACAGCCAGGACGTGGTCACGTTCGAGGATGACAAGGGCCGCTATAATCAGCGCGATGCGGAGGGGTTCATTCGCCTGAACGCCCTGCGCCTGCGCCTGCTGGGGCAAAGGAAGCGCGGTGGCTGATCCCATCGCCCCGTCGCTGGCCGGCGTATTGTCGGAATTTTTCGACAATTACGCCGCCGCGATCAATGCGAATGACGAGGATGTCATCCTGTCGTTCCTGGCGACACCGCACGGGATTCGTCGTGGACAGGAAACCATCTTCCTGGAAACGACCGAGGAAGTGCGCGAGAATATGGACGCGATCCTGTGGAAATATGAGGAAAACGGCGTAGAGATCGTGACGCCGACCTTGCTGGAAGCGCGCGAATTGCCCGGTGAACAGGCCGCCGCCGCGCGCGTAGGCTGGCGCCTGACGGGGGAAAATGGCGAAGAGAGGCTGCGCTTCGAAACGCTTTATACGCTGGCGGCAGAAGACAATGTGTGGGCCATCGTCGCCGTCGACGCCACGGAGGAAGTCGCGGCCTGGGCAACAGCGGGCTGGTAGCCACAAACCCACGGCCTGAGATGCGATTTTCTGCCCCCGTCGATGCGACAGGCCTTTCTTAACCAGTCTTTTAAACCTTTTGCTGCAATGCAGTTCCTGAAACCAATTCAGCGTTCAGGGGCAGGCAGCGTATGGCATATCAGGGATCGGGCGTTGACGTCGCCATTATCGGCGCAGGACCGGCCGGACTGACCTCCGCCTATCTGCTGACCAAGGCAGGCTATTCGGTCACAATCATCGAAAAAGACCCCATCTATGTCGGCGGCATCAGCCGCACGGTCGAACATGATGGCTATCGTTTCGACATTGGCGGGCATCGTTTCTTTTCGAAGTCGAAGGAGGTCGTCGACCTCTGGAACGAGATTCTGCCGGATGATTTCATTCAGCGCCCGCGCATGAGCCGCATTTATTATGAGGGCAAATTCTACTCCTATCCGCTGCGGGCGTTTGAGGCGCTGGGCAATCTGGGGCTGATTCGCTCGACGCTGTGCATGGCGAGCTATTTGAAGTCCCGCGTCTTTCCAAAAAAGGACGTAGCCAATTTTCAGGACTGGGTATCAAACCAGTTCGGGCGCAAGCTGTTTTCCATTTTCTTCAAGACCTACACCGAAAAGGTGTGGGGCATGCAGTGCGACGAGATTTCCGCCGACTGGGCGGCGCAGCGGATCAAGGGGCTGAGCCTTGGCAGTGCCGTCATGGACGGGCTCAAGCGGTCGCTGGGCCTCAACAAGAAACCGAACGACGGCATGGGGGCGAAGACCCTGCTGGAAAGCTTTCGCTATCCCCGCAAGGGGCCGGGCATGATGTGGGAGGCGGCGCGCGACTTCGTCGTGGCCGGCGGGAACACCGTCCTGATGGATCACGCCCTGCATCAGCTGTCCGAAGATGTTTCGACGGGCAGGTGGAAGGTGCTGGCAAAACGCGGCGACGGCAAGATGGTGGAGATCAACGCGTCTCACGTCATTTCCTCCGCGCCGATGCGGGAGCTTGCCAGCCGTCTGCATCCGATGCCGAAGGCGGCGGTGAACGCACTTGACCTGAAATATCGCGATTTCCTGACGGTCGCCGTCATGGTGAAGTCGAAGGACCTGTTCCCGGACAATTGGATCTATATCCACGATCCGTCCGTACAGGTCGGGCGCATCCAGAATTTCCGTTCCTGGTCGCCCGAAATGATCCCGAACGAGGATATGGTCTGCGTCGGGCTGGAATATTTCTGTTTTGAAGATGACGGCCTGTGGTCGGCACATGACGAGGATCTGGTCAATTTGGCGAAGATGGAGCTGGAGTTACTTGGCCTGTGCAATCCCGACGATATCGCCGGTGGCGTCGTGGTGCGGCAGGAAAAGGCATACCCCGTCTATGACGACGCCTATGCCGCCAATGTCCAGGCACTTCGCAGCGAACTGGCCGAAACGCATCCCACGCTGCACCTGGTCGGGCGCAACGGCATGCACAAATATAATAATCAGGATCATGCCATGATGACCGCGATGCTGACCGTGAAGAACATTCAGGCGGGCGAGATCGTCCACGACGTCTGGTGCGTGAACGAGGATGCGGAATATCACGAGGCGGGGGATGAAGGCGCGGTCGAGGCGCTGAAATCCGAACGCATGGTTCCCCGCAAGATAGCCGCCTGACAATCCGCATATTTCACGTCCGCGACGGGAAGAGGCCCATGGCCCGGCTGATCGATATGACATATCTGCGCTATGGTTTGGCCAGCGTGTGTGCATTGGCCGCTGACGTCGCCATGTTCACCGCGCTGATGTCGGCGGGCATGATGGCCAGCCTCGCTTCCGGCGCAGGATATGGCTTCGGAATCGGCGTGCACTGGCTGATTTCCAGCCGCGTGGTGTTCGCCCGGCAGACACATGTGCGCGGCAGCGACCAGCGGCGTCAGCAGAAATTGCTGTTCGCAGGCTCAGCCCTATTGGGACTGGGGCTTACCATGTGCATCGTGGGGGCGGGCACCGGCCTCGGTCTGGACCCCTCGGCTGCAAAGGCAATCGCTGTCATCGTCAGCTTTCAGGCGATCTGGCTCGTTCGCCGCCTTTATGTCTTTGCGTCATGACGATCGCCTTCGGGGCGGCCGGTGCCGTGGCCGATACGGAACGCGCCGACGCCGACGCGCGTAAATTCCGCCTTGGCATTCTGATCGTCTGGATAGTCTCCACGCTGTTGCTGGCGCTCCTGAAAAAGGACGCCATCCTTTCCGGTGAATTGCATGGACCGGATGATTATCTGCGACTGCAGGAAGTTCGTGACTTCCTGGCCGGGCAGAACTGGCGCGACGTCACGCAATATCGCCTGAATCCCCCTGATGGCGCGCCGATGCACTGGTCGCGACTGGTCGACCTGCCGCTGGCGCTCGTAATGGTTGCATTTCGACCTTTGGTCGGCGCGGCGGGCGCGGAAACGGCAGCCGCGATCATCGTGCCGTGCCTCTCGCTGTTCCTGACGACCATGCTGATCGCCGTTCTGATACGGCGGGTTGCCGACTGGCGCCTGGCGTTGATCGGCGCACTGCTGGTCCCCGGCATGATGTTCCCGGCATTGCAGTTGAGTCCCATGCGCATCGACCATCATGGCTGGCAAATTGTTCTGGGGCTGGCGGCGGTGGCCGCCATTGCAGGTACACGCACGACGAGAGCAGCCATGTTGGGCGGCGTTGCACTGGCGCTGATGCTGCACATTTCGCTGGAGGGACTGCCGCTTGCCGTTGCAGCCGGCGCCCTGCTGGCCTTGCGCGCCCTGTTCGTTCCGGCGGAAACAGGCAGGCTGCTCAGCTTCATGATTTCCCTGACGATCGCCAGCCTTGCCTTTTTCGCCGCGACCCAGCCGGCGGCCATGTGGAGCGCCCACTGGTGCGACGCGATCATGCCAGCCTATCTTGCCGCGCTTGCGGGGGCGACGGCGGGGCTTTCCCTGCTGATGCTACCCGCAGCCAACGGACGGGCACGCCGCCTGGGCATATTGGCCGTCTCCACCGTCATGGGCATAGGCTGCCTCTCTCTCATCAACCCCGCATGCCTCGCCGGGCCGTTCAGCGCGCTCGACCCTGTCGTGAAAACGAACTGGTATGTGAATGTGCGGGAAGGGATGCCCCTGTGGCAGATTCTCGATGCGGTCAGCGTCGCCAGCGGATTTGCCATGCTGATCGGTGTCGGCGCGACCCTGTTCATGCTGGCGGATGGCGGCTGGCAACGGCGCGTACGGCTTGACCTGGCGTTTCTGTTCGTGGCGGCAGCCCTGTCAGGCATTTTCGTATTGCGGTCGATCGCACTGGCTCAATTATTGTCCCTCCCTGCGCTGATCTTCGCATTTTCGGAATTGCTGCGTCGCGCGCGTTTGCAGCCCCTATTGCCGCGCCTTGTCGGGACCATCGGCCTTTTGCTGCTCCTGCTGCCAGCAACCCCGCTGTTCGCCATGGACTTGTGGGAAAGCTGGAGCAGCAAAGCCGAGGACGAAATTACGCAGCAGAGCGGCGGAGCGGAAGCCGCCTGTTTCAAAAAGGGGGCGTGGACGCAGGTGGCCGATATGCCGCCCACGACCATGCTGACGCCGCTGGACCCGACGCCTGCCATTCTGGCGGGAACGCCGCACCGAATGCTGGCAAGCGGGCATCATCGCAACGAAGCCGCGATGAAGGAGGTGATTGAGGTTTTCCGCGGATCGCCCGCAGACGCCCGAACCTTCGTTCGTGAAAAGGGGCTGTCGCATATCGCCTGGTGTGCCGGCGCGCGGGAGATGCGATTCTACGCCCGACAGGCTCCGAACGGGTTTGCCGCCGCCCTCAACGACGGCGAGATTCCGACCTGGATGCACCCCGTTATTACCGGACCCGGAAAAGCCGGCGTACGGCTGTACCGCGTCGCCCCCTAGGCGAGGAAGCTGGCGCGAAGCCCGTCGAGAACGAACTGCGCCGCCAGCGCGGCCAGGATCACGCCCAGCAATCGTGTCAGCATCGCCTCCATCTTCTGCCCAATGAAGCCCAGCATGGGGCCCGCCAGCAACAGCGCCGCCAACGTCAGCAGAAGGACGAGGAAAAGGGCGCCGAAAACAACGCTTCGCTCCACAAAACTCGTGGTCTGGCTCATCAACAGCATCAGCGCCGCGATTGAGCCGGGTCCGGCGATCATGGGGATGCCCATGGGAAAGACACTGACATCGTCAACGTCCGATTCGTTCATTTCCTGAACACGCGTTTCTCGCCGTTCAGTGCGCTTCTCGAACACCATTTCCAGCGCGATCATGAACAACATGATGCCGCCTGCCACACGGAAGGCATCCAGCGATATGCCGAGCGCCTCCAGCAATGGCCTGCCGAAAAAGGCAAAGACGATCAGTACGCCGCCCGCAATCAGGATGGACCGCACGGCCATGCCGTTACGCTGCCGCGCGCTGGCTCCGGCGGTCAGGCTGGAATAGATCGGCGCACAGCCCGGCGGGTCGATGACGACGAACAGGGTGGCGAATGCCGTTACGAATAGATCGACGAGAGCCGGATTCACAAATCCTCCGGTACCGCCAGCCGCTGACGGCGATAGGCGGCCGTCACCGTATTCCTCAACAGACAGGCGATCGTCATGGGACCGACACCACCCGGGACCGGCGTTATGGCCGATGCGACCTGTTCTGCCTCGGCAAAGGCGACATCGCCGACAAGCCGCGTTTTTCCTTCGCCGCGCTCCGGCGCCTCGATCCGATTAATGCCGACGTCGATGACCAGCGCGCCCGGTTTTACCCAGTCGCCGCGAACCATCTCTGGCCGGCCGACGGCAACCACCAGAATGTCGGCGCGGCGCGCCTCTGCCGGCAGGTCCGACGTACGAGAATGCGCCTGGGTCACGGTTGCATTGCGCTGCAGCAACAGCTGCCCCATTGGCTTGCCGAACAAATTGGAGCGGCCGATCACCAGCGCCGTCTTGCCCGACAGATCACTGCCCAGGCGATCGGCAATCATCATGTCACAGCCAAGCGGTGTGCAGGGCACGATGCCGGGCAGCCCGCTCAGCAGACGCCCGGCATTGGTGACCGTCAGGCCGTCGACATCCTTGTCCGGATCGATCGCCTGCACCACCGCATCCGCATCCAGATGGCCCGGCAGCGGCAGCTGGCACAGAATGCCATCGACATTCGGATCTCCATTCAGCTTGTGCACAAGGTCCAGAAGCTGGTCCTGCGTAGTCTCCGCAGACAGGCGGTGCTCGAAACTTTCCATGCCGGCTTCGCGCGTCGCCCGGTGTTTGGACGTGACGTACACGTCGCTCGCCGGGTCATCACCGACAAGGATTACGGCCAACCCAGCCTTACGCCCGGCCTGCTCGTGAAAACGGGCGGCATGATCCGCCGTGCGGGCTCGCAGCGCCGCTGCGAACGCCTTTCCGTCGATACGATCCGCCATCAGGTGAACAGATCGATCACGAGCGCGGGTACCAGCCGCTGCACCAGAATGATCGCCAGGATCAGGATCATGGGCGACAGGTCGATACCGCCCAGATCCGGCAGGAACCGGCGGATGGGGCGGTAGAGCGGCGCCGTCAGCCGCTCAATGCCGAAAACGAGCGAACGCACGAAATTATTCGACGTGTTGATGACGTTGAATGCGATCAGCCACGACAGAATGACCTGCGCGATGATCACCCAGATGACGAGCTGGCACAACATTACGAAAATATCGAGAATGGCGACAAGGGTAGCTGGCATGGATGATGGCCCTGGATCTCTGGTGAATGCGCATCGAACGAGGAGTCGCTGTCTAGCGGGATGGCACCGTGCTTGCCAGCCGCGAGACGCGGTCGGCGACCTTTCTGAGGTCAGGCATGCCGTCAAAGACCGCTGCGGAATGGAAATCATATTCGAACCGCTGACCGGAACGCATGTTGCACTGCATGCCGCCGCAATAGATGACGAGGTCCATTTCGTTCACCAGCGCCTCTGGCGCGTCCACATTACGGTAACGGATATCATCCCGCCAGATCATCGGCGTACAGCCGGATGCGCGGCACAGCCATTGCCCCAGAATGCCATTATCGCTGCCCACATCATTGACGTCGATATACTGCACCGTGGCGACAACCTCGCCCGGCGGCAGCGGCTCTGCGGCGGCGAGATGCTTGCCATACGGCCCAGCATTCACATTCAACGAATAAAGATAGGTTCCCCAGCCAAGGGAGCCGGTGCCGCCGGAACCGGTGAACAGACCGCGCGCGTGCCAGCGCAGGCCGTTCGCCTTCCGGCCGCCCCAGCCTGCATCGCCATAGCATGAATCGCCGATGCAGGTTCTCGGCCCCTTGGTCGTGTCGCCGCTATTGCCGAGACCCGGCATCTTGCCGCCAGTATCCGACCAGACGCCGCCGATTCGGAAATAGGTTACCATGGCGGCGCGATCTAGCGATTGCGGCAGCGCTTGCCGGTCCTGCATCAGGACGAGGCCAGAGCAGCCGATATCCGTTTCGTTGCAGCGTTTCTGCGGAGCCGATTCACGGTCCAGCCATGTGGCCAGCCATTCGCCTTGCAACTGCTGACGTTCGGGTACGCTACGACGAACATCGGCTGCAGCGACCCGCAATATTTGTGCGCGCGCCGCCGGCAGTTCGCTGGGAAACGCCATCTTGGGGGCGCGGGGACTTGCCTGATAGACTTTCAGGGTTCCTGACTTGTTGGAGCCCTCCACCCGCTGCAGCTCCAATGTCGCGGGACCGCTATGGGTCGGAAAGCGAATGAGAAACCCGGAATCCCCTTCGGCCTTCATCGAATCCCGGTCACCCAGGCGCTTCACGGTCGTGAAGTTGATGTCGGCGTCGGCCAACGCATCGAGCCGTCTGCCATCGGCAAGCACCAGAACCGGCCCTTCGCCGGTTTCGCGTGTCTTTACGGTGATCCTGCCTTTCGACGTGACGACATAAATGTCGCGCAGCCCCTCGGGAAGTTTCAGGCGAACCGGACCGGAGGTGGAGAAACTGCCTTCGGCAAAGGGCCGTGGACCCTGCGGCGTGCCGTCGGCGTCGACATAATCGATCGGCTTTTGCTGCCAGGAAAGTTTCTGTGCCCTGTTCCAATATCTGTGCGTTACCTGGCTTTCCACCCACTCGCCCGCGCCGGCGGCGTCCAGCGTATCGAGCGACACGGTGGCGCCTGTCGGCAATTCCGCGGCCATTGTGGTCGCTTGCGTGCTCGCTGGCACCGCTGCGGATGCGGATGCGGCGGATGAAGCGGCGGAGGAGGCCGCCGCATAGGCGGTCGCCACCGGCGCACCAAGATCGGCCACCATGTCCGGCTTCTTCTTAAGAAGGACCGCACCGGCCGCCAGCGCCAGGAACATGCCGACCGACACCAGCGCGAGCAGAAAGCGGGTGCCACTCATGTGGGGATCAGCGTTTTCAAGGGCGTCTCCGTATCGGCGAGATCAGCGGGATCGAGCATGTCGCCGGTTTCGCGGACATGCCTTATCAGTTTCTGCGCCTGGATGAAATCGGCCGGTCGGTTGACAGCGTCGAGCGCAATCAATCGCCCGCCCTTTAGATACAATAGCGAAAATTTTCCCGACGCGGGATCGCCGCGCAGCACCGTCTGGTCATATCCGATGGACAGCCCGGCCGTCTGCAGCTTCAGATCATATTGGTTCGACCAGAACCAGGGCAGCGCATCATAGGCGACGTCCTGGCCGCAGATCGTCTTGGCCGCCACATTCGCCATGTCATTGGCGTTCTGCACCGATTCGAGCCTGATTTCAGCACCGTCGGCATAGGCGTTTTCATGCAGAGCGCAGTCGCCAATGGCAAAGATATGTTCGTCGCTGGTCCGGCACTGCGCATCGACCTTTACACCGTTCGTCCCCTTGATGCCGCAGGCGAGCAGGGGCTCCACAGCCGGGACAATGCCGATACCGACAATCACCATGTCAGCGGGCAGGCTTTCACCGCTGTCGAGACGGACGCCGGATACCCTGTGGTCCCGCCCCTCCAGGCAGTCCGTCATCGTGGCAAGAAGGAAATTGACGCCGGCGGCGCGATGACGCTCTTCGTAAAAGCGTGACAGCGGTTCGCCCGCGACCCGCGCCAGCACACGGTCCGCCGCCTCGATGACGGTGACGTGCTTCCCCATCTTCACCAGAACCGCGGCTGCCTCCAGCCCGATATAGCCGCCGCCGACCACGACGATACGTTCTACATCGTCCAGTTCCGATTTCAGCAATTGCACATCGGAGTGCGTGCGAATGGCATGGACGCCCGCCAGGCCGACATCGCTGCCGCACGGCATGCGCCGGGGGTCGCCGCCCGTCGCCCAGATCAGGGTGCCGTAGCGGATCGTCTCTCCATCGGCATCGACAAGTTCGCGGGTCTTCGGGTCGACGCTCTCGATGCGTGTGGAGGGCAGGCGCCGTATTTCCCGCGCCTCCCAAAAATCCTCTTTCCTGAGGAGGATGCGCTCGAACGGCTTTTCCCCGGCCAGATAGTCCTTTGACAAGGGCGGGCGCTCATAGGGCAGGTCCGGCTCGTCGCCGATCAGGCCGATGCGGCCCTCAAAACCGTTCTGGCGTAGCGCGATCGCCGCCTGCGCCCCGGCATGACCGGAACCGACGATAGCGACATCGAAATTATCTAGCTCTGCGTGAATGGCGGGGCCTCCTTTTCGCGCACAACCCTACGCCGCCGCACTGGACCGTTCAATCCCTGCAGGGCAAAGAGCGGCACATGAGCGAAACCCACCCCTTTTACTCGCTTCGCCAGCACGGTCTCGTCCGGGTCGGCGCCTGCACACCGCTTGCCACGTCCGGCGACCCCGCCGCCAACGCCGCGGAGGCAATAAAAAACGCAGAGGATGCCCACGACAAGAGGATCGACCTGCTGGTCTATCCGGAACTCAACCTGACCAGCTACGCCATTGACGATCTGCACCTGCAGGATGGCTATCTGGATGCCGTGGAGGAGACGATCGCCAGCGTCACCGCCGCCAGCGTCAATCTGCGCCCGGTCCTGTGCGTCGGCGCGGCGCTCAGGCGCAACGGTCGGCTCTACAATTGCGCGCTCGCCATACATCGCGGCCGCATTCTGGGCGCGGTACCAAAAAGCTTCCTGCCGAATTATCGCGAATTCTATGAAAAGCGCTGGTTCGCCATGGGTGTAGGCGTGACCGGCCATGAAATCGAACTTTGCGGCCAACAGGTTCCGTTTGGCACCGACCTGATCTTTGCCGCATCGGATTATGCGGATTTCATCTTCCATCTGGAAATTTGCGAGGACTATTGGTCGCCCGTGCAACCCTCGACGGAGGGCGCATTGGCGGGCGCGCTGATCCTGTGCAATCTCAGCGCCTCGGACATCGTCATTGGCAAATCCCGCGACCGAAAGCTGCTGTGCGCGGCGTCGGCAATGCGCAACATGGCCGCCTATGTCTATTCCGCCGCAGGACCGGGCGAATCGACGACCGATCTGGCCTGGGACGGCCAGGGTCTGATCTACGAGCTTGGCAAGGAACTGGCCGAGTCGACCCGCTTCCAGTGGGATGCCGAAACCGTTTTCGCGGATGTCGACGTCGCGCGTCTGCGGCAGGAGCGGATGCGCACCCCGACGTTCAACGACGCCTCCGTCGCCAGCCAGGATCCCGAAAACCGGTTCCGCCGGGTGCATTTCGCCCATGGCGATCTGAACGAGGATCGCGGTCTGGTACGCCGCGTCTGGCGCTATCCCTATGTGCCGAACACGCCGGCATTGCTGGACGAGGATTGCTACGAGGCATTCAACATCCAGGTCGAGGGGCTGGCGAAGCGCATCCGCTCGACCGGCGCCAAATCGATCGTCATCGGCATATCGGGCGGCCTCGATTCGACGCATGCGCTGATCGTGGCGGCAAAGGCAATGGACCGGCTCGGTCGTCCGCGAACGGATATTCGCGGCTATACGATGCCCGGCTTTGCAACGGGCGAGACCACGAAGGGAAACGCCTGGGCGCTGATGAAGGCAATCGGGTGCACGGCCGAGGAAATCGATATTCGCCCGGCGGCGAAACAGATGCTTGCCGATATCGGCCATCCCTTCGCCGATGGAGAGGAAGTCTACGACACGAATTTCGAGAATGTGCAGGCCGGTCTTCGGACGGATTATCTGTTCCGCCTGGCGGGCGAACATGGGGGGTTCGTCCTTGGCACCGGCGACATGTCGGAGCTTGCGCTCGGCTGGTGCACCTATGGCGTCGGCGACCATATGAGCCACTATGCCGTCAATTCCGGTGTTCCGAAGACGCTGATCAAATATCTGATTCGCTGGTGCGAACGCACGGACCAGTTCGACAAGGAAATCGACGAGGTGCTGGAACGGATTCTGGCGACCGAAATCAGTCCGGAGCTGGTTCCCGCCGACAAGGATACCGGCGCGATGCAGTCGACGGAGGATCGCATCGGCCCCTATGCGCTGCACGATTTCTTCCTGTTCTGGATCCTGCGCTACGGCCTCGCCCCTTCGAAGGTGGCGTTTCTGGCGTGGCATGCCTGGCGGGATCGGGATTCCGGAGTGTGGCCGATCGGCCATTCGGAAAGCGACCGCCACGAATATGATCTGGACACGATCGAGAAATGGCTGAGGGAGTTCCTGAAGCGCTATTTCGGCTTCGCGCAATTCAAACGCTCCGCCCTGCCCAATGGTCCGAAAGTGTCGGGCGGCGGCAGCCTCAGCCCGCGCGGGGACTGGCGTGCGCCTTCGGACGGGACGGCGGCGGCTTTCCTGCAAGAGCTGGACCGCAACATGCCGGGCGGCTGACCATCCGAAACCCGGTCTTGCCATCGCGCCAGAGGACTATGAAGAAGGGCCACGCAGGAGTTCGGGGGATGGGCATCTAAAATGACGAAAATCTGGTTCGCCATACCCTTGTGGCAGCGCGTCGTCGCGGCCTTGCTGCTAGGCGTTATCACGGGCCTGGCCTGGGGGCCGGAGGCGGAATCCATCAAATGGATCGGCGACCTGTTCATCAAGGCGATCAAGATGCTGGTCGTGCCGCTGATTTTCTTCAGCCTGGTGGCGGGCGTCTGCGCCATTGGCGACCTGAGAAAGCTGGGGGCTGTCGGCGGCAGGTCGCTGCTGCTGTTCATGGTCACCGGCGCAATCAGCGTTGGGCTTGGACTGGGGCTCGGTACCGTTCTGCAACCCGGCGCAGGTCTGTCCATACCGCTGCCTGACAGTTTCACCCCGTCGACGGAAACATTCGATCCCACGGACATGATCCTGCGCTTCGTGCCAGAGAACGTCATCGACGTCATGGCGACGGGTGACGTCCTGCCCCTGATCACCTTTGCGATATTGTTCGGGATCGGCATTCTCCTGGCCGGCGAGGCGGGCCTGCCCATGGTGAAGGCGATGGATTCAGGCGCGATCATCATGCAGAAGATGACCCTGATCGTGATGGAATTGACGCCCTTCGGCGTCTTTGCCCTGATGGCCTGGGTCGCGGGCACATTCGGCACCGATGCCCTGCTGCCGCTGGCGAAGGTCGTGGGTCTGAACTATTTTGGCTGCGCGCTGATCATCGTGCTGGTCTACCCGGCGATCATAAAGCTGTTTACCAAATTGCCGATCCTGGATTTCTTTCGCGGCATTCTGGATGCGCAGGCGGTCGCCTATTCGACCGCCAGTTCCAACGCGACCCTGCCGGTCAGCATGCGCTGTACGCAGCGGAACCTGGGCGTTTCGCGCTCCGTCTCCAGCTTCGTCCTGTCGCTGGGCGCCACCATCAACATGAACGGTACGGCCATGTATATGGGGCTGGCCAGCCTGTTCGGCGCGCAGGTTTTCGGCGTAGAACTGGGCGTCACCGAATATCTGCTGATCGCCATCACTGGCACCATTGGCGCGGTCGGCGCGGCGGGTGTTCCGGGGTCTGGCCTGATCATGATGGGGCTGGTGTTCGGCGTGGCGGGCATTCCCATGGAAACCATTGCGCTGGTGGCGGGCATCGACCGTATCATGGACATGATGCGCACCATGACGAACATCACCGGCGACGCCGCCGTGGCGGTTGCGGTCGGGCACATGATGGGCGAAATCGACGTCGAGGAATATGAATCCGACGACGATGTTTGAGGTAAAAGATGAGCGATAGCTGCAAAAGAGCGGTGGTCAGCGGACGCGTACAGGGGGTGTTCTTTCGCAATTGGACCGTTGAAACCGCCAATGCGCTGGGCGTTTCGGGTTGGGTCCGCAATCGAAAGGATGGCACGGTCGAGGCGCTGCTGTGCGGCGAGCCCGGCACACTTGCCCAGATGATCGAGAAAATGAAATCGGGTCCTGAGCGGGCGAACGTGACCGATATTGCCGTCAGCGACGCCGACATTCCCGAGGGGGAAGGCTTTACCAAGCGCCCCACCGTGTGACAGCTTTTTTGCGCGCACGATACGCCATCGACGAGAGGTTGAACCGGGCTTAGGCGGGCGCGATGCGCGAACAGCCGGTCACCCCTGCCTCCGATGCCGCCCCGGCAAGGGACATGTCCGGCCTTTATGCCGGTCTGGGCGCCTATCTGCTGTGGGGCCTGATGCCGGTCTATCTGAAACTGTTCGAAGGGATCGGTGCCGCCGCCGTCCTGGCGCACCGGGTATTCTGGTCGGCCATCCTGCTGGCAGCCGTAACCCTCATCCTGCGGAAAACGCCCGCTTTGCTGCGCGCGCTAAAGAACGTCAAACTGCTTTTGTGGCTGCTGTTTTCCGCCACGATGATCGGCCTGAACTGGTATCTATACACCTGGGCCGTGCTTAATGAGCGCGTGCTCGACACCAGCCTCGGCTATTTCATCCAGCCTATCCTCAACACCGCGCTCGGCGTCATCTTGCTGGGCGAGACAATGGGCAAATGGCGCATCGCCTCGACGATCCTCGCACTGGCCGGAATCGCGTTGATGACCGTCGCCAATGGTGGCCTGCCACTGATTTCATTGGGTCTTGCGCTGGCCTTTGCCCTTTACAGCTATGCCAGGAACAGGGCGGACGTCGATGCGCTGACCGGGCTTTTCATTGAAACCGCCTTTCTGGCCCCTGTCGCGCTCTGGTGGCTGGAAATTCACGGCGGCGGCATATTTTCGCAAGCGCCGACGATGACCTTGCTCCTGATCGGATCGGGGATCGCCACCTCCATCCCGCTGGCATTGTTCGGCCATGCCGCGCGGCGCGTGACGCTGACGACGCTGGGGTTCATGCAATATATCGCACCCTCGACAGTCTTTCTGCTCGGCGCGTTCGTTTATGACGAGCCGCTTAGCGCCAGCCGCTTGGGTGCGTTCGCGCTGATCTGGCTGGGATTGCTGGTCTTCTCCATCGGCGGGTTTCGCCGACGGCAGCGGCTCGCTAAGGCCGGGTGAACGAAGCCGGTACGGAAGATAAATGGACAAGATCATCATCAAGGGGGGCAATCCCCTTTCCGGAAAGATCCAGATTTCAGGCGCGAAGAACGCCGCACTGACCCTGATCCCCGCCGCGCTGCTGACGGAAGAACCGCTGACACTGCGCAATCTTCCACGGCTGGCGGATGTCGATACGTTCGGCCACCTCGTCAATCAGCTGGGCGTTTCCACGGAGATCGAGGGGAAGCGGCCCGAAGTTTTCGGTCGCGTCATGACGCTGAAGGCGGGCCGCATCACCTCGACAGAGGCCCCCGCCGACATCAATCGCAAGATGCGGGCATCCGTCCTGGTCCTGGGTCCGCTGCTCGCGCGTTGCGGCGAGGCGCGGGTGCCGCTGCCCGGCGGTTGCGAGATCGGCGCGCGTCCCATCGACCTGCACCTGAAGGCAATGGAGGCGCTGGGCGCGGAGATCAATATCGGTCAGCGGTTCGTGACCGCGACCACGAAATCAGGATTGAAGGGCGGTCATATCGTCTTTCCGATCGTGTCGGTGGGCGCCACGGAAAACGCGCTGATGGCGGCGACATTGGCCGATGGCGAAACGATCATCGAGAATGCCGCGCAAGAACCGGAAATCACCGATCTTGCCCAGTGCCTGATTGGCATGGGCGCGAAGATTTCAGGGGTTGGCACCTCCACCCTCATCATCAAGGGCGTCACCCGCCTGCACGGCGACACCTATTCGGTGATGTCGGACCGTATCGAAGCGGGCAGCTATGCCTGCGCCGCGGCCATAACCGGCGGTGATGTCGAACTGGTCGGCGCGCTGCCGGAAACCTTCGGCGCCGTGATCGAAAAGCTGGAGGCAGCAGGCGTCGCCATAGAAACGACGGAAAACGGCATTCGCGTGTCGTCAACGGGCCGCATCAGTCCGGTCGACATCGAAACGCAGCCTTTTCCGGACTTCCCCACCGACATGCAGGCGCAGATGATGGCAATGCTGTCGCTGGCGAACGGGTCCAGCGTGCTGACCGAAACCATCTTCGAGAACCGCTACATGCACGTCGGGGAGCTGGAGCGCATGGGCGCCAATATTCAGGTGGCGGGACGTACCGCCACCGTGCGCGGCGTAAAGGAACTGACCGGTGCGCCCGTGATGGCGACCGATCTGCGCGCCTCCATGAGCCTCGTCATCGCCGGTCTGGCGGCAAAGGGCGAGACGCAGGTGCTGCGCGTCCACCACCTCGACCGCGGCTATGAGAGGCTGGAGGAAAAGCTGAGCGCAGTGGGTGCCGATATAGAGCGCGTCAGCGGCGACTAAACCGCCGCCGGTTCGGACGTCGCCCGCTCCGCCGCTTCCACGATCCTCTGCGCCAGAAGGTCGGGCTGCTGATAGATCAGAAGCTCGCCAGCACCGGGAACGATCTCTGCCGTCATGGCAGGGCTTTTCGCAACGAAGCCGTCGATTTCCTGCTGTGAAAAGGATCGGTCCTTCGATCCGAAAAGACAATGGGTCGGCGTCGTCAGCAGATGGACGTGATCGGCCACGTCGTTCCAGGTCCGTTGCAGATCCCGAACGAAGCTTTGATGCCCTTGAGTCGTCGTTAGGGCGCAGGCATTTCGCAGCAACGGTGTCAGCTCAGGATTGCGGAACACCTCCAGGTCCACGGGCGATTCCGCATAGGCCCGCTCCAGATACCAGTCGACGCCGTGCCGCTCTATGCTGCGAATGCCCGCCTGCGCGATGATCTGGGTGATCCAGGGCGCGCGCCGCGCGCTGGCCAGCATTGTGCGCTGGATCAGGGCCATGCGTGATACGCGCTCGGGCGTCATGGGCAGGATATAGCCTGCCGTCAGGATACTGCCGAACAGGCCGGCATCGCGCGTCGCCAGTTCGATCAGGGTCGCACCGCTGCCCGTCAAGCCGATGCCGGTTGCGCCGCGAATGCCCAATTCCTCGATCAGGAACCGGATCGCCTCGCATTGTTCCTCCTGCGGGTCGGAGTCCGGATCGGAATCGCTATTGCCGGATCCGGGCCGCTGTATGGCGAACAGCTGTATATTCTCTTCGGCGAGCCGCTGCATGACCGTTTCCGCCAGCAGATAGCCGACCGTCATGCCATGCACGATCAGCGCTGGCCTGCCCCCCTCCGCGCCCATCCAACTATAGGCAAGGCGGCGTCCATCGGCGCGGGTCAGGATGACTTCATGGCCCAGCGCATCCCGCCAGGCGCTCTTCGTACCGCGTTTTCCCAGATCGGCACGTGCACACAGCATCGCCACCAACCGCACCAGATCGACCTGGCTGGCCGTGTCGGTCTTGTGAAAGATCGTCTTCAGCTGCGTCCGTACGGTGTGAACGGATGCCCCCCTGCGTTCGGCAATCTGCGCGGTATCGCGTGTCGCAAACAGCAATTGCGTGATTTCGATTTCGGCACGGGTCAGGTCGAACGCCTGGCTGAGGACCGTCGCGACGGCGTCCGACCATTCCAAGTCGAGGGAGCGGACCACCAGATAAGCCTGGCGCCCCTCATCGTGCATCTGCACGTAAAGTTCCGCCATCCCCCGGCGGTCGTTTCGGTCGACAGTCCGAATAATGGCATGCTGGCGATTGCCGCCTATCAAGACGCTGCGGCAAACCGAATCATAATCGGCAACAGACGAAGGATCGAGCCATTCGCGCCCGCTGCCGCGGCCCTGTTTCAAGCCAAAGGCGCCGCGCGCCGCTTCATTTTGCAGCACGAGAACTCCGCGAGGCGACAACACCATGGCGGGCGCGGATACCAGATTGACCGCCCTATCCAGCGGATCTTCGGGATCGGGCGGCAGCGCACTGGCGAACAGACCGCGAACCCCATCAATCTGGTGACGCAGCGCGGGATCGACCTCCAGATCGCCGTCGGGCGAGGCGGCGGCCTCCAGCTTTCGGCCCCATGCGGCCACCATATGTTCGAACGCACTGGAATCGCTAACCGTTCGATAGGTCGAGGCGAGGATGTCGAGATCGAGATCGCGGTCGCTGTGGGAACTCACAGTGCTCGACGGGCGCTCGGTCATATTGGCTCCGAAAAGAAAAAGTCGCCAATACTCAATATGGGGTATGACGCAGAACGCAAATGGCGCGACATTCCATCTCGTGCAACGCTGCACGTCACGCAAAGCGAACTGGCGGATCCGATAATCCGCCAGTTCGACATGACCTGCGAACGTCCGGTGTATGCCAACTGCGGCGGCGTCAGGCCTTCAGCACCAGCTTCCCAAAGTTCTCGCCGCTGAACAGAAGGTTGAGGGTGTCGACGTAGCGCCGGACGCCGCCCTCGCGCACGTCCTCCTTTGCCTCGATCTTCCCCTCTGACAGCCATTTCGCCAGTTGGGCCACGCCTTCGCCATAACGATCGTGATAATCGAAGACGACGAACCCTTCCATACGGCCATGCTGCACCAGAAGGTTCATGTAATTGCGCGGACCGCGAATGGCGCCGAAATCATTATAGCCCGAAATGGCACCGCAAATGACGATGCGGCCGTGGCGGGCAAGCAGGCTCATCGCCGCTTCCAGGATTTCGCCGCCGACATTGTCGAAGTAGACATCGACGCCCTTTGGACAGGCGGCGGCCATTGCCTTGGTCACATTCTCCGTCTTGTAGTTGATCGCCGCATCGATGCCGAGCGTATCGGTCAGATAGGCGCATTTCTCTTCGCTGCCGGCCAGGCCGACGACACGCGCACCCTTCAGCTTGGCGATCTGGCAAACGATCGCGCCTACCGCGCCCGAAGCGGCGGAAACGACGACCGTCTCACCCTCTTTCAGGGCGCCGACTTCCAGAAGACCGAAATAGGCAGTCAGCCCCGGCATGCCCAACGCGGAAAGATAGCGCTCCGGCGGCACGGAAGAGGTGTCGACCTTCGTCAATTCATTGCCCTTTACCAGCGCATGGGTCTGCACACCCAGCGTGCCCTGGACCCAGTCGCCCTTCTGAAAACCGGCGGCCCCCGATTCCAGAACCTCGCCCACGGCGCCGGCGCGCATCACGTCGCCCAGGCCCACGGGCGCAATGTAGCTCTTGCCCTCGTTCATCCAGCCGCGCATGGCCGGATCCAGCGAAATATGGCTGACCTTCACCAGCACTTCGCCCTCTGCAGGGGACGGTATATCGCCTTCGCGAACTTCGAAATCTGAAGGCTCGACCATGCCGCTGGGGCGGTTGACGAGATGGACGCTGGTTCTGGTCATGTTTCGGATTCCTTTGCTTGCGACAGGCGGGAAAACAGCAGGCGGTCGGCTCCCTTGAAACCGAACGTCCACATCAGTCCGCCATAGATGGCGATCAGCAAGGGTAACCCAACCGCTATCTGCCAGAAAGCTGGCAGAAAGTGCATGGAGGCAAAGCCTGCCGCCGCCGTTACCGCCGTCACGGGCAGATAGACCCAGCGCAGCCCGCTGACGCGTTCAGGGATCAGATGGTGCAGCAAGACCACCTTCAATATGCTGGCCAGCAGGGCAGCAAGCGCCAGCGCCAGGGCGGCACCGATCCCCTGTACCGGCCGATTTTCCGCCACGTCCGGAAAAACCACGTCGAATAGTTGAATGAAGCCCAGCGTCATGACGATCTGCGCACCGAGCGCGATCAGGGACGCGATCAGATTGCGGTGCCGCGCCATATAGACCAGCGCGCTCTCGCTGATCGCAGCGGTGACGTAAAAAACCTCCGCGGCCAGCAGCAGGAACAATACGCCTGCGCCCGCGCCAAACCCTTCGCCAACCACCTCCATGCTGACCTCGCCCACGAAGCCCAAGCACAGCGCAATACCCAGCTGCGCGGAGATGATCCAGAACCCTACCTGCCGCAATTGCTGCGCAATATTTCCATAGTTCTTCTCCTTCACGCCATGCGCAATCACGGGGGCGAGAATCGGATCGAATGTCACCTTCAGCTTTTGCGGCAAGGACGCAAATTGCTGCGCAACATAATAGATGCCGAGAACGGTGGGCGTCGCGAACTGCCCCAGGATGATGATGTCGACCCTGCGCATCGCCCAGTCGACCGTGTCCGCCCCCGCCAGCGGCCAGTTTTCCTTCATCATCAGGAACAGTTGTGCCGGTTGCGGGCGCCAATGACGCGGCAGGCCGTACATGCGGATGCAGGGTATCACCGACGCGACGAAGGCCGCGAACATCGACACCGCATAGGCGATGATCAGCGCGTCCGGCTTCCACGCGGGAATGAACGCCAGAAGCGCCGCGAAGATCGTAATCGTCCACGGCTCGATAATGGCCCTGGCATTCACCGTCGCCTGCACATTGTGGCGATAGGCAAGGGCCGCCAGCGTTACCTCAGACCCGACAAAGAACAGTGCCGACAGGGGAAACAGCCGGTCCAGTCCGCTGATCTTCGAGGCGGGAAAGACAATCTCTGGAATCGCGATCATGATGGACGCGCCGACCGACGCGAGGACGACCGCCAGCAGCAGCGCATCGCCGATGACATGGGCGGGCGGGCGGCTTTCCTTCGCCAATTCCGCCGCGATTCCCCGCCGCAGCCCCAGCGTCGCGACCACCGCCATCATTTCGACGACCATCGTCGCATAGGCGAATCGGCCCAGCGCCTCGGCACCGTAAAGCTGGCCCGCGATGACCAGGAAGGGGATGCGCGCCAGCAGGCGCAGGAAAAATCCAAAGAAATTCGTGCGACCGCCCTTCGCGAGCGCGGCTGTGTCCGCGCCACGCGCAGACCTCGGGTCGGACGAAAGATCTGGCGGGCTCACCCGGCGGACTATGCCGCCCTACGGGTGGCGGGGCAAATGAAACGCGTATGGGGTGAGGCGATCGATTTCATCGCCGCTTCATGTCCCGGGCGGCATATCCGAACTTCCCGCCGGCACCACCTGCCCCTAAGCTGGATAGATATGGCAAAAAAGAAATCCCGATCGCACGCTGGCCGCGCCTGGGGCGTGCTGTGGAAATCCGCGCTTGGCGTGGCGGTGCTGGGCACCATCTTGTTGGTCGTCACGGTTGGCATCACCATGGCGTCGATCCCCGGCTATGTGGAACTGCGAACGGCGGCGGTGGGACAGGCCGTGCGCGTGAAAAGCGCCGATGGCGCCGTGTTGGTCAACCAGGGACCAAGCTATGGCGGCTGGCTGAGCTACGATGAAATTCCCCCCGTCATGGTCGCGGCGATGCTGTCGGTCGAGGACAGGCGCTTCATGAACCATCCGGGTGTCGATCCAAAGGGCATGGCGCGCGCGGCCTGGATAAACTTCACGTCCGATTCCCGTCGGCAGGGCGCATCGACCATTACGCAACAGCTGGCACGCAACATCTTCCTTTCCAACGAGCGAAGCTATGAACGCAAGATCAGGGAGGTGCTGCTTGCCCTTGCTCTGGAACGCAAATTTACAAAACAGCAGATCGTCGAGCTGTACCTGAACCGCGTCTATTTCGGCGGCGGTGCCTATGGGATCGATGCAGCCAGCCGGCGTTTCTATGGCCATTCCGCAACGCAGATGACGCCGGCCGAAGCAGCCATTATTGCCGGACTGGTCAAGGCGCCCTCTCGTTTCGCACCCAGCGCCGATCCGGAACGTGCGCGTGTCCGCGCGAATGTCGTCGCAAAACTGATGGAAGAGCAGGGCGTTATCGACGACCGCGCCGCCGTGCAGCGGGAAATTGCCGAGCTGGAATTCGCGCCGCAGCCGCGCGCGAACGATGTGCGCTACTTTACCGACTGGGTCCTGAGCCAGGTAGAGCGCCTGACGGACGAAACCGTCGAACCGCTGGTCGTCACCACGACGCTGCTATCCTCCATGCAGGTCGCCGCGCAGGACGCCGTAAAGCAACAGACGCCGGACGGGGTGCAGGGCGCGCTGGTTTCCATGAGCCATGACGGCGCCATCAGGGCGATGATGGGCGGCCGCGACTATGTCGATTCGAATTACAACCGCGCGACCATCGCGGAACGGCAACCGGGATCGGCATGGAAACTGTTCGTCTATCTGGCCGCGATCGAGGGCGGCCAGTTGCCCGACGATTATGTCAACGATTCCCCCGTTTCGATCGAGGGCTGGACGCCGCGCAATTACGGTCGATCCTATCGCGGCGAAATCACCTTGCGAGAGGCGTTCGCCCGCTCCTCCAACAGCGTCGCGGCGCAGCTGGCCCAGCGTAATGGCTTCGACAATGTCGCGGATATGGCCGCCCGGTTCGGAATCGATACCGACATTTCCCGGCAACCGGCCATGGCGCTTGGCACATCCAGCGTACGGCTGATCGAGATGACCGCAGCCTATGCCGCCGTTGCACGGGGCGGCGTTGCCGTCGAACCCTATGGCATCACCCGCATCGAAACGGCCGAGGGCCGGCTGCTGTACGAACGCGATATTCGCAGTCCACGCGTGCTCGTTGCCCCCTGGGTGGCCACCAACATGACGC
This sequence comes from Alphaproteobacteria bacterium UBA3612, assembly GCA_002375465.1. Lineage (GTDB taxonomy): Bacteria > Pseudomonadota > Alphaproteobacteria > Sphingomonadales > Sphingomonadaceae > Pacificimonas. The sequence continues at coordinate 56,073 of DFLT01000002.1, read as the reverse complement.
ATTTGCTGGAAACGGCGGTCGAATCCGGAACCGGCGGCGCGGCTCGCATCGACCGACCCGTCGCAGGCAAGACAGGCACGACCAGCGACTATCGGGACGGCTATTTCGTCGGCTTTACCGGCGATTTGACCACCGGTGTCTGGATGGGCCGCGACGACAATGCGCCCGTACCGGGCCTGACCGGCGGCGCGGCGCCCGCGCGCGCGTTTGCCGCCTATATGAAGGCGGCGACGAAGGGCATGCCGGTACAGCCGCTCAACAGCGACATTCGTATCGACGACGCCTTCGCGGAGCCCGATGCGGAAGTATATGGGCTGGAGGGGACATGGGCCGACGATTATGACCCGGCGACCGACCCCTATGTCGACGAATATGATTTCGCCGATGGGGAAGGCACGGATCGGATGGAGGCGGAGCCCTATGCTGATCCGGCCCCCGTCGCCGGGGGTGAAATTGGGGTGGAATACGGCAATTCCCCGCCGGCGCAGCAGTCCCGCCGCGCGACCTCGCAGGGCCTCAGCGCGGCGGACGTCCCCACTCGTCCGCGGCCAGAGACGCCCCCCGGCTCTGCCGACGACAGCTGGCTCGACGCGCCTGCTGCCGCGCCGCAACGCCCCGCACCAACCCAGACGCCGCGCGGCCAGGCGCAGGGTCGCCCGGAAAACCTGTTACCGGCCGATTAGGTGCAGGCCAGCACCGTGGGCGCGTAACCATGCGTCCGCCTGCGCCTGGGTGCCACCGGCGAACAGATCGGCCAGCGCGTGAAATTCCGGGCCATGGCCACGGTGCACCAGATGCGCGACCTCATGCGCCACGATCGCCTGCCGGACCAGCGGTGGTGCGCAAATCAGCCGCCAGCTATAATTGAACGTACCCAGATGGGGGTTACAGCTTCCCCAGCGGCTGGTGGTGTCGCGCACGCTGATCCGGGTCACGCGCTCGGCAAGGCCGTTCTGGCTCGCCACTTGGCGGGTTTCTGCCGTCAGCATCCGACGCGCGCGTGAGCGCAGCCAACCTTCGAGGCGGGCGGAAAGCATGTCAGCGGGTCCGCCGACGCGCAGTTGCGGCAACGCTCCGGTGTGGATGAGTTCGGGCGTACGCGGCGCATGAGCGACATGCTGTATGACGACGTCGCGCCCCTCTAACGGAAATGTCACGCCATCGACCAAGGGTTTGCTGTCGGGCCAGCGCGCAATGCGGCTTTCCAGCCAATCGCGCTTTTCCTGCAGAAAGCGCTGCGCCCGTCGCAAAGAACCGTAACGGGGATAGCTGACGGTTACGCGGCCCCTGGCGGGGTCCGCGCGCAAGGTGATGCGTCGCGCGCGAGGTGATTTCAGAAAGGCGACGGCCACGACCCGCCCGGCAATCTCCAGGGTGTCCGCCGCGTCCTTGCTGCGGCCACCGCCGCTAAAGAACACGATCCGTCAGATGATGTTCGATCGGCCCTGCGTCCGCTTCCGAAATGGTCCACCCCCGAACCGAAACACCGGCACGATGTACACTGTCGGGATCCCCCGTTATCAGCGGGTGCCAGTCAGGAAGGGCCTCGCCCTCCGCCAGCAGTCGATACGCGCAGGTGGTCGGCAACCAGGCAAAGGTCTCGATCTTTGCCGGGGTCAGCCGCACGCAATCGGGAACATGCGCCTTGCGGTGGCGGTAATTGGAACATTGGCAGCTGTCCCGATCCAGCAGGCGGCATGCGATGTTGGTCGGCACGACCTCCCCCGTATCCTCATCCTCCAGCTTCATCAGACAGCATTTGCCACAGCCATCGCACAGGGATTCCCATTGATCCCTCGACATGCGGTCAAGCGGGACCCGCTCCCAAAAGGGCGCCTCCGTCATGGAGCTATTCCCCCGCCTGCATCCAATTTGCGATGTCGGCGGCGATGTCTGCCTGTGACACGTCGCGGGCATAGGCGTTGACCGGATTTCCCTCTGCATCGAACAGATAAATCTGTGCGCTGTGGTCCATCAGGTAGAAGCCATCCTCTCGCACATCGCCCTTCGCCTTATAGACGCGGAACGTGTCCACCATGTCGTCAATGGCCTGCTGGGACCCGGTCAATCCGATCATCCGGGGATGAAATGCCGCTGCGAATTCCTTTACGACCTCCGGCGTGTCGCGCTCGGGATCGACGGTAACGAAGATTGGAGTCAGGCGCTCCGCCAGCTCGGGCTCATTCTCCTCAAGTTCGCCATAGGCGCGGCCCATGCGCGCCGCATCCACGGGGCAAACGTCCGGGCAAAAGGTATAGCCGAAATACATCAGCCGCCATTGCCCCTGAAGGCTCTGGTTGCTCACCTCATTTCCATCGCCGTCGACCAGCGAGAATTCACCACCAATGGGCGCGCCCGCCAGCGGTGCCTCCTGCCGTTCCGACGAGGACGAACAGGCAGAGATCAACATCAGCAGGGCGGCGATCAGGATCGGTTGTCTGGAGTTCATCGCCATTCGCCTATAGGAAGCATTGAATGGAATCTATGCGTCGATGGGACAGGTTCAAGATGGCTATAAAGCGGGCAATCGCCGCACTGGCACTGATCTTCGGTTTTGCGCAGCTTTCGACGGCTGCCTCCGCACAATTTTCAGAGCGCTATGAATTCTTCAAGGCGGTCGAGGATGCCGATGCCGCCGAGGTTAAGCGCATGGTGGAGGGGCCAGCCTCAACGGTGGTCAATTCGAAACAGCGCGATGGCGGCCGCACGGCGCTGCACATCGTCACCGACCGGCGCGACGCCCCGTGGATCAATTTCCTGCATGGTTTCGGCGCCGATGTGAATGCACGCGATGACGCCGGCGACACTCCGCTGATCCTGGCAGCGAGCAGAGGGTTCGGTGACGGCATTCGACTGCTGCTGGCCTATGGCGCCGATGTGAACCTAGCCAATAATCGTGGCGAAACGCCGCTGATCCGGGCCGTGCAACGCCGCGACACCGAATCGGTCCGCCTGCTCATGAAAGGGGGCGCCGATCCCGATCAGGGGGACCATGTCGCCGGATTTTCGGCGCGCGATTATGCCAGCCGGGACCGTCGTTCGCAGCGCATCCTGCAAATCATAGAAGGCGGCGAGACGGAGCAGGCCGAAGTCGTCGGCCCGACGCGCTAAGCGGCCGATAGGACGGGCCTACGCGGCCTTGCGCTCTTCCTCGACAACCTGCGCGGCATTCAGCAGGCGACGCTCCAGACCGCGCAGGCGCTGCGGGCTGTCCAGCCGCTGACCCATCAGGTCGGTCAGGTAGAATGTATCCACCGCACGCTCGCCATATGTCATGACATGCGCCGAACGGATCGTCACGCGCGCGTCGAACAGCGTTCGTGCCAGCGCATAAAGCAGGCCGGGACGGTCCGCGGCATTCACCTCTACCACGGTGAAGCGGTTGGACGCATTCGGCTGCATCAGGACGCGGGGCTCTATCGCAAAACTGTCGGCACGCGTCAGCGCGAGCGGTCGCTTTGCCAGTCGCTCGCGCAGGCGGATGCGCCCCTCCAGCGTGTCGATGATGTTGTGCCGCATGCGCGATAGCTGATCCGGCTCCACGAACGGCTCCCCCGTGGGTCCGGTAATGGCGATATTGTCCAGCGCCATGCCATCGCGAGAGGTATGCACGCGTGCATCGACGATGTTCGCGCCGGACAGGCTGATTGCGCCCGCCAGTCGCATGAAGATGCCGGGGTGATCGCTGGCATAGGTCGTCACATGGGTCAGGCCGGTTTCTTCGTCGACGGTTGTCGCGACGCTCAGTTCCCCCTCACGGCTGTCGATCTGACGGGCATTTGCCACCAGCGTGGTCAGCGGTTCCGCCACCCAGTAACTGTCGTGAAAGCGCTTCACATAGGCCGCCATCCGCTCCTGATCCCAGCCAAGGTCTTCTGCCACGGCATCGCGCTTCGCCGCGATCCGCTCCGGCCGGCCATGTTCCTGGTGGCCCAGGCGCAGACGCGCCTCTGCCGCCTCGAACAGCTGGATCAGCAGCTGTGACTTCCACGCCGTCCATGTGCCGGGCCCGACGGCGCGAATATCGACGACCGTCAAAATCAGCAGCAGCTTCAGCCGTTCGGGGCTTTGCACCTCACCGACGAAATCCTCGATCGTCTTCGGGTCGGTCAGGTCGCGTTTGAATGCCGTCGCGGACATCAGCAGATGATAGCGGACCAGCCATGCGATCGTTTCCGTCTGCGCGGGCGACAGCCCCAATCGCGGACAGATCTTTTCCGCCACCTCCGCGCCCAGTTCGCTGTGATCGCCGCCGCGTCCCTTGGCGATGTCATGCAGCAGAACCGCCGTATACAGCACCTCTCGGCTCGAAATCTTGTGGATCAGGGCGCTGGACAGCGGGTGGTCGTCCTGCAATTCGCCCTTCTCGATCTTCGACAACAGCCCGATTGCGCGGATGGTATGCTCGTCGACGGTGTAATGATGATACATGTCATACTGCATGCGCGCCACGACCCGGCCAAAATCGGGAATGAAGCGCCCAAAAACGCCTGCCTCGTTCATCCATCTCAGCACAAGCTCAGGGTCGCGCTTGCTGGCGAGGATCGACATGAACAGCTCGTTCGCTTTTGGATCCTTTTTCAGGTCGCCGGCCAAATGGGCATCGTGCCCCGCCTGACGCATGGCGAGGGGGTGAATTTCGTGTCCCTCCCGGTCGGCGAGAGCGAATAATTGCAACAGCCGGCGGGGCTTTTCCTGAAAGAAGTCGTCCGAGGGGATGCCGATCCGCTCGTCCTTCAGCGTGAATCCCTTCAGGCGCTTTGGCATACGCACGCGTGACGGCAACCGCATGCGCGTGGCAGCGTGCTGCTCCTCCAGATGCGCCAGGAACAGGCCCGTCAGGTCGCCGACGGATTTCGCCATCAGGAAATAATGCCGCATGAAACGCTCTACCGGCGCTTCACCGGCACGCTCCTGATAACCGAGGCGGTTCGCAAGCTCTCGTTGCAGGTCGAACGTCAGGCGCTCCTCGGCGCGGCGCGACAGGCGGTGCAGCAATATGCGCACCGACCAGAGAAAATTTTCTGCGCGATTGAACTGACGGTACTCGTGCGGTTCGAAAACGCCCTTGTCGACCAGTTCGACGGCCCGGTCGACGCGATAGACATATTTGCCGATCCAGAACAGCGCGTGCAGGTCGCGCAGGCCGCCCTTGCCCTCCTTGACGTTGGGTTCGACGACATAGCGGCTATTGCCCATGCGGACGTGCCGCGCTTCGCGCTCCGCCAGTTTCTGCTGGATGAAGTCGCGCTCCGTCCCGCGGGTCACGTCCATCGTGAACCGCACGACCGCCTCATCGTACAAGGCCTGGTCGCCCCACAGGAACCGTGCCTCCAGCATGGCGGTACGGATGGTGATATCCTCGCGCGACAGGCGCACGAGTTCGGATAGCGAACGGGTGGCATGGCCGACTTTCCAGCCCAGATCCCACAGCGTGTACAGCACCGCCTCGATCACCTGTTCGCCCCAGGCGGTCAGCTTCTTACCGGTCAGGAACAGCAGGTCGACATCGCTATAGGGCGCCATTTCCCGCCGACCGTAACCGCCGACGGCACAGACCAGCAGGCGCTCTGAGGCCGAAGGATGATTATTGGGATAGAGGCGCTGCGTCGCGAAATCGTAGATCAGCCGAATCAGCTGGTCCGTCAGAAATGCGCGTGAATTCGCATGGGTCAGGCCCTTGCCCGGATCCTCATCAATCCGTCGGTCCAATTCGACCACACCGCGATCATAGGCTGCGCGCAGAATCTCCGTCGCCTCCGCACGCGTGGGTTCGCAGGTGGCAAGTTCGCTCGCCAGCGCACGTCGGTCGATAATGGCACGCCTGTCATCGACTCGCTTGTAAACATCAGCCATGGCTTCAGTCTAACAGGCCAGGGTGCCCCCGGCTATTCGACAGGGATTTCTTCGCGCTTCTTCTGCAGCTCGCGCTCTTTTTTCCATTGGCGGAAATCGTTGACCACGCATCCCGATGCACCCGCTGCGCCCACCACAGAGCAATCCGTCGGTGTACGTGACCCCGTGTCGGCCAGCGCCTCACGCTCGGCACCGGCATCCAGCAGACGGTCGCCAGGATCGGGCGGGGGCGGCGATTCCTCGGGCTCGTCTATGGGATCGGCGGTCACGCAGATTTCGCCTTCGGGAATGTCTTCACACCCTTTTCGCGGCATGAACATGTCAAGCGGAACCCGCTTCGTCGGAGGGGCTACGATGACACCGGAACTCGGCGCCTCTTCAACTTCCTGCGCACTCGCGGCACACGGGCAGATGGTGAGGGCGAAGCCAGCGGCGGCAAGAAGAAGAAGGCGTTTGTCCATGTCCGTAACTTTCCTGTCTGCCGCTTTAACGGGCCATGAATGTATCAGGTTCCGCTTTTGCGCGCCCGCAGGCGCGCGCCGGTTCATCGGGCAAGCAGGCTGCGCGCCTGGCTGGCCAGATGCGCGAGCATGGCCGTCGTGATCGCTCCGGAACCACGCGCGCGTTCGATGGCCTCCCGCAACCGTCCGACACGGTCCTCGTGCGCCGCCAGCCATTCTGAAACGGCGGCCGACGGATCGTCGCCGGGCTGCGTGATCTGCCGGATCAGGCCGATGCGCAGCCCCTCGAAATCGCGGACAAGCCCGGCCACCAGCAGGCGTTCCCAAGGGTCCGTCGGGGACATTTGCGCTGCCGCCGATTTCGCCCAGTCGAGCCCAACCTCCTGCCCCAGCAGCGTATAGGCATTTGCAACGTCACACACATTGACCCCCACGTCGAACGCCAGACGCGAGGTCGAAACCCCGCCATCGAGCGCCTGCAGATCTATCATGCGCTCGGCGATGTCGTGGGGGGCGCCGCCCGTCGCGAGTTCCTGCCGCAGCCGCTCCAGATAGGCACGCGGCTCTGCGCGCAGCAGCGTGTCGATGTCCTCTGCCAGCGTCGCAATGCCGGGGCGCAGCGCCGTTACCGTATCGGATGGCTTGTCACCGACATCGGTCACGCGGATCAGGTCCGACATGTGCAGGCGCAGCACCTGTATCGAACGCGCGTGCAGCATCAGGTGCGCGGCGGCATCGATGTCCGCCGCATCTATCGAACGCCACAAATTGCGCAGGTCGAACAATTCTCGCGCAGAAATGAATGCCGCTGCGACATGGGCCAGCGTCGTTCCATGTTCTTCCGCCAGTTCGAACGCCAGGGCGATGCCACCGCGATTGACGATCTGGTTGGCCAGCTTTGTCGCGATGATTTCCCGGCGCAAGGTGTGGCTCGCGATTTCTGCTGGAAAGCGCGCCTCCAGCTCGTCCGGAAATGCCATGGACAAATCCTCGGCCAGAACAGCATCGTCCGGCACGCCGGATGCAACCAGCGATTCGTAAAGCGAGGTCTTTGCGTAGGCGAGTAGAATGGCAAGTTCGGGCCGCGTCAGGCCCATCCCGGTTGCTGCGCGCTGGGTCAGTTGCTCGTCGGTCGGCAACTGTTCAACGCGACGGTTCAATTGTCCCCGCGCCTCCAGCATCTGAATGACCCGTTGCAGCGCGGGCAGCGTCGCAGCGCCCCCGGCCGCCGCCACGGACAATGCCTGCGTCTGCATGAAATTGTCACGCAGAACGATGTCGGCGACCGCCTCCGTCATGCTGGCCAGCAGGGTGTTGCGCGCGTCCATCTCCAGCTTGCCGGACCGCAGCGGCTCCTGCAGCGCGATCTTGATATTCACCTCATTATCGGAACAGTCGACGCCTGCCGAATTGTCGATGAAGTCAGTGTTCACGCGGCCGCCATGGCGTGCGAAGGCGATCCGTCCCGGCTGGGTAATTCCAAGATTCGCACCTTCGCCGATTACCTTTACCTTCAGGTCGCGCGCATCGACGCGCAGCTCGTCATTGGTGCGGTCGCCGACATCCGCATCGCTTTCGCCGCCCGCCTTTACATAGGTGCCGATGCCGCCGAACCACAGCAGTCCGGCCTCCGCCGTCAGGATCGCACGGATCAGCGTCGTGGGCGATACCTCCTCCTCCGCTATATTCAGCAGTTCCCGAATTTCGGGGGTCAGGGTGATGGATTTTTGTGCGCGCGGGAAAACGCCGCCGCCGGGGGAAATCAAATCCCGGTCATAATCGTCCCAGGATGAGCGCGGCAGCGCAAACAGACGCGCGCGCTCTGCAAAGCTCGTGGCCGGATCAGGCGTGGGATCAATGAAGATATGGCGATGGTCAAAGGCCGCGATCAGCTTCAGGCTTTCCGACAGCAGCATGCCGTTGCCAAAAACGTCGCCAGACATATCGCCGATGCCGATCACCGTGACCGGCTCCGTCTGGATATCGACGCCCATTTCGCGGAAGTGCCGTTGCACACTGACCCAGGCGCCGCGGGCCGTGATTCCCATCGCCTTGTGATCATAGCCGTTCGCGCCGCCGGAGGCGAAGGCGTCGCCCAGCCAAAATCCGCGCTCCACGCTGATGCGGTTCGCAATGTCGGAAAATGTCGCCGTCCCCTTGTCGGCGGCGACGACCAGATACGGGTCGGGATCGTCATGGCAGACAACGTCGTCGGGCCTGACCACCGTGTCGCCAACGCGATTGTCGGTCAGGGACAGCAGGGATCCGATGAAGATTTCGTAGCAGGCGATCCCCTCTGCCAGCCATGCCTCCCGGTCACTCATCGGCGGCAGGGCCTTGGGGTAGAATCCGCCCTTCGACCCGGTGGGGACGATGACGGCGTTCTTCACCATCTGCGCCTTTACCAGTCCCAGAACCTCAGTCCGGAAATCGTCGCGGCGGTCCGACCAGCGCAAACCCCCGCGCGCAATGGGACCGCCGCGCAGATGGATACCCTCAACCCGTGGTGAATAGACCCAGATTTCGCGATAGGGCACCGGCTGCGGCAGGCCGGGAATCGCCGAGGAGTTGAATTTGAAGGCAAGCGCCGGTCGGTCGCCGGAAAAGGCGTTCGTCCGCAGCGTCGCTTCGATGGTGTCGCGGTACAGCCTGAGGATGCGGTCCTCATCGATCGCGGCGACCGATTTCAGATCCTCGACGATCGTGCGGCGCCATGTCTTTATCTCGGCTTCACGCTTTTTCACCGACGGATCGAAACGCGCATAGAACAGGCCGATCAGACCGGCGGTGACCTTCGGATGCTGGCGCAGCGCCTCGACCACCGTCGGCATGCCATAATTCAGGCCCACCTGCCGCAAATAGCGGAAATAGGCGCGCAGCCAATTGACCTGTTCAACCGTCAGGGAGGCGCTGGTGACGAGGCCGTTGAATGCGTCGTTTTCCTTCGCACCGCTCAGAACGGCCCGCAACGCGGGCTCCGCCTGTTCCTTCAGATATTCGACGTTCAGGGCCTCGCCATGGGCGCTTTCGACCAGGAAATCGTGAATCCAGCCGCCGCGTCCACCGAGCAGGTCAAAGGGGAATTCCTCGATAACGCGAAGGCCGAATGCCTCCAGTACCGGCACCATGTCGGACAGCGGAATAATCTTTCCGCGCCGATAGATCTTGATGCGCATCTCATTCGCGGATTCCTCGGCCCTGCGATAGAAGTGGACGTCGCGGTCCTCTTCTCCCTGCAGTTCCGACAGCCGTTCTATGTCCTGCGCGCCTTCGGCAGCGTCGAACTGATCGCGATAGCTGGCGGAAAACGCGCCCGCATAGGTCAGGGACAGACGCCCGCCGCGCGCGCCGCCCAGGCGCTTCAGCAATTCGGCTTCCAGCGCCTCGTCCCATCCCCTGACCAGACGTTCCAGCTTCGCATTTAGATCGGCTTCGTCCAGGACGGCGGCCTTGCCGGGTGTCGTGGCCAAGTAATATTGAACCCGCGCCAGCCCCTCGGAGCGCAATTCCACGTCGAATCGCGACACGCGCGCCTTGAACGAATCCTCCAGCATTGCACCGATACGCGACCGGATGCCGGTATTATATGCCTCTCGCGGGACATAGACGATGGCGCTGACATAACGTCCAAAGGGGTCGGCACGGACAAAGATACGCGGACGCGGACGATCGAGCAGCGACAGCATGCCCTTCGCCATTTCCGCCAGCCGCGTCGCGCTGACGATGAACAGGTCGGTGCGCGGAAAGGTCTCGATGACATGCGTCAGCGCCTTTCCGGAATGGCTGCGCGGGTCAAAGCCCAGAGATGCCCGCACCTCCTGGATCTTTCGCCGCATCATCGGCACCTTGTCGGGCGACATTGACAGCGCCGCCGATGTCAGCAGGCCGATGAAGCGATATTCGCCACATACCTGCCCCTCATCGTCATACCGCTTCACGCTGATGACATCGTAATAGGTCGACCGGTGGACACGGCTGACGGCATTTGCCTTGGCGATCAATATGGGCTCGGGCGTCGCCATGAACTCGCGCAGCGCGGTCGGCAGAACTTCGAAACCGCCGGCGCCGCGCCACAGCGGGAATTCCGGATCCGACAGCAGGCCGAGACCAGCCTCCGCCTGCGGCTCCAGCGTGGGATCGTCCAGCGCACCGCGAAAACGATAGGCGGCATAGCCCAGCAGGGTGAAATTATCGTCCACCAGCCAGTCGAGGAACGCCTTTGCCTCGATAACTTCCGCTGCGGGTGCGGAAATCTTCGCATCGGCAAGCGAATCACCGGCGTCCTTCATCGCCGCCGTCATTTCCTGCCAGTCGCGTACGGCGGCGCGCACATCGTCCAGCACGATTGCCAGTTCCGCCGCCAGATCGCTGCGACCGCGTGCACCAACGCGATCCGCCTCGATATAGATGATCGATTCACGTGCCTGTTCATGCGACGGGCCGCCATTGGCCGCGTGCAGCGATTTCAGGCGCCCTCCACGCGTCCGCTCGACAGACACGATCGGATGCAACAGCCGGTGAATGCCCATCCCCCGCGCAGTCAGCGCATTTGTGACCGAATCGACCAGAAAGGGCATGTTATCATTGACGATGGCAAGTCCGGTACGACGCTGGCCGGGACTCGGTTCGATGCTCTCGACGTGAATGATCGGCGTATCAGGCGCGCGCTCCTTCAGGGCACCACGGACGAGGGTGGCGATGCGCTTGGCCGCTTTCGCGTCCAGGTCGTCCGCCTCCCCCGGCAGGGCTCCTTCAAACAACGCCCGCTCGAGCGGATCCATTCGTTTGTCGGCCATCCGGGTGTCCTTCGTACCTTCGCGTAAGATAATTGCGCCGCTGCTTATGCGCGGGGCAGCGGGGGGAAGGCAAGGAGGAGACGACGAAAGACTTTTTTCTGTCCCATCCACGGCTTTAGAGGCTGCTGAGAACCCTCTCCATCAGATCATCGCGGTGCGGAACAGCTGCAACGATGCCCAGCGACCCGTCGGGTTGGCGCCGCGCCATCATCAGGACGAATTCGTCGCCATCCGCCAGCTCCACGTCCAGCGACAGGCTGGCCAGCGGATCGCAGGAGCGAAGCTGCCTGCGCGTCGCGGCGAGCCGGTCCTCCCTGGGCTGCGCTGTATTTTCCCGGCGGGCAGCGCGTTCCGCCCGCACCACCCCTTTCAATCCGCCTTCAAAGCCGGCCAGGAATGCCAGCATCCCATCTTCCGGCACGTTCTGCCGCCTGGCATGGGACAGGACAGCGGCAAATTCCGTCAGGCGGGACTTGTCGTATTCTATGCCAAATACCAGCTTCAGCAGCGGCGTCATGGGCGCGCGTGCCTGCGCCGTCAGACCATTGTTTTGCAGCAATACCCGATAATGCCCGGGTGCCTGCTGCGCCGCCAGATGCACGTTCCACGCGGCGGATAGGGCTGCGTAGAGCGCAATCCGGCTGCGGTCGTTGGCACCTTGCAGCACGTCTGCAGCGCCGCGTGCATCAGCCAATCTATCCGCCAGCCCCGCAGGCGTGCCGAGCGGCGAGGTGGGCGCAGCCATTGCCGGGAAACGGGTTGCCAGACCGCTGATCTGCCCCAAACCGGCTTCGCGCGCCAGAACCTGACCCAGATCCGCCTCGGCAAGTTCTTTCCAGTTGATCACGCCGTACATGTAATCAATCACTCTGCCGTCACTGCTAAGCGGCATTAATATGCCGCGATAAAGCGTCTCATGACCGCGGCGAGAGGTAAATTCCGCCTCGAACCCAACCGGTGCCCGGTTGGCGATGATTTCAAGATAATGATCTGTCAGGCGCGACAGCAAAGATCGCCGGGGAACCGAATTCACGTCCAGCGGGGCTTCGCGATACGGCTCATCGTCCAGCGTGCATTCCGCCTGCAGCCGCGCGCCGATAAAACGCAAGATCGGCTTCAGCCGTCCCTCCCGAAAATCCATCAGAAAGCTGTGCGGGCCGAAATCCTCGTCGCGCAAAACGTCCAGATCGGCGGGCGTGGGGAATTTCCGGCCGTTCAGCAGGCCAACCCATTGCTGATAGGCGCGCACATGCATGCGGCGCTCGTCCTGTCCCGCAAAAAGCGGCGGCGCTTCGAACCGGGGTTCGTCATCGCTTTCATACCCGGCGCTGTCGTACCCGGCGCTGAAATCGCCGCCGCCACCATCTTTCATCGCAAGTCGGCCAATCCGTGAACAGGTAGGGACCGATATGGCGCCGGCCGCTTTAAAGGGGGTTAACGCGCAGGCATGATTTGCCTAGCTTGTCAGCGCCCTTCCGCGCTGTTATTGCGCGCCCTCTCGGGCAGGCGGTCGAACCCGTCCCCGCCCGCGCGCCGCTTTAGCTCAGTTGGTAGAGCACATCATTCGTAATGATGGGGTCAGGTGTTCGAGTCACCTAAGCGGCACCATTTTTTCAGGCGCCAGTCCCTGCGGGCTGTCCTGCATCGGCGGCTTCGGGCCGAATTGCGGCGAACCCTCATGCATCGCCTGCCATCTTCATCAGGACCAGGCCACTGACGATCAGCACGGCGGCGATGACACGCACGATGCTGATGCTTTCGCCAAGAACGGTGACGCCAACAACGAAGGCACCCACGGCGCCAATCCCCGTCCACACGGTATAAGCGGTTCCCAGCGGAAGAACGCGCATCGACCAGGAAAGCAGCGCAAAGCTGATCACCATGCCGCCGATGGTGATGATACTGGGCCAGAATCGCGAAAAACCCAGCGACTGTTTCATCGAAAACGCCCACAGGATTTCGAACAATCCGGCGATAATCAATACGACCCAAGCCACGACAGCCTCCTTTACAAAGCCGCCGGGCCGTCCCGGTCTTGATCCCCGTTGCGGGGCGGGAACGTGGTCCCGCGCTTTTGGGAATAAGTGCGCGGGGCGGCGGTTTCAATGGCTGAGGGGGCGGGCGCCATGGCCAGGTGGCGCCCATTACCCCTTACGCGATGCCCCTTCCGGTAACTCACGCCGCGCCGCCGCATGGCTTTCAATTCTCCGCAGCAGCTCTTTCAGATCATCGGTGTCGATGTCGAAGGCCTCGTGCATATCCGCCAGCCCTGCCTGGAAATCCTCTTCGCGAAAGCCGTCCGTCATGGCCAGTGGCATCTCGTCGGCGGGCACGTGATTCCCCCGATGTGGAAAGGAGTGACGGGAAAATTTGTGAAATACCCACGCGGCCGCGATCATCAGCAGGGAATTGAGCGCCACGGGTAATACCGCAAAGGACAATCCAGCGTCCGCGATTGCCGGCTCGCCAACGACCGCCAGCAATGCCGTTGCGCCGCCGGGTGGATGCAGGCAGCGCAGCAACGACATGACCAGGATTGCCAGGCCGACCGCACTTCCGGCGGCGAGAGCCGGATCTGCGATCATCTGTGCGCAGCCCATACCCACCAGCGACGAAATCACATTGCCGCCAAGGACAGGCCAGGGCTGGGCCAGCGGACTGGAAGGCACGGCGAACAACAGGACCGCAGACGCGCCCATGGGGGCAATCAGGAGGGAGAGGCCCGGCGCCGAGGCCACGAATTGGTAAGAGATGGCGCCTGTCAGGAAAATGCCCAGAAACGCGCCCACTGTTGCCGATCCGCGGTCACGCCACGTCGCGCCCGGGAGGATCAGGCTAAAAAGCTTCGAAAACATTCAATGCCCACCAACAAACGGAAACGGCGCTTCAACGTGGCTGAGGACCGTTCGGCAAGAAATCTTAGATTTAACGGCCGATAGCTCCAGATGACGTGGTGCCCTCGCCCATACTGCGGGCGGCAAATTTCCCCCGATGGTCACGGGAGGTCGAGCTACGAAAGGCGATCTCGCATCCTTTCTCTTAGCGCGCGCAACGCCATGAAACTTCTTTGGGGTTTGGCGTATTGTATCAGGGGTCGAGCGGGCTTGCTTCCCGCAAGGTTGCACCTAGGGAAGTGGCCATGACGGCATTACCATATTGCGGCCCGGCCCCCTCTCCGGATGCGATATTTGGCGCGTGGAATCTGGACACGCTTCTGCTCCTTGCGCTGGCAGGCTGTGCCTGGCTGTTGCGCGATGGTTCTGTCAGGGCAAAGGCGGGCCTGGCGGTTCTGGTGCTCGCCTATGTCTCGCCGCTTTGCGCGCTCAGTGCCGGGCTGTTTTCCGCGCGGGCCGTGCACCATCTGGTCATCGTCTTTGCGGCAGCGCCGCTCCTCGCCGGCATTTTTACAGGCCGGGTATCTTTGCCTGCGGCATTCCTGTTTCAAGTCCTGGCCTTTTGGGCATGGCATGTGCCGGGCGTCTATGAATGGGCTTTATCCAGCGATGCGGCCTATTGGGTCGGGCAAGCGGCACTGCTGGGGTCATCGCTGCTGCTATGGAACGCCCTTTCCCGCCCCGACGCTTCTGCCCCGGCGGCCTTCCTGATCCTGATTGCGATGGTAATGCAAATGGGTCTGTTGGGCGCTCTGATCACCTTCGCGCCCGTGCCGGTATATGGCCCGCACCTGTTTACGACGCAGCAATATGGTCTGTCGCCGCTCGACGATCAGCAACTGGCGGGCCTGATCATGTGGGTAGGAAGCCTGCCGCTGACGGTCCTGGCCGGGTGGGCTGTGCTGCGACGGCTGCTCCACCGCCTCGAACAAGAGGCTGTTGCCTGAGCGATGCTGTGGCTGAAATTCCTGCACATCAGCGGTATCGCGATATGGGTCTCCGGCCTTCTTTACCTGGCGGCCATGCTCCTGAACCATCACAAGGTGCGGGACAGCCAGGATTTTGCGCGTGTGCGGATGGGCAGCCGGTTTGCATATATGGGGATCGTCTCACCGGCCGCGTTTCTGGCGGTGGGTGCGGGCGGCGCGCTTTTGTTCGTAGCGGACGCACTGCATCCGTGGATGTTCGTGAAACTGATGGCCGTGGGCGTACTGGTCATAGCCCATATTCAATATGGCTACGCGCTGATGCACCTGGCGGAAGAAGAGGCAGAGGGACCGACGCTGAGGATCATGATTGTCGCGGGAACCATCCTTTTGTCCACCGCCGCCATATTGTGGTTGGTGCTGGCAAAGCCATACATTTCAAACAAAATCTTCCCGCAATGGCTCAACGAGCCGGGCTTTCTGCAACGTCAGGAAAGTCCGCTTCCGGCTCCTCCTCCCCCGCCTCGTCTTCCTCTATCATGACGCCGATCTGATGTTCGAAGACCAGCTTGCCACCCTGCCAGCCGGCAAGGCCCACGAAGATGAGGCCGCCTGTGGAAAGGAGCAGCCCCCACGGGAGGATCGCCGCCTGCGCATCCATAAGGCGGAAACCCCAATTGGCGCCGATCGTGGCGAGCAGCATCATCGCGGCGACCGCATGGGTCCAGCTTTCCGGGCGCCGCCTGACACCCGGCCCGGCGAGCAGTTCCGCCGTGCCGGCAATGCCTGCGAACACGCCCATGACGAAGCCCCAGCCGCTGGTCCACAGCGCTACCCTGGCGAAAAACGGGTCGCCGATCATCCACCACATGATGTCCGCGCCAAGCGTGGCGACCACCAGTGCAATGGGGAACGTCACCATCATCGCATGCACGGGATGCCCGGCCAGCGCGATGCGCGAACCGACGCCAAGATCCCGGGCTTCGTCCAATCTGGTCACGGCACCCCAACGTCCGTAACCACGAGGAGTTGCCACCGTGCGGCGGCCACCGTTCTGACAGCGGGCAGCGTCTGTCTGGCCGGCTGTACGGGGGAATTTTCCACGCTGCAGCCTGCGGGGCCCGCCGCGCAGCATGTCGCGACCCTGTGGTGGGGAATGCTGGCCGGTGCAGCGATCATCCTGACGGGGGTGCTTGGCACCGCCATTTACGCCCTGAAGCGCGAGCGGGCATTGCGTAACATATCCAGTCGCCGCCTGTTGATCGGCGGAGGTCTGATTTTTCCCACCGTCACGCTGCTTATCCTGATGGCCTTTGCCTTTCTGACCGGGGACACGCTGCTGGCGAGGGCCGACGGGAGCGACGACGTTATCCGCGTGCGCGCCCAGCAATGGGGATGGACAATCGATTATCCCGGCGGGGAGCGGACCGAGAACGTCCTCCACGTACCCGCAGGCGAAGACTTCACCGTGGCAATCACCAGCGAGGACGTCATCCACAGTTTCTGGGTGCCGCGCCTGGGTGGCAAGATGGATGCGATCCCGGGAAAGGAGAACCGCCTGCGCCTGCAGGCCGATCTGCCCGGCACCTATCGCGGGACATGC
Organism: Alphaproteobacteria bacterium UBA3612; assembly: GCA_002375465.1. Lineage (GTDB taxonomy): Bacteria > Pseudomonadota > Alphaproteobacteria > Sphingomonadales > Sphingomonadaceae > Pacificimonas. Next base: position 39,537 of record DFLT01000002.1, on the reverse strand, counting down.
GCGGAATATTGCGGCATCGGCCATGCGCAGATGCAATTCGAGGTGCGCGCGCATCCTGCTGCCGACTATGCGGCCGCGCTGCGGGGCGCATCACTTCGCCCGGCAGAGGACAGGCCGGTGCTGAACCCCCGGCGCGCGCCCGCGGCAAACATCATCGAGCGCTGGACGAATTATCTGCTGGATTGGCTGGGGGCGAGATGAGCGAGACGCATCACGGCGAGGCCTTGCACCTGCATCACGAGTTGCAGCCGCTCTATTCCCCGCCCCGGACACGCTTCGGTTTTCTGGCGGCGACCAATCACACGATTGTCGGCATTCGCTTCATGGTGACCGCGCTCGCCTTCTTCCTGGTGGGCGGCGTTCTGGCCATGCTGATCCGCGCGCAGCTGTCGGGGCCGAGCACGCAATTCCTGGACGCGGCGCAATATTCGCAGGTGTTCACGATGCACGGCACCGTGATGATGTTCCTGTTCGCCATCCCGCTGATCGAGGGGTTCGCCCTTTACATGCTGCCCAAGATGCTGGGCGCGCGCGACCTGGCATTCCCCCGGCTCAGCGCCTTTGGTTATTGGTGTTACCTGTTTGGCGGCTTGATCCTGCTCGCCGCCCTGCTCCTGGGCGTGGCGCCCGACAGCGGCTGGTTCATGTACACACCGCTATCGTCCAAGCCCTATTCGCCCGGGATAAACTCCGACATCTGGCTGCTGGGCGTTACCGTGGTCGAGGTCTCTGCCGTCTGCGCCGCCGTCGAAATCATGGTAACGGTGCTGAAGGTGCGGACGGGCGGCATGGCCCTGTCGAAAATGCCGCTGCTGGTCTGGTATCTGTGGATCACGGCGGCGATGATGCTGGTGGGATTTCCGCCGCTGATCCTCGGTTCGATCATGCTGGAGATCGAACGCGCCTTTGGCCTGCCGTTCTTCGATCCCACGAAGGGCGGCGATCCGCTGCTGTGGCAGCACCTGTTCTGGCTGTTCGGTCATCCGGAAGTCTACATCATCTTCCTGCCCGCCGCAGGTGTCGTCTCGACGATCCTGCCCGTGTTCGCCGGCCGGCCCATCGTCGGATATAAGTGGATCGTGGCGGCGCTGATCGCCCAGGCGTTCATCAGCTTTGGCCTGTGGGTGCATCACATGTTTACCACGGGCATTCCGCATCTCAGCCTGGCGTTCTTCTCGGCGGCAAGCCTGCTGGTCGTCATCCCCACGGCAATTCAGGTATTTTCCTGGCTGGCCACGCTTCTGAAGGGGCGTCCGACGGTCACCCTGCCCATGTTGTGGATATACGGCTTTCTATTCGTTTTCGTCGCAGGCGGGCTGACCGGCGTCATGGTGGCGGTGGTGCCCTTTGATGGCCAGGTGCACGACACGCATTTCGTCGTGGCGCATCTGCATTACGTTCTGGTGGGTGGCTTCGTTTTTCCCGTCATGGCCGGGATTTATTACTGGATGCCCCAGATCAGCGGCCGGCGGTCGGATCAGGGTCTGGGAAAGCTGGCCTTCTGGCTGGTGTTCATCGGGTTCAATCTGACGTTTTTCATCATGCACCTGACGGGTTTGCTGGGAATGCCCCGGCGGGTTTATACCTATGCTGAGGGTCTGGGCTGGACGATGCCAAATCTTGTCTCGTCCGTGGGCGGGTTCATTTTGACGATCGGCTTCGCGCTCGTCCTGATCGACCTGCTGGTGCAATGGCGATTTGCGCCGCACACGCCCAGCAATCCATGGAAGTCTGGCACATTGGAATGGGCCATGCCGACGCCTGCCCCCGCCTATAATTTCGCCAGCCTGCCCCATGTGACGTCGCGGGATCCCATTCATCTGAATGACGATCTGGGCGCGTGGCTGGCCCATGGCGGGGGTTATCTGCCCGGCAGGCGCGACGGTTTGCGCGAAACGCTGGGCGTTGATGGCGTAACCGGCAAGCCCGAACAGGTCATTCTGCTGCCCGGCCCCACTTACGTACCGCTATTCACCGCTCTTGCCGTCGTTGGCACCGCGCTCTGCTTTCTGTTCAGCGTCTATTGGGGCGCCGTGCTGATGGCCTGCGTCATCCTGGGCTGTGCGCTCTTCTGGCTGTGGAACACGGGATTGCGGCAGGATCCCGAATTGATCGAGGTGGGACTGAACAAGCGCCTGTTCCCCCATGCTGCCACTGAGCAGGCACCGGCCTGGTGGGGAATGATCTTCACGCTTGTGTTCGACGCCACCCTGTTTGCATCCTTGTTGTTCGGCTATCTTTTCCTTTGGACCATTGCGCCCAACTGGCCGCCACCGACGTGGATCGACACGAATATGCCGGTCGCCCTGATCACGATGGCGGCACTGGTCATGGGTGCGATCGCCTGCCGACGGGCGGTCGCCACCAACAAAGCGGGCAGCACGCTCGGCACGCATTGGCTGGCGATCGCAGCAGCAGCTGGGATTGCCGCGGCGGGCGGTTTCATCGCCGTGCCCGCCCATCTGGCGCCGCCAGCGGCGGACCATGCCTATTCCGCCTCCGTCCTGATGCTGTCGGCCTATGGCGCATTCCATGCCGGTCTCGGAACGGTCGGCGCCTTGTTCGTGCTTGCCCGTAACCGGGCTGGTTTCATATCGCCGATACGCAGCCTGGACGTGCGCAACCTCTCTCTCTTCTGGACCTATTCCGCCATCAGCGGCGTCGTTGCGGCGGCGGCCATCCACCTGATGCCGCTGGCAGGCGCATCGTGAAAGGAACGGCGACGAATAGCGAGGCGGCCGCCCTCGCCGCCGGTTTCGCGCTCTGGTCGCTGGCGTTCATTGCCCTTTATGGCGCGCACGGCCTGCTTTGCTCCCCCAGTGTCTGGTCACTCAGCGACGGGGGAAAACGCGCCTTTCTGGTCGGCATATGGCTGGCGCTGATGCTGGCGCAGGGTGTCCTGATCTATTGGTTCATGCTGCGCCTCCGCGCTGCCACGGCGGCGCTGCGGTTTATCCGGCTGACCTCCCTTACGCTCGCAATTGCGGCCTTGGGCGCGACCGCATGGATCGGATTGCCGGTCGTCACCCTGCGTTTATGTTGACCGGTCAGGAGGGTTATGCGCCCTCCAGTATCGGCACACGCTCCCGCACCGCCAGGAAGCGGATTTTCGGCCATTCCTTCTGAACCCGCTCCAATTCCCAGTTGCTGCGCGCCAGAAACACCAGCGCATCGTCGCCATCCTCGGCCAGATTGGGGCGCTGGGCCCCGATGAATTCCTTCTGCGCGGCTTCGTCGGGGGCCTCGATCCAGCGCGCGGTCTCATATTCCGTCGATTCGAAGCGAATGGAGAGGCCATATTCCGCTTCGCAGCGGGTTGAGATCACCTCGAACTGTAGCGCGCCCACCACCCCCACGACCCAATTGGACCCGACCAGTGGCCGGAACACCCGCGCCAGCCCTTCCTCTGCCAGATCCAGCAGCGCCTTGCGCATCTGCTTGATCTTCATGGGGTCATCCAGGCGCACCCGGCGCAGGATTTCCGGCGCGAAGTCGGGCAGGCCGGTAAAGGCGATGCCCCCGCGTTCTGTCAGCGTGTCGCCGACGCGCAACGTACCGTGGTTCGGCAGGCCGATAATGTCCCCGGGCCGCGCCTCCTCCGTCAGTTCGCGGTCGCGCGCCAGAAAGGAGATGGGATTATGCAGGCCCAGCTTCTTGCCGGTCCGGCTATTGCCCAGCTTCATGCCGCGCTTCAGCGTTCCAGAACATATGCGCAGGAACGCGACACGGTCGCGATGATTGGGGTCCATGTTTGCCTGTATCTTGAATACGAAGCCGGAAACCTGATCGGTATCCGGGTCGACGGGTTCCGGGGTGGCCGGCTGCGTCCGCGGCGGCGGCGAATGGTGCAACAGCGCCGCCAGCAGCGAAGCAATGCCATATTGGCGCAGCGCGCTGCCGAAATAGACGGGCGTCAGGTCGCCCTGCAGAAATTCCGCTTGCGAGAAGGACGGATAAGCCTCTGTGGCCAGCTTTGCGTCGGCCAGAAGCGATTCCTGCGCCGGCCCCGTCGCCGTGCTTGTTAGCGCGCTGGTCAGGCGCGGATCGTCCAGGCCGGTGACGTCGATCCCCTGTGGATCCAGGGCGCCGCCGCTTTTGTCGGCCAGCCAGACGCGCTTTTCCTCGAACGAATATAGTCCCTGAAACAGGCCGCCCATGCCGATCGGCCATGCCATGGGCGCGGTGTCGAGAGCGAGCTTGTCGGCGATTTCATCCAGCAACTCGAAGGCTGAAAGCCCTTCGCGGTCAATCTTGTTGATGAAAGTGATGATGGGGATATTCCGCAGGCGGCACACCTCAAACAGCTTCAGCGTGCGCGATTCGATGCCCTTTGCCGCGTCGATCACCATCACGGCGCAATCGACGGCGGTCAGGGTGCGATAGGTATCCTCAGAGAAATCCTCGTGCCCGGGCGTGTCGAGCAGGTTGAACCGGACCCCCTCATGCTCGAACGTCATGACCGAGCTGGTGACGGAAATGCCGCGCTGCTGTTCCACCGCCATCCAGTCGGAACGGGCGCGACGGCGACGGTTCCCCTTGTCGAAGACCTCGCCCGCTTCCCTGATCGCACCGCCCTCGTGCAGCAGCTTTTCCGTCAGCGTGGTCTTGCCGGCGTCGGGGTGAGAAATGATCGCAAATGTGCGGCGAGGGAGGGGCGTTCCGCCACCGGCAAGGGACTGCGTGCCGCTGGCGGTCGCCGAAAGGGATGAGGGGTCGGATGGCATTCTAGTCTCCTGCATGGCGGCGCGCTGGCATGCCACACTGACGAGGCCGCATGAATTGTCTGACCATTGGAAAAGGCCCTATGCGCCCCGTGGGCAGTCTATGCAGGTGGTCACTGCAGGATTGTGGTCAAGTCGGCGCGGCGTAAGCTCTTCTCCGCATTTCAGGCAATAGCCATATTCGTCATTGTCGAGGCGGCCCAGCGCAGTGGTGATCGCGGCAAGCTGCTGTTCGATGAGAATGCGCCTATGGTCCTTGTCTGCTGCCATGCCTACCGCACCAGAAGGACCGGTACATGCACCGAGCGGATCAGGCTTGTCGTCGTGCTGCCGATAATGAGGGCGCGCAGCGGCGAATGGCCATAGGCGCCCATCATCAGCATGGTGCCGGGCCGGTCGGCGACGACGGCGGAAATGACCTCCTCCGCCTTGCCGCGACGAAGGGTGGTCTCGACCGTGCGACCGCCCTGCAGCGTTTCCGCCGCGGCGGCCAACTCCTTGCGATGCCGGTCATCCTCGCTTTCCGCCATAACGATATGAACCGGCAGGCCGGTGAAAAGCGGTGAATTGGCTAGCCGCTCCAGCGCGCGCTTGGCCCCCGCCGATCCATCATAGGCAAGCACGATGCGCTCCGGCACATGCGCCTCTTTCGAGGCAATGAGGATGGGCTTGTTGCTGGTGCGGACGACCCGCTCGATCTTGGACCCGATATGATCGGCGGCGAATTCGTGGCTGGCGCCGCGCTTGCCGATGACGACAATGCGCGCATCCTCCTCGCGCTCGACGATGGTTTCGACGATGCCGCCATGCCGGTGCAGCGTCGTGACCTTCTCCACGCCGGCCCCGCGCAGACGATCCTCGCATGATTTCAGAAGGACGCGGCCGCGTTCGACCTGCAGCCGCGCATCGCTTTCCTCCAGCCGCACGAGCTCTTCCATCAGGTCAGACTTGACGCCCAGGCCGATGGCGCCCGACAGATCATGCCGCGCCGCCACCGGGTCCTTGCGCTGCACGACATGCAGCAGTTCCACCGGCAATTGCAGTTGCGACGCCGCCCAGGCGGCCAGGTCGCAGACACTGTTCGCGTAGCTGGACGCATCGACGCAGGCCAGAACATGTTCCATAAATCCTCCCTCAGTGTCCGCCAGGCTGCAGATCAGCGCCCGGCTTGTCATGTAGTGCGAAACGCTCGACCATCGATGCGCTGGCATCGTTCAGACCAAGAATTTCCACATCGGTACCCTCCCGACGGAATTTCAGGACAGCCTTGTCCAGCGTTCCGATCGCGGAAATATCCCAGAAATGCGCGTCGCGAACGTCGATGATCACCCGGTCGAGAACCTCCTTGAAATCGAACGCACCGACAAAAGTGTCGGAGGAGGCAAAGAACACCTGCCCCGCGACCCGGTAGGTGCGCGTCTTTCCGTCCGACGACAGATCGGATGCGACCGTGAAGATGCGCTTCACCTTGCTGGCAAAGAACAGACCCGACAGAATGACGCCTGCCAACACGCCGCGCGCCAGATCGTGCGTCCAGACGACGACCACGACGGTGACCAGCATCACGACCGACGATTGCCATGGATGATGGCGTATGTCGCGAATGGACCGCCACGAAAATGTGCCGATCGATACCATGATCATGACGGCGACAAGCGCCGCCATCGGAATTTCGGCAACCAGCCCGCCCAGAACCAGGATCAGGAACAATAGGAATGTGCCGGCCGTCATGGTGGACAGCCGAGTCAGACCCCCCGATTTTACGTTGATGACCGACTGTCCGATCATGGCGCAGCCGCCCATGCCGCCAAAAAACCCGGTGACGAAGTTCGCGATGCCCTGGCCCTTCATTTCCCGCTGCTTATCCGACGGGGTGTCGGTCAGGTCGTCGACGATCTGTGCCGTCATCATCGATTCCAGCAACCCGACCGCCGCCATGGTCAGGGAATAAGGAAGGACGATCTGCACCGTCTCAAGCGTCAGGGGAACGTCGGGTATCAAGAAGGCGGGCAGCGAATCCGGCAGTTCGCCCATATCGCCGACGGTGCGCACGTCGAAGCCGACATAATATACCAGGATGGTCAGGATGATGATGGCGATCAGCGGTGACGGGACCGCTTTGGTCAGCCGCGGCAGCAGATAGATGATGGCTAGCCCCGCCGCGACCAGAACATAGGTCAAGGGCGGAACGCCGGTCAGTTCCGGCAGCTGCGCCATGAAAATCAGAATGGCGAGCGCGTTGACGAAGCCGGTGATGACGGAGCGGGAAACATATTGCATCAACAGGTGCATGCGCAGGAAACCCGCGATCATCTGAATGATGCCCATCAGGATCGTGGCGACGAACAGATATTCGACGCCGTAGTCCCGGACCAGCGGCACCACCAGAACGGCAATTGCCGCCGTGGCCGCCGAAATCATGCCGGGTCGCCCGCCCACCAGCGCTATGATGACAGCTATTGAAAAGGACGCATAAAGGCCAATGCGCGGATCGACGCCGGCGATGATGGAAAAACCGATCGCCTCTGGAATGAGCGCAAGGGCAACCACGATCCCGGCCAATATGTCGGCGCGCGGATTCGAAAGCCATTCCTGCTTTAGCGAAGCCAGATTGAACATCATTTTCACCCTCGCCCATTAATGGGCAGGATATCACCGGGGCGAGTTCCGGCCGGAGTGAGGGCGAACATCATCAACATAATCTTGAATTTCCACAATTTCCGTAGCTCGCCCTTCCGCGTGGCGAGCCACGACAGGGGAATCAGCATGGAATTTAACGATTTCCAGAAGCAGCCAAGGCTATGCGAGAGCACATCTACATCGGTACTGGAAAGAGCTTGAGGTTATCCCGGGGATAGGCGCCGGGCCGAGCCACCCGGATCAAAGTCCAGGTCCGACGGATGCGCAGTCGCATAAGCAGGGCTGGCGAAATGGCAAGCCATAAATCCCGAAACTCCGCGACGCGCATGGTTAGTGTGGCACGCGCCGGGCAAGGGGTTTCGCGGCGATTGCCAGAAGGATGCTGGCGGCGATGCACCAGCCGCTCATCCACAGCAACTGTCCGGGCAGTTCGACGCCCAGATCGATCAAATAGCCGGTCAGGCCGGGGCCGAGTGCGGTTGCAAAGACCATCGCCGACACGATGATTGCGCGAATGCCCCCCAGATTCGCCACGCCATAGACCTCTGGCCAGAGGGCGCCGAACAAGGTGGATGTGAAGCCATAACTGATCCCCAGCAGGAACATGAAGATATAGATGCCCCAGACGGGGGTGAGCAGCCCTGCCGCGGCACTGGCCAGCACCAGCGGCCAAAGAAAGAAAGGCAGGATGCGCACCGCACCGAAGCGATCGATCAGGCCGCCGCAGATCAGCGAAAAGACGATGGTCGTTACCGCCATGATCGGAAAGGCGGCGGCAAAGGCCAGCGGGTCATAGCCGCGCAATTCGATGAAATAATCCTGGTGAAAGAAGACGGTGGTCCCGATGAACGGCGGCGCCAGCACGCCCACCAGCAGCGCATAGAACCACGGATCGCGCATCACCTCTGCGCGCGTCCAGTCGCGTGCGGTGCGTTCCCTTTCCATGCCCGTCATGTTTTCCGCCGGAATACGCTCGCGGGCGAACAGGAAAGAAACGGCGGGAAGGGCCACGAGGATCAATAACGCCGCCGCCACGACCCAGGTGAGCTGCCAGCCCGCCGCGGCGGAGATGAGCACGAAGCTGGCGGGAAGCAGAGCCTCCCCCGCCTGATGACCGGGGACGACCAGCGATGTCGCCCTGCCGCGCCCCGCCGCGAACCAGCGCCCAATTTCCGTCAGCGCGGTATGGGTCATCATGCCCTGCCCGAAAAGCCGCAGAAGATAGAGGGCAAGCAGCGCAATCAGAAAGCTGGGCGCATAAGCGATCAGGATACATGCCGCCGCAAGACACGGAATGACGAACAGGATCACCCGCCGCCCCGGCATCAGATCGAGTGTGCGGCCGAGAAAAGGAAGCGTCGCCGCGCTGGCCAGCGTGGCGGTCATGTACATCAACCCGAACTCGCCATCCGTCAGGGAAAATTTCGCGCGCAGCTCCTCCCCGGAGAGACCGATGAAAAAGGTCTGGCCAAAGGAGGAGAAGAAGGTGAGCAGAAAGCCGCCGAACAGCCAGCGCGCGTTCTTACGAATGAAGTCCATCATGCGGCGGCTTTGCCCCAATGGGAGGGGGATGAGAAGAACCGGACAGCAAGGGAACCGGACAAACCGCACACTCAGCGCGCATGCGCGCGCGAGGGGGCGGGTGCGAGGCCGGGAGCGCTTGGAAAGCAATGGGGGCGCGACCTGGTAGCGGCGATGAGAAGGATCCGGCGGAAAGAGAATCCCATCCGAAATCCTATTTTTCAAAGAAAATTAGCGGTTTCCCGGTCGAATTTTCCTGCAGCGTGTTCGCCGGGACACAAATCTGTCCGGTTCGTGTGCACTTCGCATAATAGGAATGTGTCCGGTTGCGCGCGGATTTACTCGATGCCCAGATCGAGCTGTTCGCGCGCGGTCCGGGTTTTCGGTACGCCGGAAAGACCGGAAAGGGTGAGCCCCAATAGCCGCACACCCTTTGACACGGGCAATTGCGCGTACAGCAAATCGCGGCCCACGCGGGCGAAGGTGTCGCGATCCGAGACCGGGGTGGCGAAACTTTGCGCGCGCGTGATCTGATGAAAGTCCTGGAACTTCATTTTCAGGGTGATGGTCCGGCCGGCCGCCTGCTGTGCGGCGATGCGTTCCCAGACGGCACCAACGACGCGGTCGAGAGCGGCGGTGAGGTCTTCCTCTTCTGACAGATCCTCGGAAAAGGTGCGCTCGGCACCGATCGATTTGCGCGTGCGGCTGGCGCGTACCGGGCGGTCATCGAGGCCGCGCGCGGCACGGTAATAATATTCCGCCGAGCTACGGAAATGCGTTCTGAGAAACTCCATGCTCTGCGCAGCAAGGTCCGCGCCGGTTTCGATCCCCAGCCGCTGCATCCTTGCCTGCGTCACCGGGCCGACGCCGTGGAAACGCTTTACCGGCAAAGACTGGACGAAGGCGGCGCCCTGCTGCGGACGGATGACGCACAGCCCGTCCGGCTTGTTCTGGTCGCTTGCCAGCTTTGCGAGGAATTTATTGTAGGAGACTCCCGCCGATGCCGTCAGGCCGGTGACCTGATGAATGCGGGCACGGATTTCCCTGGCGATTTCGGTGGCGGGACGGTCGAGGGCGGTGACATCCAGATAGGCCTCGTCGAGCGATAGCGGCTCCACCAGCGGCGTATAGGACCGGAAAATATCCCGTACCTGGCCCGAAACCTCCCGATAAACCTCGAACCGTGCCTTTACGAAAACAAGGTCGGGGCAAAGCCGGGCGGCCGTGACGGATGGCATGGCGGAGCGCACGCCAAAGGGCCGTGCCTCGTAACTGGCCGCCGCCACGACGCCGCGCGCTTTTGATCCGCCGACCGCGACAGGCTTTCCTCGCAACGCCGGATTGTCGCGCTGTTCAACACTGGCGAAGAAGGCATCCATGTCGACATGGATGATCTTGCGAATGAGGGCGCCCTCTTCGCTGTCGGGGGATTCGGCCGGCATGAACGCGCTTATAGCCGGAACAAAGCGGGTCCGTCAGCTTTGGTGCGCGGCACCCATGCGACGGATCGCCTCGACCTTGTCATAGAGCGGCTGCCAGTCGTCATTTTCGGCGATGGGCGTCCACAGCGATTCCATTTCCTCTATCAGCATGGAACAGGGCGCGGCATCGTTCCAATAGGGGTGGTCGAGCGCGCCGGGACGGGCGCGGTAGGTGGAGACCGCCGCCTCGAACGCCGCAAAGGCGGGTTCCCGATAGGCTGGATGATCGTTCCGTCGCGTGCCGCCGCGCCAGTCGAAAAAGGCGCGGTCGGGTTCAATGTCGCTGGCCGCCAGCGCCGCCTCCCATGCCCGCACGAGCGCCGCATCATCCGGACCTGAGGAAAGCCCCAGCCGGTCGAGAATGCCATCGATCAACGCCGCATCGTAGCGTTCGGGATAATCCTGTAGCGCCGGGATCAGGCTGTCCGCGCCCGCCACCGTGCGCAATGCCAGAGCCAGCTGGTGAACATTCCACTGCAGCGCCTCTGCCTGGCGGCCAAAGGAATAGAGCCCGAACTGATCGAAATAGGCGGCGGTGAATTCGCCGTCCCAGCGGGGCGCGAACCGCCATGGCCCATAATCGAAGCTTTCGCCCGTTATGTTGATATTGTCGGTGTTGAGAACGCCGTGGACGAACCCCGCCACGCGGTAACTGGCCGCCAGACGCGCCGCGCCCGATACGGCATGATCCATCAGGGCGGCATATCGATCGGCGGCGTCTTTCCCGCCGTCCGGAACGAATTGCTGCAGGCAATAGTCGATCAACTGTTCGATGGCGGCGCCGTCGCCTTCATAAGCGAGCCGCTGGAACGTGCCGTAGCGAATATGGCCATGGCTGAGCCGCACCATGACCGCCGAGCGGGTCGGGCTGGGCTCGTCGCCGCGCATCAGCGGCTCGCCTGTTTCGATCAGGCTGAGCGTACGGCTGGTATCGACGCCGAGGGCATCCAGCATTTCGGTGGCGAGGATTTCGCGGACGCCGCCCTTCAATGTCAGACGGCCATCGCCGGTCCGGCTGTATGGCGTGCGGCCGGACCCCTTTGTGCCGAGGTCCATCAACCGGTCGCGATCATCGCGCATCTGGGCGAACAGGAAACCGCGGCCGTCGCCTATGTCGGGATTATAGGTGCGGAATTGATGACCGTGATAGGCCAGCGCGAGCGGCTGCTGCAGATTGCCGGCAAGCGGTCGAAAGCGCCCGAAATGATCGGTCCATTCCGCATCGGTCAGCGTCGCGAGGCCCACCGTTTCCGCCGCGCGGTCATTGCGGAAGCGAAGCCGCGTTTCAGGAAAGTCCGCCGCCTCGACAGGCGCAAAGAATCGCTCGCCCAGTGTCAGGATCGCCGGATCGGCGCGATACTCCGTCAAGCCGGTGCAGCGCCCGCACGTGCCGCCACTGGCGTTTCCCGCACCGAGGGGCATTCGACGCCGCAAGCCGCGCAGACGAAGCGCACCGCCTCTTCCTCTACCTCCTGCCGCATTTCGGGGCTCATGTCGGGGCGGAACGCCAGGTCCAGCGCATCGCCGACGACGCCGCAGGTCAATGCCGCGGCGATGGGCGCGTTCAGGTGTGACAGGCCGCGTTCCTGCTTCATCGCCTCATATTGGCGTTCCATCCAGTCGACGACGACCTGGCGTGCGGCGCGATAGAAAGACTCCGCATCGGGATTGCTGGACATCCCCGCTTTCGTTCCGTCGGTGCTGTTCGCCTGCACCAGGTCTTCCCACGTTTTATGGGTTTCGCAATATTGAAAACAACGCCTGATGGTGATGCCGGGATGAATATCCTGCAGCCGGTCGTCGCACTGCATGGCAAGGCACATGCGTTCGCCATAGCAGCGGCCAAGCTCCTCCTGCAGGGCGCGCTTCGAACCGAAATGATAGAAAATCGACCCTTCCGAAACGTCCGCAGCGCGGGCGATGTCGGCCGTTCCCGTCTTTGCGAAACCATTGCGCGAAAACAATTCGTTCGCCGCCTCAAGCACGCGCTGCCGCGTTTCCGCCGGATCATAGCGGCGGACGCGAGTTTCAGGCGTGGAATGGTCAGCGCGGGTGGCCATGACTGATTGATATCTCCCAGAAAACTATATTCAGGATATGGGCGGAAATGAGCAGGAGTCAAATTCAGGCGCAGAGGCGGCGTCAGCCCAGGCGCCCCTCCAGATGCTGCGCCAGATATTCGAGCGTCGCGACGCGCCGATAGAGGCCATTATCCTCTATGTTCGGGACGCGGAAATAGCGGCTCATGTGCGGGAAATGCAGGTCGAGGACGCGACCGAGATAGGCGGGCGTCAAAAGCCCGCCTTGTTCGTCCCTGATAGGACCGAGACGACGGCGCAGCGCATAGGAATGCTTGCGCATCCAGGGCGGCCGAACGCGCGTACCGAATTCCGACATGCGGTGCTGATAGGTGGGCGCCGTGTCGAAGGAATAGCCATAGGTCGACGGATAGGACGCAAGTTTCGGATCGATATGCACGAGAAGCGCCGATTCGAATTTCCCCGCATTTTTGAGAGAGATGGGAAGGGTCAGCGCCGCCGCGACGATCTGATGGTCGAAAAAGGGCATCAGATAGCCGCCCTGACGCCCGACGAGGCTGATTTCCCGGCCAAAGAAGGACCGGCAACGCATGCGCGGATAAAGCTGCTCGATCACCGGGCGCGGCAGGCGGTCGCCAGCATATTGTTCGCCCACCGCGCGCAGGGCCTTCGCCTCCAGATTGCCGAGAAACCGGTCGGCATCGAAATCTGGCACGACATCGCCTTGCGTGTAACGCGCGAAAAAGGCGCCGACGACATCGCGCGCCGTCATGCGGCGATCGGCGAGATAGAAGAAATTGCGGAAAACCTCTCCGCAGCCACCCGAAACGGCAAGCTGGCCATTGCGCTGGCGTGCGTGGCGCGCCTCTGCATTGCCGCCATTGTCGAACAGTCCGCCATCGGTGACGAGGGCGTCGGTTTCGTGGAAATTGCGCTCTACGGTTTCCGCGAAATCATCGGGGGTGATGCGCGCATGCTTCGCCTTTTCGAAGATTTCGAAGTCGAACCCCTCGCCCTCGGCGATCTTTTTCGCGATCTGCACATCGGGCAGGTGCGGCGCCCCGTAGACGTAAACGTGCGGGCGTACGCCGGCATCACGCAGCAGCGACAGGGCCAGCCGCGAATCGAGCCCGCCGGACAGGGGACATTGTATCTTGTCGCCATAATATTCGGCGAAGGGCGCAATGAGGGCACGCAACTGCGTCGCGGTTCGTTCGACACGATCCTGCAGCGGTTCCTGCGTCGCGGTTTCCGGCAAAGGCTTCTCGACCTCAATGGCCTTTACCGTCTGCCCCAGTTCCAGCTGGCGCCGGGGGCCGAGGCGCTGCAATTCCCGCAGGACAGTGTCATTGCCGGTGGGAAATACGTTGAAGGCGAATTCGTAAACGCCCTGCGCCTGGAAGCTGACCCGGTCCAGGCTCTTCGCCGCCGCCAGAAAACTGGTCGAGAACATGTCGTGATCGGCGTCATGGAACAGCTGGAACGCGGCGAAATAGTCAGTCAGCAGATAGGCGCGGCCATTTTTTCGTACAAAAAGAATGAACTGTCCGTGCAGGCGGGTCCAGTCCGTATAGGGAAACTGAAAATCCCGGAGCAGCGCCGACAGCGCCGGTCGCCCCAGTTTCCGATCATAGCTGAGCGTGCCGGCGACGGCGATGACGTCGTCCCCGTCCGCATGGAAACTGTCGGGGCCGCCGTGAAAGGGGGCGGCATGGAAACCGGTAAAGCCCGCGCCGCCTATGGGCGTGGTCGTGCCGAACCCATGACGTGCAAATTGCGCGCGCGCGGCGTCCAGCCGTTCGCCAGCACGATCGTCGTCGCGGATCAGATAAAGAGCGCCCATTGCGCGCGCTTTAATGCGGCATCCCTTTATACGCTACTACTGCCCGCCTATAGGATGAGCGATGGCACCGCCCCGCATCCTGCACCTGCATTCCACATTCGACCTGGGCGGGAAGGAGGCGCGTGCGGTACGGCTGATGAACGCGTTCGGCGATGCATTTCAGCATGATATTGTTTCCGCCGTTCCCTCTGCGACGCGCGCACGCGACGCGGTTGATCCCGGTATCGACGCGCGCCTGCTGACGGAATTTCCGCCGCTGGCCGGGAAACCGACCCCGGCGCGGCTGAAGCGGCTGGCGAAAGCGATTGACGAGGGCGGCTATGCGCTGGCGCTGAGTTATAATTTCGGTGCGATGGATGCGGTGCTGGCGCGGCGGCTGTTCGGCACGACGCCGCTGATCCATCACGAGGACGGCTTCAACGAGGATGAGCGGGTTCGCCAGAAGCCCTTGCGTGTTCTCTACCGGCGGGCGGCGCTGCCCTGCGTGGAGCGGCTGGTGGTGCCGTCGCAATTGCTGGAGGGGCTGGCGCTGGGGCAGTGGCGGCAGCCGCGATCCCGCGTCATGCGGATTCCGAACGGCATCGACACCACACGGTTCGAGAAGGCGCCCGCCGCCGATGCGATTCCCGGCCTCGACAAGCGGGACGGGGAAATCATCGTCGGGACGCTGGCGGGCCTGCGACCGGTCAAGAACCTGCCGCGCCTGGTGGAGGCGTTCGCGTTTGCGACACAGATGGCCCAAATTCCCGCGCGCCTGGTGATCGTGGGCGATGGACCCGAACGGCAAAGGATCGAGGAAGCGGCGGTGCGGGCGGGCGTCGCGGATCGCCTGGTCATGCCGGGATTCCTGGCCGATCCATCGCGATATGTCGGCCTGTTCGACATCTTTGCCCTGTCCTCGGACAGCGAGCAGTTTCCGATCAGCCTGGTCGAGGCGATGGCGGCGGGGCTGCCCGCGGCGTCGACGCGGGTCGGCGACATAGAGGGGATTGTCGCCGCCGAGAACCGGCCGCTGCTGGCGCGCACGGCGGATGCCGAGGCGCTGGGCCGGGGACTGGCGCGCCTGATGGGGGATGCGCAGCTGCGCGCGACCGTCGGCGCGGCGAACCGGACAAAAGTACGCTCCGAATATGACGAGGCGGGCATGATCGCCAGCTATCGCGCGCTTTACGAGGGCGCGATGCGCGGGCAGTAACGTTGTTTATGTGGCGCCCAATATGAAACCGCAGCTTTCGAGAGCCGCCGCCCCGGCGGGCGAGTAGAGAGAGAGAGACATGTCGGCATCCACGGGGGATTATCTGATCGGCCGGGGCCGCTGGCTATTTCGGCAGTTCGGCAAGCGCATGTGGGTGCGTGCGACGATGTTCAGCGTGGCGGCCGTGCTGACCGCGCTGCTGGCGGTGGTCGCCGGTCCCTATATGCCCGCATCCTGGGAATTGAAGCTGGCGTCCGGATCGGTCGGCAATATCCTCAACATCCTCGCCTCCTCCATGCTGGCGGTGACGACCTTTTCCCTGTCCATCATGGTGTCCGCCTATGGCAGCGCGACCAGCAATGTGACGCCCCGCGCCACGCAATTGCTGATCACCGACAGCGTGGCCACAAATACGCTGTCCACCTTTATCGGCACCTTCCTGTTTTCAATCGTCGGCATCGTTGGGCTGGCCGCGAATATTTATGGCTCCAACGGGCGCGTCATCCTGTTTTTCGCGACATTGGCCGTCATCTTCATCGTCGTCGCCGCGCTGCTGCGCTGGATCGAGGAGCTGAACTATTTCGGTCGGGTGGCCGATACCACGACGCGCGTCGAAAAGCGGGCCATGGCCTCCGCCGAGAATTGGGGGCGCCGCCCCCGATTGGGCGCAAGGCCCGCCATCGACATTCCGGAGGATGCCGCGCCCATTTATGTCGAAAGGGCGGGATATGTGCAGCATATTGACATCAAGGATCTGCAGGAAATCTGCGACGATTGCGAAGTCGAGGTGCATATCGTGCAACTGCCGGGCCGGTTCGTGACGCGCAGCACACCTATCGCCTACACGGTGCCCGAATTGGGCGGCGAACGACGAGACCGGGTCATGGCCGCGTTCAGCATCGGGCATGATCGCAATTACGATCAGGATCCACGCTTCGGCCTGGTCGTCCTGTCGGAAATTGCAAGTCGCGCATTAAGCCCGGCGGTGAACGATCCCGGCACCGCCATCAACGTGCTTGGGTCCGGCGTGCGCGTGTTCCTGGCCTATGCGGACGGCGCGGGAAACGCGGAGAGCGACCTTTTCGACAATGTTTATGCGCCCGATCTGGACATGGCCGCACTGTTCCGCGACTTTTTCAATGCAATCGCCCGCGATGCCGCCGCGACGATCGAAGTGCACACACGCATACAGCGCAATCTGGAGCTGATCGCACTGTCGCATGTGGGCCTGTTCGGCGCAGCCGCGCGAGCGGAAGCCGATGCCGCCATCGCGCATGCGGAAACGCAGCCGCTTACCGAGCGCGAAATGGAGATCCTGCGCCGCGTGTCGGCCTGGATGCCGCCCGAAAACGGCGCCCAGTCGCTCAGCTAGACCATTGCTCAGCTAGACTGGCCCTCACAGCCAGACTGGCCCTCAGCTAGACTGGCCACCCGCCGCTGCGGCAGGGACGCCCTTGTCCGCGATCCAATCGTCAATCTTCCGCTCCAGCACCGGCAGCGGCAGCGCCCCCGTCATCAGCACCTGCGCATGGAATTCACGCGGATCGAACCGGTCGCCCAGCGCGGCCCGCGCGCGTGCCTTCAGCTCCTGAATCTTCAATGCGCCGATCTTGTAGGCGACGGCCTGGCTGGGAATGGCGATATAGCGTTCCACCTCTGCCACCGCCTCCGTGCGGGTCATGCCGGAATTGGCGAGCATATATTCAATGCTCTGATCCCGGCTCCAGTTCTTCGAATGTAGGCCGGTATCGACGACCAGCCGCATGGCGCGCAGCATTTCATCGTTCAGATGGCCGAAGCGCTGATAGGGGTCCGTGAAGAGGCCAAGCTCATCACCCAGCGTTTCGGCGTAGAGCGCCCACCCCTCCACAAAGGCGGTGTTGCCGCCAAAGCGCATGAAACTGGGCAGTTCCGTCTGTTCCTGCGCAAGGCTGATCTGGAAATGGTGGCCGGGCGACCCCTCGTGCAGATACAGCGTTTCCATGCCCGGCGTCAGCCGTTCATCGAGATTATAGGCGTTATAATAGAAGACGCCCGGCCGCGAACCATCCGGCGTGCCGCCATTATAGGAACCGCCGGCCGCGTTTTTCTCGCGGAACGGCTCGACCGCGCGGATTTCCAGCGGACTTTTCGGGATCGTCGAGAATTGTTCGCCGATGCGTTTGTCGACTTCGGCGCCGATCTCGTAATAGCGCTCGCCCAGCCATTCGCGGCTTGCCGGCTTGAACTGCGGATCGGTGCGGATGAATTCGAAGAAATCGGACAGCGAACCGGCAAAGCCGACCTCTGTCTTCACCCGCTCCATTTCCTGTGTGATGCGGGCAACCTCGCTGAGGCCGAGATCGTGGATATAATCAGCGGTCAGGGGCAGCGTCGTCGTCGACTGCAGCAGCTGATTATAGAGTTCCTCGCCGCCCTTCATCGTACCGAGGCCCACCTCTTCGCGGGCATTGGGCAGATATTCGCTGGCGAGGTAATCTCGCATACGGCGATAGGCGGGATAAATGTCATCCTCGATCGAGGAGAGATAGGCCGCAGCCAGCCGGTCCTTGTCCGCCTTTGGCAGGCTGGCCGGGAAGGCCAGAACCGGGGCATAATAGGGCGATGAACGCGGCGCCTGAGCCAATTGCGCTTCAAGCTGTTCTATCACATTGCGGATCGACAGCTTGGATTCATAGACGCCGGTCGCCTGCCCCTCCCGAAAGCGCGCCAGCGACCGATCGAGCATGATGACGAAATCGCGATTGCGGCTGAGATTGTTCTCGTAATCCTCCACCGTCTTGAACGGGGCCGCGCCCTGGCCGCCCGCCAGCACCGGGTAGAATGTGTGGATGCCCTGAAACCCGCTGATCGGGCGAACGGCGGTCAGCGCCAGTATCTCGTCCGACAGAGCGCGTAGCTCGTCCTCCTTATTATATTCGAAGACGTCATAGGCGATCTTGTCCGCCTCTGACAGCGCATCGCGCGGGATCTGTCGCAGCGCCGCCAGTTCGGCCTCCGCCGCCGCTCGCTCCCCCGCATAATATGCGTCGGTAATATAATCGCCCAGGCGGTCGGCATAGCGCATGTCGCCGCGAAACAGCGCCGTCATGGGATTGCGCCGCAAATCATCCTCGTCGCTGCGCTCGAACAAGGCGTAGAGGGCGGTATGCGCCGCAGCCTCGGTCATGGCCGGGGCCGGGGCAGCCGCATTGGCGGAGGGGGTTGCGACACCCTCTTGCCCTTCATTCATCGGCACCGTCGCACAACCGGCGAGGCCCGCCGCGGCAAGAGCAATCATGGACGGACGGAAGAGCATTGGATTTCCTTTGGTGGGTTAGAAAGGTGCGCGCTTATTCGCCGATCGTGTGTTCGCGGCCGCGCGCCATGACATAGCGGATATTTTCAAGTGCGCGAATATCCTCCACCGGGTTCCCCTCCACGGCGATCAGATCGGCCGATTTTCCGGCTTCGAGGGTGCCGGTCTCATCGGCGATACCAAGGAGATCCGCCGCGCCTTTGGTGGCCGCGACCAGAACCGCGCGGGGCGGCATTCCGCCACGTTCGACCATCATTGCCGCCTCCTCATTATTGCGGCCATGGGCATAGACGCCGGAATCGGTGCCGAATGCGATGGGGACGCCGGCGCGGTAGGCCGCGTTCAGCCCCTTGCCGACATATTCCATGGTCTGGCGAATCTTGTCCTCGACAACGGGAGTATAGATGCCGGTGCCCAGCTGCTCCTCTATCCCGCGATAGGCCATCAGCGTCGGGACGTACCAGGTGCCGTTCTCCTTCATCGCCTCGATACCGGCCTCGTCGACGAAGGTGCCATGTTCGATGGAGGTGATGCCGGCGCGGGCCGCCGCCTCTATACCGCGTGCGCCATGGGCATGGGCCGCGACCTTCAGGCCGAGCGAACCCGCCGTCGACGCGATGGCGCGCATCTCCTCATCGGTGAAATGCGCTTCGAGGCCGCGACCCTGTTGCGACAGAACGCCGCCCGTGGCCGTGATCTTTATGACATCGGCGCCCGCGCGGCTGAATTGACGCACGCGTTCGGAACACTCCATAGCCCCCGTGCAGGTATTATAGCCGGTCATCGCCGTCAGTATCTCGGGCCGGGCCTTTGACATGTCGCCATGGCCGCCGATGATCGAGATGGCCGGGCCGGATGCAAGAATGCGCGGCCCCTCGTGCAACCCCTCATCAATGGCGCGGCGAACGGCGAACATGGTCTGCGGTGCGCTGCCCAGATCGCGAACGGTGGTCATACCAGCGTCCAGCGACCGGCGCGCGTTCTTCAGCCCGACAGTGACGCCATATTCGTCCGTATCGATGAAGCCCTGCTCGTATTTGGTGTCATGATCCCCCTCCAGATGGACATGCGAATCGATCAGGCCGGGCATCACGGTCAGCGCCGACAGATCCACCAGCGTCGCCCCGGCGGGCGCTGGCTGCAGCCCATCGGCGATGGCGGCAATGCGCCCATCCGTGACCGTTATGGTGGAAGGGCCACGCGGCGCCTCTGCCGCATCGGCGATCAGCGACCCGGCGTGGATGGTATAGGTCTGTGCGAGTCCCGGCGTCGCCAGAAGAAATGCGGCCAAGGTGGCGGCAATGCGGAACATGATAGGCTCTCCCCCAGAATATATGCGCCGACGGAGGTACGGCCATGCCGCCCCGTCTGCAAGCGGAGGTTTGTGAGAGGCGGAGAAGGGCGCCCGAGAGGGCGATCCATAAATACCTGTTCGTTGCGTCGTTTATGCGTTATGCCAGAAAGCTGCTCGTGTCAGGTGGTGCGAGTCGGGCCTCGCGGTGCGAGGGGCTGTTACGTAGCAAAGTAGTGAATGAGGCTTCGAGGCGACCCGCAAAAGGCGGACGAACAAGAGAAGGCTACCGGCACGGATCGCGCCCGCCGGCACGAATGAAGAGATGGACTGAATTAAATGGGTTATGAGGGACGCCGGCGCGGCCGGGGTGATCGGGATCGTCACGGTGGTGGCGGGGATTTTTACGGCGGCAATGATTCCTACGGCGGCGGTGGCGGCGGCGGTTACGACCGCGGCGGCTTTGGCGGCGGCGGATTCGATCAGGGCGGCGGTTATGGCGGCGGTGATCGTGGGGGCGGTTACGGCGGCGGCGGCGGTGGCGGTGGCTATCGCGGTGGCGGCGGCGGCGGCGGTGGCCGCGATGCCGGCATGTCACTCGGCCAAGCCAGCGGCACCGTAAAGTGGTTCAACCCGACCAAGGGTTTCGGCTTTATCGCGCGTGACGAGGGCGAGGACGTCTTCGTCCACATCAGCGCCGTGGAGCGTGCAGGTCATACGTCGCTTGGCGAGGGCCAGCCGGTTCAGTTCGAGCTGATCGACAAGGGCGGCCGCCTGAGCGCGACCGAACTGCAGATCGAGGGCGAGCCGGTTGCGGCACCCGCCCGTGCACCGCGCGAAGATCGCGGCGGACATGGACAGGGCGGCGGCAATCGTGACGAAGACGTCGACTTCACGCCCGGCGAACGCGTCGATGGCACGGTCAAGTTCTTCAACGCGATGAAGGGCTTCGGATTCGTTTCGCGCGATGATGGACAGCCCGACGCATTCGTGCACATCAGCGCAGTGGAACGCAGCGGCCTGCAAAGCCTGACGGAGGGACAGAAAGTCTCCTTTGAACTGGCACGCGACCGGCGTGGGCGTGTTTCCGTGGACCAGATCGAAGTCATCTGATTTCCCGACTTTTATCTAGCAGGACTCCACATCGATGACCGCATATCTGCACGAGGGCGACCTGCCCCAAGGCGTCTTCGGCAGTAGCGGTTCGATAGCCGTCGATTGCGAGGCGATGGGCCTGAACCCGCACAGGGACCGCCTGTGCGTGGTTCAGCTGTCCAATGGCGGCCCGGACGAACATCTGGTCCGCCTGGACCGGGGCGAATATAATGCACCGGTGCTGAAGGCGCTGCTGGCCGATCAGAACCGCCTGAAGATCCTGCATTTCGCACGGTTCGACATTGCGGCGGTGAAGCGCTGGCTGGGCGTCACCATGGCGCCCGTCTATTGCACGAAGATCGTGTCGAAGCTGATCCGCACCTATACGGATCGTCACGGACTGGCAGAGCTGGCGCGTGAAACGATCGGCCAGGACATGTCGAAGAAGCAGCAATCGTCCGATTGGGGCGCGCCGCGCCTGTCCGATGCACAGGTCGAATATGCCGCATCCGACGTCCGCTATCTGCACGAGATCAAGCAGGTGCTGGACGAACGCCTGGCCCGCGAGGGGCGCACGGCGCTGGCGCAGTCATGTTTCGATTTCCTGCCGATACGCGCCGAACTGGACCTGCTGGGGTGGGACCAGGTAGATATTTTCGCGCATAGCTGAGGGCGCTGGGCCCAATATCAGGTGCCGAGACTCGCTGCCTCCGCGATCGCGCGGTGCAGCAGGCCCAGATCATCATCGCCAATGCAAAAGGGCGGCATGACATAGACCGTGTTGCCGAGCGGCCTGAGCAGCAGGTCGCGGTCCCTGAAAAATGCCAACAGCGACGGTGCGGCGGCATTCATATAGCCGCTGCCATCGCCAATCTCGCACGCCAGGATCGTTCCGCACCGCCGGGTATTCACGATGCCCGGCGTGTCCGCCAGGAGGTCGAGGCCGGCCTGCTGTCGTTCCCCCAGGCCTGCAATCCGCTCTCTCACCGGCTCCTCTCGCCAGATGGCGAGATTGGCATTGCCCGCCGCGCAGGCAATGGGATTGGCGGTATAGCTGGACGAATGAAAGAACATCCGCGCCCGGTCCGTCGAATAATGCGCCTGATAGATGGGTTCGCTCGCCATGGTGACGGCAAGGGGGATTGCGCCGCCGGTCAGCCCCTTTGACAGGCAGAGGATATCGGGGACGATTCCCGCCTGTTCGCAGGCGAGCAGCGTTCCCGTGCGGCCCCAGCCCGTCATTACCTCGTCGGCGATGAAGATCGTTTCGTGGCGGCGACAGATTTCGTGCATCCGCGCGAGAATTTCCGGCGGGTAGAACAGCATGCCGCCCGCGCCCAGCACCAATGGTTCGACGATGAAGGCGGCGGCATCGTCGGCGCATGCGCGTTCCAGCGCATCCAGCGTTCCCTGTTCCCGTCCCGGCGCCGGAAACGGTACGGTCACCACATCGAACAGCAGCGCATCATAGGCCTGATTGAAAACACCGCGCGCGCCGACCGACATCGCGCCGATGGTGTCGCCATGATAGCTGTGTTCCAGAACGATGATGCGGTTTCGCCTGGTTTCTTGAGCGTGCCAATATCCAAGCGCCATTTTCAGCGCGACCTCGACGCTGGTAGAGCCGGAATCGGAAAAGAACACCCGCGTCAGTTCGGGCGGCATGATCTCCAGCAGCCCGCGCGCCAGATCCTCCGCAGGCTGGTGCGTCCATCCTGCGAAAATGATCTGATCAAGGCGCCGCGTCTGATCGGCGATGGCCTGCATGATGCGCGGATTGCCATGACCGTGGGTCGTGACCCACCAGGATGATATGCCGTCGATAATGCGGCGCCCGTCGGCTGTGTGCAGCGCGGCCCCCTCCGCATGGGTGACGAGCGGGATCGGCTCCTGCAGGCCATGTTGCGTGAAGGGGTGCCAAACCGGGCTGTCGGTCATGTGAAAGTTCCAGAAGGGAAAGCCGCGTCGAAGGCGGTGGAGAGCGTCTCCGCCGTCAGATCGTCCAGCCGGGGAAGGCGCCCCAGCCTGCGGACCTTGCCAAGAGCGGCGATGATATTCTCGCTGTCCTCCTGTGGTTCGCCGATGAAGGCGACGCCATGAATGGGGACATTCCGCTGCCGCAGCGCCTCAATCGACAGCAGGCTGTGGTTGATCGTGCCGAGGCCGGTGCGCGCCACCAGAATGACGGGCAATCCCCAGCGCGCGAAGAGGTCGGCATAGAGGATCTGGCGGGTGACGGGCACCAGCACACCGCCCGCGCCCTCCACCACCAGATGCGCGGGTCCGGGCGGCGGCGACAGACGCTGGAGGTCGATCTCTACGCCGTCCAGCTCTGCAGCACGGTGCGGCGAGCAGGGGGTCGCCAGCCGATATGCCTCTGGAATGATGCGGGCGGGGGGCACGCCCAGGCGTAGCGCCGCGCCGATATCGCCGCCCTCCTCCGTGCCGGCCTGCACCGGCTTCCAATAATGCGCGCCCGTCGCAGCAGCCAGCGCGGCGGCGAATACGGTCTTGCCGACATCGGTGTCCGTGCCTGTGACGACAAAGCGGCTCATGACGGCAGATCCGCCAATATATCCGCCAACTGGTCGACCTCTGCCGTACTGACGTTCAGGGTCAGCGAAATCCTGAGCCGTGCGGTTCCCGCCGGGACGGTCGGCGGACGTATGCCACGTATGTCGAAGCCCGCCGCCTGCAGCGCCTGGGCAGCGGCCATGGTCCGCGCATCCTCACCCAAGATCAGCGGCATGATCTGCGATCCGGTGGGCGCGACACCCACCGCCGACAGCCGCGATTCCGCATGGGCGATCAGAGCGTGCAGACGCGCGCGGCGCTGCGGCTCTTCCTCCAGATTGCGCAATGCCGCCATGGCGATGCGCGCCATCAGCGGCGAGGGCGCGGTAGAGAAGATGAAGGGACGCCCGCGATTGATCAGGAAATCCCTAACAATGCGGGGTCCGCAGATCAGCGCACCCTCGCACCCCAGCGCCTTTCCCAGCGTGCGGGTGATGATGATATTGGGCCGCCCCTCCAACGCTCCGGCCAGCCCCTCGCCCCGGTCGCCAAACACGCCGGTGGCGTGCGCCTCATCGATCAAGAGAATGCCGTCATGGCGGTCGGCAATGGCGGCAAGATCGGCGAGCGGCGCGCGGTCGCCATCCATGCTGTAAAGACTTTCGACCGCGATCCACGGCGTTCCCGTGCCGCCCCCCTGCCGCCATGCGCGGATGCAATCCTCGAACGCGGAGGCATCATTATGTGCCGCCGCGACCGTTTCGGCACGACCGTGGCGCATGCCGTCATGAGCGCTGGCATGCACGAACGCGTCATGGACGACGAGATCGCCGGACTGCGGCAGGGTTGCGAACAGGGCGCTGTTGGCGGCGAAGCCACTGCCGAAGAAGAGCGTGGATTCGCTGCCGAATTGCTGCGCCACGGCATGTTCCAGCGCCTCATGTTCCGGTGCATTGCCGCGCAGCAGGCGGGATCCGCCCGATCCCGCAGCCACGCCGTCGTGGAGGGCGGCCTCCCCCGCCGCCCGCAGCCAGTCGCTTCCCGCCAGCGCGAGATAGTCGTTCGAGGAGAAATCCTTGCCATTGGCGGGGCTGAGCCGGCGCAAGCGGTCCCTGGCCCCGAGGCGCGCCAGATCTTCATATTGGGCGGAAAATAGCTGCATCGCGCCCCCCTAAAGCCAGTTTCCAGCATGATGAAAGGGGGTGCGCGCGGCGGCGCCCATCCCGGGGACCGAAAGAGTGTTGGAACCGGACGCTAAGCCTTTGCTTTTCGCTTTCCGTACAATTCCATGCGGTGATCTACGAGATCATAGCCGAGGCGCTTTGCAATGCGCTTTTGCAGCTCCTCCAGTTCCTCGTCGAAAAATTCCACGACATTTCCGGTTTCGACATCGATCAGATGGTCGTGATGATCGTCGCCCGCAGGCTCGTACCGCGCCTTGTGTTCACCGAAATCGTGCCGTTCGACGATGCCAGCCTCTACGAACAGGCTCATCGTGCGATAGACGGTGGCAATGGAAATGCCGGGATCGACCTCCCGAACGCGGCGGTGCAGTTCGTCGACATCCGGGTGATCGTCTGCATTCGACACGACACGCGCGATGACGCGGCGCGGCTCCGTAATGCGAAGCCCGCGTTCCTGGCAAAGTGCCTCTATATCGATTTTCGTCATCGGACGGCCTCCGGCTACTGAGCGCCCCCTATCCTCGCTGCCATGCCGATCCGCAAGTCCGCAGAAGCCGGGATATGACGGTTTTCAGGCAAAAGGATGATTTTCAGGCGTCACAGGGTCGAAATTGCGCGCTTTCCCAACGCCGGGCCCGGGTCAGGACAGCGAAAAGGTGACCGGCACCAGCACCCATGCGGCAACCGCCTCGCCCGCCTGCTTTGCGGGGAGGAAGGACCATTTCGAGACCGTCTTCAGCGCGGCCTTGTCCAGACGCTCGAACCCGGAGCTTTCCGAGATTTTGATCTCGTCGGCCTTGCCCTCCTCGGTGACGAGCACGCGGAGAAGGACGACGCCCTCTTCCCGGCTGCGGCGGGACAGATAGGGATATTTCGGCCCGGGATTGTTGAGCTGCGCCGCCGAAAAATCCGGCGGAACGACAGGAGCCGGCGCCGCCGGCGGGGCGGCGGGCGCGGGGGGCGTCACCGCCGCGACGGCCATGACGGGCGGTGGCGGCGTCACGCGTTGCACCGCACGCAATGGAGAGGGCGCCTTTACCGGCACCTCCACGGGCGGCGCGACGATCAGCGATGGCGGGGTGACATCCACTTCAACAAGCTCCACCGGTTCAAGCGGGGCAGTGGGGGCGGGCGGCTGCGGATTGGCGATCATGAACGTGTCGAGCGCCTCGGGCACCGCCTGCGGCATGACACTGCGCGCCATCAGCACGGCGGCCAGGGCGCCGAGATGCGCCGCCACGATGATCGCAAGCGCCCGGTAACGCGGCGTTTCCTGTGTCAAAAAGCCGGAGGGCGCCGTGTCATGCCCTGAATTGGAGGAGGAAGACGAGGTCTGGGGGCGCCGGTGAAGGCTATGAAAGGCGCGCGCCAGACCACCGGCAGCCTCGCCCAGAGGCGAAGACAAAGCGCCCTGTTCGGTCGGCATGTAGGAATGCGCATGCATGGACATAGCCCCTGTTAATGCAACTCATTCGCACATGCCAACCGATTCCGTTACAGCCGCCCCGTCAAGGTCAGCAGCGCCTGCCGCCCCCGCGCGGGCACGGCAAAGTGCGGGTTCCTGAGCTGGGTGATGTAACGCTCGTCCCCGACATTCTGCACGTTCAGCCGCACGCCCAGATGATCGGACAGGTGATATTCGGCATGCGCGTCGAAGCGCCAATAGGCGTCGGCACGGATCAGATTTCCGGTATCGGCGAAGCGTTCCGATGCATGATAGGCACCGCCGCCCAGGCTGAACCGAGGCGTCGCCTGCCACGTGGCGGTCAGGGCGACATTATGCTTCGGCGTCTGGGGCAGGCGGTTGCCATCTTCGGGGCTGCCGTCCTTCACCTCGCTATCGAGATAGGAATAGCCGGCGAGCAGGGCGACGGGGCCGAGCTGGCCGCGCACACCGACTTCGGCGCCCCGGATTCGCGCCTTGTCGGCGATAGGTATCGGTCCGGCAATCGGATCCTGAGCGATGACATTGTCGCGATCGATCTGAAACACGGCACCGGTCAGGCTGAGCGCGCCGTCCAGCAGGTCTGCCTTTGCGCCAACCTCCCAATTCTCATTGCGCTGGGGTTCATAGAACTCATTACCCGCGTTGATCCCGCTTGACCCCTCTCCGACGTCGGCGCCCGGGGGGTTCGCGGAGTCGGCGTAGGAGAAATATAGGCTGGTCAGTTCGGTGGGCTTGTAGATGATTCCCGCCTGCCATGTGACGAAGTCGTTCTTCGCCTCGACATCATAGGCGCCGCCACGGCCGCTGCCTGCCGCCTCGACCTTGAAGGTTTCCCAGCGAATGCCGCCGTTCAGCAATAGCTGCGGAACGATGGTCACCGTGTCGAAGGCGTAGATGCCAAAGCTGGTCGCCTCCGCCACGCTGGGCGTCGCGCTGCGGCTGATGGCGCCGTTCCATGGGTCGGCCGGGTTGGGATTCTGCAGGTCGGTGCAGTTGAACTGCGCGAACGCCTCCGCAGGGCAGTTCCTGTCGCCGGTGTCGACGGAAAAATTGCGGTTCGACGTGTCTGAATATGTATATTCTCCGCCGATGGCGATGCTGTGCGACAAGGACCCAGTCGCGAAATCGCCGGACAGCGTCAGATTGTCGACCAGGCTTTTATTGACGGATCCGCGGCTCTTGATCGCGCGCCAGACGGCACCGTCGACGACATTGCCGGCGCTGTCATCGGGGTTCGTGACGATATATTCGTTCTTGGAACGGCCATAGCGCGCGATATTGGAAATGGCCCAGCCATTGCCGAAATCATGTTCGATAAGAACCTCTGCCGAATCGACCTGCGTTTCCTGAAAGTCGCGCACCAGCAGGCCATAGAAATTGTCGGGGTCGACGTCCGCCGGCTCACGGATTCCACCAGGCAGTTGCTCGCGGGACGTGAGAGGGATGCCATAGTCCGGGACGCCATCCGTTTCGTAATGATAGTAGAACAGCGTCATCTTCGTGGGCGAATTCATGCCGATGGTGACGGAGGGGGCGATACCCCAGCGGTCATCGTGAATGGCATCGCGGCCGGGCACGTCGGCATCCTGATAGAGGGCATTGATGCGGACGCCGATGAAGTCGTTCACCTGCTGGTTCACATCGACGGTGGCGCGATAGAAATCGTCCGTTCCGACCGTGCCCTGAGCGATGGCATGATTCCCATCGACCGGCAGTTTGCTGACGATGTTGAGGGACCCGCCCGCACCGCCACGACCGCCGAGCGCCGCATTCGGCCCCTTGAACACCTCGATGCGATCGACCGCGAAGGTCTCGCGCAGCTGCGAGCCGACATCGCGCGCACCATCGACATAGGTGTCGGACGTGGCATCGACCCCCCGAATCAGCGGAATATCGGCAGCGGCCACACCGCCCTCCCCAGCGCCCAGAGTGATGCCGGGAACGGTGCGCAGCGCCTCCTGCAGCGAATAGGACGCCGTGCTTTCAAGGACGGCGCCGGTAATGACATCGACGGTGCGCGGCGTGTCGAGCAGCGGCGCGGTAACCAGCCGCGACTGCACCTTTTCCGTCTTATACTCCTCCTCGATGGCGCTGTCGGTGACAACGACGCCCTGCAATTGCGTTGCCTCTGCAGCGGGCTCCGCATCCTGCGCCAGTGCGGGCGCGGTGGCGAGGAAGCCGACGCATCCTAAAGCGACGAAGCTGGCGGACGTGGCCGGGCGGCTGGTGGAACTTCTGGACATCTCGATACCCCTCTTTTTATGTGAGGGCGCTAATGCGAATGATTAGCAGATTCGTCAAGATGCTTCTGCGAACTATTATCGATTTGTCAGGCGTCGCCCCAGCGGCGCAGAAGATTGTGATAGAGATTCGTCAGTTCGACGACGAGCGGATCGCCGCCGCCCCTTTCCGCGGACAGGGTCTGCACGCTGCGATCGAGGCGGAATAGCTGCTCCCGCGCCTCATTCTCTCGCACCATGCTTTGCAGCCAGAAAAAGCAGGCCGTCCGCGTGCCGCCGGTGACAGGCGTGACGCGATGGATGCTGGCGGCGGAATAAAGAACCGCGTCGCCGGCGGCGAGCTTTACACGATGTTCACCGAACAGATCCTCCACGACCAGTTCGCCGCCCTCGTAATTTTCCGGATCTTCAAGGAACAGCGTGCAGGACAGATCGCTGCGAATGCGAAACTCGCTGCCGCGTAGCTGCCGCATCGCATTGTCGACGTGATTGCCGAACGCCTGCCCGCCCTGGTAGCGGTTGAAGAGCGGCGGAAAGACCTTCAGCGGCAGGGCGGCGGCGACGAATGTCGGGCTGCGGCCGAGCGCGGCGAGGATAAGCTGGCCCGCCTCCCGCGCGGCGTCGCTGCCCTCCTTCAGCTGGGCGTTGCGCTTGGCCAGGCGCGACTGGTGGCCGGACGTCTCGTTACCATCCACCCATTCGCCGGCATCGACGATGGCGCGGCAAGCCTGCACCTCGTTTGGCGACAGAATCTTTTCGATTTTCAGCATCATGTCTCTTGTCCCGTCAAATCAGCCAAATTGCCGCCATGCCGCACTTTCCCGAACCTCGCCTGCGGCAGTGACGATGCGGACCGGCAGGTCATGCCGATTGGCAAAGTCCAGCGCCCGGTCAGGCGGCATCACCATCATCACCGTGGCGAGCGCGTCCGCCTGCATACACGCACGATGCAGCACCGTCGCGGACCGGCTGCCGCCCCTTAACGGCGCGCGGTAGGCTGGCGACAGGGTATGCGACCAGCTGTCCGCGCCGCTGTCCCGACGCCGTTGCCAGTCGCCCGAGGTGGCGACCGACCAGCTGCAGAGGCCAAGGCGCGTGGGCCGGGTGGCGAGGCCGGGGATAGGATCGAGGTCAACCCACCACGGCATGCCGTCGGGTTTCACCCCGCTGGCGGCAAGCTCCCCGCCGATTTCGACAAGTGCGCTGTCGATGCCCAGTTGGCCGAGCGTGGCCAGAGCATCATCGACGGCGTAGCCCTTTGCGATGCCGGACAGGTCCAGATGTACACCGCCCGGCTGCCACAGCCGCGTCTTGCCACGGTCCAGCCTGATGTCGCGCCAGCCGTGCGCCGGGACGACTGGGGCGCGCATGGGCACTCCCGACGGGGCAGACGCCGCGCCGAAGCCCCAATAGTCCGTCGCCTGCCCCATGGCCGGATCGAATGCCCCGTCGCTGGCACCGGCGATCAGGAGCGCGCAGTCGATCACCGCGAGGAAACCCGGCGAGATCGCGTGCCATGTTCCGCCGGGGGCGCGGTTGAAGCGGCTAAGCTCTGACATGGGATCCCACTGGCTCATCTCAGAAATCACAGCGGAGAATACTGCCTCGACGGGGGCTCTCAGCCTTTCCGCATCGGCGGCATGGGGGACGACTGCGCGGATGCGCCAGCCGGTCCCCATTGTCGTCCCGGTAAGCGTGACCACATCGCCCCGGGGCGGGCGCACGGCATGCGGCCCACCCCGGGGCGGGGGAATGATGATTTGCGGTTCGGCGGCCCGTATCAGAGCGGCAGAAACTCCAGCACGCCGGTGTAGCTGGAGCGGCTGCCGGCGATCGCGTCGTCCGCGGGTGGCGTGCCCTCCATGCCTGCCTCGATATAATAATAGCCCGGCCGCTCGGCGGTCAGTTCAACCATCCCCTCCGCATCCGTGGTCAGTTCCTGCGACCCGGCCGCATCGCGATAGCGGGTGCCGCCCTCAACGAATTCGACCTTCAGATTGGCGGCTGGCTGGCCATCGCTGAGAAACTGGAAGCGCGCCGGTTCGCCGACGACGATGTCGTTGGGATGGGTGACGGGAACCAGTTCCAGCCCCTGGCCGGTCGGCTGCAGCGCCGTTTCGTTCGGAGCACCCAAGGTCACGAATGTCTCGATCCGGCCATTGGTCTGAATGAAGCGCGCTTCGGTGCCTCCCGCCGGAACGGCATTTGCCATTTCCGCCCGCGTACCACGCCAGCGCTTGCGCTCGCCATCCAGCATATAGGTGCCCATCAGGCCGTCATTTACCAGCGCGATGCGATAGGTGCCCTGCTGTGTCAGCGGGACGTCGAAGGCGCTGCGATAATCGCCGCTGCCGATGATCTTTGTCGCCACGGGCTGTCCGTCGGGACCGGTCACGGTCACGTTGTCCGCCGGCAGGGGCCGGTGTTCGAATACGAAAAGCTGGTTCGACGAGGCCGCATCGACGGTGACCAGTTCCGTATCGCCCGACAGGACGGTCGCGGAGGGCAGCAGCCAGCGGCGATGCGCATCGGCGGACGTCGCCAGCAGGGCGAGAGGGAGGGCGGCCAGGGCCAGCGCACGGATTTTCAAAGTCATGATCATCTCCAGAAAGGAATTCAGTTCTTCAGGTTCAGGCGGACAGTGCCGAGTTCGGATTTTCCCTTGGCGGATTTGGTCTCGCTGTCCTTTGGCGGCCATTGGAACGGGATCGAGAGCATTTCGCGGCCGCCCACTTCGCGCGCGGCCTCCACCTTCAGCGTGTAGCTGCCCGGTTTCAGCGTCCCGAGGGGCTTGGCGCCGCTGCGGAAATCGACCTGGTGCACGCCCGGGGCCTTTGTCGGGCCGCTGACGCCGTCAATCGGCATGTCCATGCTGCGCCCGGCCTTTCGCCACCAGCCGCGCAGGTCGGCGAGCCATTTCTCGCCCTCGTCATTGCGCATTTCGACGTCATACCAGACGTTCAGATTGCTGGCGGCGCGGCGGCCGGAATCCTCGATCCACATGGCGACATAGGGGCGGTGATACTCCGCCACGGACAGGCGCGGGATTTCCACGCTGACCGACAGGCCCGCCGCCTGGGCGGAGCCGGTGGCAAGTCCGAGGGTAAGGACGGCAAGATTGGTTTTCATGGGCACCCTTCTAATTGTGCATGAACAGCAGGATCAGCAGTGCGGGGATGGCGACGCCCGCCCCCACGATTGGCCAGGTCGATTTGCGGTGCCGCGCGTGGAGCTGCAGCAGGAAGAAGCCGGTCACGCAGAAGATCACGCAGGCCACGGCAAAAATATCGATGAACCATGACCAGGCGGCGCCGGTGTCGCGCCCCTTGTGCAGATCGTTCAGCCAGGCGACGAGCCCGCGATCCGTGCGCTCGTACAGGACGTCGCCCGAAAGCCTGTCGATGGCGATCCATGCGTCGCCGCCCGGACGGGGCAGCGCCACATATAGCTCCTCCTCGCTCCATTCCGGGGCGCGGCCGCGCATATCCTCGCCCAGTTCGGCATCGGCCCACGCGGCGACCGCCGCCGGCACCGGATCACCGTCGCTGGATGCGGTGATACTTTGCAGCACGTCGGGCGGCAGCCGCGCCTCCTGACTGGTAATCTGCGCGTCGGCTTCGATCTGGGCGGCATGGTTGAGGGTGATGCCGGTAATGGCGAACAGCAGCATGCCGATCAGGCAGATGGCGCTCGACATCCAGTGCCAGCTGTGCAGCTGCCGGGTCCAGAACGGCGACAGACGCCGCTTTTTCTTTCGTATCCCCGCCGATCGGGCGAGAGACGCAGACTGATCCATGACACCCTGTGCGCAAACGACGACAGCGGTGCCCCAATGCACCCCTTTCGACCTGTTGTGCCGGACCTAGTCCTAATTGAGACTGAATTGCAATAGCACTCTAGCAAAATGCAAAAAGGGCCGCGCGCCTGCACGGCGCACGGCCCTTTCAGCTTCTAAAATCGGCGCCGTTACCGGACTACCGGCAGTTCGATATAGGAGGCGTTGTCCACGCCGTGATGCACCTGATTATCGGCGACAGCGGTTTCGGTACTGCTCTCATTATTGCCGCCGGTATTCAGATTACGGGCGAATTTCGGGAAGTTGGAGGAGGTCACCTCCACGCGGATGCGATGGCCGGGCAGGAATGTGTTGCTGGTCGCCATCGGCGTCGGCTGAAGCGTATAGACGTTACCCGGCTGCATCATGGCAGGCTGTTCGAACCCATCGCGATAGCGCGCGCGCAGGATCGTATCTGCCAGGATATAGGCTGTCCCGTCGGGCGCCACATCGACCAGTTTCACCGCAAAATCGGTATCCGGCACGTTGGACGACACGTTCAGAACCGTATCGATGAAGCCGGTAACCTCCAGCGGTTCGGTCAGCGGCTCGCTGGTATAGACGAGGACGTCGTTGCGCGCCTCTATGACGCGCTGATCGAACGCGCCCGCCTGGACGAGGCCGCCATTGCAGCAGTCGCCGCCGCCAATGGTCTGCACCGGGTTCATGGGGTCATAGGTGAAACTGTCGGCTGGTTCCGCCGCCGACGGAGCCTCCGGCGACAAACGGCCATCGCCGTACAGGCTGTTCGCCGCGCCGTCCGAGCGCAGGTAAAAGCGCACGGTCTCCGCGTCCTCCGGCGGCCATTGCTGCGCCGCCTTCCACTCATTGCCGCCCATGTTGAAATAGCGGACATGCGGCGTCGATTTGGGAAAGGCGCGATCCTCGCCCTTCAGCCACTTGTCGAAGAAGGCATAGATCTGGGCATCCGCGTCGAAGCTGGTGTCGCCCAGATCTCGGTCGCCCGATTTGTAATTCGGGCCGTAATTGGAAAATTGGCAGTGCGTGTTCGGGCCGATGACGGCATATTGATTCTCGCTCGCCTCCGGCTCGCTATTCACCTCTCTCGCATGGTTGAAGAGAGCGAGATTGGGGCCGATGGACACGTCATACCAGCTGTTGAACCACAGGGCGGGAACGCCCCAGCCCATATCGTCATGATAAAGGCCACCCTCTCGCCATGCAGGGTCGGCCGGGGTGCGCGCGATCAGTTCTTCGAACGTCGCCGCCGGCTCGCCAAGGTCTGAAAGCACCTCGTCGAGCGGCAGATGCCTGATCTGGTTCGGCCAGTCCACCGGGGGCTTGGTGGCCGCGAGATCATTATACCGGGCGATCCGCGCCTGAATTTCCGGATCGAGACCCTCTGGCAATTGCGCGCGCAGCGGATTGTCGACGCCGTACAGCCAGACGAAGAACAGGCTGCGCGGCACGCCGCCTGTGTACCAATTGCCCTGTTCCTGAAACTCGCCGACCTTGCCGATGCCCGCGCCCGACGCCATGGGAATCATCGCCGTGTGCGCGGGGTGGTTCTGTGCAGCAAGGGCAAGTTGCCATTCGGCGGAGGAGGAGCAGCCGAGCGTGCCGACCTTTCCGTTGGAAAAGGACTGTTCGGCAATCCAGCTGAGCATGTCATAGCCGTCGGTCTGCGGCTTTCCCAGAATCTCGTAATCGCCTTTAGAGAAATAGCGACCACGCTCGTTCTGGACGACATAGGCATAGCCGCGGGACACCGCCTCCAACGCACGGCGGGTGGTGCGCGCCTGATAGGACAGCTCGTTATAGGGGGTTTTCCAGAAGATCGTCGGCAGCGGGCCTTCGGCGTTCTTTGGCAGGTAGATATTCGTCGCCAGCTGCACGCCGTCGCGCATGGGCACCATGCGGATCATGCGGACATCGGCCATTTCCGCCAGCGCCTTCTGCGCCGCCTCGTCGGTCAGATCCGAATAGGTCTGCGCGTCCGCGCGGCCAGCCGTCAGACCGGCACCCAGGGTGGCCAGCACCACTGCTATCAGCAACTTCATCAGAATATTCCCCCCTCGAAAACTTATCGGTCGGGGTTCTGACACAATATACCCCTAAAGAACAGGCTCGCCGTGCAGGCTCATCAGCGAATCCATCAGATTTTCCTGTTCGCTGGAACACATTGCGAGGACCAGGGCTTCGTCGCACCCATCGGCCACCAGATAGGCATGGCCCATGGTGGAATCGATATAGATCGATTCGCCCTGCTTCAGCGTGACCGGGTCGTAATATTCCGTGTGAACGTCGATCTTGCCCTCCACCACATAGATGAACTCCTCACCATTGTGGCGCACGAGCGCACCGAATTCCTCACGGCTCTTGGCGCGGATGCGCGCCAGGATCGGGATCATCCGCTTCCGCCGCAGGTCGGGGCACATGTAATGATAGTCGTAATTGTCGGTTTCGACACGAAAGGCGCTGTCCAGCGTCCCCAGGCTGCGACGCGCCATCACCTGCTTTTGCGGCTGGGCGGCATCCTCTGCGAACAGGTCTGACATGCGAATGTCGAGCCTGCGGCTAAGCTGCTGAAGCTTGTCGTAGGTGAGGGTCAGCCGGTCATGCTCGACCTTGGAGAGAGTCGAAAGCGGGATGCCCGTTTTCGTGCTCATCTCCTTCAGGGTCCAGCGATTGTTGAAGCGAATGCGCCTGATGACGCTCCCCAATGTAGGGTGGCTGTCGCTCACAGGCCGTTCGCCGAGCGGGGGAAGGGAAGCAGATTTCCGTTGAGGTTCATTTTAACCAATTGGGGGCTGTTGACGTTCAGGCATATTGCTAAACGACGTTATAAATAAGCGCAACGTTGCCGACCCCTACAGCAACCGCGAGGGCGAACGTCAACGTAGCCACAGATGCGGTTCCGCCGCATAAAACGCCCCGGACGCGGCCAAAGCATTGCCTGCCCCCCTTCAAATGAGGGAGGCAGGACCATGCGGCCCCCGTTAAATGGCGAAAAGCTGCACGGGCGCCTCGATCAGCTTTTTCAGTGCCT
Source organism: Alphaproteobacteria bacterium UBA3612 (assembly GCA_002375465.1). Taxonomy (GTDB): domain Bacteria; phylum Pseudomonadota; class Alphaproteobacteria; order Sphingomonadales; family Sphingomonadaceae; genus Pacificimonas. The sequence goes on along the minus strand of DFLT01000002.1, from coordinate 4,183 downwards.
GAACATAGCTGGCGGCATCATGACCGTCGACGACGCGGTGGTCGCAGGAAATCGACAGGTTCATCTGCTTGCGTATCTCGATCTCGCCATCGATGACGGCGGGACGCTCGACGATGCGGTTCGGGCCGATAATGGCCACCTCTGGCCGGTTAATGACGGGTGTTGTCGCAATGCCGCCGAGCGGTCCCAAGGAGGTCAGGGTCAGCGTGCCGCCCGACAATTCCGCGCTGGTCGCCTTGCCGGTGCGCGCAGCCTCCGAAAGGCGTCCGATTTCCGTCGCCAACTGCCAGATGTTCATGTCCTGCGCATTGCGGATCACGGGGACGACCAGCCCCTTTTCCGTCTGGGCGGCCATGCCGAGGTGAACGGCGCCGTGATGCGTTACGACCCCCTTCTCGTCATCATAGGTGGCGTTCAGCATGGGAAAGCCATCCAGCGCGCGGCAGATGGCGACGATGATCATCGGCAAAACCGTCAGCTTTGGCCGGTCGCCGCGCGTTTCGTTCAATTGCTGGCGCAGCGCCTCCAGCGCCGTCACGTCCATTTCCTCGACATAGGTGAAGTGCGGGATGTTGCGCTTCGATGCGGCCATGTTTTCCGCAATGCGCCGGCGCATGCCGATCACCTTTACCTCGACGTCGGGCCGCTTGCGCGAGGGGCCGGGCGGGGCATAGCCCTGCGCCGCGCCATAACGCAGATAGGCGTCGAGGTCGGAGTGGCGGATCAGCCCCTCGCCGCTCTTTACGTCCGACAGGTCGATGCCCAGCTGCGCGGCGCGTTTCCGCACCGCCGGCGATGCCAGCGGCTGGCTGCCCGCAGGCTTGCGATCACCAGCGGCGTCCTTTGCGACCGCGGCGGCTTCAGGTTCAGATTCAGGTGCCGAGGAGGGAACAGACGCCGCCTCTGGGGGCGCGGCCTTTACGGGAGCGTCTTTCTGTTCAGTCGTTACTTTCGAATCCGTGCTCTCCTCAACGGGCGGGGGCACCTGCGCCTCAGCCACATCGGCGGGAACTTCGTCCTCGTCCGTTTCGATGACGGCCAAGATGGTGCCGATGGGGATGATGTCGCCCTCCGCGCCCGCCAGTTCGACGATGCGGCCCGACACCGGCGATTCCATCTCGACGGTCGCCTTGTCGGTCATGACGTCGGCAATGCCCTGATCCTCGACGACCTGATCGCCGACCTTTACATGCCAGGCGACGATTTCCGCCTCGGCAATACCCTCGCCAATATCGGGCAGCCTGAAGCTAAAGTTCGCCATCGATATCCTCCATCACCTTTCTTAGCGCCGCGACGATGCGCGCCGGGCCGGGGAAATAATCCCATTCGAATGCGTGCGGATAGGGCGTGTCCCAACCGCATACGCGCGCCACCGGCGCCTCGAGATGGTAAAAGCAGCGTTCCTGCACCAGCGCCGACAGCTCGCCGCCGAAACCGCCGAAGCGCGATGCCTCGTGAACGATCAGGCAGCGGCCCGTCTTCTTTACCGATTCCACGATCGCGTCGATGTCGAGCGGGACGATGGAACGCAGGTCGAGAAGTTCGGCGTCGAGGCCGCTTTCCTCGATCGCGGCAAGTGCCACATGAACCATCGTGCCATAAGCGAGGATCGTCACATCGCCGCCCTCGCGCACCGTGGCCGCCTTGCCGAGCGGAACCGTGTAGTGCCCCTCCGGCACTTCGGCCGCCGGATGGCCGGCCCAGCTTTTCACCTGCTCTTCGTGCCGACCGTCAAAGGGACCGTTATAAAGCCGCTTCGGTTCCAGGAAGATGACCGGATCATTTTCCTCTACCGCAGCGATCAGCAGGCCCTTTGCATCATAGGGGGTGGAGGGAATGACGGTCTTCAGGCCCGTTATGTGGGCAAAGATCGCCTCCGGACTCTGGCTGTGCGTCTGGCCGCCGAAAATGCCGCCGCCATAGGGCGAGCGTACGGTCAAAGGAGCGGTGAATTCGTCGTTGGAGCGATAACGCAGGCGCGCCGCCTCCGACACCAGCTGGTCGAACGCCGGCAGGATATAATCGGCGAACTGAATCTCGATGATGGGACGCAGGCCGTGCGCCGCCATGCCGATTGCCGTCGCCGCGATGCCGCCCTCCGAAATCGGCGCGTCGAAGCAGCGGGCGAGCCCGTGTTTTTCCTGCAGGCCCGCCGTCACGCGGAAAACGCCGCCGAAATAGCCCACATCCTCGCCATAGATCAGCGTATCGGGGTCGTTCGTCAGCAATGTATCCAGCGCCGAATTCAGCGCCTGCACCATGTTCATCTCTGCCATCGTCAGAGCCCCATTTCGCGGCGCTGCTCAAGGACGCGCCAGTCGGGCTTTTCAAACACCCCTTCGAACATTTCCGACACGGGCGGTTTCGATTTCCCAAGGGTGCCGACGGCCTCGCCCTGTTTCACCGCCTGGCGCACTTCCTTGTCGAAATCAGCTTCCATGGCAGCGTGGCGTTCTTCATCCCATTCGCCAATGCGGATCAGATGCTGTTTCAGCCGTGCGATGGGATCGCCCAGCGGCCATGCGCCCGCCTCTTCCTTGGGACGGTATTTGGTGGGGTCGTCGCTGGTCGAATGGGCGGCGACGCGATAGGTGAAGAGTTCCAGGAGCGTGGCGCCATAGCCCTGCCGCGCGCGTTCGGCAGCCCAGCTGGTGGCGCTCCACAGGGCCAGGAAATCATTGGCATCGACGCGAAGGCCGGGAAGGCCGTGACCGGTGCCGCGCGCGGCGAATGTCGTGTGTTCGCCGCCCGCAATGCCCGCGAAACTGGAAATCGCCCATTGGTTATTGGTGACGCACAGAATGGCGGGCGCCTTGTAGACCGAGGCAAAGGTCAGCGCCTCGTCGAAATCGCCTTCTGCCGAGGTGCCCTCGCCAATATGGCCGATGGAGATGTCGCTGAGCCCGCGATAGGCGGACGCCATCGCCCAGCCGACGCCATGACCGATACGGCTGCCGACATTGCCGGACAGCGAATAGAAGCCATAGTCGCGCGCGGAATAGAGCGTCGGCAATTGCCGCCCCTTCAGCGGGTCGTCACGATTGGAGAAGATCTGGTTGACGAGGTCCAGCATCGGATAATCGCGCGCCATCAGCCATGCCAGCATCCGATATGTCGGAAAGCACATGTCGGCCTTGCCCAGCACGAGCGATTGCGCGGCGCCGATCGCCTCCTCTCCGGTGGAGCGAATATAAAAGCTGGTCTTGCCCTGGCGGTGAGAGCGAAACATGCGATCCTCGAACAGGCGCGTCTTGACCATCGCCTTCAGCCCTGCGCGCAATTGTTCGGGATCCACATCGATCTGCCAGGGACCGACAGCCTGCCCCTCTTCATCCAGAACGCGGACAAGGCCGAAGGGCATGTCGCGCATCTGTGATTCGGAATCGAAAATTTCCGGCCGTCGCGTCTCACCCACCGCCGGGATGGCGAGGTGGTCAAAGCCGGGATTGTCCCCCGGCCGTGCCGTCGGCTGGGGGATGTAGAGGGAATTTGAACGCATGATCTAGCCTCCGATCAGCCGGCGCGGGCCCCGCCATTGACGAGGTTCAGATAGTCTTTTCTGAGGTCCAGCGACATGTCGCCGACCTCGAACGACCAGGGTCCGATTTCGGAGACGGGGGTCACTTCGGCGGCGGTACCGGTGAGGAAGCATTGTTCGAAGCTTTCCAGCTCTTCCGGCCAGATGGCGCGTTCAACGATCTCGATGCCCTTGTCGCGTGCCAGGCCCATCACGGTGCGGCGGGTGATGCCGTCAAGGAAGCAGTCCGGCGTCGGCGTGTGGAGGGCGCCGTCCTTCAGGAAGAAGATGTTTGCGCCGGTCGCCTCCGCCACCTGGCCGCGCCAGTCCAGCATCAGCGCATCGCCATAGCCGCGATCCGCTGCGGCGTGCTTTGCCATGGTGCAGATCATGTAAAGGCCCGCAGCTTTCGCCGCCGTCGGCGCGGTATAGGG
>DFLT01000002.1:0-182 GCA_002375465.1 Alphaproteobacteria bacterium UBA3612 | reverse complement strand
CCGCGCCAGGCGACCGGGCGCTGGTAGCAGTTCGTCATGCCGTTCTTCTGCATGACCTCGATGCAGGCGGCGTCGATCTCCTCTCGCGACCAGGGCAGTTCGAAGCCCAGGATGCGGCCGGAATCGATCAGGCGCTGGCTGTGCTCCGACAGCTTGAAAATCTCGCCATTATAGGCGCGCTG
>DFLT01000005.1:260869-391708 GCA_002375465.1 Alphaproteobacteria bacterium UBA3612 | reverse complement strand
ATACCCTTTGTCCACGAAGCCTAATGGAGCAGACCAACTAGGCCCTGCTACAATCTATATTCATCTTTTCAAAGATCAGCGAAGGCTAGAGTTCAGGGATTCGGACGAACCAGCCCGCCTTATAGAAGAGCTTCAATACGATGGTCCGGTGACCAAATTATTTAGATCACCGCACAGTCGACTTCGCACTGCTAAGGTGGAAACGGTACAGTTTAAGAACCCCGAAGTAGACTAAGATTTTCTACATAGCGAACTCTAATTGTGGGACTTATACCAAATCTCGTGAGCGCTGACTAATTGGGGATTCCCAAACCAACTGGCGACTAATTCAATGATCGCGAACTGTAGGGTCAGGACCCATTGATTTGAGAGGGATGATCTGATTCAGGCTCCGGACACTGAATATGAGCGACCTGTATTGGCTGATGGATGAGCAGATGTTTCGGCTTGAGCCGTTTTTTTCCAAAAGCCATGGGCGGCCGAGGGTTGATGATCGTCGCGTGCTCAGCGGCATCACCTTCGTCAATCGTAATGGTTTCAGGTGGCGGGATGCGCCCAGGGAGCATGGCCCGGCAAAGACGCTTATTCCGCCACGTATACGGTCTTTACTGACCGGCGGTACGTGCCGCGTCCTCTTCCGCAGGTCCTGCGACCATGACGGAGATCGCTGACGGATGTTCGGCCGAATGGAACACACTGTGCGTCTGCGCCTGAAAATTGCCGGGCTCGGCGCGCAGGATATTGTCGTCATAGGTCTGCGGATGCGGCTGATGAGCGGGAACCAGCTGCTCTGCACCTGCACCGCGATACGGTTCCGCCTTCGGCGGTTGCGACCGTTGGATTACGAAAGTGCAGTGGCGCTTTCGTAATCCAACGGTCGCTCAGATTTTAATGAACATGAACATATATTTTCTACGCGTATTCCCATAATACTGATATTTATGGCGTTTCTTGCTATACGAGCACTAGATAACCGATATAAGCGAATGCTGCGTCTACTGCTTTGCCCGCCCCACGCACGCCTATCTCGGCCTTTCTCCGGGTCAGGATTTTGAAACGCGGCTGACCGCAAAACCGACCGTGCCGCATCTGCTGCGAAGGGAGATCACCCGGCCCGGTTATGAATGCCGCCCCATCGCGCTTGGTACCAATACCGACCCCTACCAGCCCATAGAGGGGCGCTATCGAATCACGCGCGGCATCCTTGAGGTTCTGGAATCGACCTCCCACCCCGTTACCATCACAACGAAATCCGCCCGCGTCTGCGACGATATCGACATCCTCGCGCGTATGGCGGAGCGGCGCCTTGCCGCGGTCATGCTGTCGGTCACGACGCTCGATCCGCGTCTTGCCGGAAAGATGGAACCCCGCGCTTCCTACCCCGCGCGCCGCATAGAGGCGATTCGCAGGCTCAGCGAGCGGGGCATTCCCGTCCACGTATCCGTGTCACCGGTGATTCCCGCCATCAACGACCATGAAATAGAGGCGATATTAGAGGCTGCCGCCGCTGCGGGTGCGGTGGGCGCTTTCTCGATCGTTGTCCGGTTGCCGCACGAGGTATCGCCGATCTTCCGCGAATGGCTCGCCACCCATTTTCCCAATCGCGCCCGCCGCGTGATGAACCATTTGCAGGAAATGCGCGGCGGAAAGGACAATGAGTCCCGCTTTTTCGAGCGCTATCAACCGAAGGGGGCCTATGCAGCCATGCTGAAGGCCCGCTTCGACAAGGCCTCCTCCCGGCTGGGACTAAAGGGTCGATCCATTGACCTCAGGACCGACCTTTTCGCGCCGCCGGGCGCGCAGTTACGCCTTCTCTAGCCGTCCACCGCTGGAAAGGAATAATCGGCAAACTGCTCGCGCAGCGTGGTTTTCTGGATCTTGCCGGTGGCCGTATGGGGGATTTCGTCGACGAAAACGACATCGTCCGGCATCCACCATTTGGCAATTCGCCCTTCCAGATGCGCCAGCACATCCTCCTTCCGAGGCGTCGCACCCGCCTTTGGCACGATCACCAATAGCGGTCGCTCGTCCCATTTCGGATGGGGCATGCCGATGACTGCCGCTTCCGCAACGCCCGCGGCACCGATTGCCTCATTTTCCAGCTCGATAGAGGAAATCCACTCGCCCCCGGATTTGATGACGTCCTTCGCGCGGTCGGTGATCTGCATATAGCCGCCCTGGTCGATGGTCGCGACATCGCCGGTATCGAACCACCCTTCCGCGTCCAGGATATGCCCGCCCTCGCCGCCGAAATATTCGCCCACACACCAAGGGCCTCGTACCATCAGATGACCGAAGGATTCGCCGTCCCGTGGCAGTGTCGTTCCGGCATCGTCTGTCACCTTCAGTTCAACACCAAAGATCGCCCTTCCTTGCTTTGTTTTAAGATCGAATTGCTCTTCTTGAGAAAGCTTCGCTGCCTCGGCGGAAAGCGATCCCACAGTGCCCAGGGGCGACATCTCCGTCATCCCCCATGCATGAATGACCTCGACGCCATATTTTTCCTTGAAATCCACGATCATGGAACGCGGCGCCGCGCTGCCGCCGATGACCACGCGTTTCAGGGCGCCCAGATCCGTGCCGGTCTCTTCCAGGTGCTGCAGCATTCCCAGCCAGATCGTCGGAACCGCCGCCGTGAACGTCACCCCCTCCTTCATCAGCAGCTTGTGCAATGTCGGCGCATCGAAATGCGGGCCGCCCATCACCATTTTAGCGCCGACGGCGGCGCAGCTATAGGGCAGGCCCCAGGCATTGGCGTGATACATGGGCACGACCGGCAGGGCGACGTCTTCCGACCCCACGCCCATCGCGTCCTTCGTGATGGACCCCAGCGTGTGCAGCACGTTCGACCGGTGCGTGTACAGAACACCCTTCGGATTGCCTGTGGTCCCGCTGGTGTAGCATAGCCCTGCCGGGGTCGTTTCCTCGACCCGCGCCCAGGCGAAATCTCCGTCGGCTTGGGCCACCAGCTCTTCATAGCACAGGAAATCCACGCTCGCATTTGTCGGCATGTGCGCCGCATCGGTCATCAGAACGAAATGCTCGACGCTGTTCAGCCGCGGGGCCAGCTTCTCGATCAGGCCGACAAAGGTCAGGTCCAGAAACAGGACACGGTCGCCGGCGTGATTGATGATATAGACGATCTGATCTTCGAACAGGCGCGGGTTCACCGTATGGGCGACGGCTCCCATGCCGCTGATGCCGTACCAGCATTCGATATGGCGGTGCGTGTTCCAGGCCAGCGTGGCGGCGCGGTCCCCCTGCTTCAATCCCAGGCGCGACAGCGCCTGGGCGACCCCCTTCGATCTGCGGTGTACCTCCGCCCAATTGGATCGGTGCTCGCCGCCCTCGCAGGTCAGCGACACAATCTCTCGGCTGCCATGATTCAGCGCTGCAAAATCAATCAGTTTCCAGACCAGCAACGGCCAGTCCTGCATGCCTCCCAGCATTATATACTCCTCCCGATCCTCTTGCCGACAGCTAGGCGAACCGGCGGAGAGCGGTCAACGCGCAAAGAGAGCACACCCCGCAACTTGACAGGTTGGAACATTTGTGGAACATGCAACGAACAAAGGGAGTTCGCAATATGCACATTTCCGTTTCCGCAGCCAGTCTGCTGCTTCTTGCTCTTTCCGCATGCGCGATCATGTTCATGCTGTGGCAGGCACGTCATTCGATGGCGGCGGCATTCGTTCCGCTCGCGTCAGATTCGCTTTCCGAACTGCGACCGACCGCAACACCCGTGCGGCCTGTGCGGCGGCGCGGGCCGCGTTGGCCGGTCATCCTGGCAATGCCTATTGCTGGGACGCGGCTTCGCGCCGCTTGACCTTCGAATAGGCGCGAATGCTGAACGGGATTGTTGCCGCATAGGCGATGGTGATCAGCGACAGCGTCATGAACGGGGCAGACAGCAACGCGCCCAGCACCAGCGCGACGACGACAAGGGCGAACAGCCGCAGGCTGCGTGGAATACTGACCGATTTCCAGCTGTAGGTCGGCAGGTTCGAGATCATCAGGAATGCGGACACCGCCACCACGATTGCCGTGAACCCAGCCCCAATGGTCGGGTAATTGATACCTGTTGGTTCCAGCCAGAAATAGACGAACATCGGCGCAAGCGTCAGTCCAGCGCCCACGGGGGCGGGGACGCCCGTCAAGAAACCCGCCCGCTTGTGCGGCTGATCATCCATGTCCAGTTGCGAATTGAAACGCGCAAGCCTCAGCGCCGCGCATATGGCATGCGCCAGTGCAACCAGCCAGCCGAAACCCGGCAGTTCCTGCAGGATCCAGAAATATATGATCAGCGCCGGCGCCACGCCGAAGGCGGCATTGTCGGACAGCGAATCAAGTTCCGCGCCAAAACGCGTCGAGCCCTTCAGCAAACGTGCGATCCGCCCATCCAGCGCATCAAGAACGCCGGCCAGAAAGATCGCCAGCAGGGCCTTTTCAAACTCTCCGGTGATCGCAAAGCGCACGGCCGTCAGGCCAGTGCAAAGCGCCGCAATCGTGATCGCGTTGGGAATCAAGGCTCTTATCGGCAGGACTTTACGGACCGGCCGAAGGCCTTCTGGCGTGTCGATCCTCAATTTACGATGCCGACGGGCGCGCTGCCCCCCTTTGCGGCCAATATTGTCTCACCGGCAACGGCGCGCTGCCCCACGATAACCTTTGGCGCATATCCTTGCGGCAGGAAGACGTCGACGCGGCTGCCGAAACGGATCAGGCCGATGCGCTCTCCCACGCCGACGCTTTGCCCCTCGCGCACAAACTTGACGATACGGCGCGCCACCAGACCAGCGATCTGCGTCATGCCGATCCGGGTACCGTCCTCTGTCTCTATGACGAAATATTGCCGTTCATTATCTTCCGACGCCTTGTCCGTCTCGGCATTCACGAATTTGCCGGGAACATAGACAACGCGGCTGATCTTTCCCGCGACCGGCGCGCGATTCACGTGCACATCGAATACGGACATGAAAACGCTGATCCGCACATAGGTTTCCTGCTCCAGCAGGCCGCTTGCCGCCAATTGGCGCGGTGCGGGAACGGTGACGATATGGGAAACCATGCCGTCTGCGGGTGAAACGAGCATGCCCTCGCCCACCGGCGTCACGCGCTTCGGATCGCGAAAAAATGCAAATACCCAGACGGTAAGACCGGCCATCAGCCAGCCCAGAATGTCCCAATCAACAACGAACCACAGAAACAGCGTGATCGCGGCGGCAATGATGACGAATTTCGTCCCCTCCGGATGCATGCGCGGAAACTCGTACTTCGCTGCCTGCAGATCATTGGCGGGCGGCATCTCGCCCGTCGGATCTCGTTGCGCGGACGTCGCCGGCGCAGACGCAGGAGCGGCAGACGTTTCCACCGCGGGCGACGCAGGGCGTGGCGGCACGGGCTCGGTCGGGGGTGTCTTGTCATCCATCCGTCCCGTTGTAGCAGGGACATACGCCTTACCGCAATCACAGACCGCAACAGCGTTGATTCCCGCCGCCGGTCCGCATAGGGCGGTGACAAAATTCAGACGTTTGCAAGATAAAGGAGCCAACCCCCATGGCAAAGATCAAGGTCAAGAACCCTATCGTCGAACTCGACGGCGACGAGATGACCAGGATCATCTGGGAATGGATACGTGAGCGCCTGATACTTCCCTATCTCGATGTCGATCTGAAATATTACGACCTCTCCATCCAGAAGCGCGATGAAACTGACGACCGCATCACCGTCGACGCGGCCAATGCGATCCGCGAATATGGTGTCGGCGTCAAATGTGCGACGATCACACCCGACGAGGACCGGGTCGAGGAATTTGGCCTGAAGAAAATGTGGAAATCGCCGAACGGCACGATCCGCAACATTCTGGGCGGTGTCGTCTTTCGTGAACCCATCGTCATTAAATCGGTACCACGCCTGGTTCCGGGTTGGACCGATCCCATCGTGATCGGCCGTCACGCATTCGGCGATCAGTACCGTGCGACCGACATGTATATTCCCGGTCCCGGCAAGCTGACCATGAAGTTCGAGGGTGAGGACGGCGAAGAGTTCGAACATGAAATCTTCCAGTTCCCGTCCGCGGGCGTCGCGCTCGGCATGTACAATCTGGACGACAGCATCCGCGATTTCGCGCGCGCCTGCCTGAACTATGGCCTGATGCGCAAATGGCCGGTGTACCTCAGCACCAAGAACACGATCATGAAAACCTATGACGGTCGCTTCAAGGATCTGTTCCAGGAAATCTATGAGAAGGATTTCAAGGCGCAGTTCGAGGCTGCCGGCATCAGCTACGAGCACCGCCTGATTGATGACATGGTCGCTGCGGCGATGAAATGGTCGGGCAAGTTCGTCTGGGCGTGTAAGAATTACGACGGCGACGTACAGTCCGACACGGTCGCGCAGGGCTTTGGCTCGCTCGGCCTGATGACCAGCGTTCTGATGACGCCCGATGGCAATACGGTCGAAGCAGAAGCGGCGCACGGCACCGTCACCCGCCACTATCGCATGCACCAGCAGGGGAAGGCGACCTCCACCAACCCGATCGCCTCCATCTTCGCCTGGACCGGCGGTCTGAAGCATCGCGGTAAAATCGACGAGACGCCGGAAGTGACCGAGTTCGCCGAAACGCTGGAGCGCGTCTGCGTAGAGACCGTCGAGGGCGGCGAGATGACAAAGGATCTCGCCCTGCTGATCGGTCCCGATCAGAGCTGGATGACGACGGAGCAGTTCTTCGAGGCAATCGTCCGCAATCTCGAAAAGGCGATGGCCTGAACATTCTAGCGGCGGTCCGGTACGCCGGCCGCCGCCCATCCGCATCGGGATTGGCGAGCTGTACCTGCGTGGCAGGGCGAAGCTGCACCGGTTGGGGATCCGTCAAGAAAATGACTGACGCATCCCTATCGGTCTGCCAATAATACTACATGGCAGCTGATTCCCTCGATTCCGCCGGATTTCGTGACGCCCTGTTAATTCTGGGCGCGGCGGGGCTGATCATTCCGGCCTTCGCGCGCTTCAAGGTAAACCCGGTCATTGGATTTATTCTGGTCGGGCTACTGCTCGGCCCGTCGGGACTCGCCCAGTTGCAGCCCTTCTTCAATCCACTTCATTATGTGACGATCAGCGATCCCGAGGTGATCGAACCCTTTGCGGAGTTCGGCATCATCCTGCTGCTGTTCGGCATCGGCCTGGAACTAAGCATCGCAAGGCTATGGGAGCTTCGAAAGCTCGTATTCCTGCTCGGCACAGGCGAGGTGCTGGTAGGCTCCAGCATCATCGGTTTCGCGCTGATCATGTTCGGCTATCCAACCACTGCGGCGGTCGCCCTCGGCCTGGCGCTCGCTCTCTCCTCCACTGCACTCGTGCTGCCGATGACCGGTACGAAAAGCCCTGTGGGACGGGCGGCATTTTCCATGCTGCTGTTCGAGGATGTGGCGCTGGTTCCCATTGTTTTCGTGATCGGCATTCTCGGCACGTCCATGGCCGAGGACAGCGCCATGGGTGGCCTGATGTCTGCCGTCATCACGGGCGGTATTACAGTGGCGGTTATCTGGCTGGCGGGCAGGTTCATTCTGCCGCGGCTGTTCCATCAGGCCGCACTGACGAAGCGGCCGGAGCTGTTTCTGGCGGCGACCCTCGTCGTCGTCATGGCCGCCAGTCTCGCCACGAGCGTTGCCGGCATCGGCGCGATCATGGGCGCACTGGTTGCCGGGCTGATTATCGCGGAGACGGAGTATCGCGAGCAGGTCGAGATGCTGATGGAGCCGTTCAAGAACCTGGCGCTCGGTATATTCCTGATCACCGTCGGCATGAGCGTGTCGTTCGCTTTTTCATTTACCGAATGGCTGCTGATCCTGGCTGCGGTCGTTACCATCATTCCGCTGAAGGCCGTGGTGACGGCGGCGCTGTTGCGTCTTGGCGGAGCGCCCAAGGGTATTTCCGCCAATGTCGGCATCCTGATGGCATCGCCGTCGGAAACCACCCTGATCGTCCTGGCCGCTGCTGCCTCGGCACAGATCATCGATTCGGATACCGCCGCATTTTGGCAGATTGTCACCGCCATCGGCCTGACCGCGACACCATTGCTGGCGCGGCTGGGGCGGGACACCGAACGCCAATTGGGGGGCGAGAAGGACGAGACGCCGCTGATGCTGAGTGCGGATCCGGACCGCCCGCGCACCATCGTCGCCGGCTATGGTCGCGTCGGCCGTTTGGTTGCTGATATGCTGACCGAACATGGCGAGGAATTCGCGATCGTCGATGCGAATATCGATGTCGTCCGCGCCGCCCGAGCCGCAGGTTATGAAACCGCCTTTGGCGACCTGGAACGGCATGAGATCCTGGAGCTGATGGGCCTCGACACGGCAAAAGCGCTTGTTCTGACCATGGATGATCCGGTTCAGGTGGTGAAAACGACGCGCGCCGTGCGTAAGGAATATCCCGATCTCTGCATCGTCGCACGCGCACGTGACACTGCCCATGCCGCCGAGCTATATCGGGCGGGCGCGACCGACGCGGTTCCGGAAACGCTGGAAAGCTCTCTGCAACTTGCCGAAGCCGTTCTGGTGGACATTGGGCGCCCGATGGGCCCGGTCATCGCCAGCATTCACGAAATACGGGAACAGGAACGAGAGCGGATCAAGGCTGCCGTCCCCGGCCTGGCCAAGAGTCCGTTAAAGGCGGCCAGCCGCATCGGCAACGTCGACGGCGCCGAGACGGTCTGAACCGGACGCGATCAGGCGGCCAACGCCGCCTTGATCGCATGCAGCGCTTCCGCGCCCTTCGCGCCGTCCGGACCACCACCTTGCGCCATATCGGGACGTCCGCCGCCGCCCTTGCCGCCCAGGATTTCCACTGCGGTACGCAGCAGGTCGACGGCGTTATGGTCGCCCTTCAAATCGTCTGTCACGCCGACCGCAACGCTCGCGCGGCCATCGTTCACGGCGACGATCGCCGCGACGCCGGACCCCAGCTTCGACTTTGCATCGTCGATGGCACCGCGCAGCCCCTTTGGATCCAGGCCGTCCGCAACCTGGCCGATGAACTTGACGGTTCCCACAGTCTCAATGTCCGGCCCTGCGGCGACCCCATTGCCGCCACCAAGGGCAAGCGCCTTCTTTGCGTCGGACAGTTCCTTTTCCAGACGCTTGCGATCCTCGACGAGCGCAGCGATGCGCGTCGGAACGTCGGCGGGCGATGCCTTCAGCGCATTTGCAACCTCCAGCAAGCGATCTTCCTGCCGCTGCAGATACAGGCGCGCTGCCTCTCCGGTCAGCGCCTCGATACGGCGGACACCTGACGAAACCGCGCTTTCGCCAACAACCTTGAACAGGCCGATATCGCCGAGTGCGTTTACATGCGTGCCGCCACATAGTTCGACGGAATAGTCGCCCGTGTCCCTCCTGCCCATCGACAGTACGCGCACCTCATCGCCATATTTCTCGCCGAACAACGCCATTGCGCCTGCCTCTATTGCAGCGTCGGGCGTCATCAGGCGCGTCAGAACTGCTTCATTGCCGCGAATCTGTGCGTTCACGTCCGCTTCGATGGCGCTGATTTCTTCGGCAGTCAGCGCCTTGGGGTGGCTGAAGTCGAAGCGCAGGCGTTCCTCTGCAACCAGGGATCCTTTTTGCGTGACATGATCCCCCAGAGCGTGGCGCAGCGCCGCGTGCAGCAGATGCGTCGCGCTGTGATTGGCACGAATGCGTGCGCGCCTCTCCGCATCGACGGCAAAATGTGCCGTGTCGCCAACGCTTAGCGTGCCCTCAATAATCTTGGCCTCATGCACATGAAGGCGGCCCAGCGGCTTCGACGTGGATGACACCTCGGCGCGGGCACCGTTGCGGCCTTCGATGGTACCGGCGTCGCCCGATTGACCGCCGCTTTCGCCGTAGAAGGGCGTCTGGTTGGCGATGATCAGCACCTCTTCTCCCGCCGACGCGCTGTCGACCTCGACACCGTCGCGCACCAGGGCGACGATCTTGCCGTCGGTATTGTCAGACGCGTAGCCGGTGAATTCCGTTGAACCCTCCCGATCCGCAATGTCGAACCAGAGCGTTTCTTCAACCGCGCCGCCGCTACCCGCCCATGCGGCGCGCGCGGCAGCCTTCTGCTCGGCCATCGCCGCATCAAAGCCCGCGCGGTCGACGGACACGCCCTTCATACGCAGCGCATCCTCGGTAAGGTCGTAAGGAAAGCCGTAAGTGTCATATAGTTGGAAGGCGACGCCGCCATCCAGCGTGTCGCCCTGCCCCAGATCGCCGGCGCGCTCGTCGAGCAGTTTCAGGCCGCGATCCAGTGTCTGGCGGAAGCGGACCTCCTCCTGCTCCAGCGTCTGTTCGATCAGCGGCTGTGCGCGGACCAGTTCCGGATAGGCGGCCCCCATCTGTCCCGTCAGCGTTGGCACCAGGCGATGCAGCAGGGGATCGTTCGCGCCCGCGATATGGGCATGCCGGATGGCGCGGCGAAGGATACGGCGCAGCACATAACCCCGGCCCTCATTCGCGGGCAGAACACCGTCCGCGATCAGAAAGCCACCTGCGCGCACATGGTCGGCGATCACCCGCAAAGACGTCTTGAACTCCCCTTCGCGCGGCGTGTGCGCCAGTTCGGACGCTGCATCGGTCAGGGCGCGGAAAAGGTCGATTTCGAAATTGTCGTGCGTGCCCTGCATGACCGCCGCGACGCGCTCCAGTCCCATGCCCGTGTCGATGCTGGGCTTCGGCAGGTCAGTACGTACACCGCCCGGGGCCTGATCGTATTGCATGAAGACCAGGTTCCAGATCTCGACGAAGCGATCGCCATCCTCGTCTGGCGATCCCGGGGGGCCGCCCGGGATGTGGTCGCCATGGTCATAAAACAGTTCCGAACAGGGACCGCACGGACCTGTATCGCCCATGGACCAGAAATTGTCCGCGCCGGCGATACGGATAATGCGCTCCTCCGGCAGGCCGGTGATCTTCTTCCACAGGTCGAACGCCTCGTCGTCCGTGTGGAAAACGGTGGCGGTCAGACGTGCCGGGTCCAGGCCCCATTCCCG
The DNA here is from genome assembly GCA_002375465.1 of Alphaproteobacteria bacterium UBA3612. Taxonomy (GTDB): domain Bacteria; phylum Pseudomonadota; class Alphaproteobacteria; order Sphingomonadales; family Sphingomonadaceae; genus Pacificimonas. The sequence goes on along the minus strand of DFLT01000005.1, from coordinate 380,676 downwards.
CGTGACAAGATTCCACGCATGCTCAATCGCTTCTGCCTTGAAATACTGCCCGAAGGAGAAATTTCCCAGCATTTCGAAGAAGGTGTGATGCCGGGCGGTAAAGCCGACATTTTCCAGATCATTATGCTTGCCACCCGCCCGCACGCATTTCTGGGCAGAGGTCGCCAGGGAATAATCCCGCGTTTCCCGTCCCGTGAAAACGTTCTTGAACGGAACCATGCCCGCATTGACGAACATCAGCGTCGGATCGTTCTGCGGCACCAGCGGTGAAGATGGCACGCGCGCATGGCCGTGCTTTGCAAAATAGTCGAGGAAGCTGGCGCGGATATCGTTGGTTGAGGTCATGGACGGGCACTTAATGTGCACACCCGCACTAGGGAAGACGTTGGCGGCGGATAGCGTGTTCCCGCCCTAAACGACCGGGCGAAAACTTTCTGCCTGGGCCATTTTCCAGTGCCGTGCATAGCGGGTGCCGCCGGGCTCCGCCAATAACTGCCCGGGTTCGAGGAACTCATAGATCATATCTATTGAGCGCATCTCTGCCGGGTTGAGCCGCATCCTCAGATGGAAAGGCCGGAAGTCGGTATGCTCGCGAACCCCGCATGCAACCATGATATCCCGCAGTCCCTGTACCGTTTTCAAGTGGAATTGGGCGACGCGCGGCGCCTTCTCGTCGATCACAAGACCCCGTTGACGAGCAAGAGACGTCGTTGCCACGGCCGTCGGGCATTTATCGGTATGACACTGCTGGGACTGCACACAGCCTAATGAAAACATGAAAGCGCGGGCCGCGTTGCACCAGTCGGCGCCCAGCGCAAAGTTCATCGCCAAAGCAGCCGCAGAATAGACCTTCCCGGCGGCGGCGAGGCGGATATCATCCTTCAGGCCGCATCCCACCAGCGCGTTGCGGGTCATGATCAGTCCTTCGCGAAGCGGCATGCCCACCCTGTCCGACATCTCCCTCGGTGCGGCGCCGGTGCCACCTTCGCCGCCGTCAACGATGATGAAATCGGGCCGAATACCGGTTTGCAGCATCGCCTTGCAAAGGGCGAACAGCTCGTGCGGATAACCCACGCAGAACTTCAGCCCGACGGGCTTGCCGCCGGAAAGATCACGCATCCTTGCGGCAAATTCCAACAGCTCTATCGGTGTCGTAAATGCCGAATGCGCGGCGGGGGAAAGGACATCCCTTTGCTCGGGCACACCGCGAATTTCGGCGATTTCCTTCGTCACCTTCGGACCGGGCAGCATACCGCCCTTTCCCGGTTTCGCGCCCTGTGAGAGTTTTATCTCGACCATCTTCACCTGATCGTCCTGCGCCTTATCCGCGAATTGGTCAGGGTCGAAGGCACCATCCGGCGTTCGCGCGCCGAAATAGCCGGTGCCCAATTCCCATACGAGGTCGCCGCCACGACGATGATAGGGGCTGATGCCGCCCTCGCCCGTATCGTGATAGAAATTCCCCGCCTTGGCACCCAGGTTCAGCGCCTGAATGGCATGGCTGCCCAGCGAGCCATAGCTCATCGCGGATATATTCAGGCAGCTCGCCGAATAGGGGCGGCTGCACTGTCCATTGCCCACCTGTACGCGGGGATCGTGTACTGCGTCGATGTCAGGTGCCATGGAATGCGACAGCCATTCGAATTCGGGGCCGTAAACATCCAGTTCCGTGCCGAACGGCTGATCGTCGGACTGCCCCTTTGCCCGCGCATAGACGAGCGCGCGCTGGTCACGGCTGAACGGCATTCCCTCATGGTCGCCCTCGACCATGTAGGAACGCAAGAACGGCCGCAAATCCTCAAAGAACCAACGAAATCGCGCGGCAAACGGGTAAAGGCGCCACAAGGTGTGCTTGCGCTGAAACAGATCGTAGATCGCCACGAAGAATGGCGGCAGCACGAACAGGAGTAGCATGAGGATGGGGGGCCAGTAGCGCGCCGAAAGCACGATGATCCCCGCCAGTACCAGCGGCGCCCACAAAAACAGGTTACGCGCTATGGGATCGTCGGCGGTCAGCGATTCCCCGAGTGAATCCACAAATCCCGGTCTTTTCATCTGCCCGCCGCTTATCCTTCTATATTGGCATCCCGCAGCCTGAACGGACGAACGGACCAGAGGGTCCGCTATCCCTGCCCCTGTGCGACGATACGCAGCCACCCGGCCTCGTCCATCGTCTCGATGCCAAGGCTTTCCGCCTTTTTCAGTTTCGATCCCGCCCCCGGCCCCGCGACCAATATGTCCGTGCGCGAGGAGACGGAACCCGCCACCTTCGCGCCGAGCCGCTCCGCCTGCGCCTTTGCCTCGTCGCGGGACACCGCCTCCAGCTTGCCAGTGAATACGATGGTCTTTCCTGAAACGGACGAGGCGATCGTTTTGAACGCCTCCGTCTGGACGTCCATCAGGTCCATCAGTTCGCCAACCGCCGACCTGTTATGTCCCTCCGCCCAGAAATCGACCAGAGCCGCGGCGACCTCGGGACCGATTCCCGATACGGAGATTTCGGCTGCAAGGGCCTCGTTCAACCGCTTTTTAGCCTTCTCCTCAGCCTCGCCGACAGCGGGCTCAAAGCTCTCGCGCAGGTCGACCAGGCGCTGCAGAAGTGAAGAGAAGGTCGGCCAGTCCGGATAAGCACGGGCAAGGTCGCGGGCCGTGATCTCGCCAATATGACGGATGCCTAGCCCGAACAGCACGCGCGACAGGGGAACGGTGCGGCTGGTCTCGACGCTGGTCATGAGGTTCGCGGTGGACTGCTCGCCCCACCCCTCCAGCGCGGCGATTTCCTCCGCCCTGTCCTTCAGCCGAAATATGTCCGCCGGACCCTCCAGCCAGCTCCTTTCGAAGAATAGCCGGATCGACTGTTCGCCCAGACCATCAATATCCACGGCGCGGCGTTGCACGAAATGCTTCAAGCGTTCCACGCGCTGGGCGGGGCAAGTCAGGCCGCCCGTACAGCGCCGGTCGACCTCTCCCGGCTCTCGTACGGCCAGCGAATCGCAGACCGGGCAGGTCTCGTGGGGCTCGAATTTGGGCAGGGCGGCATGTTCGTCCGGATCGCTGACCTGCGCGAGTATTTGCGGAATGACATCACCCGCGCGCTGCAGCTCAACCCAGTCACCTACCCGCACGTCCAGCCGCTCGATCTCATCCTCATTATGCAGCGTCGCATTGGTGACGACGACCCCGCCAACCGTGACCGGCTCCAGCCGCGCCACGGGCGTCAGCTTTCCTGTGCGCCCCACCTGTATGTCGATCGCGTTCAGTCGTGTGACCGCCCGTTCGGCAGCGAATTTATGTGCGATCGCCCAGCGCGGCGATCGTCCCACGCTGCCCAGCCGCTGCTGCCAGTCCAGCCGGTCCAGCTTGTAGACGACGCCGTCAATATCATAGGCCATGTCCGCCCTCTGGCGTTCCACCTCATGATAGAATTCCAGCGCGGCACCGGCGTCGCCCAACCGGCTGTCCGTCGTCTTGAACCCCAGGTCGCGCAGCCATGTCATGACCCCGCTTTGCGTCTCCCGGGGCAGTTCAGTCATTTCGCCCCAGCCATAGGCAAAGAAGCGCAGCGGGCGTGACGAGGTGATCGACACGTCGAGCTGTCGCAGCGATCCCGCGGCGGAATTTCGCGGATTCGCGAACTGCTTCTCCCCCGCCTCCGCCTGACGCGCGTTCAGGGCGAGAAAATCCGCCCGCACCATATAGACCTCGCCGCGCACTTCCAGCGTTTCAGGTGCGCCCTGCAGCCGCTGCGGAATGTCCGAAACTGTTTTCAAATTGGCGGTGATATTTTCGCCCACGCGGCCATCTCCACGCGTCGCCCCCTGAACGAGCTCGCCGTTCTGGTAGCGAAGCGACACCGCCAGACCGTCGATCTTCGGTTCGGCAAGGATCGTCACGTCCTCATCTTCGCCAAGGGAGAGGAAGCGGCGGACACGCGCCACGAACTCCGTCACGTCCTCGTCCGAAAAGGCATTGTCCAGCGACAGCATCGGCTGGGCATGGGTGACTTTCGCAAAGCTGGAGGACGCGATCGCGCCCACCTCCTCCAGTGCCGAGCCTGCTTCCGCCAGTTTCGGCCAGGCCGCCTCCAGCTGGCGCAGCTCCTCACGCAACCCGTCATAGGCGGCGTCGGAAATCTCGGGCGCATCTTCGGCGTGGTAGGCGATATTCGCGGCGCGGATTTCATCGCTTAGCCGCGCATGTTGGCGCCTGGCCTCGGCTTCGCTCAGGCGGCCCTCAGCACCCTGCAAAGCGCCTCCATTCTTGCTCATGGCATTGATCCCAACAGGCGGGCGGCCTGCGCGCGCGCCTCTTGCGTCACATCGGCCGCCGACAACATGCGCGCGATTTCTTCCTGGCGATCATGCGGTGCAAGCGGCACGACACTGGTCCACGTTCCCTGTTCCTCCTGACGCTTCGATATGCGGAAATGGCCAGCGCCGCGCGCTGCAACCTGGGGAGAATGCGTCACCACCACGACCTGGCTGTCCGCAGCCAGGCGCGCCAGACGATCACCGATGGCGCTGGCGGTCGCACCGCCGACGCCCCGGTCGATTTCGTCAAAGATCATCGTTCCGGCAGCACCAGTCGCGGCCAGCGCCACCTTCAGCGCGAGGATGAAGCGCGACAATTCCCCGCCAGACGCAATCTTGATCAACGGCCCGAAGGGGGCACCGGGATTGGTGGAAATCTCGAACTGCACCGAATCCGCTCCCTGGGCACTCCACGATGCCTCTGGCAACGTGTCTATGACGGTCCGGAATTTCGCCGCATCCAGCTTCAGCGGCGGAAGCTCTGACGCCATTGCCGCATCCAGCCGTTCGGCCGCCGCAATTCTAGCGCGGGTGAGGGACGTGGCAATTTCCTCGAACGCCACCCGCATTGCCGATGCTTTCGCCTCTGCCGCCGCCAGGTTCGCATCGCCTTCATCAAGGGCAGCCCGCCGTGCGATCAACTGCGCCAGCAGATCCGACAGCCCCTCTGGCGCCACCTGATGCTTGCGGGCCAGCGCGCGCAGGGCGAACAGGCGCTCCTCCGCATCGTCCAGCCGCGCCTCGTCATAGTGCATCGCCTCGGCACCCCGCGCCAGCTGGCGCTCCACCTCGTCCGTCTCGATCAATGCCCTGTCGAGTGCCGCGAGCGCTTCTGCCAGCGCCTCGTGCACCTCTGCGACGCGCTCCATGCGGCGCGCCACCGCACGCAGCGCCGCTAGCGCGCCCTTCGATCCGTTCAGTTCGCTGTCAATCTGTGCCAGGTCCTCGGCAATCTTCTGCCCCGCCAGCATGTCAGAGCGTTCCTTTGCCAGATCGGTCTCTTCGCCGGCGACCGGCGCGAACGCCTCTATCTCTGCAATGGAAAGGTCCAGCCACTCGCGGTCCTCGGCAGCCCTCGCCAGCGCCTCGCGCACGCCATTCAGGTCGGCCACGGCACGGCGCCAGGCCCGATAGGCGGCGGCGGTTTCATCCAGCTGCGTCTGCAGGCCGCCATAGAGGTCCAGCAGAGCGCGGTGGCCCTTCTGATCCAGCAGGCCGCGCTCATCATGCTGGCCGTGAATTTCGACGAGGCTGGCGCCCACCTCTCTCAGCAGGGCAGCAGACACGGGCTGATCGTTTATCCAGGCGCGACTGCCGCCATCCGCCTTCACGGTTCGTCGCAGGACAAGATCCTCGCTAGCCTCAACATCCTGCTGAACCAGAAGCTGGTTCGCAGGATGATCGACAGCGACATGAAAAGAGGCCGATACCTGTGCGCGATCGGCACCGCTGCGCACCAAGCCGCTATCTGCCCGCGCGCCCAGCGCCAGCCCCAGCGAATCCAGCAGGATCGACTTGCCTGCCCCCGTTTCCCCGGTCAGCACCGAAAGGCCGGTGCCGAATTCCAGATCGAGCTCCTGTATCAGAAGCACGTCGTCGATGGTCAGCGCCGTCAGCATGGGTGCTGTCTAGGGCAGAACAAAGCGGCAACCAAGAGGCAAGCGCCGCGCTAGAATTGCGGCAGGTCGGCGGGGGTGATCCAGCCAAAAGTATAGTTCAGCCACAATATGCCAAAGACAATCGCCGCAACCAGGCTGTTCCACAGCAATTTCTTCAGCAGCATGGGATGGGTGGGCGCGCTTTCCGCATGACCCTTGCCGATTTCCTGACCTGCCTCCTCGCTCGTTTTCACGCCGAAGGGCAGGACCATGAAAAAGGTGACGGTCCAGATCAGAAAGTAGATGGCAAAGGCGCTGCCCAGTCCCATGGTGTCAAACCTCCAGAATATCGACCTTCGTTACGGGCTTCTTGCCGGTCCATTCGCGGGCAATCCGGCGTACGGAAACACGCACCGCCTCTGAAAGGGCATGTACCGGCTTGCCAGCGGTCTTTTTCACTGCGGCCTTGGCGGCGTCCTTGCAGTCTTCGATGAAGTCCTCGACCTCATCCTCGACGGGCACGCCCTGAATCTGGATGAGCGGGTCGGCGGCCAGCCTGCCGCCCTTCATGGCAAGCACGACGCCGATGAAGCCGCCATGGGCCAGGCGCCGGCGTTCGACCATCGTCTGGCCGTCGGCGGGAACGATGACATCGCCATCGAGAACCAGTCGTCCATGTTCGACATGATCGATCACCTTTGGCGCACCGGGGGCCAGGCGGATGGCCGACCCATTGATCGGGACGATCTGCTGCGGAACGCCGACGCGCGCGGCAAGGCGCGCATGTTCTTCCATATGCCGCCGCTCACCATGAACGGGCACCGCGATTTGCGGACGGATCCAGCCGTACATCTTTTCGAGCTCGGGGACGCCGGGATGGCCCGACACATGCACATGTGCCTGACGCTCGGTAACGATGTGGACGCCCTGTTCCGCCAACGCATTCTGCACGACGCTGATGCCGACTTCGTTTCCGGGGATCTGCTTCGACGAATAGATAACCGTGTCCCCTTCCTGCAGCTGGATACGCGCATGGCTACGGTCGGAAATACGGCTTAGCGCGGCGCGCGGTTCGCCCTGTGTGCCGGTGGACAGGATGAGGACCTGATCGCGCGGCAGCTTCATGGCGTCGTCTTCGCGAATGGAGGTCGGAAAATCCTTCAGATAGCCATTCGCTTTCGCGACCTCGACAATGCGGTGCAGCGACCGGCCCACCATGCACAGCTGGCGGCCCGTTGCCTTTGCGATGTCGCCGATCGTTTTCACCCGCGCCGCATTCGAGGCAAAGGTGGTGATCAGCACCCGGCCCGTCTGCTCCCGCACGACAGCTTCCAGACCCTCCCGAACGCCGGTTTCGCTGCCGCTCGCTTCCTTGTTGAAGACATTGGTGCTGTCACCGACCAGGGCGAGGATGCCCTCGTCGCCGATGGCGCTGAGTTCTGCAGGCGTCGTCGGTTCGCCCGTGACGGGGTTTTCGTCCAGTTTCCAGTCGCCGGTATGGAAAATCTTGCCATAGGGCGTGTCGATCAGCAGCGCATTACCCTCCAGGATGGAGTGGGCAAGCGGAACGTAGCGGCAATGGAACGGCCCGATTTCAACGCTGCCTTCATTCTCGATTATGTTCAGTTCGATCTCGTCCTCAATGCCTTCTTCCTGCAGCTTCTTGGCGATCAGCCCTGCCGTGAACGGCGTCGCGTAAAGGGGGACGTTGAGATCCTGAATCAGATAGGGGATGGCGCCGATATGATCCTCATGCGCATGCGTCAGGACGACGCCCAGCAGATCCTTGCGGTGCTTTTCGATGAAAGTCAGGTCGGGAAGGACAAGCTCGACGCCCGGATAGCTGGGGTCGCCAAAGGTCATGCCCAGGTCGACCATGATCCATTTGCCGTCGCAGCCGTAGAGATTTACGTTCATGCCGATCTCTCCTGAGCCGCCAAGCGGCAGGAAGATCAGTTCTTTTTTAGGTTTCAAAAGGGATTCCTCTGTTCGATCAGCATCAGACCGCGCACGGTCAGGTCGGTATCGACCAGGCTGATCACATCTGTGTGTTTATCGAATATGGGAGCGAGGCCGCCGGTCGCAATGACCTTCATGTCGCGGCCCGCCTCTTGCTTCAGGCGTGTACATAGCCCTTCGATCAGACCAATGTAACCATAGAAAATGCCGGACTGCATCGCGTCGACCGTTCCCTTGGCAAGGGCGCGGCCATTTTGCGGCGGCGCAACGGCCACGCGCGGCAACTGGGCAGAGGCGGAATAGAGCGCATCGACGGCCAGGTTGATACCCGGCGCAATAATGCCGCCAGAGTAACTGCCGTTCAGAATGACATCGAACGTCGTCGCCGTACCGAAATCCAGCAGGATCAGGCCGTCGCCATGTTCGTGATAGGCTGCAGCGCTGTTCACCAAACGGTCGGCGCCTACCTCGGACGGATTCGGCACGTCGACGCCGATGCCCAGATCCAGGTCCTTTGTAACGATCCGCGGCTCCACGTTGAACCAGGTCTGCGCAAGCCGGACAAGGTTGAACAGCGTCGGCGGCACCACGCTGGCGATGATGATGCGGTTTACATCGCCGCGATTGATCCGGCGTCCGTCCGCGCTGGCCACCTCCATCAATTGCGACAGCCAGACCATATATTCGTCGCTCGTCCGCTGGGCGTGCGTCGAGATGCGCCAGCGGTGAAGGATCTCGCCCTCCTCCACAAGCGCGAAAACCGTGTTCGTATTGCCGACATCAATGGCAAGCAGCATGCCCGGTCATCCTTCCCAACTAGCAGACACGTTCAAAGGGCGAGCGCAAAAACCTCGCCCGCATGGATGGCGCGTACAGAACCGTCCGACAGCCTAAGCATGAGCGCACCCGCTTCGTCGATAGTGTCAAAGGTACCGGTCAGCGTCTCCGTACCCAGACGCGCCTCTATAACATCGCCCAGGTTCGCAGCGCGCGACAGCCATGCGGCCCGGGTCGCGGTAAATCCCTTCTGATGCCATTCGGACCGGCGACGGCCAAAGGCGGCGACGAGACATTCCGCCGCTTCGGCAAGGGGCGGGGTTGCGATGCCGGCTGCCGGAAAGGAGGTTGCGGGACGCTCTGTCGCCGCCGGGTGGTGCGACAGGTTCACACCCATACCAACCACCACCGTACCGTCCCTGCCCTCGACCAGAATGCCGGCGCATTTTATGCCGTCCAGCAACAGGTCATTCGGCCATTTCAGCGCCAGACGCTCCGCCGCCACATATTGCCTGGCCATGTCGTGAAGCGCCAGTGCCGCCACAAAGCTAAGCTGCTGCGGCGGGCCTTCGCCCGGCTGGGGACGCACCAGCGTCGACGTAAACAGATTGCCCGTGTCCGAGGTCCAGGCGCGGCCCCGCCGCCCCCGGCCCGCCGTCTGCCGGTCGGCACGCACCCACAGGCCGTCCGGCTCGCCGCGCGCGGCTGCGCTGGCGATCCAGTCGTTGGTGCTGCCCACCTCTTCCAGGTGGATCAGTGTCAAAAGGCGAGCATCGCCTGGGCCGCGCTCTGCGCTGCCGGAACGATCAGCGGGATGGCCAGCATACCTATGGGCGAGCAGAAGATCGCCGCGGCCGCCAGAACCACACCGTTTACTCGGCTTTCGGAGGGCGCGAGCGGTGCGTTGGGCTCATCGAAATAGGCCAGCTTGATGATCCGCAGATAATAAAAGGCGCCGACAACCGATGTCACCACGCCGATCACGGCGAGGACATACATTTCGGATTCAATCGCCGCATTGAAGACGCTGAATTTTGGCCAGAAGCCCAGCAGCGGCGGAATGCCCGCCAGCGAAAACATGAAGATCGCCATGGCGGCGGCCATACCTGGCCGACTTTTGGAAAGACCGGCCAGGCTGTCCATCGTATCTAGCGGCCGCCCACTTGCATCGCGCAGCCCCAAAACGACCAGGAACGCGCCAATGGTCATCGGCAGGTACACCGCCATGTAGAACAGCACGGACGAGACGCCCCCGGCCGACGCGGCGGCGAGGCCGATGAGCGCGAAGCCGATATTGTTGATCGAGGAATAGGCAAGCAGACGCTTGATCGATGTTTGTCCGATTGCGCCAACAGCGCCCAGGATCATCGACGCGACCGCGGCAAAGGCAATAATCTGCACCCATTCCCCAGCCATGCCGCCAAACGCATCCATGCAGACGCGAACCAGCAGACCCATGGCCGCCGCCTTGGGCGCACTGGCAAAAAAGGCTGCCACGGGCGTCGGGGCGCCTTCATAGACGTCCGGTGTCCACATGTGGAATGGAACAGCGCTGACCTTGAACGCCAGACCGGCAAGAATGAAGACAAGTCCGATGACGGTGCCGATGGACGGCGCCTCTATCAGAACGGCCTGCAATACGCGGAAATCCGTCGTGCCGTTGAAGCCATAGACCAGGCTGATGCCGTACAGCAGAATTCCCGATGCGAGCGCGCCGAGCACGAAATATTTCAGGCCTGCTTCGGATGAGCGCGCTTCATTGCGATGAAAGGCCGCGAGCACATAGGCCGCGAGGCTCTGCAGCTCCAGGCCGATATAAAGCGATAAAAGATCGGCTGCCGAAACCATCATCGACATGCCAAGCGCGCCCAGCATGATCAGCACCGGATATTCGAACTTGTCCGAACGCGCACGCACCAGATAGGGCAGCGCGATGATGCTGCACACGGCTGCGGCGGCAAAGATCAGAACCTTCAGAAAGGCGCTGTAATTGTCGGCGACGTACAAACCGTCAAATGCCACGCGGCTGGCCGGATCGTTCAACAGCGACAGACCCGCAATGGCATAGATGATCACCGCGCCCCACGTCAGGCCGTGAAGGCTTTTATTGCCGCGGAATACGCCCAGCATGAGAAGGACCATGGTCCCCGTCGCAAGGACCAGTTCCGGCGCCGCGATGCGGATTGAGTCGGCTAGCGGCTGCATCAGTGTGCCGTCCCTTCGCTGATCGGTGCCGGCGCGGCAGCGACCGGCCGGAGATTTGGATTCATCGTGACGACCTGCTGCGGTGCCTGCGCCGCGGCGAGCCGGGCGACGATGCGCTCTACAGGCGCCCTGACGGGGTCGATGAAGATATTCGGGGCAATGCCCATCCACAGCACGGCGATCGCAATGGGAACGAGCGTCGCATATTCGCGCAACGACAGGTCCTTCATCGTGCGCACCGCGTCATTTGTGATGACGCCAAAGGCCACGCGGCGATACAGGTACAGCATATAGGCCGCGCCAAGGATAATGCCGGTGCAGATGATGAAGACCGCCCAGGTCGATGCCTGGAACGCGCCCAGCATGACCATGAATTCGCCGACAAAGCCGGACGTGCCCGGCAGTCCGACGCCCGCCATGGTGAACAGCAGGAAGAAGATCGCATAGCGCGGCATCACATTGGCAACGCCGCCATATTTGGCGATCTCCCGCGTGTGGAGCCGGTCGTAGACAACGCCGACGCACAGGAACAACGCACCCGATACCAGACCGTGCGACAGCATGACGACGATGGAGCCCTCAATCGCCTGTGCGTTGAAGCCGAACAGGCCAACGGTGACAAACGCCATATGCGCGACGGATGAATAGGCGATCAGCTTCTTCATGTCGGTCTGCACCAGCGCGACAAGGCTGGTGTAGACGACGGCAACCATCGACAGCCCCCAGACCAGCCAAGTCAGGTCGACACTGGCGTCCGGGAACATGGGCAGCGAGAAACGGATGAAGCCATAGCCACCCATTTTCAGGAGCACACCGGCCAGAATGACAGAGCCTGCGGTTGGCGCCTGCACGTGCGCATCGGGCAGCCAGGTGTGGACCGGCCACATCGGCATCTTCACGGCGAAGCTGGCGAAGAATGCTAGCCACAGCCAGGTTTGCGCCGTCTCACTGAAATCATAGGTCAGCAGCGTCGGAATGTCCGTCGTTCCGGCAACCGACACCATGTACATCATGGCAAGCAGCATCAGCACCGAACCGAGCAGCGTGTAGAGGAAGAATTTATAGCTCGCGTAGATACGCTCAACACCGCCCCAGATACCGATGATCAGGTACATCGGGATCAGGCCGCCCTCGAACATCACATAGAACAGGAACAGGTCGGTCGCCGCGAAGACGCCGATCATCAGCGCCTCCATCAACAGAAACGCCGCCATATATTCCGGCACGCGCGTCTTGATGCTTTCCCAGCTGGCAAGGATGCATATCGGCATCAGGAATACCGACAGCATGATCAGAACCAGACTGATGCCGTCAATGCCCAGCGCCCAACTGAAATAGGGCGCGAACAACGGCACGTTTTCCTGATACTGGAAAGCTGCCGTCGAATTGTCGAAGCCTATCCACAGGATCAGGCCCAGCACGAACATGACGAGCGTGGTGCCAAGTGCGATCGTGCGTGCGAGGGCAGCGCGCGCGCCCTCCTCACCGGGAATGAACAACAAAGCCGCGCCCGCAAGCAGCGGCAACAGGATCATGATGGAAAGAATAGGCATGTCGGTTACGCCCCTCCCATCATTTGCGGCAGGAACCAGGCGGCCGCAGCGGCAAGACCGATCAGCATGACGAGAGCATAAGTATAAACATATCCGGATTGCAGGCTGCGTGCGACGCCAGAACCCCGCACGACAAGGCTGCTAAGCCCGTTCGGCCCGAAGCGGTCGATCGTACCCTGGTCGCCCCGCTTCCAGAACATGCGGCCCAGCCACATGGACGGGACGATGAAGACATAGTGGTACAGCTCGTCGAAATACCATTTGTGGGCGAGGAAATTATGCAGGCCGCGGAACTGCGCGACGAAGGCGGACGGTGCCTCTGGCCGACGAATATAATTGTTCCAGGCGATGAACAGGCCCAGCAGCATCACAATGAAGGGCGACAGTTTCACCCAGGCAGGAACATGATGCGCCGCCTCTGCAAGAGCGGGAGAAAACGCGATGCTGCCGCGCCAGAATTCCAGCGCTTCGGCGGGTTCGCCAAAGGCACCATGAAACGCAAAGCCGGCAAAGATCGCGCCCAGCGACAGAACCGCCAAGGGGATCAGCATGGAAAGCGGGCTTTCGTGCGGATGATACCCACCCGTGCCCGTAGCAACGACCGGTTCGACCGGCGCATGAGGTGCGTGGCCGCTGTCCTCGGCCACTGGGTCGGCATGATCGCTGTCATGATGATGCGCGATATGCTCGCTGCCCGCCCAGCGCGGCTTGCCCCAGAAGGTCAGGAACATCAGGCGCCATGAATAGAAGCTGGTCAGAAGCGCCGCCAACACCCCGACGACAAAGGCGATGGTGCCCGCGTCGGTGCCAGAGGCAAACGCGCTTTCGATGATCAGATCCTTTGAGAAGAAGCCTGCAAAGCCGAACAGCGTAAAGGGAATGCCAACACCCGTGATCGCCACCGTGCCGATCAGCATCGCCCAGAAGGTGACCGGGATCTCCTTACGAAGGGCACCATAATAGCGCATGTCCTGTTCATGGTGCATGGCGTGAATGACCGAGCCTGCGGACAGGAACAGCAGCGCCTTGAAGAAGGCGTGGGTCAAAAGGTGGAACATCGCCGCGCTGTAGGCACCGACGCCCGCGGCGAAGAACATGTACCCCAGTTGCGAACAGGTGGAATACGCAATCACGCGCTTGATATCGTTTTGGACAGTGCCCACGGTGGCCGCGAACAACGCCGTTGCGGCGCCCACATAGGTGACGACGGTCAGGGCGGCGGGGGCTGCCTCAAACAGAGGGGACAGGCGGCAGACCATGAAAACGCCCGCCGTCACCATGGTCGCGGCGTGGATCAGCGCGGACACCGGCGTCGGGCCCTCCATGGCGTCCGGCAGCCAGGTGTGCAGGCCGAGCTGCGCCGACTTGCCCATCGCGCCGACGAACAGCAGCAAGCAGAGCGTCGTTAGAATATCGACTTGATACCCGAGGAATTCGAACGTCTGGCCCTGCCATTCCGCAGCCGTGCCGTTGATCAGCGACAGGTCGGTTGTGCCGAACACCAGGAACACGCCGAAAATGCCGAGCGAGAAGCCAAAATCGCCCACACGGTTGACGACGAATGCCTTGATGGCGGCGGCGTTTGCGGAGGGTTTATGATACCAGAAACCGATCAACAGGTAGGAGGCGAGGCCGACCCCTTCCCAGCCGAAGAACATCTGCACCAGATTGTCCGCCGTCACCAGCATCAGCATCGCGAAGGTAAACAGGCTGAGATATGCGAAGAAGCGGGGCTGGTCGGGATCTTCCGACATATACCCCCAGCTGTAGAGGTGAACGAGCGCCGAGACCGTCGTGATGACGATCAGCATGACGGCCGTCAGCGTATCGAGCCGAAGGCTCCAATTGACGATCAGGTCGCCCGAGCGAAACCATTCGAAAACGGGCTGTGTATAGCTGGTGTCGCCAAATCCCACCTGAAAGAACAGGATCCAGGACAGGATCGCGGAAATGAACAGCGCGCCGGTCGTCAGTGACTTCGCGACGCTATTGCCGAGAGCCCGATTGCCGAGGCCGGCGATGATCGCTGCGAGCAGCGGCAGAAAGACAATGATCTGAAGCATGTCAGGCGCGCGCCCCCGTCAGGCCCGCACAGGTAGCGCGGTTTGAAACCGCTTCCCCTGCGAGAAGATACCGGAACCGAATCCCGGCCTGCGCCGAAACGACGATGTGGCGATCGCAACGCATGTCCGTCATCACCCCTTCAACTGGTCGATCTGGTCGACGGCGATGGTGCCGCGATTGCGGAAATAAAGAACGAGAATGGCAAGGCCGATGGCGGCTTCACCGGCCGCGACGGTCAGGATGAACATCGCGAAGATCTGTCCCTTCAGGTCACCAAGGTAACTGGAAAAGGCCACCATATTGATATTCACCGCCAGCAGGATCAGTTCGATCGACATCAGAATGATGATGACGTTCTTGCGATTGAGAATAATGCCGATCACACCCAGCACGAACAGGATCGCCGCGACGACCAGATAATGGTTGAGACCGATCACAGTTCGACCCCCTGCCCGATGCCAGGCTTTGTAATGACGACTGCATCCTCTGGACGGCGGTTAACCTGATCGCCGATATTCTGCCGCTTGACGCCGCCACGCTGACGATGGGTCAGGACGATGGCGCCGATCATGGCGGTCAGGAGGATCATGCCCGCTGCCTGGAACACATAGACGTAGCGCGTATAGATCAGCGCACCCAGTGCCTCCGTATTGGAAACCTGGGTAACGGTGGCGATGGCGGGTGCCAGCGGTTCGGCTGGAGACCCCATGACCACTGCTGCCGTCGCCGCGACAATCAGTTCGGCCGCCAGAACGCCCGCGAGGATCAGGCCGAACGGCAGATAGCTGACGAAGCCTTCCCGCAATTTCGAAAAATCGATGTCGAGCATCATGACCACGAACAGAAAAAGAACCGCGACCGCGCCGACATAAACGATGACCAGGATCATCGCCAGAAACTCCGCCCCCAGCATCAGGAACAGCCCCGCCGCGTTGAAAAAGGCGAGGATCAACCAGAGCACGCTGTGCACGGGATTTCTGGATAGGATCACGGCCGTCCCGCTCAGGAGGATGATCCCGGCCAGCATGTAGAAGATAATGGCTTCAACCATGCTGCGACTTCAGTCCTCTTCTCTATCGTTCTTCCCGGATGCGGCGGGAAATTCGCTCCCTCGCCTCTTCCGTGCTTTTCAGATTTGGAGATGGCTTCCGGTCTGCGCCGGGCCAGCCGCCCCCATGAATGGTGGCGCCCCTAACGGTAGGGCGCATCCGCCGCAAGATTCGCCGCCAGTGCCGGTTCCCAGCGCTCGCCATTTTCCAGCAGCTTTTGCTTGTCGTAGATCAGTTCTTCGCGCGTTTCCGTCGAATATTCGAAATTCGGCCCCTCGACGATGGCATCGACGGGGCACGCCTCCTGACAGAAGCCGCAATAGATGCACTTCGTCATATCGATGTCGTAGCGCGTCGTCCGGCGGCTGCCGTCTTCGCGCGGTTCCGCCTCGATGGTGATTGCCTGCGCCGGGCACACAGCCTCGCACAGTTTGCACGCGATGCAGCGTTCCTCACCATTGGCATAGCGCCGAAGCGCATGCTCGCCGCGAAAACGCGGGCTGACCGGACCCTTTTCATAGGGGTAGTTCAGCGTCGCCTTCGGCTTGAACATATATTTCAGTGTCAGCCCCATTCCCCGAATGAATTCGAGGAGCAGCAGCGATTTCGCGGCTTGTGCGAGACTCATGTGGAAAACCTGTCGGTGAAGAACATCAAATAGCCGGAGACGATGAAGACCCAGAACAGCGAGAGGGGCAGGAACACTTTCCAGCCCAGCCGCATCAGCTGGTCATAGCGGAAGCGCGGCACCGTGGCGAACACCCAGGCGAAGCAGAAGAACATGAAGCAGATCTTCAGAATGAGCCAGATCGCACCGGGAACGTCGAACCAAGGAATAAGATCTATATCCAAAGGCGGCAACCAGCCCCCCAGGAACAGGACGCTCATCAGCGCGCACATCAGCAGGATGGCGGCATATTCGCCCAGCCAGAACAGCGCAAAGGCCATGGACGAATATTCCGTCTGATAGCCCGCAACCAGTTCCGCCTCGGCCTCAGGAAGGTCAAACGGCGGCCGGTTCGTTTCCGCCAGCGCGGAGATAAAGAACATGATCGCCATCGGGAACAGCAGCGGATTGAACAGGTGCATGTTGACGATGCCGAGGATCGTTCCCTTCTGGCTGAGCACGATGGCGTTCAGGTTGAACGACGATGCCCAGAGGACGACGCAGATGATGATGAAGCCGATGGAAACTTCATAGGAAACCATCTGAGCCGCCGAGCGCAAGCCGCCCAGAAACGGATATTTACTGTTCGAGGCCCAGCCCGACATGATGATGCCGTAAACGCCGAGCGAGGAGACCGCGAAGATGTAGAGAATGCCGACATTGATGTCAGCCAGAACCATTTCAGCACTGAACGGAATCACCGCCCAGCCCAGCAGCGCGACAGTAAACATGATGACCGGCGCCAGCAGGAAAACGCCCTTGTTCGCGCCCGCCGGGATGATGGTTTCCTTCAGGAATACCTTCAGACCGTCGGCAAAGCTCTGCAACAGGCCGAATGGCCCGACCACATTGGGGCCGCGCCGCATCTGGGCCGCGGCCCAGATCTTGCGGTCGGCATAGACGGCATAGGCGACGCCGATCAACAGCGGCAGAACGATGGCCAGGATCAGGAGGATGTTTGCCAGCAAATAGCCGGCAATCGGTCCCAGGAAACTGTTCTGGAAGGCTTCGGTCATTATTCCGCCGCCTCCCGCACGGTTTCGCCATCGCCCAGGACGATGGCGGCACACTCCTGCATAACCTCCGAAGCACGCGCGACGGGGTTCGTCATATAGAAATTGTCGATGGCATAGGCGACCGGCGTATCCCCGATCGTGCCGGACGCCGAAATTTCAAAATCCGTCCACTCGGCAGCGGCAAGCGCCGTCCGGCCAAGATGCGCCCACTCGCCCGCGATGCGCTCACGCAAGGCATCGTGATCGTCATATGGCAGCGTCTGCCCCAAAACATCGGACAGGGCGCGCAGGATTGCCCAGTCTTCGCGCGCGTCGCCCGGCGGGAAAACAGCGCGCAGGGACCGCTGCACACGGCCCTCCATATTGACATAGGTGCCCGATTTTTCCGCAAAACTTGCGGCCGGCAGGATGACGTCCGCGACATGGGCGCCGCGATCGCCATGATGTCCGATATAGACTTTGAACACACCGGGCAGCGGTCCGGTATCGATCTCGTCCGCACCGTGCAGGAACAGCGCCTTCAGCGTACCATTCTCCGCCTCTGTCAGCATGGCATCCACACCGCCCTTGCTGGTAAAACCGATGTCGAGGCCGCCGACGCGCGACGCCGCAGTGTGCAGCACGCCAAACACCGTCCATCCATCACGTACCGCATTCACATTCGTCGCCAGCTTCTGCGCTGCGCCCAGAACTGCCGCCCCATCGGCGCGGGCAAAGGCGCCCGGGCCAACGATGATCGCGGGACGTTCAGCGCCCTTCAGCGCCTCCATCACTGCCGCCGGAAGGTTGCCGATCTGCGTCAGGTCCGTGCCGAGGAATTCCACCGGATAGGTCAGGTCGATGTCGGGGCCGATGGAATAAGCCTTGGCGCGGCCCTTGCGAACCGCCTTCCGGATGCGGGTGTTAACAAGCGGCGCCTCCCAGCGGGGATTGGTGCCAATCAGCAGCACGACATCCGCCGTTTCCAGATTGGCAATGCCGACATTGAACAAATAGCTTGCGCGTGCGCCGCTGATCTCGCCGCCCAGCTGGGCGCCGTCCTGGCGGCAATCGTGGCGGCTCGATCCCAGCTTCCCCAGCAAATCCTTCATGGCCACCATGCTCTCAACGTCGAGAAGGTCGCCGGCTATCGCGCCGATCTGATCGCCGGAAAGGCCGGAAAGTCCCGCCTTCACCGCAGCAAAGGCCTGGTTCCAGGTCGCCCGCTTCAGCTTGCCATTTTCGCGCACATAAGGCGTGTCCAGGCGGCGCTTCATCAGGCCGAGGGGACCATAGCGGCTCTTGTCCGAAATCCACTCTTCGTTGATGTCGTCATTGACGCGCGGCAGTACGCGCAGGATCTGCGGCCCGCGCGCATCGTAGCGGACGTTGGATCCGATGGCGTCCATGACGTCGACGCCATTTGTCTTCACCAGTTCCCAGGGCCGCGCCTCGAAAGCATAGGGTTTCGACGTCAGCGCGCCCACCGGACACAGATCGATGACATTGCCGGACAGTTCCGACGTCGCCGCCTTTTCCAGATAGGTGGTGATCTGCATATTCTCGCCGCGACCGACCGCGCCAATTTCTTCAACGCCGGCAACTTCTTCGGCGAAGCGCACGCAGCGGGTGCAGTGGATGCAGCGGGTCATCACCGTCTTGATGATCGGACCCATATATTTTTCTGTGACGGCGCGCTTATTCTCCTGATAGCGAGAACGCCCGCGCCCGTAATTCAGCGCCTGATCCTGCAGGTCGCACTCACCGCCCTGATCGCAGATCGGACAGTCGAGCGGATGGTTGATCAGCAGGAACTCCATGACGCCTTCGCGCGCCTTCTTCGTCGTCGCGCTGTCCGTCTTGATCACCTGCCCATCCGCGGCCGGCATCGCGCAAGAGGCGATGGGCTTGGGCGATTTCTCCATTTCCACCAAGCACATGCGGCAATTACCGGCAATGGACAGCCGCTCGTGATAGCAGAAGCGGGGAATTTCCTTCCCTGCCATCTCGCACGCCTGCAACACGGTTGCGCCGGCCGGAACCTCGACCTCGATGCCGTCAACGGTAAGCTTAGGCATCGGTACGCCCCTTCGCCTTGCGAGCGGCCTTGCGCTCCGCTTTTTTCTGGGCCTTCAGACGTGCGGCGTGATCCGCATTCATCCAGCCATTGGATTCATTGCTGTGACGGGAATCATCGGAAGGGAACAGCACGCGGAAGGCGGCCAGGCCGACGACCGTGATTCCCGCAACGCCCAAGATAACGGGATGCGCCATTATTCTGCCGCCTCCAGCATCGCCTCTCCGCGATAATCGCGGATGCGGCGCTCCAGTTCCGGGCGGAAATGGCGGATAAGTCCCTGGATAGGCCAGGCCGCCGCGTCGCCCAGGGCGCAGATCGTGTGCCCCTCAACCTCTTTCGTCACGTCGTGCAGCATGTCGATTTCTTCGATCTCGGCCTGACCGGTGACGAGGCGCTCCATCACGCGCCACATCCAGCCCGTGCCCTCGCGGCATGGCGTGCACTGACCGCAGCTTTCATGCTTGTAGAAATAACTGATACGGCTGATCGCGCGCACGATGTCGGTGGATTTGTCCATGACGATAATCGCAGCCGTGCCAAGGCCAGAACCCTGTTCGCGCAGGCCGTCAAAATCCATCGGGCAGTCCATGATGTCCTTTGCCGGAACCAGCGGCACCGACGACCCGCCAGGAATCACCGCCAGCAGATTGTCCCAGCCCCCCGTAATTCCGCCGCAATGCTTTTCGATCAGGTCGCGAAACGGAATCGACATCGCCTCTTCGACAACGCAGGGGCGCTCGACATGACCGGAAATCTGAAAAAGCTTCGTGCCCTTATTATTCTCCCGCCCAAAGCTTGAGAACCACTCGGCGCCGCGCCGCAGGATGGTGGGCGTGACCGCGATGCTTTCCACATTGTTGACCGTCGTCGGCATACCGTAAAGCCCGGCGCCCGCGGGAAAAGGCGGCTTCAGGCGTGGCTGGCCCTTCTTGCCCTCCAGGCTTTCGATCATCGCGGTCTCTTCGCCGCAAATATAGGCGCCGGCGCCGCGATGCAGATAAACATCGCAATCATAACCGGACTTGCAGGCATTCTTGCCGATCAGGCCGGCATCATAAGCCTCGTCAATCGCGGCCTGCATTGCCTGCGCCTCGCGAATATATTCGCCGCGAATATAGATATAGGCCGCGCTCGCCCGCATGGCGAAGCAGGCGACCAGCGCCCCCTCCAGCAATTTGTGCGGATCGTGCCGCAGGATTTCGCGATCCTTGCACGATCCAGGTTCGGATTCGTCGGCATTGATGACCAGATAGGAGGGCCGTTCCGGTGTCGGCTCCTTTGGCATGAAGGACCATTTAACCCCGGTCGGGAAGCCGGCGCCGCCACGTCCGCGGAGCCCGGAGGCCTTAATCGCATCGACGATCGCGTCCTGCCCCATCGCCAGCAGCTTCTTCGTATCGTCCCAATCGCCACGCTTCCTCGCGGCATCCAGTCCGGGAGACTGGAATCCGTAAAGGTTGGTAAAGATGCGATCCTTGTCTTCAAGGAAGGTCATGCGCCAACTCCGAAAATGAAAAGCGCAGCTGCGGCCAGGATGACGAGAAGCGCGATCGTCTTCGCAGCCCCTTTCAACAGTTTCCAGACGAGCAGGACAGCCAAAATTGCGACAATAATGGTGACGACATCGCTCATGCGGCAAACTCGTGCAGGCTGGTCACACCACCAACGGGCTCGGAAGACCGGCGGCCGATTTGAGACCCCGGCTTCGGCTGCTCTCCGGCGGCCAGCGCATCGATGACGCGCGCCGTGCTCTCCGCGTCCAGATCCTCATAATTATCGTCGTTGATCTGCAGCATCGGCGCGTTGGCGCAATTGCCCATGCATTCCACCTCGGTCAGCGTGAACAGCCCATCGGGCGTCGTCTTGCCCTTGTGGATACCCTTTTCGTTCAGGATCCGCATGACATCGTCCGATCCGCGCAACATACAGGGCGTCGTACCGCACAGTTGGACGTGAAATTTGCCCACGGGTGCAAGGTTGTACATCGTGTAGAAGGTCGCGACCTCGTACACCCGCATGTACGGCATTTCCAACTGGTTCGCGACATATTCAATGACGGGAATGGGCAGCCACCCCTGGGTATCGGTTTGCGCGCCAATCTGGCGTTGCGCCAGATCGAGCAACGGCATCACGGCAGATGCCTGGCGCCCCGCCGGATACTTCGCGATGTGCGCCGTTGCCGTTTCCGCATTCTCGTCCGTCCAGCGAAAGCCGTCAAAGGCCCTGTGATCCGGCCGGTCCGGAGCCAGGTCGTGCGTGTGGGCAACGCTGGAATAGGTTGCAGATGTCATTCGGGTCGATTCCGTAATTTCGCGTCAATGCCCGGCGCCGATAGCGGGCGGTGCCGGCGTTTGGCGCCGCCCTAACGTCTGATCGCGCAGACGTCCATGTTTAAGAAGTGCGAACATAGTCTGCCGGTTGGGATGTCCTGCCGCAACAGCCGCCTTCAGATGGCCTCCAGGTCGCCGGCTGTCAACGCGGAAGGCGTGTTGCCCGTATTCGGCTCGCCCGCTCGGTCCATCAACAGGACATGACACTCCGCATCCGCCCGCGGACGATGTTCGACCCCGGAGGGCACGATGATGGCGTCACCCTGTTGCAGCCTTTGGGATCCGTCCCGAAAATCAATGTGCATGACACCCTGAATGACCAGAAACAGCTCATCCGTCGCATCGTGAGCGTGCCAGCTGAATTCGCCTGATAATTTCACGACGCGCAGCTCGCTGTCATTATAGCGGCCGACGATACGTGGGTTCCAATGATCGGAAAAGCTCGCCAGCTTCTCCGATAGGTGAATGGCCCGAGGCGCACTCATGCCGTTTGCCGCAGATTGACGCCCGCCACGCAATTCAGCCGATCATTGTCATACAGGCGCAAGGCCCAGTCCGTTTCCAACATGGCCTCGTCCCCGCCAATGGCGCGCGAAAGGATGGTCACGGTGGCGCGGTTGCGGTCGATGGCGGAGATATCGGTGGCGACGCCCGCGCGCTCACCCAGCCGCCGGTTCACGTCGCGGCGGAACGCAGTCAGCCCTTCACCTTCCACTGGAACGCCATCGTGCCGCAGGACGAAATCATCGCAAATATCCATGCTGGCCGTCATACCGCCGCGCCCGATGGCGCTCATGGCGGCAAGCGGCCCGCGAAAGGCGGGGGGAACATCGCGAAGGGCTATGCCCGTGTCGGCATATCGGGCCGGGCCGGGTTCCGCATTGTCACAGGCCGCGAGGGCCATGCTTCCGAACAATACTGCCGAAATTACCGGTCGCATTCGCCAAACACGATGTCGAGGCTACCCAGGACGGCAGGCGCATCGGCCAGCATATGGCCCTTACACAGGAACTCCATCGCCTGCAGGTGCGAAAAGGCCGTCGGCCTGATCTTGCAGCGATAGGGTTTGTTCGACCCGTCGGATACCAGATAGATGCCGAATTCGCCCTTGGGGCTTTCCGTGCCGACGTAAACCTCGCCCTTGGGGACGTGGAAGCCCTCGGTATACAGCTTGAAGTGGTTGATCAGCGCTTCCATCGACCGCTTCATCTCGCCCCGTTTCGGCGGGCTGATCTTTGGATTCGACGACATCACCGGACCTTCCGGCAGTTCGGCGATGCACTGCTTCACGATTTTCAGGCTCTCGCGCATTTCCTGCATGCGCACCATGAACCGGTCATAGCAATCACCCTGCGTACCGATCGGAACATCAAATTCCATGCGGTCATAGACGTCATAGGGCTGCGATTTTCTGAGGTCCCAGGCGACGCCGGAGGCGCGCAGGCAGGGCCCTGAAAAACCATACGCGATGGCATCATCCCTGCTGATCATGCCAATGCCGACATTGCGCTGCTTGAAGATGCGGTTGCCCACAACGAGCGTCTCGAAGTCCTTCAGGACTTTAGGAAAGCGATCGGCCCAATCGGCGATATCCGCGATCAGCGCGGGCGGCACATCCTGGTGCACGCCGCCGGGACGGAAATAGGCTGCGTGAAAACGCGCACCCGATGCGCGCTCATAAAATTCGCAGATATGCTCGCGTTCTTCGAACAGCCACAGCATCGGCGTCATCGCGCCAACGTCCATCGCATGCGCGGTCGTGTTCATGATGTGGTTGGTGATGCGCGTCAGTTCCGCGAACAGGACTCGCAGATATTGCGCCCGGATCGGCACCTCCAGATCCAGCAGCTTTTCGATGGCCAGCACATAGCTGTGCTCCATGCACATCGGTGACACGTAATCCAGGCGGTCCATATAGGGCAGCGCCTGCAAATAGGTTTTATATTCGATCAGCTTTTCGGTGCCGCGATGCAGCAGGCCGATATGCGGGTCTACCCGCTCGATGATTTCGCCGTCCATTTCCATGATCAGGCGCAGAACGCCGTGGGCAGCAGGATGCTGCGGCCCGAAATTCATGGAATAATTCTGAATCTCGACGTCACCCTCCGTGGGGTCGCCCGTCTCGGTATCAAACGTCACGGTGCCGACGTTGGGATCGTCCTCGGCCGCTGTCTTGTCGAGAAGCGTCGCGTCGTCGCTCACGTCTGTTCCTCCGCCTTCTCGTCACCGGGAAGGTTGTAGATATTATAGTCCGGCCCCTCCCAAGGGCTTTCGAAATCGAACGTGCGGAAATCCTGCTGCAGCTTGACAGGCTCGTAAACGACCCGCTTCTGCTCCTCGGACCAGCGCAATTCGACATAGCCGGTCAGCGGGAAATCCTTGCGGAAAGGATGACCGGAAAAGCCGTAGTCGGTCAGGATGCGGCGATGGTCGGGGTGCCCCTCGAACATTACACCGTAAAGGTCCCACACCTCTCGCTCCAACCAGTTCGCGACCGGCCAAAGGCTTGTCATGGAGGGCACGGGCGTCTTTTCGTTCGTGGAGACCTTAACGCGCACGCGCGCATTCTTGGTCAGCGACAGCAGGTGGTAATTCACCTCAAACCGCTCCGCGTGCTCCGGAAAATCGCAGCCTGCGATCTCGATCAATTGCTGGAACTGATGCTCGTCGCGCAGCGCCTTCATTGTCGCGTACAGATCCTCACGCGTGACGATCAGGGTCGTCTCCCCGCGATGTTCGACCACTTCCGCCGCACTGAAGTGCGATGCCAGATCGCCGGCAGGATTCATCTTCGGCGCAGAATGGATCACCGTTCGAACGTCCCTACGCGGCGGATTTTACGTTGCAGCGCCATGATGCCGTACAGCAACGCCTCTGCACTCGGCGGACAACCGGGCACGTAGATGTCGACGGGCACGATACGATCGCAACCGCGCACGACCGAATAGCTATAATGATAATAGCCTCCGCCATTGGCGCACGAGCCCATAGAGATCACGTAGCGCGGCTCTGGCATCTGGTCGTACAGGCGACGCAAAGCGGGCGCCATCTTGTTGCACAGCGTACCGGCGACGATCATCACGTCCGACTGGCGCGGGCTGGCGCGCGGCGCCGCACCGAAGCGCTCCATGTCATAGCGCGGCATATTGGTGTGCATCATCTCAACACCGCAGCAGGCCAGGCCGAATGTCATCCACCACAGCGACCCCGTGCGCGCCCAGTTGAACAGATCTTCGGTGGTGGTGGTCAGGAACCCCTTATTGTCCAGCTCACTGTTCACGTCCTCGACAAACTGGTCGTGCGGAATGACATGCTGATCTTCGGGAACGCGAATGACTGGTGCGTCTACTCCCATTCCAGCGCTCCCTTCTTCCATTCATAGATGAACCCGATGGTCAGGATCCCCAGGAACACCATCATCGACGCCCAGCCAAAGACGCCCGTCACGCCCAGCGACACCGCCCAGGGGAACAGAAACGCGACCTCCAGATCGAAAATGATGAACAGGATCGACACCAGGTAGAAGCGCACATCGAATTGCCGCCGCGCATCCTCGAATGCCGGAAAGCCGCATTCATATTCGGCCAGCTTTGCATCATAGGGGCGGTTCGTGCCGGTCAGATTGCTGACCAGCACCGGCAGACCGACGAACACGCAGGACAGCGCGACGGCGATACCGAGGAATATGAGGATCGGCAGATATTCCGCCGCGACCGAGGCCATGGATTCACTTTCGATTTTTCAGGCTGGCCCGCTAATAGAAGGCCATGGCTATAGGTGCAAGGATGGGGTTGCCCCCGCGCGGGATCAAGGCTCAGCCCTTACGCAGCGCCCCGGCAACCAGCTTGTGCAGCTTCGAATGCAGCGCGCCGTTGGCGGCGACGATCTCACCCTCCATCACCTTGGCATCGCCGCCGCGATAATCGGTGACAAAGCCGCCGGCCTCCCGCACCAGCAAGACGCCCGCCGCAACATCCCAGATGCTCAAATCCTTTTCCCAGAAGCCTTCATAGCGTCCGGCGGCCACCCAGGCGAGGTCCAGCGCGGCACTGCCAAAACGGCGAATGCCGGCAACTTCCGGGGCGACAGCATTCACCTGCCGGTCCCACACCGAAAAATCACCATGCCCGCGAAAGGGAATCCCTGTCGCGATCAGTGCTTCGCCAAGGTCGCGGCGCGCGGAAACGCGCATACGTCGGTTATGCAAGAAGGCGCCCTTGCCGCGCTCGGCCCAGAAGAACTCGTCCGTCAGCGGCTGATAGACGCAGCCCGCAACGATCTCGCCCCGAATTTCGGCGGCAATGGAAATCGCAAAATGCGGGATCGAGTGCAGGAAGTTGGACGTGCCGTCGATGGGATCGATGATCCAGCGCGGCTCCCCCTCCTTGCCCTCGATAATGCCCCGCTCTTCCAGCACGAATCCCCATTCGGGACGCGACTGCTGCAGGATCTCGACAATCGTATCCTCTGCCTCACGATCGGCATTGGACACGAAATCGGACGGCCCCTTGCGGCTGACCTGCAATTGCGAAATCTCACCGAAATCGCGACGCAGTTTCGGCGCAGCCTTGCGCGCCGCCTTGTCCATGACGGTAACGAGTGCGGGACGTGCGGGCACTTATTCTGCCGGGGGCGTCTGTGACGGATCACGCGCGCCGCAGATCGCGGCGAGGGCGACCAGGCGCTTATTATGATCGTCGGCGGCGATATCCGCCTGCTCTGTGGCGGCGGTCAGCGCCTTGCTGATCTCGCCCAGCGGGGCCTGATACATGCACCCGAACAGCGCGCTTTTGACCGGGCCGGGCACCTGCTCGGAATTGAGGGCACTCGCGATGAGGGAAAACGTTGCCGTCGCCGCCTCGACTTCCGCCTTCGTCGGCTGTGCCGGCTGTGCCGGGGTAGCTTCCTGCGCGGCTGCCGGAGCGGACAACACGGCAACGGCGAGTAAGGATATCAGGGGTTTGCGCATCATTCAGCCCTCTTAACATATTCGTTTGACGTGGTGTCGACCACGACGCGGGTGCCGGTCGTGATATGCGGTGGCACCATGATGCGGACACCATTATCCAGCACGGCCGGCTTATAGCTGGAGGAGGCCGTCTGCCCCTTCACCACTGCATCCGCCTCGACGATTTCGGCTTCGACCTGCTCCGGCAATTGGACCGACAATGGCCGTTCCTCGTACATTTCCAGCATGACCTGCATGCCATCCTGCAGATAAGCGGCCTGGTCACCCAGAAGGTCGGTCGGCAAGGTCACCTGCTCATAGGTTTCCGTATCCATGAAGGTCAGCATGTCACCTTCTGCATAGAGATACTGAAAGTCCTTCGTATCCAGACGTACCTTCTCGACAGTCTCCGAAGAACGGAAGCGGTTATTTGTCTTTCGCCCGTCGATCAGATTCTTCATTTCCACCTGCATATAGGCGCCGCCCTTGCCGGGCTGCGTATGCTGGATCTTCACGGCGCGCCACAGGCCGCCCTCAAACTCGATGATATTGCCCGGACGAATGTCCACGCCGGAGATTTTCATGGGGTCACCTGAATGTTGGAGATATGGCGCCGCCTTATCAGGCCGCCCTGTCCGCCTCAAGCAGCGCCGCAAACGCGCTGACTGCGGACGCCGGGCCATTCGCCGCATTCCAGACCGAGCCGCTGACAGCAAGGAAATCCGCGCCCCCTTCGATGAGCGGTCCGGCATTGCCCGGCGTTATGCCGCCGATTGCAACACAGGGAACCTCGCTGATAGTGGTCCACCAGCCCAGCAGTGACGGATCCGGCCGGTGTGCGGTCTCCTTGGTCACCGTATCGTAAAAAGCGCCAAAGGCGACATAGTCGGCACCCTGATCGCCCGCCTCCAGGGCAAGGTGACGGCTGGCATGACAGGTAACGCCGATCTGCGCCTCATGACCCAGCAAGGTGCGAGCCTCGGCAACGCTGCCATCGCCCTGCCCCAGATGCACGCCGTCCGCCTCCAGGCTGGATGCCAAATCCGCACGATCGTTGATGATCAGCGCGACATCATAAGCCTGCAGGATGGGTTTCAGCACGCCCCCGGCGCGCAGGATTTCCATGTCGCTGGCGCCCTTCAGACGCAGCTGGAACGCGGCCACCGGTCCCGCATCCAGCGCCGCCTTCAAAA
The DNA here is from genome assembly GCA_002375465.1 of Alphaproteobacteria bacterium UBA3612. Taxonomy (GTDB): domain Bacteria; phylum Pseudomonadota; class Alphaproteobacteria; order Sphingomonadales; family Sphingomonadaceae; genus Pacificimonas. Next base: position 352,948 of record DFLT01000005.1, on the reverse strand, counting down.
CCTCCGGAAAGCCGGGATCATAAGCAGGGGGAGAGATCAGATACAACTGACAGGGCGGGCGGCCTTCGCCGCCCTTGTTCTTCATCGCGCCGCCAAAGCGGTCGGCAAATGCCGGGTCCAACTCCACGTCCGTCATTTCAGGCGGATCCCGCTATCAGCGCTCCACAAACACGACCCGTGGAGCGCATAGAGCGGCAGAGGAGTGACCGGGATCACTTAAACTCCGTTCGCGACTGAAGCGGAATAGATCTGATCGATAGCGCCCGAAAGTGTGCGGTCGAATTCCCCGTCATTCATCTGGTGCCGCAGATCCTGCAACAGGCCGCGGCTGAAGCTGGCGATCATGCCGCGGTTCTTGGCCAGATTGGCGCACGCCTCGTCCTGAGAGAAGCCGCCGGACAGAGCCACGACGCGCGCGACGCGAGGATGCGCAACCAGCGGCGCATAGAGGTCGGGAGTGGCCGGAATCGAAAGTTTCAGCATCACGCGGCGGCCATCCGGCAGCGCATCAAGCGCGCGGGTCAGTTCCTTCAGCAGGATCTTGTCACACTCTGCGCGCGTATCGCTCTTGATGTTCACCTCTGGCTCGACGATCGGCATCAGCCCCTTGTCGATGATCCGGTTCGCAACCTCGAACTGTTGATCGACGATGGCGGCAATGCCCTTTTCATTGGCGCTGTTGATGACGGACCGCATTTTCGTTCCAAAGACGCCCTTCGCCTTCGCGCGGTCCAGCAGATCCTCCAGGCCGGGATTGGGCTTCATCAGCTGAACGCCGTCCGCCTCGTCCTCAAGGCCCTTGTCGATCTTCAGGAACGGCACGACGCCGCGTTCCCACAACAACGTGGGCAGGGGCTTGCCATCCGCATCGCCGTCCATCGTCTTTTCGAACAGGATCGCACCCAGCACCTTCTGGCCGGAAAAGCACGGCGCGGTGACGATGCGGCTGCGCATTTGGTGGATCAGATCGAACATTTCGTCCTCGGTGGACCAGGCGTCTTCCTCCAGACCATAGCCCTTCAGCGCCTTTGGCGTGGACCCGCCACTCTGGTCGAGCGCGGCGATAAAGCCTGCGCCGCCGACAATCTGCGCCATCATGATCGGGTCGTGCATCGAATCTGTCTCCGGGGTTGCCGTGCTAAGTTCCCGGCGCCTCTACCTAACTGTCCGACGGACGGCAACGAAATGAGTCGCAGGACAACGCGTGGACTCGCGCGCGCCCGCCGTTTTTGCTATGATGGCCAGACAGCAATCCCCAGGGAGAGTCGCCATGAAGCGCGCTCTGACTTCCTTTTGTGCTGTTGCGTTTGCCTTTGTTCCCGTTACCGCTCACGCCGTCACCATCGTCGGCGGCACAATCGAAACCGCAGGAAATGCGGGCACCGTCGACCTTGTCTTTTTTCGGACCGAAGCCGCCGGGACCAGCGATGTCGGATTCGTGGCCCGCTGCGGCCTGTGCGACGTCATCACTGACGAAGCGGTCGGGATGAACCTTTACGAGGTTACTGCGGCCGGCGCGCCCGGCGCCCTGATCGCGAGCCTGCCGGGCATGCCCGACGAAAATTTCGTCGGTTTCGACGATATTCTGCTCGCCATGGGCAATTTCGTGGTTGCGGTGGGCTCCTACGAACTCATAGCGGGCGAACTGCCGCCGCTTCAGCTCGATACGAATATAACGCGCAGCTTCTCCTACGAGGTTTCCTTCACGGGGCAGGCCGATGGCGGGGTCTATTGCACCATAGAGGGGAATCTGGACGGGTCGGTGGGGATCAATAAGTCCAACGCCAGTGAGCTTTGCGTCCTGCCCGACGCCGCAGTATCGGCGCCAGGGACCATCGGATTGTTCGGCCTGGCCCTCGCCTTCGCGATATCCGCCGTCGCCTATCGGCGAGCGCGGGCGGAGGACGCGCAACCAGGATGAGGGTGGAGACGGGGGCTCAGCCGCCGACGACCATAACCCAATAGGGTTCGGCATCGTCGCTGCATGCGCGTCCGAAACCGACATCGTCCGCTCCATCGACCAGCAATGCCTTCAAATGCGGGGGACTGTCACGCCACGCCCGAACGACATGCGGCACGTCGCGTTGATTATAGGCAATATTCTCTGCCAGCGGAAAGGCGTCATAGCCGCGGCGCTCCGCCCGGATATCGAAGGTCGCGCCATCATTGCCCTCATGCGACAGGCGTTTCATGGCCGCGATGTCGCGTGCGTGATCGAAGGCAGATTCGCTCAGGGAGCCGTCGGTCGCCAGCGCGCTCAAACCATGATGCGCACGCAGTCGATTGACCTCCGCCGTCAGCGACTGAAGGTCATCGCCGGATAGGGCGCACTGCGCGGCCTGATCGTTCATGCGGTCGGTAATTGTGGAATGCGCGACGGACGCAGCGCTCATGCAGGCCATCGCCGATAAAATTGCAGGAATGCGCGCAAGATTCACCATGCGCCACTATTGCGAGCCGGTGTTTAACGTCCGCCTAGGATTCAGCCTTAACCGCTATGGTTGACGCTGCCTAAAGACAAAGGGCTTATGGTCGGGATCAGGCGCTCAGGGCGACGACGCCCGGCAGGTCCTTGCCTTCCATCCATTCCAGAAACGCACCGCCGGCCGTCGACACGAAACTGAAATCATCAGCAACGCCCGCATGGTTGAGGGCCGCGACCGTATCGCCGCCGCCCGCGACCGACACCAGGGACCCGTCACGGGTCAATGCGGCCGCCGTCTTCGCCAACCCAACCGTAGCGCGGTCGAATGGCTCGATCTCAAACGCGCCCAGCGGTCCGTTCCAGACCAGCGTCCGACAATTTTTCAGCACATCTGCCAGCGCCTCGACCGCCGCCGGGCCGATATCTAGGATCATCTCATTCTCGGCGACTTCATGGACGTTAACGGTGCGATTATCGGCATTGGCGGCAAATTCGCGCGCGCACACGACATCATAGGGCAAATGCACGGTACAACCGGCGGCATCGGCGCTGGCAAGAATGCTGAGCGCCGTGTCCGTCAGATCATGTTCGCACAGGCTCTTGCCGACATCGACGCCCTTCGCCGCCAAAAAGGTATTCGCCATGCCGCCACCGATAATCAGATGATCGACCTTTGCGACCAAATTGGTCAGCACGTCCAGCTTGGTCGATACCTTTGCACCACCAACAACCGCCGCGACAGGACGTTCGGGGTCACCCAGTGCCGCTTCCAGCGCCTTCAGTTCCGCCTCCATGGCCCGCCCGGCATAGGCAGGAAGCAGGCGCGCCAGACCCTCGGTCGACACGTGGGCGCGATGTGTGGTGGAAAAGGCGTCGCTGACGTAGATATCGCCCAGCGCCGCAATCTTTTTCGTCAGTTCCGGGTCGTTCTTCGTTTCGCCCGGATTGAAGCGCGTATTTTCCAGCACGGCAATATCGCCAGCGGCCATCAGGCCGACCATCTGCTCGGCCGCTTCGCCATATGTATCTGTGATAAAAGTCACCGGGCGGCCCAGGACCTTTTCCAGCGCGCTTGAGATCGGCGACAGGCTCAGCATCGGATCTTCGCCCTTGGGCCGTCCGAAATGCGACAGCACCAGAACCTTCGCGCCCTTGTCTGCAAGTTCCGTCAGCGTGGGAATGGCGGCGCGCAGACGGGTGTCATCGCTGACATTCCCGTCCTGCATCGGCACATTCAGATCGCAACGAACGAGCGCAACCTTGCCGTTCAGATCGTCAAGGTCGTCCAGGGTCTTGAAGTTGGCCATTCCATCTCTCTCAAAAGTTCGCAGTTTGCGAAAAGACCGGCACATCCGAATAGCCGCGCGACTATGGCGTCCCGCCCAAGCGAAAACAGCGCATTCCAGCCGGCTGCCGTGCCAATTTCATAAGGCCATGCTGAGGGCTGCGGGGTTCTGACTGCGTCCGTAGGAACGGCCTAGTGTCCAGAACCCCGCCCGCGCCGATCAGAAGCTCGACATCACCTTGGCGGTGTCGATCATGCGGTTGGAGAAGCCCCATTCATTGTCGTACCAGCTGACGACGCGGGCCAGCTTGCCTTCCATGACCGCGGTTTCCAGGCTGTCGACGGTGGAGCTGGCCGGATAATGGTTGAAGTCGCTGCTGACGAGCGGCTCGTCGGTGTAGTCCAGCACGCCCTTCATTGCGCCCTCGGCTGCTGCCTTCAGCGCATTGTTCAGCTCGTCCTTGCTGGTGTCGCGCTTGGGCGTGAAGACCAGATCGATCAGGCTGACGTTCGGCGTCGGCACGCGGACAGAGCTGCCGTCCAGCTTGCCGTTCAGTTCCGGCAGGACCAGGCCGACCGCGCGCGCTGCACCCGTCGTCGTCGGGATCATGTTCTGCGCGCCGGCACGGGCACGGCGCATGTCGCTGTGCATCTGGTCCAGCATGCGCTGATCGTTGGTATAGCTGTGGATCGTCGTCATGAAGCCGCGCTCGATACCGACGGTTTCGTGCAGGACCTTCGCAACCGGCGCCAGGCAATTCGTGGTGCAGCTGGCGTTGGAAACGACGATATCGTCCGCCGTCAACGTGTCATGGTTGACGCCATAGACGATGGTCTTATCGACGCCGCCTGCGGGGGCAGAGATCAGGACGCGCTTCGCGCCTGCGTCCAGATGTGGGCTTGCGGCATCTTTCGACTGGAAGAAGCCGGTGCATTCCAGGACGAGCTCGACGCCCATCGCCTTGTGCGGCAGGTTACCCGGCTCGCGTTCTTTTGTGACGGCGATCTTCTTGCCGTTCACCGTGATGCTGTCACCGTCTGAGGTGACTTCGCCGGGGAAACGACCATGCGTCGAATCATATTTGAACAGCAGCGCGTTCGCTTTTGCATCCGCCAGATCGTTGATGGCGACGAGTTCGAAATCATGGTCGTCGCGTTCCAGAAGGGCGCGGGCTACCAGTCGGCCGATGCGGCCAAACCCGTTGATCGAAACCTTTACACTCATAGAAAACTCCGCTCGCTTAGCTTTTGTTCAGTTTATCTTTTACGCGTTTCACGACTGCCTCGGCGGTAAAGCCGAACTTGTCGAACAATTGATCCCCCGGCCCTGATGCGCCGAAACGGTCGAGGCCGATATTCAGGCCATTGGCCATGGTGAACTCCGCCCAGCCCATCGTGACACCTGCCTCGATCGAGACACGCAGTACGTCGCCAGGATTGACATTGGGCAGCAGGTCTTCGCGATAGCTGTCTGGCTGTTCACGGAACAATTCCCATGAGGGCATGGAGACGACATCACAGCCAATGCCATCGGCCTCCAGCTTCGCGGCCGCTTCCACGGCGACATGCACCTCCGAACCCGTGGCCAGGAAGATGACCTTCCGCGCCGCCTCCGCTGACTTCAGCCTGTACGCCCCGCGCGACGACAGATTGCCGACCGCGCCCTCCGTCCGCATCTGCGGCAGGTTCTGCCGCGTCAGCGCGATGACCGATGGCGTCTTCGGCGTGGACAGGGCCAACTGCCAGCACTCCGCCGTTTCCACCGCGTCGCAGGGGCGGAAGACGTTCAGATTGGGGATCATGCGCAGCGACATGACCTGCTCGATCGGCTGATGCGTCGGGCCATCTTCGCCGACGCCGATGGAATCGTGCGTATGGACATGAACCACGCGCACCTGTTGCAGCGCACCCAGCCGGATCGCCGCACGCATATAATCGCTGAAGATCAGGAACGTGCCGCCATAGGGAACGACGCCGCCGTGCAGCGCCATGCCGTTCATCGCGGCGGCCATTCCGAATTCGCGAATGCCGTAGTTCACATAGCGGCCTGAATAATCATCCCGGTCGAAAACGCCCAGGTCCGGCGTCTTGGTATTGTTGGAACCGCTAAGATCTGCCGAGCCGCCCATCGTGGCGGGCATCGCCGGGTTGATGGCCTTCAGTGCGCCTTCGCTCGACTTACGCGTTGCTTCCTTGACGGGGCTGTCGATCAAGGCGGCGACATGCGTTTCGATCGAGCTTTCCAGCGCGGCGGGGATTTCACCTGCCATGCGGGCAGAAAATTCGGCAAATTCCGGCTGGCGTTCGGCCTTGGCTTGCCACGCGGTCGCCATGTCTGTGCCGCGCTCGCCTGCCTTTCGCCATGCGGCGAGAATCTCGTCGGGAATGACGAAGGGTTCGGCTGTCCAGCCAAGCGATTCACGTGCGCGGCCGATTTCCTCGGCACCAAGGGGCGCGCCATGCACGCCCGACGTGCCCTGCTTGTTCGGCGCGCCATAGCCGATGATGGTGCGCGCGGCGATCAGGCTCGGTCGCGGATCCGTCTTCGCCGCCTTCATTGCAGCGTCCAGCGCCTCCGGATCATGCCCATCGCATTCCGCGACGTGCCATCCTGCGGCGGCGAAGCGTGCCTTCACGTCCTCGCTGGTCGACAGGCCAGTGGGGCCATCGATGGTGATATTATTGTCGTCCCAGATCACATTCAGACGACCGAGCCGCAAATGGCCGGCCAGGCCGATGGCTTCGTGATTAATACCCTCCATCAGGCATCCGTCACCGGCAATGACCCAGGTGCGGTGATCCACCAGTGCATCGCCAAATTCGGCGTTCAAATGGCGCTCCGCCATCGCCATGCCAACGGCCATGGCAAGGCCTTGGCCCAGCGGGCCGGTCGTTGCTTCTACGCCATCGAGCAGGAAGTTTTCCGGATGGCCGGCACAGGGGCTGCCGATCTGACGGAAATTGCGGATGTCATCCAGCGTGGGATGCGCGTAGCCGGTCAGATAGAGAAGGCTGTATATCAGCATCGACCCATGGCCGGCAGACAGCACGAACCGATCTCGGTCTGCCCAGTCCGGCTGTTTCGGGTCGAATTTCAGATGCTTGGTGAACAGAACGGTGGCAGCGTCGGCCATGCCCATCGGCATGCCGGGATGCCCGCTGTTCGCGGCCTGGACGGCGTCCATGGAAAGCGCTCTGATGGCGTTGGCGAGATCGGTATTCGTGACGGTCAAGAGGGGCCCTTCGCGGCTGTGCTCGGCGCCTTCTGGAGGGAGCGTCGCAAAGCGTCAACCACAGGCGCCCGCTGGATTTGACGAATCGTCACAGGGCGTCTTATGGTTCCCTTTCAAATCACTGTTTCGTGAGGGTTTTCGTTGGCGGAAGATGCGGTTACCCTGGACGAGGCTATGGCACGGTTGGACGCGGCGCTGGCGCGACTCGAGGGCGCAGGCAAGACACTTGCCTCTGATGCTGCGTCTGGATCGACCGCAGCTTCGGCCAGCATAATGGCAGAGCGCGACCTGATTAAGCAAAAGCACGGCGATCTGGTGCGAGAGACTGAAGGCGCGCTACAGGAACTCGACCGGCTGCTCGCAACGGCAGGTGGCAACTGATGGCACAGGTTCGCGTAGAGGTCGGCGGCCGTTCCTATTCCCTCACATGCAAGGATGGGGAGGAGAAGCTGCTTCAAAGCCTCGCCTCGCATGTTAATGAAAAGGCAGAGAAGCTTTCACGCCAGCTTGGGCATTTGCCGGAAACGCGCCTGCTGCTGATGTCGGCAATCATGCTGGCAGACGAGAATGCCGAACTGGCAGCGGGCGGGAAGGTCCAGGCCAACAAAGAATCTCCTGACGCAGAGGCGCGCGCCGCGCAGGCCGTGCTTCGTGCAACGGAAAAGGTAGAGGCCGCCGCAGCCGCGCTTGAGAAAGCCGACGCAAGTACCTAAATAGAAAAGCGACGGACACTGCCCGGTACGAGCGTAGCGAACATCCCTGAGGCGATAAGGATACATAGGGAGCTATCCCTGCCCGGGGTCTTGCCCCGACGCACATGGCGCCCACCTGACGTTCTAGGCGTCAGAGGATCTTCCGGCAACGGCCAGGGTGGTTCCGTCACCCTTCTTCACTACCAGATGAAAGCCTGCCCCCTTCATGCATGACCTAAGCGCGAAGGGCCGCATGCGGCGCGACCTGCGAAAAGCCCGTTCCGAATATGTCGGGTCGCTGTCGCCAGAGCAGCGCCGCCGCGCGGAAGATGATCTTGCCGGACAGATTGCCGCCGTAATCGAGGGGGTGGATTGTATCGCCAGCTATGCACCCATGGGGAACGAAATCGACCCCGCCGCTATTGAGCGCGCGGCCAGAAATGTTGCCCTGCCCTGGTTCTCCGACCGGTCCACAAACATGGAATTCCGAATGGAGGGTGACTTTCGCGAATCCGGCCCGTGGGGCGTCGAGCAGCCGCCCTTTGCCGCGCCACTGGCACGCCCGGCCGTGATTCTTGTCCCTCTGGTCGGTGCGACGCGGGCGGGTGACCGCCTTGGTCAGGGTCAGGGTCATTTCGACCGATGCATCGCGGATTTGCGCTCCAGCGGGTCGCTGACGACGGTCGGCCTTGCCTGGGATTGCCAGATCGTCGAAGCGCTGCCGACCGACCCCTGGGACGAAACGCTCGATTACGTTGCGACACCGACAGCGCTATATAGATGCCGATGACGGACCCCGCCCCAAAGCTCAGAAAGCCGCTCGGCATATTGCTGATGATTGCGCTGATCGCGATTTACGCTCTGATCGTAACCGCCCTCGCCGATCCGATCGCCGGCCTGCCCATTCTGGTACAACTCCCCATCTGGATTTTCCTTGGCATCCTATGGATATTCCCAGCCAAACCTCTCATCCGATGGATCGAAACGGGACAATGGAAAGCCGGATGAAAGAACGCGTGCCGCCTGAAGACTGCGCACGGATGGAGGACATCCGTCACGGCATTGATACGCTGGATCAGCATATCGTGACGCTGCTTGCAGAACGCATGCGCTACATCGAGGCGGCAGCGCGCGTAAAGCAACAGCGCGACCTTGTGCGCGATGAAGCGCGCAAGGCCGCAGTCATTGCAAATGCCTGCCGCACCGCCGAGGCGAGCGGCTTGGACACCAATCTGGTCGAGGATCTGTACGAACTCCTCGTCGAACGCTCGATTGCACACGAATTTGAACGCTTTGACGAAAATACCTCTCGTTAAGGAGCGCGGGCCTTGCTTACCCCTTTTTGACTTCAGCGGAGTGGCTACCTGACGTGCACCTGCGCTTAATGTGCCCCCACATTCGTGGAGCGCTTTTGTACACGGCCCAGCAGTTCCAATATACGTGCCGCAATCTCTCTTTCGCCCATGACGACGTCCGGTAGCTCCAGCTTCTCCAGATGCTCCACTTCCGCGTCTGAATGCGCCCGCGCGATGGCGTGGATCTGGGGATTGAGCGAGCGAGCGCGCGCATAGATGGCGCCGCCCTCAAACCCTTCCGGGATGGCGATCAACAGCGTTTGAGCGCGGTCAATGCCCGCCTGCTGCAGGACGCCGGGTTCCAGCGCGTTTGCCCGCAAGACCTCGAAACCATCCTCTTCCGCCTGCCGCGCGGTGTCGATCTGATCCTCGATGATGACGAACGGTATGCCGCCCGCCTTCAGCTTTACGGCTATCAGCCGACCCACGCGGCCATAACCGACAAGGATGACATGCTCCGCCGGACCAGCGCCTTCGGCGGCTTCCGCGCTTGCAGCGGCAGCCACCTCTGGCCGGCGCATAATGGCGGCAAAGATGAACGGGTTGACGAAGATCGAAATGATCGCGCCTGCCAGGATCAGGTCGCGTCCTTCGGCGGGCAGCAGGTTCAGGCTGGTACCCAGCGCGGCGAGGATGAAGGAGAATTCGCCGATCTGTGCAAGGCTGGCCGCGATCGTCAGCGCCTTGCCCTTGGAATGTCCGAAGGCACGAACGATGAGGTACGCCGCCAGCGACTTGCCGACGATGATGATGGCAACCGTCGCGATCAGGGGAAGCGGCTGTTCCATCACGACCGCCGGATTGAACAACATTCCCACCGATACGAAGAACAGCACCGCAAATGCATCGCGCAGCGGCAGCGTCTCCTCAGCCGCCCGGCGGCTGAGCGGCGTTTCGCCCAGGATCATGCCCGCAAAGAATGCGCCCAGTGCGAAGGATACATCGAAAATATATGCAGCGCCAAAGGCCACGCCTAGCGCAATAGCCAGAACAGCCAGACGGAACAGCTCTCGCGACCCGGTATGTGCAACCCAATGCAACAAAAGTGGGATCAGGCGACGGCCGATCAGCAGCATGAAAGCGAAAAAGCCCGCCACCTTCAGGAACGTAATGCCGATGGGAATAAGGATCGCACTCGAACCGACGCCTGCTGCCTCGCCATTGAGGATGTCGGCGAGCGGCGGCAGCAGAACAAGTGCCATAACCATGACGAGATCTTCGACGATCAGCCATCCGACGGCGATGCGACCCCGTTCCGTCTCGACCAGGTTCCGTGCTTGTAGCGCGCGCAGCAACACGACCGTACTTGCAACCGACAGGGCAAGGCCGAAAACAAAACCGCCGGCGAGGCTCCATCCCAAGGCCCATGACAGCGCCATGCCGAGCAGCGTCGCCAATGCGATCTGTCCGATGGCGCCTGGAATGGCGATATTCTTGACGGATAGCAGGTCGCGCAGGGAAAAGTGCAGGCCGACGCCGAACATCAGCAGGATCACACCCAGTTCGGCCAGTTGGTTCGCCAGCCCCATGTCGGCAACATAGCCGGGCGTAAACGGACCGACGAGCACACCCGCCAGCAAATAACCTGCAATCGGCGACACCTTCAGCCGGTGTGCGAGCGCTCCCATGATAAAGGCGCCCACCAAACCCGCCACAACCATGGCTATCAGGGGGGCACTATGATGCACGGGCGTTCCTTCTTTGGCTTGTCCTACCTTTCACCTACAGCTGCCCAATTCGCAATGGCGCGCGTCAATGCATAGACCCTTGGCGACACGAAGCCTGGGCGGTCCCTACAGGCTTTCGAGGAAGCTTTCCGCCCGCTCCAAATATTGCCGGCGCCGCGACGGCTCCATCTTGTCCCAGGTCGCGTAGGGCATGGCCAGCCGCCGGTTGCCTTTCAGCTTCTGCCGGTTCCGGTCCAGAAAGTGCCAGTAGAGCGTGTTGAATGGGCACGCATTTTCACCTGTTTTTTCCGTCACATCATAGCGGCAGCTTGTGCAATAATCCGACATTCGGTCGATATAGGCGCCTGACGCCGCATAGGGCTTTGTTCCCAGCAGACCACCATCACCAAACTGGCTCATGCCCAGCGTATTGGGCAACTCCACCCATTCATAGGCGTCCGCATAAACTTCCAGATACCATTCATGCACCTGCCGCGGGTCGGCGCCGATCAGAAGGGCGAAATTGCCCGTGACCATCAAACGCTGAATATGATGCGCATAGGCGTGATCCAGTGTCTGGCCAATCGCCTCAGCCAGGCAGTGCATTTCGGTCTCGCCGGTCCAGTAAAAGGGTGGCAGCGGCCGGTCTGCCGCCAGGAAATTGCGCGTCACATAATCCGGCATTTCCCGCCAGTAGATGCCGCGCACGAACTCCCGCCAGCCAATGATCTGGCGGACAAATCCCTCCACTGCGTTCAGGGGCGCCCTGCCCGCCTCATACTCCGCCTCCACTCGGCGGCAGAGGTCGAGCGGATCGAGCAGCCCGATATTCAGATAGGGCGATATGACCGCGTGATACAGGAAGGCCTCGCCGGTCAGCATGGCGTCCTGAAAATCGCCGAAGCGCGGCAGAACATGGGTGATGAAATGATCCACCACCTTTTCCGCATCGGCGCGCGTCACCGCAAAACCGAACGGCTCCAGCTTGCCGACATTGTCCGGGAAGCGGCGCGCGACCATGGTCATGACGGCTTTGGTCGCGTCATCCGGTGCAAAGCGCAGCGCTTGCGGCATGAACATGTCGGGCTTGGCGGGCTTGCGATTGTCCTTGTCGTAATTCCAGCGCCCGCCAAGGGGTTCGGCCTCCCCGTCGAGCAAAAGGCCGGTTTTGCGCCGCATCTGCCGATAGAAATATTCCATCGTCAGTGCGGACCTGCCCTCCGCCCAGTCGTTGAACTCCGCCAGCGAGCAGATGAAGCGATCATCGTCGAAGAAACGAATGCATACGTCGAACTTGCCCGGCCATTCATCCATGGCCGCCTGCACGCGCCATTCGCCGGGCTTTACGACACGTACTTCGTCGACGCGGTGCCGCTCCAGCGCCCGCGCCAGTTCGCCGCTGAACGTCCCGCTGTTCTCAGGCGCCTCCAGGTCGACATAGTCTACCGACCAGCCGTCCGCGCGCAATTCCTCGGCAAAGTGCCGCATCGCGCTGAGGATAAAGATCAGTTTCTGTTTGTGATGGCCGACATAGGTGGTTTCCTCGTCGAGTTCCGCCATCAGAATGATGGTGTCGTCCTTGCGGCATCCCCGCAGGCTCGCAAGCGTACGAGTCAGCTGATCGCCGAGAATATAGACAAGCTTCATGCCATGCCGATTAGCCGCGCCATGGCGGCGGGCAATGCGGCAAAATGAAAGGGAAAGGATGGCGCGAGTGACGGGACTTGAACCCGCGGCCTCCGGCGTGACAGGCCGGCGCTCTAACCAACTGAGCTACACCCGCGCATCCTGGGGTCGCATACACCGCGCTGGGCGGTGAAGCGAAGGCGCGTCCCTATGAGGCGCACCCGAATCTGTCAAGCGGTCGAACGCCTATTTCAGCCGCATCAGTGAAATGATTGCTTCTGCAAGCTGCGGAGCGGCGTCTTCCTGAATGAAATGGCCCCCCTTTTCGACGATCTGGTGCGGCTGTCCCGCACATCCCGGTATCTTCGCGCGAAACAATTGATCGCCGCCCCGGGTGACCGGATCGCTGTCGCCAAACAGGGTCAGAAACGGCTTTTCGAAAGATTCCAGGACCTCCCACGCCTGCCGATTGGCCGACGATTCGGGATCATCGGCACTGATCGGCACCAACATCGGAAAAACTCGCGCCCCAGCCTTGAAACTGTCGTCTGGAAAAGGCGCATTATAGGCGGCCACGACTTCGGCGCTCAGGTCGCTCACGGTGGCGCCCTGAATGATCTGCCCCGAATCGAATTCGGGAATCTTCTGGGAATAGCCCCGCCACTTCAGAAAGGCTTCCGACGGTTCCCGATCCCCCGTCGGGAGGAAGGTATTGGACGCGGCGACGGCGGCGAAGGCATCGGGCTGTGCCGCAACCAGCCGCAGGCCGATCAGCCCGCCCCAGTCCTGGCAGAACAGCGTCACATCACGGATTTTCTGCTTGTCGAACCATGCCTGCATCCACGCGACATGTTTGCCATAGCTGTAATCGTCGATGCGGTCCGGCTTGTCGGAGCGGCCAAAGCCGACCAGGTCGGGCGCCAGAACGCGCGCGCCGGCCTTCGCCAGCAGCGGGATCATGTCGCGGTACAAATATGACCAGCTGGGTTCCCCATGCAGCAACAGGACAACCGGCCCGTCCTTCGGACCGGCCGCGACATGGGCGATGCGGATCGTCCCCAGCGCCTCATCCTCTATTTCCGTAAAATGCGGCGAATGGTCGAAGCCTGCCAGCCCTTCGAACCGACTTTCAGGCGTTCTCAGAACTGTCATGACGGCTCCCTGTCCAGATTACGGCGCTGACGGCCGGGACTCTCGCGGATCAGCGTCGTCTGGTCCAGCAGAAAGCCTGCAATATTCGGGCCGCCAATGCGCTCGATCAGGGACTTCGTGATGATCAGCAGGGGCACCGACAGCAGCGCCCCGACGGTTCCCCAGACCCATCCCCAAAAACTCAGCGCCACCATGATAAGGAGGGGATTGACCAGAAATTTCCGCCCCAGGATCAGCGGGGTCAAGACATAGGCCTCCGCCAGATTGATGCCCAGATAAGCGAGCGCCGGTATCATGCCCGCCAGCGGGTCCGTCGCAACCGTCATACCGCCCAGAATGGCCAGGAAAAAGAATACAACCGGCCCCGCATAGGGTACGAAATTCAAAAGCGCCGCAAGGCCGCCCCACATCCACGGCGTCTCGACGCCCAAAGCCCAGAAAATGCCCGTCACCACGATTCCCAGAATGATATTGATGATGGAAATCATGCCGACATAGCGGCCGGTATCGCTGGCAACGTCGCTAAGCAGCCGGTTCGCGGTGTCGCCGCCCAGTTTCGTGTCGGCGCTGCGCATCAGGGCGCCGCGCATCCGGCTAAAGCTGGACAGGAAGAACACCATGATCAAAAGCGCGAAGAAGGTCTGGATGATCGCACTGGGCGCCGCAGTGGACGCCGCCTCGAACACCGAACGCGGCGCATCCACCACCATCGTCGGTTCCTGCCCTGCAGACGTGTTGACGCCCAACTCGCGCGACAGCCGGTCCACGGACTGATCGACGCTGTCGAACAGATCCAGAAGAGGATCGAGATTGGTCCGCACATTGTACATGCGCGACGGCAGGTCGTTCAGCCACACCAGAGCGGGCGTCAGGATGATATAGCTGATCGCCGACACAACCCCCAGGCACAACACCAGGTTCGTCACTGCCGCGACGACGCTGGGCAGAAAACGCTCCAGCTTCATCTGCAATGGAACAAGCATCAGCCCCAGCGTCAGGCCCGTGGTCAGCGGCAGGAAAAAGGCGGATCCCGCCTGCAGCGCAAATGGCAGGGCAAGCAGCAGGGCCATCGCGGTGATCAGGTTCAGTGCGCTGAGCAGCCGGTCACGGCGATGCGCGATGCGGCGGCTCTCCACCCGGCGAGAGGCGGCAGGCTTCGCAGCCAAGGCACCGCCCGGCGCTGCCCCGGCCTCTGATAGAGCGGGCCCCCTTTCCTCGTCATCCTCAGCGATCAGATTCATTTCCAAAAACTCGCCCTCTGCCAAAGCCGTTCGCCATGTGCAGTTCCGCACGCGGCCTGCCACCAGGCAGTAAAGCACCCCTTTGATTAACATACGGCATCGAGTTCGGGTAGCATCGGCGCACAACATCAGCTGTTTACGCCCCGCGTTTGTCTTTGTAGCTGCGCCGGGGCCGAAACCCGCGAACGACGAACCGAGGAGAACGCTCATGGCAAAAAGAATTCTGGTAACGGGCTCCACACGCGGAATCGGCGTCGCCATTGCCGACGGACTGGCATCGGAAACCGTCATCCGGCACGGCACCCGCGATGGCGACGGAATCCTGGGGGCGGATTTCACCGATCCACAGGCCGTGGCGTCGCTTTGGGACGCCGCCGTGGACGCCGCGGGCGGTCAGATCGACGTTCTCGTCAATAATGCCGGACTGTTCGACCAGGTGCCGCTCGATGCAGACGATGCCGACTGGTCGGCGGGCTGGGCGCGTGGCCTCGCCATCAATCTGCAGGCACCCGCGGACCTCTGCCGTCTGGCAATCGCCCATTGGCGGGAACGCGGCGTGGGCGGACGGATCGTCAACATCGCCAGCCGGGCCGCCTATCGCGGCGATGGCATCCAATATGGCCATTATGCCGCCGCAAAGGCCGGTCTTGTCGGCTTGTCGAAGACACTCGCGCGTGGATTGGCGGCGGAGGAGATCCTCGTCTACACCGTCACGCCGGGATATGTGATGACGGGCATGGCAGAGGATTATCTTGCCTCGCGCGGCGGCGAAAAATTGCTTGCCGACATCCCGCTTGGTCGCGTCGCCGATCCAGAGGAGGTGGCATCTCTTGTCCGCTATCTCGCGCTGGAGGCACCAGCATCGATGACCGGGTCAGTCATCGACGTCAACGGCGCCAGTTTCGTGCGATAGGGTGCGGGGCACCTGCCCGCCTGCGTCCGCTTTTACGGCGCAGCTGCGCTAGCGCAGCTGGCTGTCCTTGCTACCGCGGCGATTGATGCCGCTGGCACGCCGGTCGCCATCGCGTACCGATTGACAGGCGACGCAAGTGCGAACGCCTGCAAGGGCGGCACGTCGGCGTTCGGGGATCGGCTCTCCGCAATCCTCACAGAATTCACGGCTCTCGCCGCCGCCAATCCGCGCGCGCGCAGCGGTGACGGCATCCTTCACCGTATCGTCTATCTGGTCCTGTACCGCGCCATCGCGCGCCCAACCCGTCGCCATCTTTCGCTTTCCCGGTCTTATTCGGTCAAGTAGTTGAAGTAGGAAGGTTCCGCGCCTTTTCAAGCTGGCGCAGCCTGTGGCTCTATTCCGCCGCCAGCAGGGTCTCCGCCCCGCCCAGATCGACGCTGACCAGCTGGCTGACGCCCCGCTCCGCCATGGTCACACCGTATAGACGGTGCATGCGGCTCATCGTGACCGCATTATGCGTGACGATCAGGAACCGCGTGTTGGTCAGCGTGGTCATACGGTCCAGCAAATCGCAGAATCGTTCGATATTCGCATCATCCAGCGGCGCATCCACTTCGTCCAGCACGCAGATGGGCGCGGGATTGGTCAGAAAGATTGCAAAGATCAGCGCAACGGCGGTCAATGCCTGTTCGCCGCCCGACAAAAGGCTCATCGACTGTAATTTCTTTCCCGGTGGCTGCGCCATGATTTCCAGGCCGGCCTGCAATGGATCGTCGGATTCAACCAGCTCCAGCCGCGCTTCACCGCCACCGAACAGCCCGCTGAACAGGCTGCGGAAATGCCGGTCGACCTCTTCGAACGCGGTCAGCAGGCGTGCCCGGCCTTCGCGGTTCAGCGCCCCGATGGACCCGCGCAGGCGTGCGATCGCCGCATGCAGGTCCTCGCTCTCCGCATTGGACGCGTCCAGCTCCCCGCGTATCTCCGCCAGTTCGGTCTCGGCGCGCAGATTGACCGGTCCCATGCGCTCCCGCTCCGTCTGCAGTTTCGACAGCGCTGCTGACACGGTCTCCTGATCGTCGACCTCATCCTCGTCGAACCCCAGTTTTGCGGGCAGGATATGTGGGGGGCCGCGAAATTTCTCAGCCGCGGTACGCGCGAATTCCATCCGCCGCTGATCGTGGTTTTCGGCCTGTGCCTCGATGCGGCCACGGCTTTCCTTCAGTTCCGCCATCAGCTCGGCCGCCTCGCGTGCATCTGTATCGTACAGCGATGCCGCACGTTCTGCCTGCGCCAGCACGTCCGCCGCCTGCTGCCGCCGCGCCTCTGCAGCCTGCCGCTCCCCCGTCAGCTCGACCTGCGCCGCCTCGATCTCCGGCGGTCGTGCGGCAAGCGTTGCCAGCGTCTCGCGTGCGGAATTCAGCCGCTCCGCGAGCGCATCCGTCTGCGCGCCGCTGGTTTCCAGGCGGCGCGTCCAGTCGGCACTTTCCGCGGCAATGGCGTTCAGGCGCGCCTCCCCGCCGGAAAGGCCACGCAGCAGGGTGACATGGTCGGCGCGGGACTGGGCCAGCTTCGCGCGCAGCGATTCAGAGGCGCGGCGTGCCTCCTCCGCGGCGATTGCCAGCCCATCCAGACCGGGCAACGCCTCCACCGCCGCCGATGCGCTCGACGCGGCATTTGCGGCTTCATCTTTTTCGGTCAGCGCCCTTTGGTGCCGGTCCTCTGCGGCATCGGCCTGTGCCCGGGCGCGCTCGATCTTCCCCTCCAGCTGCGCCAGGCGACTACCTGCCGCACTGCGGGCCTGTTCGGCATCGACGCGGGCGCGGCGTGCGGCGGCAATTGCATCGGCCATTTCAGCCAGATCGGCCCGCAAGGCTTCTACCTTCGCAGTTGCGTCAACTTCGGTCTGTTCCGCGCCGGGCAAAGCCTGCTCCAGCACCTTCAGGCGGTTTCTCCGCGCCAGCAGGCCCGCCGTGTCATCGCTGTCGTCAGGCGCGGCGACCAGACCGTCCCATCGCCATAATCTGCCATCGCGCATTACCAGCGACTGCCCCGCTGCCAGCTGGGCGACAATTGCTGGCGCGGGGGCTTCGTCGATGACACCGATCTGCGCCAGGCGACGCGCGAGTTGCTCCGGCGCATCGACATGCTTGGCCAGCGGATGGGCA
This sequence comes from Alphaproteobacteria bacterium UBA3612, assembly GCA_002375465.1. Taxonomy (GTDB): domain Bacteria; phylum Pseudomonadota; class Alphaproteobacteria; order Sphingomonadales; family Sphingomonadaceae; genus Pacificimonas. The sequence continues at coordinate 335,194 of DFLT01000005.1, read as the reverse complement.
AATGACGGCAACACAGGGTCATCTGCCGCATTTCCGGGCGAACGCCATTGCAGCCGCGCCGCCTCTCCCAGATCCGCCTGCGCCACATGCGCAAACGCAGCGGCGAAGGCGGCTTCATATCCTTCCGCGACCATGACGGCATCGATCAACGGCGCCGTCGCGGCACTCTCCTCGCTGCGGGTCAAACGCTGCAGACTATCCCGTTCAGCCTGCAACGCGCTCAATTTCGCGCGTGCCGCCGCCAGCTCAGCCTGCGCATCCTCTTTTTCGGCTTCCCGGCTTTCCCGCGCGGCCTCAGCAGTTTCGATCTCGCTGATAGCGGAGGAAAGCGCCGCCTCCGCACTCACACGCTTCTGCTCGACCTCTTCCTGTTCGGCGACCAGCGCCTCCACCGGTGCCAGAGCAGACAAGGCTTCCGCCGCCTTCGCCACATCCTGGTCCGCCCGCTTCAGCCGGTCCGTCGCCGCCGATGCCGCCGCCACTGCCGCTTGGCGCCGGGCACGGGCATCCGCATGCGCGGCCAGTGCCTCGCTCAGCGCCGCCTCTTTCTCGGCGGCGCCTGCCTCCAGCTGCGCAACCCGCTCCTCGGCCTCTGGAATGGCGGCCCTGTTTTCGTCCAGCTGCGCCTCGATTTCCCCCCGCTCCGCGACCAGCCGCGCCATGGCCGACTGTGCATCGGCGTGCGCCTCCCCCTCCCGTTCGATATCGGCTTCGGCGGTACGAATGGCGACCTCCGTCTCCCGCTGCCGCCGTTCGACATCTCGCAATTCCGCCGTCAGCGTGTCCGCCCGGTGGGCCAGCGCCTGCAACTCGGCGGCGGCGTGCGCTTCCGCAGCGCGCAGCGCCGGCAGGCCGGACTTCGCTTCCTCCTGCAGCGCCGTCAGCCGCGCCGAATCGCGAACCGCATTGTCTACTTTGCGGGCCAGCCCGTTCAGTTCTTCACGCGCTGCATCGGCATCCGCCTTGGCAGACCGCCATTTGGCAAATAGCAGCATCCCCTCCGCCAGGGCGATGCGCTCCGATATTTGCTGATATCGTTCGGCTGCGCGCGCTTGCCGGCGCAGCGACGCGGCCTGCGCCTCCATTGTGCTCAGCAAGTCCGACAACCGGTGCAGATTGGTTTCCGCTGCCTTCAGGCGCTGCTCGGCATCCTTGCGGCGCACGTGCAGCCCGGAAATGCCCGCGGCTTCTTCAAGCAGCTGCCGCCGGTCCTGCGGTTTCGCACTGATGATCGCGCCGATGCGATTCTGGCTGACAAGGGCGGGGGAATGCGCGCCTGTTGCGGCGTCCGCGAACAGCAATTGCACATCCTTTTGCCGCACATCGCGTCCGTTGATGCGATAGGCGCTGCCCAGGCCGCGCTCGATATGGCGGCTGACGTCGATTTCGTCGGATTCGTTGAACTGGGCGGGGGCCTTGCGGGCCGAATTGTCCAGTTTCAGTTGCACTTCCGCAACGTCGCGGCTGGGCCGGCGGTCCGTACCGGCAAAGATGACATCCTCCATGCCGCCGCCGCGCAGGCTTTTGGGCGAACTTTCGCCCATGACCCACCTGATCGCTTCCAGCAAATTGGATTTGCCGCAACCATTGGGCCCGACGACACCCGTCAGCCCCTCCTCTATACGCAGTTCCGCGGGGTCGACGAACGACTTGAAGCCAGAAACGCGCAGGCGCCGGAATTTCACCGGCTGTCAGCCCAGGGGATCGGGGGGCTTGCCTGCATCCGCCGTCCTACAGCGCTCCGTCGATCGCCGTTTTCACCTGATCCCAACGGTTCGCATCGATGCGCTCACCGTTCAGGACAAAGGTAGGTGTTCCGGTCAGCTCATAGTCCTCAATGGCGGACTGCCGAATACCGTCCAGTTCCTCCAGGCCCGATTCGTCATCGATGCAGGACCGGAATTTCGATGCCGGAATGCCACGCGCGCGAACGAATTCGTCCAGTTCGCCCATTTCCGCAAAGCGAACGCGGCCCGCTTTCGGATCCATCGACTGCAGCTCATTTTGCTGCGCTTCGGTCAGCTGGGTGAACGGCTCGAACCAGCTTTGCTGATTCTCAAAGAACGCATCTGACAATGCGAAGAAGGCTTCGGGAGTGGAACACCGCGCCAGCAGCGTCGCCAGCAGATCAGGCGGATTGAGGACGAACGTCCGCAATTCATACGACACGTCGCCCGACGCGATATACTCGCCCTTCAGTTCCTGCATCGCCTCTTCGTGGAAGGTGGCGCAGTGCGAACAGCTCAGCGAACCGAACTCTACCAGCTTCACCGGCGCGTCCGGATTGCCGATGCGATATCCGCCCTCCGCGGTTTTCGTCATCGTCCGTACCCAGCTCTTCTCGGCCGACGCGCCTGTCTGCGCTGCGGCGGCGCTACCGGATGCATCGCCCCCCGCCGTCGGCGCCGTGGCGGCGCCGTCATTTGCTTCACCGCACGCGGCAAGGGCCGCGACAATCGCGATCGGGGCGACGGACTTCGTCAGAAATTTCAACATTTGGTGGGTCACCCCTGGCTTGGACACGATTTCTGGTGGACAATAAGGACGTCCGGCGCACTCGTCCAGACACGGGCGCGCCGCGCATTCTGGTACCCCCGGCCGGAATCGAACCGGCAATCCCGTAGGAACTCGATTTTGAGTCGAGCGCGTCTACCAATTCCGCCACGGGGGCCTGCCATCGGCAGGTGGCGTGATACGGCGTTTGGGCGTAGGGATCAAATCATGTCTGACGGTGAACGCATTGCAAAATTAATGGCCCGCACGGGCGCCGGCTCGCGGCGAGAGGTAGAGCGCATGATCGCGGAGGGCCGCGTCGCCCGCAATGGCAAGGTGCTGACATCCCCCGCCCTTAACCTGACATCGTTAAGCGGCGTCACGCTGGACGGCAAACCATTGCAGCAGAAACGAAATACCTCCTTGTGGCTGTTCCACAAGCCCGCCGGCTGCCTGACCACCGGGCAGGATCCGAAGGGGCGGAAAACGGTGTACGACCTGCTGCCGCCCGACCTGCCGCGCCTCCTCACCGTCGGTCGCCTCGACTATAATACGGAGGGGCTGCTGATCTTTACCAATGACGGCGAATTGAAGCGCGCGCTCGAATTGCCGAAACACGGCGTGGAGCGGCGCTACCGCGTCCGCGTCTTTGGCGACGTGCATCAGGATTCGCTCGAACATCTGGCGGACGGCGTCACTATAGAAGGCGTCCGCTACCGCTCCATAGAGGCGAATCTGGATCGAAAGTCGGGCAAATATGCCTGGTTGTCCGTCGCCCTGACGGAGGGAAAGAATCGTGAAATCCGGCGCGTCATGGAATATCTGGACCTGCAGGTCGCGCGCCTGATTCGCACCGGCTATGGCCCTTTCGAGCTAGAGGATCTGCCCGTCGGCCAGATCGCGCAATTGAACCAGCAGGCTGTTCAGGCAGCGTGGGAGTCAACGCGCGGCAAGGCCGAAGGTGACGCCGATTCGGCTGTGGACCCGGCCGCAGCGCCCTGGCGTCCCTGACGGAGGGGCGAAGGCAGAGTGCGGATCATCGCGGGAAAATGGCGCGGCAGACCCCTCCTCGCACCGGAGGGTCTGGCCACCCGGCCCACCTCCGCCCGCGCGCGTGAGGCGCTGTTTTCCATGCTGGCCAGCCGCATCGGCTCCTTCGCCGATATGCAGGTGCTCGATCTTTTCGCAGGCACTGGCGCGCTCGGGCTGGAGGCGCTGTCGCGCGGAGCGGCACACGCGCTGTTTATAGAGCGCGATGCCGCGGCGGTGCGCCTGCTGCAGCAGAATATCGCGCGCCTGGGCGCCGACGCGGACGTGCTGCAGCGCGACGCCACGCGTCCGGCGGTTGCCCCGCGCCGCTTCGATCTCGTCTTTCTCGATGCCCCTTATGATAGCGGCGCCAGTGCGCCGACGCTGCACGCTCTGACCACCGGCGACTGGCTGGCGCCCGATGCCTGGCTCGCTGTCGAAACATCACGCGCGGAGGTTTTGGAACATGGCGACCTGACGACCGTCGCTGAAAAGGCCTATGGCAAGGCAAAGATCACATTGCTGCGCGCACCGGGCTGATTTCGCGCATTGTCGCTGCGTTCGCGCTGTGTTCTATGCCGCCGAGTTGACCCCCTGCCCGACCGGACCCACTTTATCAGCATGACCGTTCCTGCCCCAGAAAACGCCGAGCCAGCCTATATGGACGGTCTCAATCCGCCACAGCGGGAGGCGGTCCTGACGACGGAGGGGCCGGTCCTGATGCTGGCCGGTGCAGGCACGGGCAAGACGCGGGCGCTGACGGCGCGCCTCTCGCATATCATCTACACACAGCGCGCATGGCCGTCCGAGATCCTCGCCGTGACGTTCACAAACAAGGCCGCGCGCGAAATGCGGGAACGCATGCGCGCGATGATTGGCGACATGGTAGAGGGGCTGCGATACCTCGGCACGTTTCACTCCATCGGCGCCCGCATGCTCAGAAAACATGCGGAGCTGGCCGGGCTGCAATCCAATTTCACCATCCTCGACACGGACGATCAGCTGCGCCTGTTGAAACAGCTGATCCGCGATGCCGGCGTGGATGAAAAGCGCTGGCCGGCGAAGATGCTCGGCGGCCTGATCGACAGGTGGAAAAATGGCGGCCTGAACCCCGCCGATTTGCCGCGAGAGGAAAGCTATGCCTATGCCGATGGCAAGGGCGCCCAGCTATACACCGCCTATCAGGCCCGCCTGCGGGAGCTGAACGCGGCCGATTTCGGCGATCTGCTGCTCGCGCCGCTGACGATCTTTCGCCGCCACCCCGATGTGCTGCGGGAATATCAGCAGCGTTTCCGCTACATTCTGGTCGACGAATATCAGGACACCAACACCGTCCAATATCTCTGGCTGCGCCTTATGGCACAGGGACATCGCAACATTTGCGTCGTCGGCGACGATGACCAGTCCATCTATTCCTGGCGCGGGGCAGAGGTCGCGAACATCCTGCGCTTCGACAAGGATTTCGAGGACGCCACCGTCGTGAAGCTGGAGCAGAATTACCGCTCCACCGGCAATATCCTCGCGGCGGCGGGTGGCCTCATCTCCCGTAATTCCGGCCGTCTCGGCAAAACCCTCTGGACAGAGGACGACGCCGGTTCGCCGGTCAAGATCGTCGGCGTATGGGACGGGCCGGAGGAGGCACGCCGTGTCGGTGAAGACATAGAAGCCCTGCAACGCCGCGGCGTCTCTCTGGACGATGTGGCCATTCTCGTCCGCGCCCAGTTCCAGACGCGGGAGTTCGAGGATCGCTTCATCTATATCGGGCTGCCCTACCGCATCGTCGGCGGCTTCCGCTTTTATGAGCGGGCGGAGATCCGCGACGCGCTGGCCTATTTTCGCGTGCTCGCCCAGCCAGCCGACGATCTTGCCTTTGAACGCATCGTCAATACGCCAAAGCGCGGCCTCGGCGACAAGAGCATTGCAAAGGTCCACCAGCTGGCCCGCGCGGAAGGCGTCCCGCTATCCGTGGCGGCCGGGCGGATCGTTCAGACCAACGATCTGCCCGGCGCCGGGCGCAAGGCGCTGGCCCAGCTGGTCGAGGATTTCCGCCGCTGGCGCGAGCAATTAAGCACCCTGCCTCACGCGGAACTGGCGCGAATCATATTGGAGGAATCCGGCTATATCGCCATGTGGCAGGCCGACCGCAGCGCGGAGGCGCAGGGCCGGGTCGAAAACCTGAACGAGCTGACCCGCGCCATGGAAGATTTCGACTCCATGGAAAGCTTCCTGGAGCATGTCGCGCTCGTCATGGAAAACGATGCCGCGCGGGAAGAGCCGAAGGTGACCATCATGACACTGCACGCTGCCAAGGGGCTGGAATATGACCATGTTTTCCTCGTCGGCTGGGAGGAGGGGGTATTCCCCTCGCAGCGCAGTCTGGACGAGGGCGGCACGAAGAGCCTGGAGGAGGAACGCCGCCTTGCCTATGTCGGCATTACCCGCGCAAAACAGCGCGCACAGATTACCCACGCCGCCAATCGCCGCATCTATGGTCAGTGGACGTCCAGCATCCCCAGCCGCTTCGTCGCCGAACTGCCGGAGGATCATGTCGACCAGGAAACCACGATGTCGGGCGGCGCCAGCCTGTGGCGGGCCGCCCTCGACGATGCGGACCCCTTTGCAAAGGTGGAGCGCCGCGGCACCAGGGGTCCGGGCTGGCAACGCGCCGCCGCCATGGGAAAGGCGCCGCGCGGTACGCATCAGATAGAATCGAAACCCGTCAGCGTAACCGTCGGCCAGCGCGCCCGCACCGACCTGAAAATCGGCCAGCGCGTCTTTCATCAGAAATTCGGCAATGGCGAGATCGTCGGCATTGAGGGGAACAAGCTGGAAATCTCGTTCGACAAGGCCGGCAGCAAGCGTGTGTTGGACAGCTTCGTCGAGCCGGCCGGCGCATGAAGATGGCGGTACCGAAAAAACACGCTGTAGGATAAATCGACAGTTTGATTCCGGTGTCGGTTGCGAAATAGGAAATAATTCCACATTTTCGCTGCTGTTCCATCCCATCGTCGACCTTAGATTCGCGCATGTGGCCGCGCGCGCACGCACGCAGGAATGTGCGGTTTGTCCGGTTCGGGTCTGTCCGGTTCGCGCCACGCGGGTGTCCGGTTAGCTTCTGTGCCCCTTCGCGGCCCGGCACAAATGCCGCGGTTCCGGGCCGGAACGATCGCTTCGCCGGTCTGTTCGCTGGTTATGACAAAGGGGCATTCTCACGATCAGATCGCACTCGTTCTGCAGGGTGGTGGTGCGCTCGGCTCATATCAGGCGGGCGCCTATGAGGCGCTGGCCGGTGCGGACATGGTGCCGCAATGGCTGGCGGGGATTTCCATCGGTTCTATCAATTCCGCGATCATCGCGGGAAATCCACCCGACCAGCGCGTCGCGAAGCTGCGAGATTTCTGGCAGACGATCACCAATCGCCTGCCAGAACTTTTCCCCACCCGGACCAACACACTCAGCGAGCATATCAGGGCGTTGACCGCGACGTGGAGCAGCCTGGTCATGGGCGCGCCGCATTTCTTTAAACCAAGGCTGGTCCCGCCGTTTTTCCAGGCACCTGGGGCGGAGGGAGCGACCAGCTTCTACGACAGCTCCGCCCTCCACCAGACCTTGTTGGAATTTGTCGACTTCGATCGGTTGAACGATGGAGACATTCGCGTCAGCCTGGGGGCGGTTCAGGTGGACTCCGGCAATTTCGCCTTTTTCGACACGTCCGACATGCGCATAGAGGCGGAACACGTCATGGCGTCCGGCGCGCTGCCGCCCGGCCTGCCTGCGGTAGAGATAGACGGAAAGCTTTATTGGGACGGCGGCCTCGTCTCCAATACCCCGCTCAGTTATGTGATGAATCGGTCGCGCCGCGACACGCTGATCTTTCAGGTCGACCTGTTTCCCGCACGGGGCCATTTGCCGCAAACGATGGTGGAGGTGGAGGAGCGGCGAAAGGATATCGTCTATTCCAGCCGTACGCGCATGAATACCGATGCGTTTCGTACTCGCCATGTGTTGAAATCAACGCTCCGGCGGGTGCTGGACGCGCTGCCTGAAGATGTGCGCGCCTCCGCCGAGTTCAAGGAAGCGGAGGAGCTGGCCGAGTGGAATGCCATCTCTGTCGTGCAACTGATCTATCGCCACCAGGGATGGGGTGGGGCGTCGAAGGATTTCGAATTCTCACGCGGGTCTATGTTGCAGCATTGGGAGGCGGGGCGCGCCGACGCCGCCACGACGCTCGCCAGCGACGAATGGCGGACGCCCCCGCCGCCCGAGGAAGCAATTGCTGTTTACGATCTGTCCGATCCCGCGCATCAGGAACGCCGCGCCGGCACGCAAAAGCTGGAATGTTGAAGAAGGACGCATCACCATGGCAAAATTGAAGGATAATGTCGCGCTCGTCACCGGCGCAGGTTCGGGGATCGGGCGAGAAATTGCCATTGAAATGGCAAAGGCCGGTGGCCGCCTCGCCATTTGCGATATCGATATGGACGGTGCCGCGCAGACGGTGAAGATGATCGAAGAGGCCGGCGGAGAGGCTGCTCCCTTTGAAATGGACGTCACGAACGAGGATCAGGTGAACGGTGCCACCGATGCGGCCGTTGAACGCTTCGGTCGTCTCGACACGTTGGTCTCCAACGCTGGCGTGCAGATCGTCCACCCGATTGAGGACTTCCCCTATGCAGAGTTCCGGAAGATCATCGACATCCATCTGGGCGGCGCATTCCTGACGACCAAAGCCGCCGTGAAACATATGTATCCGCAAAAATCCGGATCGCTGATCTATATGGGATCGGTGCACTCACACGAGGCATCGCCCCTGAAAGCCGCCTATGTGTCGGCGAAACACGCCATTTTGGGCCTGGCCCGCACTATGGCCAAGGAAGGCGCTAAGCACGGCGTTCGGTCAAATGTGATCTGCCCCGGCTTCGTCAGAACACCCCTCGTCGACAAACAAATTCCCGAACAGGCGCGTGACCTTGGAATTACCGAGGAGGAAGTCGTGAAGAATGTCATGCTCGGCGCCACCGTCGACGGTGAGTTTACCACGGTTCAGGATGTTGCCGACATGGCCGTCTTCCTGGCCGGTTTCGACACCAATGCACTGACGGGCCAATCCTTTCTGGTCAGCCATGGCTGGGTCATGAAATAGCCCCCCCCGGAAGGGCGGCCTGATTTCAGCCGCCCTTCCCCGCATACATGTCGGTTGCCCGGATCAGGCGATCCAGAATGCCGGGTTCGTTGAATGCGTGGCCCGCCCCCTCGATCAGGTGCAATTCGGATTTCGGCCAGGCCTTGTGCAATTTGAACGCGTTCGACGCCGGGCATGGCATGTCGTACCGACCGTGAACGATGACTCCAGGGATATCCGCCAGCCTGCCGGCATCTCTCAACAACTGATTTTCCTCCAGCCAGCCGCCATTGGCGAAATAATGTGTTTCGATCCGTGCGAAGGCGAGCGCGAAATGGCCGTCCTCGAACGAGTCGGCGAGAGTCGGATCGGGCAGAAGGGTAATCGTTTTTCCTTCCCACACCGACCATGACTTTGCCGCGCTCAGCCGCACCGCCTCGTCATCACCAGTCAACCGGCGATAATAAGCCCCCAGAATGTCGCCCTGCTCAGTTGGCGGAATCGGCGCGATCAGCGCCTCATACTCCGCCGGAAACAGTTCGGAGGCACCGAATTGATAATACCAGTGCATCTCTGCGGGCGTCAGCAGATAGATGCCGCGTAGCACCAGTTCACTGACCCGTTCCGGGTGCGTCCCGGCGTAGGCAAGGGCAAGCGTCGAACCCCAGGAGCCGCCGAACACCTGCCATTTGTCGACCTGCATCAGGCGCCGAAGCCGCTCAATATCCTCCACCAGGTGCCAAGTGGTGTTCGCGCGAAGCTCCGCGTGTGGACGAGAGCGGCCGCACCCGCGCTGATCGAACAGCATGACGTCGTAAAGCGCCGGATCGAACAATTGGCGATGGGTTGGCGCGAACCCTCCCCCCGGCCCCCCGTGCAGAAATACAACTGGCTTCGCACCCCGGGTGCCGCTCCGCTCATAATAGATACTATGGCCATCGCCCACGTCCAGCATCCCTGCATCGTACGGTTCGATCGGAGGATAGAAGGTGCGAAGATCGCTCATGTTCAGGCCCGGATAATTGATTTCAGGCGGCACCATCTATTCAGGACGAGATCGACGCAACCCCCTCGGACGGTGCGACGATCGGGGCGATGGACGAAACAAGCAGGCGTCCCGCTCGTTTGGTTAACGAATGTCCCAGCAGATGGAAGGAATGGCACATGCCAATGATCGAAACGCGCGACGGAACTTCCCTTTACGTAAAGGACTGGAATAGCGGCGGGACAGAAGGAACGATCGTCCTTATCCATGGCTGGCCCCTCAACGCGGACAGTTGGGAGTATCAGGCCGTACCGCTCGCCAATGCAGGCTATCGCGTCATTTCCTACGACCGGCGCGGCTTCGGACGTTCCGAACAGCCATGGCATGGGTATGATTATGATACGCTGTCGGACGATTTGGCCGACGTGATGAGCGGATGCGTCGTGACGAGAGCCACGATCGCCGGCTTTTCCATGGGTGGCGGCGAAGTCGCCCGCTATATGTCCCGCCATGGCGGCAAGGGCGTTGAAAAGGCCATGCTGATTTCCTCCGTCGTTCCCTACATGCTAAAAACGGACGACAATCCCGATGGCGTTCCAGAGGAGACTTTCAAGGAGATTACCGACGGCCTGAAGGATGACCGCCCCGGCTTCCTTCGCTCCTTCTTCAAGGATTTTTATGGCATCGGCATGGTCAAGCACCCGCTTAGCGATGCTGCACTGGATTGGACGATGATGATGGCCATGATGGCCAGCCCCAGGGCTACCCTGGCATGCGGCGATGCGTTCGCTCATACGGATTTTCGTAGCGATCTCAGAGCATTTAACGTCCCTACACTCGTGCTGCACGGGACGGGCGACAAGATCGTCCCCATCGATGTGTCAAGCCGCCAGGCGGCGAAGATGATCGGTAGCAATGCAAAGCTGATTGAATATGACAGCGCCCCACATGGACTGACCGCCACCCATCATGAAAAACTGGCAGAGGACATGGTCGCCTTCCTGCGCGCCTGATCATGCTTTTCCTGCTGCGATCCGCACGATAAGGCGCGGCATGCCAGAAACGTGGAAACTGACCTTCCCGGTCGCAAAGGCCGATGCAGATGAGTTGCAAGCGGATATCCCGGCCTTTGCCGACATGGACCCGCCACCAGCCGTGACCATCGTGGAGATCGACCCAAACGACCCCGCGAAATTGCAGCTCGACGTCTATTTGGAGCACAGGCCGGACGCAGACTTTGTCGCATTGGTGCGGACGCTTCTGCCCAGATCGCCAAATGTGGACGCGGTAGTAGAGTTGCTTCCTGACGAGGATTGGGTGACGCTCAGCCAGACCGGGCTGGACCCGATACGGGCCGGGCGGTTCTTCGTACATGCCGCGAAGGATGCTGATCAACGACCCGCCGACGCCATCGGCCTGCAGATCGAAGCGAGTCAGGCATTCGGTACCGGTCATCATCCGACAACGGCAGGTTGCCTGCGGGCAATCGACCGCCTGTCGGCATCACCGAAGAACGTTCTCGACCTGGGAACCGGTACGGCGTTGCTGGCGCTGGGCGCGTTGAAGGCGTTTCCCACCGCACGCGTCATCGCCAGCGACATTGATCCCTGCTCCATCGATGTGGCACGGGAAAATATCGACATCAATGCGGAGCGGGAGGGCGACGGTGCCGGCGAGATTGCGCTGGTCGTGGCCGACGGGCTGCAGGACCCTTCCCTGTCGGAACGGGCGCCCTATGACCTGATCCTGGCCAATATTCTGGCGCAGCCGCTTATCGACATGGCAGCGGATATTTCCGGAGCCTTGGCAGATAGTGGTACGCTGATCCTGGCGGGGCTGCTCGCGGATCAGGCGGCGGCTGTACAGGCCGCCTATGAAGAAGCGGGCCTTGCCCTGTCTCACGCAGACGAGAATGCCGGATGGCCAATTCTCGTCCTGTCGCGCGCTAAAGGCTAAGGTCCGCCTCTTCGCTGGCCCGGGTTACGGGCGCCATGCGTGGAACAGCGGCATGTTCGCCGTCGGACGCGGGGTGGTCATACGGCGGCTCGGCTTCACCCGGACGCTGGCAGTCGCGGCGTCGATGGTCTGGTTGTTCTGCGGTTGCATATCTCGTCTCCTTGCGAATGTCGCCGCGGCCCGGGGAGGGAGAGAGGGGAGAGCCGCGGCGACTGGAGCTTAATTGGGGGCAACGACCGCGATTGAGCAGAGCGTCTAAACATGGATCAGCCATGCAGGCATTGCATAGGCAACGGCATATAATTGAAAATTAACGGTTTTGAAACAAATCCGTTCGCAAACCACAACCGAATTGAAACAGCGTCCCCGCGAGAGCATCACCTGCCCGCCGCAGCGGCAGGAGTCAGGATGGCGAAACTACGGAGGCACCCGGCCTCCGCAGCTTAATAGACCCGCTTCTTCGGTTTGATGTAGTCGATGTCGTCGGTCAGCGTGTAGCTATGCACCGGCCTGGTGTTCAGTTCCACCTGACCATCGCGGAACCAGCCAAGGCTGTGGACCATCCACTCGTCGTCATTCCGATCCGGGAAGTCCTCGTGCATGTGGGCACCGCGGCTTTCGGTACGATTTGCCGCCATGTTCATGGTCAGAACGGCCTGGCCGATCATATTGTCGAGTTCCAACGTCTCGATCAGATCGGTATTCCACACCATGCTGCGGTCCGTAATCGCAAGATCAGCCATCCGCTGATAAACGGCGTTGATCTTTGTCTTGCCCTCCTCAAGCACCTCGGAAGTACGGAAAACCGCACAATTGGCCTGCATCGTTTTCTGCATCGCCAGCCGAACTTCCGCCGTCGGTGATCCGCCCTTTGCATTTCGGAACCCGTCGAGACGCGTCAGCGCCTTCTCGTCCGCTGCCGTGTCGATATCACCATGCTTTGTTCCGGGTTTAGTGATTTCGTGAATGCGGTGCGCCGTGCCACGGCCAAAGACGACCAGATCGATCAGGCTGTTGGAACCTAGTCGGTTGGCACCATGGACGGACACGCACCCTGCCTCACCCACGGCAAACAGCCCCGGTACGACACTGTCGGGATTTCCGTCGCGTTTGGTAACGACTTCGCCATGATAATTCGTAGGTATTCCGCCCATATTATAATGGACAGTCGGCGTAACAGGGATCGGTCCCTTCGTTACGTCGACACCAGCAAAGATCTTCGCGGTTTCCGAAATACCCGGCAGACGCTCGGCCAGAATATCCGCGTCGATATGATCGAGGTGAAGGTTGATGTGGTCGCCTTCGGAACCGACGCCACGCCCTTCACGCATTTCCATCGCCATTGAGCGGGACACGACGTCGCGGCTGGCAAGATCCTTTGCCGAGGGAGCATAGCGCTCCATAAAACGTTCGCCCTCGGAGTTTGTCAGATAGCCGCCCTCGCCGCGCGCGCCCTCGGTGATGAGAACACCGGCACCGTAAACTCCCGTCGGATGGAACTGCACGAATTCCATGTCCTGCATCGCCAGACCGGCGCGCAGTACCATGCCGCCGCCATCACCGGTGCAGGTATGAGCCGAGGTCGCGCTGAAATAGGCGCGACCATAGCCACCCGTCGCAAGCACGGTATTGTGAGCGCGGAAGCGGTGGAGCGTGCCGGTTTCCATGTCCATGGCAATCACACCACGGCAAGCGCCATCGGCATCCATGATCAGGTCGAGCGCGAAATATTCGATAAAGAAATCCGTGTCGTAGCGCAGGCTCTGCTGATAGAGCGCGTGCAACATGGCGTGGCCGGTACGGTCGGCGGCGGCACATGTGCGCTGGGCAGCCGGGCCCTCGCCCATATTCTGGGTCATGCCGCCGAACGCGCGCTGATAGATCTTGCCTTCCTCCGTACGGCTGAATGGCACACCGTAATGTTCCAGCTCGAAAACTGCGGCAGGAGCCTCCCGACACAGATATTCGATGGCATCCTGATCGCCCAGCCAATCGGAGCCCTTTACCGTATCGAACATGTGCCAGGTCCAATGATCCGGCCCCATATTCCCCAGGCTAGCAGCAATGCCGCCCTGTGCCGCCACCGTGTGCGAGCGCGTCGGAAACACCTTCGTAATGCAGGCGGTTTTCAGACCGGTTTCTGCAATGCCCATCGCGGCACGCAGGCCGGAACCGCCGGCGCCGACGACGACCGCATCGTAGGTGTGGTCGGTTATGGGATAGGTTTCGTTAAACTTGCTGGCCATGAAGGTCTCGTAATCCTACGCGCCGAGCGCGATGGTGAAGATGGAGAAAAGTGAAAGGGCGCCGCCCACGATGGCAAAAGCACTGATGAGGAGCAGCAGCGCGATGCGCGTCCCACCGTCGGAATAATCTTCCACAAGCACCTGAAGGCCCAGGCGCAGATGATAGAAGATGCTGATCGTCATCAAAGCGAGCGGCACCGCGACCCACGGTTGCCGCAGCCACTCCACCATCGTGAAATGGTCAAGCCGGGGAAGGGTCACCAGGGACACGATGAACCACGTGAGCAAAAGAAGGTTAGATACCGCCGTCAGGCGCTGCACCCACCAATGGTGCGCCCCGCCCTTCGCCGAGCCGAGGCCGCGCACGCGGCCGAGTTCCGTACCTCGAGAAACAGCCATGATTACCCCAGCAGAATAAACGCCCAAAGGGCGACGGTGAGAAGTGTGGACACGAAATAGGTCAGCGTGGCCGTCGTCTTGGACGTATGGATTTCAAGACCTGCGCCCGTATCCATGACAAGGTGACGCACGCCGGACGACGCATGCTGGAAAACGCCCCAGGTCAGGCCGATGCCCACCACCAGACCGATCGGCCCCGTCGCAATCGAAAGAAAGCTGGCATACGCCTCTGGCCCCATGGCGGCGGAAACCAGCCACCAGGTGAAAAGACTGCCGCCGATAATGGCGAGACCGTCACCGGTCGCGCGATGCATGATCGACGTGACCGTGTGGACGCGCCACCGCCAGATAGAGAGATGCGGCGAAAGTGGCCGGGGCCGTGCCCCGACTGTCGGCCGTGAAGCCATGAACATGATCCCTTAGACTTTGAACGCCCCGTCTTTACCGAGGGCACGGCTCATCGCAACCGTCAAAGCGCCGCAATCGTGCGAGAAGCAACGATGAACTTGAAAAGGATGCATCATTCTACATACAAAAAATCAGCTCCTCCGCTTTGGTTAGATGGTCTTAACCCTAGGCATATAGGGCGCGAATGTCACCGACACGCGAGCGTCATCAACAGGAGTATGACGGCAATGGCCGCCGATATGGATTATCTCCATCACGAAGATCCCGATCATATCCTCGGAAGCAAGATCTTCCTGCCCGAACGGATGCTTGCCTATCAGATCGATGGCGCGGCACAGGCCGATTTCGCGATCATCTGCGACCTGCTGATCGATTCCACGGAAGGGCTCGCCACGGCCTTCTGGGAGCATTTCGCACGCTCATCCTCCATGCGAAAAAATCTGGAAGGGGCCGAACAGCAACGCGCCTATGACAGGAGCATTGCCTATATCCGGCAAAAATTATCCCCGCCCATCGATGCCGCATGGATGAAACGAACCGCTAATCTGGGCGGCGAGATCGACCGGGGCGGCTATGAGCCACTGGAGATGATCGGCGCCTTCGCAGCCGCGAATCAGCTGGCAACCCAATATTTGCTGGAGCGGGCGGAAAACCCCGCAGAGGCGGCGCGGTTGGTGCAGTCGTTCGCTCGAATCAACATGATGGAGGTCGAAGTAATCATGACGTTCATGCGAACGTTGATGATGCGCGATGCCAAACGCCGCATTGCCGAGCAGAGCATTGCCTTCCGCGAGCAGATCGCGACGGTTGTGGAGAGCGCCTCTGTCCAAAGCCGGGGCGCGCGCCAGCAGGCCGGCTCGGCCGCAGATCAGACGCGAGGTATGCTGGGCAAGGCCGCCGAAGTCGCGGCAGCCGCCGAACAATCGGCAACGGCCATGCGCGAGGCGGCGGAAACGTCCACAGGCTTGATCCACGCCATCGAAGACACCCGCAGGGAAGTCGACGGCGCCACGCTGGTCATCGAAAAAGCCAGCGAGGAAGCGCGTAGTGCCATGCAGACCGCCGATACCCTGGCGGATCATGCCAAATCCATTGAATCCTGTGTCAGCCTGATCCGCAGCATTGCGGGCCAGACGAACCTGTTGGCGCTAAATGCCACGATCGAGGCAGCGCGAGCGGGCGAAAGCGGACGCGGCTTTGCCGTAGTTGCAAGCGAAGTGAAGAACCTTGCCGGTCAGACAGCGAAGGCTACGGATGACATCGCCAAGCAGATCGGCGCGATTCAGCAGTCCACACGGCTGGCCGTCGACGCAAATCGCTCGATTCTCGATACGGTGGAAAGCGTACGCGGTTCCGCGGCCCGCATACGCGAGGCGATGGACCGTCAGTCCGAAACGGTCACCATGATCACCGGCGCAGTCGACGAAACGGCGCTTAGCGCTGATTCGATGTCGGCCGCCATCGCGAGCATCCGCCAAACGACAGAAGCGATGAGCGGACATATGGCCAGCGTGGAAAGCGCCAGCGGCACCGTCGACGAACAGCTTGGCGGCCTGCATGAAAGAGTGGGAACGTTCCTGCAGGTGCTGGCCGCCTAACGGTCAGCGCCTGGCGAGCTTCGCCTCTCGTGCGGCCTTCAGCTTCGCGAAATCATCGCCCGCGTGATA
The DNA here is from genome assembly GCA_002375465.1 of Alphaproteobacteria bacterium UBA3612. GTDB lineage: Bacteria > Pseudomonadota > Alphaproteobacteria > Sphingomonadales > Sphingomonadaceae > Pacificimonas. The sequence continues at coordinate 318,889 of DFLT01000005.1, read as the reverse complement.
GCTGGAGCGCGTCAGCGGCGTCGACGATACCAGCAAGAATCCCTTCGCCCGCGCGATGTCGCCATAGGATTTGAACTGATCCGGCGTCACGAAATCCATAACCTTGGCGTGTTTCGGCGTCGGTTGCAGATATTGTCCCAGCGTCAGGAAATCGACATCGGCGGACCGCATGTCGTCCATCACCTGATGAACCTCCAGACGCTCTTCCGACAAACCCATCATCATGCCGGATTTCGTGAAGATGGTCGGGTCGAGGGTTTTCACACGCTCCAGCAGGCGCAGCGAATGATAGTAGCGCGCACCTGGCCGGATCGTGGGATACAGCCGCGGAACGGTTTCCAGATTATGATTATATACGTCGGGCCGCGCTTCGACGATCATTTTCACCGCTTCGTCGGCCTTGTTACGAAAATCGGGCGTCAGAATCTCGATCGTCGTATTCGGCGCATTTTTTCTCAGCGCCTCGATAACCTTTACAAATTGCCGCGCGCCGCCGTCCGGCAGATCGTCACGGTCGACGGAGGTTATGACGATATGTTCCAGGCCAAGTTCGCCCGCGGCAACGGCTACATGCTCCGGCTCAAGCGGATCGACCGGCTGCGGCATGCCCGTCTTTACATTACAAAAGGCGCATGCCCGGGTGCAGGTGTCGCCCAGGATCATCACCGTTGCGTGCTTCTGGGTCCAGCATTCGCCGATATTCGGACATGCCGCCTCTTCGCATACAGTATTGAGATTCAGCCGCCGCATCAGCTTGCGCGTCTCCGCAAAACCGACGGTTGTAGGCGCCTTGACGCGCAGCCAGTCAGGTTTGCGGGCGCGCCGGGCAGGCTCGGAAGTTGTTTCGGGTACTGTTGCCATGAGGGACAGATAGCGGCTGGAGCGCGGGAAACAACTGCGGTAGGGCGTCACGCATGACAGAATTTACACAGTTGCTGAACGGCTACGCTCGCTTTCGTACATCTGCCTATCCTGAACAGAAGGCGCGCTACGATACCTTGTCGAAGGGTCAGAATCCCGGAACGATGGTTATCAGTTGTGCGGACAGCCGCGTTTCTCCGTCGTTGATTTTCGACGTGGGCCCTGGCGAGATATTTACCGTCCGCAATGTCGCCAATCTTGTGCCCCCCTTCGATCCGGGCGGCGGTCTGCACGGCGTTTCAGCCGCGGTGGAATTCGCCGTTACCCAGCTTGAAGTACAGGACATTCTGGTTCTTGGGCATGGCGGCTGTGGCGGTTGCCAGGCATCCCTGACGGATCATTTCGCGGGGAATGCGCCGGGCGAAGGATATTTCATTGCAAGCTGGATCGCCCTTTTGGACGAGGCACGCGATCGCGTGCTGAAAGCCCATGACGGCCGTCACGATGCAGAGGCGCTGCTCGCCCTGGAACATGAGGCGGTGCGCGTCAGTCTGAAGAACCTGAAAAGCTTCCCCTTCATCCAGGAGCGCATGGCTGATGGGCGGCTGCGCCTGCACGGTGGGCATTTCGCTGTCGCGCATGGCATGCTGCATCTGCTTCGTGACGACGACACGTTTTCGCCCGTCATACCCATGGCTCAGTCAGACTAAAGAGCGGCCCCGCTAAGATCGATGCGGACAAGGCGATAGCCGAATCCGCGGCGTTCGAAGATCAGGGGCCGCCGTTCTTCGGTTCCCACCGAAATCCGATCAGGCCTATGCGTTCGACATCAACCAAGTTCCAGATGCCGCTCCAGGAACTGTCCGATGCGCCAGCCGCCAGATTGGCCTTCTGTGCTTCGGCAAGCAGGATCTCGATGCTCGTCGGGCTAACGAAGCGGTTGAGAATCGGATCGACCATATTTTCCGCCATGGCCATTTGGCCGGGCGAGAAAGTCCTGCCGCGCAGACCGCTGCGTTTTTCGATGTCGGCGAGTATGTCCCGCTTCAGCGAGGCGCGGATAGCCTCATAGTCGACATAGGTGGAAAATTCGTCCTCGTCCTCCGCCTGCAGCGCTGCTCCCATGCGCCATAGGGTCCAATAGGGGCCGGAGAAATAGAACAGCATGAGCAGCGCCATGAAAACCGCCACGCAAGAGCAGAATCCGTGCGAAGAGGGATCGCGCCCATCACGCATGGCGATGCTAATTCAGTTGGTCCCTGTGGGAAGAATGCAGGTCCGTCACTTTGACGGCACCCGCAAGACGGTTGCTGCAACCCATCAAATTAACTCCCCCCATACATACGCTACCGGCACATATTAGCGCAGCAACCCCCGTCGCGCCTAGTCAGCTTTTATATGCAATAATTTACTGCCCCCGGCAGCAGACTAGCCGACCTTAGCGGCCTCATCGAGGGCGTATCCGGCAGAGCGGACGGTCCGGATCATGTCGGGGCGTCCGCCTTCATTGATCGCCTTGCGCAGCCGGCGAATGTGAACGTCGACCGTGCGCTGCTCGACATAAACGTCGCGACCCCAGACACTGTCCAGCAATTGTTCGCGGCTGAACACACGCCCGGGATGCTCAAGGAAATGACGTAACAGCCGGAATTCAGTGGGGCCCAAGGGAACACGCTGGCCGCCGCGCGTCACCTTATGCGCGCCGAGATCCATCTCAATATCGGCATATTCCAAAGTGGACCCGGCAATGGCGGGACGCAGCCGCCGCAATACGGCGTTGACGCGTGCAATCAGCTCGCGCGGGCTGAACGGCTTGGTGATGTAATCGTCGGCACCGGTATCGAGGCCGCGAATGCGGTCTGCCTCGTCCGTCCGCGCCGTCAGCATGATGACAGGCAGGTTTGCGGTTTCCGGATCCCGCCGCAGGCGGCGGCATACCTCGATGCCCGACAGATTTGCGATCATCCAATCGAGGATGATGATGTCTGGCGCTTCTTCCAGCGCCAAAACGAGCGCCTCTTCGCCATCCTCGGTCTGAACGGTATCGAACCCTTCCTTCCGAAAATTATAGGTCAGGAGCTCGACGAGGTTTGCATCATCCTCGACGATCAGCACTTTTGGGTTCATTTCCGCACTCCTTGCTTCTGGCTCAGAGAGGCAGCGACAGGCCGGTCGCGTCGCCGCCCTTTGGTCTGTCCTCAAGATGCTCGCCCGTGGCGCTGTAATGTACCATTTCCGCTATGTTCGTCGCATGATCGCCGATGCGCTCAAGATTCTTGATGATGAAAATCAGGTGCGTCGCCGGGGCGGTGTTCTCCGGATCCTCGGCGATTTCGCCCAACAGGGTCTGAAAGAGGCTTTCATAATAATCGTCGATCGCCTCATCGCCATCGCTGACTGCGCGGGCGAGGAAAGGATCGCGTTCGGCGAAAGAGCGCATGGCGTCGTCCACCAGCGTCGATGCCATGCTGCCGATCTGCTCCACACCGGCGCTTGCACCGCGATATCCGCTCGATGAAAGCGCTTCCACACGCTTGGCAATATTCTTGCCGTAATCGCCAATACGTTCGATGACGGCGCCAATCTTCAGGGCTGCGATAACCTCGCGAAGGTCCTGAGCCAGCGGGCTGCGGCGCGCGATAATCGAAATTGCGAAGGACTCGGCCTCCATTTCCAATTCGTCGATGCGCTTGTCCGCCTCGACCACGCGCTTTGCGAGTTCCACATCATGCGAAAGAAGCGCCGTAATCGCCTCGTTCACCTGCGAACGCGCCAGACCGCCCATTTCGCCGATCATCGACCGGAGAAGGCGCAGGTCGTCGTCGAAAGATTTTACCGTATGGGCCGTCGTACTGTTCATGCTGGTATCCTAATTACCCGAAACGACCAGTAATATAGTCGCGCGTTCGATCCGCACGGGGATTTGTAAAGATGGTCTCCGTATCGCCATATTCAACCAGATTGCCCAAGTGAAAGAAGGCCGTTCGCTGCGAGATACGCGCCGCCTGCTGCATATTATGGGTCACGATGACAATCGCAAAGCGCCCCTTCAACTCCTCAATCAGTTCCTCGATCTTCGCCGTTGCGATGGGATCAAGCGCCGAACAGGGCTCGTCCATCAGGATCACTTCGGGATCCACAGCAATGGCGCGCGCGATGCAGAGACGCTGCTGCTGCCCGCCGGAAAGGGCGGTGCCGCTGTCGTCCAGGCGATCCTTTACCTCATTCCAAAGGCCCGCTCGCGTCAGGCTGGCCTCCACAATGCCGTCCATGTCCGCCTTGTTGCTGGCCAACCCGTGAATACGGGGGCCATAGGCAATATTTTCGTAGATCGATTTCGGGAAGGGATTCGGTTTCTGGAATACCATGCCGACCCGGGCGCGCAGCTGCACGACATCCATGCGGGGATCATAAATATCCTCGCCATCCAGTTCGATCCGCCCCTGCACCCGCGCAATATCGATTGTGTCGTTCATCCGGTTGAAGCAGCGAAGAAAGGTCGACTTGCCGCAGCCGGAGGGGCCGATGAAAGCCGTGACATAATGGGAATCGACGTCGATGGAGACGCTGTCTACGGCTTTCTTTTCGCCATAGAACACATCGACATCGCGAGCTGTCATTTTCGCGTCATTGGCGAACGCGATCTCGTCGTGGACCAGCGTCTGCTCCCTGACATGCGCCTCCTCGGCTGCCGCTTCCGTAACTTGCGTCGCCATTACCAGCGCCTCTCGAACTTGTTTCTCAAATAGATTGCAACGCCGTTCATACTGAGGAGGACGGCCAAGAGCACCATGATTGCGGCACTTGTTTTCTCGACGAAGCCGCGCCCCACTTCGTCCGACCACAGAAATATCTGGACGGGCAATGCGGTCGCAGGATCCGTTACCCCGCCCGGCACGTCGGATACGAATGCGCGCATGCCGATCAGCAATAGTGGTGCAGTTTCGCCAAGCGCCCGACTCAACCCGATGATCGTTCCCGTCAGGATACCTGGCAAGGCCACGGGAAGGATATGATGAAGAATGACCTGCAACCGCGATGCGCCGATTCCCAACGCGGCGTCGCGAATGCTGGGGGGAACCGATTGCAGTGACACACGCGACGCGATGACGATGACAGGCAGGGTCATCAGCGCGAGCGTGACGCCGCCCACGACGGGGGCGGACCGCGGCATGCCAAAGGTGTTCAGGAACACGGACAAACCCAACAGGCCGAAAATGATGGAGGGGACCGCGGCCAGATTGTTAATGGATACTTCGATCATGTCCGTAAATCGGTTCCGGGGCGCATATTCCTCCAGATAGACAGCCGTCATGACACCTATTGGGAAGCTGAGCGCCAAGGTGATCGCCATCGTCAAAAGCGAGCCGAGCAGCGCCCCCCAGATCCCCGCCAGTTCGGAACTCGTCGAATCGGCCTTCGTCAGAAACCCGGTATTGAGAGACAGCTGAACATCGCCCCGATCATTCAGAACGACATATTGATTGATCATCTCCTGGGAAACCGCTCTGCGCTGGGCAGGCACGTCGAAGGAAATCTGGCCCTTTGCAAGCAGGTCTACCTCTGGTGCGGCGACCACCCAAACGCGTTCCCGGCTACCGAGCAGCGAAGGGTCGCCGCGGAGCCGATCTCGGACATCCAGCCATGCCCCTTCACTGATCATCTCGCTGGTGCCCAATTGCGCTTCCGCCGCAGCGTTCACCAAGGATCGGAAGTCGGCACGGTTAATGGCATAATCTGCCCCATCGCCAGACATCTGCGCGGGATCGAGACCAAGTGTGGTGGCGGAATATTCGATATCCAGCGGCACTTCCGCCCTCTGAAACCCGCCAATACCATCCGAAACGATGGTCGTCAGCAGGAACAACAGAAATCCTGCCGCGAAAACCAGCGCGCCGAGGCCAAGGAACCTGAACCGGCGCTCCTTCGCATAACGTTTGCGAATACGGGCCTGCATCTGCGCAGAGCGCCAGTCCACAGTGCCGGTGCGGGCGACGTCCGCAGAGGTCATTCGTACGCCTCCCGGTATCTCTTCACGATCGCAAGAGCGTAGATATTCAAAAGCAGCGTCACCACGAACAGAACGAGGCCCAGCGCGAAGGCCGAAAGCGTCTTGGCGCTGTCGAATTCCTGATCGCCCGTCAGCAGTTGGACAATCTGCGCCGTCACGGTCGTTACACTGTCCAGGGGGTTGATGGTCAGACGCGCCGCCTGGCCCGCCGCCATGACGACGATCATGGTCTCGCCGATCGCTCGACTGACGGCCAGCAGGATGCCGCCCACGATACCAGGCAGAGCAGCCGGTACGAGCACCTTCTTGATCGTCTCAGAGGGGGTCGCCCCCATGGCCAGGCTACCGTCCCGCATCGCGCCAGGAACCGACGACAGGGCATCATCGGCCATGGACGATACGAACGGAATGATCATGATCCCCATCACCACCCCCGCGGCCAAGGCGCTTTCCGAGGAGGCGCTGTCGATCCCGATTGCGATGGCGGCGTCACGAACGGCCGGTGCGACGGTCAGTGCAGCGAAATAGCCATAGACCACCGTAGGTACGCCCGCGAGAATTTCCAACAACGGCTTCAGGATTTTCCGCGCCGTAGGACGGGCATATTGCGTCAGGAAGATCGCCGACATCAGCCCCAATGGAACAGCCACCGCCATCGCAATGATCGCGCCGATGAATATTGTGCCCCAAAACAGGGGGACAGCACCGAATGCGCCGGACGATCCGACCTGATCAGCACGGATCGCCGTTTGTGGGCTCCAATGTGTGCCGAAAATAAACTCAAGCGGGTTCACGCGGCTGAAAAAGTCGAGGCTTTCGTAGAGAAGGGAAAGAACAATCCCGAATGTCGTGAGAATGGCAATGAGCGAAGCCAGCGCGAGGATGATCGTTGCAAAACGCTCCACATGCGTGCGGGCGCGCAGATCGGGTGCCGTCTTCAACCAGCCATACCCACCACCGATCAGGGCCAGCAAAACGACCAGCCCACCGATCAGCCATGTCCAGCTTGCCTGCGTTTCGCGATAGATGGGTACCGCTTCATTTACCGCTGGGTTGAACGCCGCGGGCAGATCCCCCCTGGCAACGGACCGCATTTCGGTAAGAAATGCCTGGCGCTCGATGCCCGCTTCCGGCTGGGCCGCCTGCGGTAGTTGGTCGAGGGTTCGGTCCGCAACGATACCGTCGCCGATGACCAGCCATACGAGCAATAGGAAAAGCGCGGGGACAAGGGCAAGAAGTCCCGCGCGAACGGCGTGATATGCGGGCCGGGAATGCACATCCCTGGGACGTGCACCGGATGCAAATGCATTCGCGCGCATTCGCGTCATCGCGAAGGTGATCGCCGTCAGCCCCAAAAGGACCAGGGCGAGCGCGCCTAGCGACATGTGCGTCCTCCGGTTGATTGGCAACGACTGCAAGCCGGGCGTTGCAATAGAAACTGCGTCGGCGCCCGCATCACTTCAACGCGCCGTGGCGGCCCCTTGCCACGCAGATTTGTCAGTTTTGTGACTCCCCGTTTGACGCCGGAATGTCTGCCAGCGGAACCGAGAAAGCGATGCGGGTGCCGACGCCGGGCACAGACCGAATTTCCAGGCGACCGCGATGCCGCTCGACGATGTGTTTTACGATAGCAAGACCGAGACCCGTCCCCCCCATCTTGCGGGAGCGGCCCGCATCTACCCGGTAAAATCGTTCGGTCAGGCGCGGCAGATGCTCGGCCTCTATACCGTCCCCCTCGTCCTGCACGCTGATAGACGCAGCAGAACCGACGGTTTTCACCGCCAGTTTGATGGCCGTTTCCGGTCGACCATATTTCATGGAGTTGAAGACGAGATTGTTGAGAACCTGCAGCAGCTGGTCACGATCGGCAAGGACGGGAGGCAGTCCCGGCTGAATCTCTACAAGGAGGGGCCGACGCGCCTCCTTCATCTTCAGGTCGACGGTTTTCGAGAATTCATCCACCGTCTCTGCAAGGTCGACGGCCGTGCGGGGGCGAAGGCTCTTATCCAGTTCGATTCGTGACAAAGAGAGCAGATCGTCGATCAGCCGCGTCATGCGTGCCGCCTCGTCCGCCATTACGCCCAGGAATCGCTTGCTTGCCTCCGGGTCGTCGGCAGCAGGTCCCTGCAATGTTTCTATAAAGCCGGCCAGGGTGGCGAGCGGGGTGCGCAGTTCGTGGCTTGCATTGGCGACAAAGTCCACGCGCATGCGTTCCGCTGCGCGCGCAGGCGAAATATCGGCAAGGGTCAGAAGATAACCGCCGCGCTCCACCGGTGCGACACGCAGGCGATAGACGGTATTGCCGCGCCCTATCCCCTCCACCTCGCGTACCATCTCGCGCCCCTCGGCAAGGGAGAGTTGAACCGCATCGAGTGAGGAGGGCTCGCGCAGAACCAGCCTTACGGTTTCGCCCGTCCCCTGCCCCAGCAGGTCAACGGCCGCCGCATTCATCGCGGTAATGATGCCGGCGCCGCTCAATAGGACCGCGGCAGGCTCCAGATCGGAAAGCGAAATCTGCCCGTTTGCGGACGACTCCGATAATGCGGCCACCTCGGATGGCTGCTCCGCAGGCGATCGCCTGGGCTCCGCAGCGATCATGCCCGGCAGCAGACAAATCGCTGCGACCAGAGAAACGACCGCCAGGATCATCTCTCCCACGCCGAGTCCATATCCGAGACCAAGGCAGCAGAGGCCGATAAGATAAATGCGTGGACCGCGCCGGATCATGACCGTCACTTCTTCCTACCAACTGAGTCCGCCGCGTCACGACGCAGAACCTACGGGGATCTGGATGCCCGACGAGCGGCGATGTGTCGATTTATTTTACATCATTTCGTGCCAGGTGCCGGCGTAGGTTGTGGTTTCAATCGCTTAGCGGTCTGGTACGATTATTGCTTAGACTGAGAAAACTTGTTCCGTTCACGTTTCGTGACTATTTCCGGAATTGCGAACGGACAGAATGCAGGCAGGGTGAATGACATGACCGACCAAAATAGCGATCAGGAAGGCATGATGCAGCCGAAAGAGCCAGAGGTGAATGCGCGCCGTCGCGTCCTGAAGCTGGGCGCGGTAGCGGTGCCCGCGATCGCCACCTTGACGCCGTCAATGGCGATGGCGACGGGCGGCGGTGTTGGCGGCGCCAATATTTCGATCCTAGCGTGTCAGGTTCCTATTCCCGACCGTATCGATGAAGACGGCGAAGTCGTTCCGGCGCACAAGAACCTGCACTATGACGGCCATCAGGCTTATTATTATGAAAACGGCAAGCGCGGTAAGAAGAAGTACGTTTTCAACGCACCCTATCAGGGGCACTATAGCGGTCAGGAAATTAAGGACGGCTATCTCAATAACCGCTACATTCACGACGCTCAGTTCAAGGCGCATGTCGAGTATCTGCAGAAGATGCGGAATAGCGGCACGGGGGGCGCGGGCATCAGTTGCCTGATGTCCATCACCAACAGCTCCTATAAAACCTGAACGGTCGAAATGGCGCTTTATGTGCCGGTCGAAGCCGTACGGTACGAGAAGCTGGACGATCTGAGTCTGGTTTTCCATCGCCTGTCAGGTGAGACACATATATTGTCGCCCGAGATGGAAGCCATTTACGAAGCTATCCCCGCCGGGGGCGCCGATGCGGAGCAAATCCTTTTTCGGTTGGAAGCTGTGCACGGACTGGTCGAGGCGGAGGAAGGCGACCCCGCCAGCGCGCTTTGCTTGCGGCTCGACCAATTGACCGAACTCGGTATCGTTCGACATATTTCATGACGAAGGGGCACATGCGGTTGCGCATTGGCCCCGCAATCTTTGACATCCGCTCCCCCTTTGGAGGGGCCATTGCCTCATTACGGCACCTTTATCGCGACTACCCCCAGGGAATGCCGGATGAAATCTATGATTTCACCGTGGCTGCCCTGCCAACAACCCCATGGCGGCGGTGGTTTCGCCCATCGATCCGGCTGCAGGCGGACTTTACTGTCGAGGAGGCGGTGCCCGTCGCGCTGCGCCATGCGCTGCTGGCGTTCGAAATGGGCGTGAACATGCAGATGGCGCTGGGTTATCGGCGCGATATCATCCTGCACGCGGCAAGTGCCGCACGCGATGACCGGGCTGTCGTAATCGTCGGCGACTCGGGATCGGGCAAGAGCACCCTCTCGGCGCTTCTGTCGTGGAGCGCGGGATGGCGTCATTGCGGTGACGAACTGGCCCTGATCGGCTTGGCAGGCGATTATTCGCTGACGCCCTACCCCCGCCCGATCGGCCTGAAGAATCAATCCATCCCCGTTATGCGCGAACGCGTATCGGCCGACCGCTTCGGTCCCCGCCTGGAAGGGACGATGAAGGGTACGGTGCAGCATCTGCTGCCGCCTGTGGACGCAATACAGGCCATGGACCGGCCCGCGCGCCCGGCGCTTATCGTGTCGCCGCATTTCACGGCGGGCGCCTCACCCGAGATACGTCGCATGACGCAGTCGGAAGCATATCTCCGCCTCTCCGTCGCCTCGACGAACCAATTGACCCTGGGGGAGCCGGGCTTTGACGCCCTCATACGTTTGATCCGGTCGGTTCCTGCCTATGACATAACCTATGGCACCAGCGAGGAGGGGCTGCAGCTGGTGGAAAAATTATGGGGTGATGTCGAATGACCCCCTCTACCCTGCTGCACTCCGTTCTGCGCGAACCGCAGAGGATGGAGCGCCTCACCGCTGAACAGTGGAACGCGCTCATCCGTGTCGCCCGCGTCGAAATGCTGATGGGCACCATCGGCATGCTGTCCACCGGAATGCACGTGCCGGACAAGGCGCGCCTGTTGCTGGACGAGGCCGCCGCCATCGCAAGCGTCCGGCAGAACGCCGCCCGCTATGAAGTGCAACGAATGGTAGAGGCGCTGACACCGACAGGCATGCCGGTCATCCTGATGAAAGGGTCTGCCTATCTGATGGCAGACCTGCCACCCTGCCCCGGCAGGAATATCGGCGATCTGGACATCATGGTGCCGTTCGACCGCCTGAGCGAGGCCGAGGCTGCCCTGAAACGCCATGGCTGGCAGTCGATCAAGGCGAAGGGCACCTATGACGACAGCTATTATCGTGAGTGGATGCACGAACTGCCCCCGCTCGCGCACGAAACGCGCGGGGGGGTCATCGATCTGCACCACACGATCCTGCCGCGCACGGCGCGCCTGACGCCGCGGCCGGAGCGTATGCTGGCAAACGCCATTCCGACGAATTGCGGCGCCTACATCATGGCGCCGGCGGAAATGCTGCTGCACTCGGCGACCCATCTTGCCTATGACGGCGACCTTCAGGGCGGTGCGCGCAACTTGTGGGATATTGATCGCCTGGTGCGGCATTTTGCGGAGCAGCCGGATTTCTGGGACGATCTGAAATCCGCCGCGACGGCACATGAACTGACTTCGCCGCTGGCGCGGGCATTGCGGCTGTCCCACCGCCTTTATGGGACGCCGTCTCCGGCGGCGCTAAGAGGCAAGCCGGACCTCATTGATCGACTGGCGCTAAGAAAGCTTCGCGGGCACGATCGCTACGGCGCCCCGACGACTCCGATCAGCAATTTCATCCTGTTTCTGCGCGGGCATTGGCTGAGAATGCCGCTACCAATGCTGACCCGGCATCTGCTTACCAAATGGCGGGCGCGACGCGCCGAAGCGCGGCAGGCAGGTCGCGAAAACGATCAATGACGATGTCGGCGTCAAGTTCGTGAATGGGCGCATCCAGATAACCGAAGCTGACCAATACGGATGGCACACCCGCGCCCCGCGCGGCCTTCATATCCGTCCCCGAATCACCGACATAGGCGGAACGTGACAGCGATCCGCCTGCCCGCCGGATCGTTTCCGTCAAATGGCGCGGATGCGGCTTCTTAACGTCCAGGCTGTCGGCGCCGAGGATCGCAGCAATCCGGTCCTGCCAACCAAGCGCGGCGATCAGGGATTCGGCCAGTTTGATCGGCTTGTTCGTACAAATGGCGAGGACGGCATGTTCCGAAAGTTCGTCCAGCACCGATTCCACATCGTCCCAGGGTCGGGACAGATCACAAATGTGGTCCGCATAGTGCTGCAGGAAGATCGGCTGCCCCTCGTCCACCATCGCCTCGGTGGCGCCGCCGGTCAGCGCAAGACCCTTTTCAATCGTACGCCTGGCGCCATGCCCCACCATGTCGCGTACCTGCGCCGCATCGACCTCCCTGCGGCCAAAATGCCTTAAGACGGCGTTCATGGCGGCACTGAGATCAGGGGCGGTATCGACGAGGGTTCCATCAAGGTCGAAGGCGATGCAGGGGCGGGAAACGGTCATCCCGCACTCCCTTTCGCAGCTTTGTAGAATTGGCAAGGACTCTCCGCTAAACGCGCCACAATTGCTGGAGATTGTTACAGATGACCCCCTACCCCATTGCCGCCATCATTCTCGCCGCCGGCAAGGGCACGCGCATGAAATCCGCCCTGCACAAGGTGCTGCATCCAATTGGTGGCCGACCAATGCTGAAGGGTTTGGTCACGGAACTTGGCCGACTGCAACTGCAACAGACTGTCGTCATTGTCGGCGCCGGCGCCGAGAGCGTCGCGGCAGAAATGGCCGACATGAACGTCGTTTTCGCCCATCAGCACGAGCAGCTCGGTACCGCTCATGCAGCGCTGCAGGCAAAGCAGTCACTTGCCGACTTTGATGGCGACGTGCTGATCTGCTTCGGCGACGTCCCCCTGCTGCGGGCCGATACCATCGGACACATGCAGGCGCGCCTGCACGATGGGGACAGCCCAGCCGCCGTGGTGCTGGGCTTCCGCCCCGCAGATCCAAAAGCCTATGGCCGAATCATCGCGGACGGTGATGGCCGGATCTCAAAGATGGTAGAATATAAGGATGCAGATGAAGCCGAACGGGCCGTAGACCTGTGCAATGCCGGTCCGATTCTCGCGCGCGGCAAAGACGTCTTCGAGCTGCTGGAGCGCATTGGCAATGATAATGCGCAAGGCGAATATTATCTGCCCGATGTCGTTACCGTAGCCGGGGGGGATGGGCGTCATTCAGCCGTCGTGGAAGCCCCGGAACGCGAAGTCGTCGGCGTCAATGACCGCGCGGATCTCGCCGCTGCGGAGGCGCTGTGGCAGGAGGAACGCCGCGCCGACGCCATGCGCGAAGGGGTGACGCTTCGCGATCCCTCCAGCGTGTTCTTCTCCTACGACACACAGCTTGCACCCGATGTGCTGATCGAACCCAATGTTGTTTTTGGCCCCGGTGTCGTCGTCGAGACGGGCGCACGAATCCGCGCGCATTCGCACCTTGAGGGGGCGCATGTAGGGCGGGATTGCGAGGTCGGCCCGTTCGCGCGCCTGCGCCCCGGCGCCATCATGAAGGCAGAGGCAAAAGTCGGAAACTTCGTGGAGATGAAAAAATCCACGCTGGGGGAAGGCGCCAAGGCCAACCACCTTACCTATCTGGGCGATGCGGACGTCGGGCCCGGCGCGAATATCGGCGCCGGGACGATCACCTGTAATTATGATGGCTTTTTCAAATATCGGACTCGGATCGGCGCAGGCGCGTTCATCGGATCCAATTCGTCACTGGTAGCGCCCGTGAGCATCGGCGACGGTGCGATCATCGGCGCCGGCTCTGTGGTGACGCGTGATGTAGAACAGGATGCGCTCGGCCTGACGCGCGGCGAGCAGAAAATGAAAGACGGCTGGGCGGCGCGTTTCCGTGCCATCCAGGAACAGAAGAAAGCAGGCTAAGCTCCATGTGCGGAATCATTGGTATCATTGGCGAACGCGACGTTGCCCAGGACCTGCTTGATGGCCTGAAAAGGCTGGAATATCGGGGCTATGACAGTGCGGGGATATGCACCCTGCACAATGATCAGCTGGAACGCCGCCGCGCCGAAGGCAAGCTGCGCAATCTGGAAGAAAAGCTGCGTACCGACCCGCTGCCTGGACAGGTGGGCATTGCCCATACCCGTTGGGCTACGCACGGCGCGCCGACGGTCGGCAACGCCCATCCACATGCGACCGATCACGTCGCCCTGGTGCACAATGGCATTATCGAAAATTTCAAGCCGCTACGTGATGAACTGATCGCCGATGGGCGCACCTTCACAAGTCAGACGGACAGCGAGGTCGTCGCGCACCTCCTCAGCCGCGAGGTTGAGAACGGCGCATCGCCGGAAGAGGCGGTGAAGGCCGTATTGCCGCTGCTGCGCGGTGCCTTTGCACTGGCGATCATTTTCAAATCCCACCCCGACATGATGATCGGCGCACGGTTGGGATCGCCGCTGGTGCTGGGCTATGCCGACGACGAAATGTATCTCGGCTCCGATGCGCTGGCGCTGGCTGGCCTGACGCAGCGCATTTGCTATCTGGAAGAGGGCGACTGGTGCGTCGTCCGCCGCGATGGCGCACAGATTTTCGACGCTGAAAACAAGCCTGTAACCCGTGCCATTTCGACAAGCGGCGCAAGCGCGGCGGCGGTTGAAAAAGGCAATTACCGGCATTTCATGCAGAAGGAGATTTTCGAACAACCGATCGTGGTGGCGCAAACCCTGAAAAGCTATTTGCGCCCGCTGGAAGAGCAGGTCGCCCTGCCCGACATGGAATTCGATCTTTCCTCCGTCACCCGCGTCACCATCGTCGCCTGCGGCACCTCCTCCTATGTCGGCATGGTCGGCAAATATTGGATCGAACAATTGGCGCGGGTCCCGGTCGAGGTCGATGTCGCATCGGAATACCGCTATCGCGATCCGGTCATAGAGAAGGGGCAACTCGCGCTCTTCATCTCTCAATCGGGGGAGACCGCCGATACGCTGGCCGCCCTGCGCCACTGCCGCGACGCGGGGGCGACCACGGCGGGCATCATCAACGTGCCAACCTCCACCATGGCGCGAGAGGCCGACCTTCTGATGCCGACGCATGCCGGACCCGAAATCGGCGTCGCCTCAACCAAGGCATTCACCTGCCAGTTGGCCGTCATGGCGGCGTTCGCCACCAACCTCGCTCGCGCGAAAGGGAAACTATCGCCGGAAGAAGAACGCGATATCGTTCGTCACCTGTCCGAAGTTCCTGCGGCGATGAACGAGGCGCTGGACCATGATGACGAGATCGAGGCGATGGCAGGCACCATCGCCAAGGCGCGAGACGTCCTCTATCTGGGCCGCGGGCCGGATTATCCCATGGCGCTGGAGGGGGCGCTGAAGCTGAAGGAAATCAGCTATATCCATGCAGAAGGCTACGCTTCGGGCGAAATGAAGCACGGTCCGATCGCTCTTATTGATGAGAGTGTCCCGCTGATCGTGATCGCGCCATCCGGCCCGCTGTTCGAAAAGACGGTTTCGAACATGCATGAGGCACAAGCACGCGGTGCGCAGGTGGTTCTGATTTCGGATGCCGAAGGGCTTGCGGAGGCAGGAGACGGCCTGCTTGCGACGATCCGCATGCCGAAAGTGCATCCGCTGATCGCGCCGTTGGTCTACGCAATCCCGGTGCAGCTCCTCGCCTATCACGTCGCGGTGGCAAAGGGCACGGATGTCGACCAACCACGCAATCTGGCGAAGTCCGTTACCGTGGAGTGACGGCAGGAACGGGGTTTCCTTTGATCGACAAAGTTACCTCATTCCTCTGTCCAACGGTTACGCTGCGCTGCTCGCGGGAATCTGCGATGGCCGACTGATCGGCAGCAGCGGACCGGATCGCGGGTGGCTGCGCTGGGCTGCGCATAATAATCGCAGCCAAATACGAATTAATCGGCTATAGGGGCGCATCATCCCGCGATGCGGGCCGATCCCGCAGATGCGATTCCGAAATGAGCAGCGTCTTGCGCGCCGCGAAGCCGGCACCCCTTTTGCCTTCCGAAAGCCAAGTTCATGACATTTTCCGATTTGCCCGCCGGCCTTGCCAATGCCCTGGCGGAACGAGGCTATGAAGCGCCAACCCCGGTCCAGGCCGCGGTACTGGATCCGGATCTGCGGGAACGCGATCTGATCGTCTCCGCACAAACGGGTTCGGGCAAGACCGTGGCATTCGGGCTTGCCTTTTCAGCGCAAATCCTGGGCAGTGACGGACAGGTGCAGTCGACCGGTAAGCCGGGTGCGCTTGTGATCGCGCCCACGCGTGAGCTCGCACTGCAGGTCAGTCGCGAACTGACTTGGTTGTATCAAAATTCGAAGGCTCGGGTCGTTTCCTGCGTCGGCGGAATGAACCCGTCGCAGGAACGCAGGGAACTGAAATCAGGCGCAACGATCGTCGTCGGTACGCCGGGCCGTCTGCGCGACCATCTGGAGCGCGGTACGCTTGACCTTTCGGAACTAGCCGCCGTCGTTCTCGATGAAGCCGACGAGATGCTCGACATGGGCTTCCGCGAAGAACTTGAGGAAATTCTCGACGCCGCGCCGGAAACCCGGCGCACATTGCTGTTCTCGGCGACAATGCCGCGCCCCATGGAGGCACTGGCGCGTCGTTATCAGCGCGACGCCCTGCGGATCGCGACCGGCGGCGGCGAGCGCGGCCATAATGACATAGCCTATCAGGCTGTAACGGTGGCGCCTTCCGAGATCGAGAACGCAGTAATCAATCTGCTCCGCTTTCATGAGGCGGACACCGCAATCCTTTTTTGCGCCACGCGAGAGAACGTGCGGCATCTGCATGCAACCCTGCAGGAACGCGGCTTTTCAGCCGTCGCTCTGTCCGGTGAACATTCCCAGTCAGAGCGCAATCAGGCCCTGCAGGCCCTGCGCGACAGACGGGCAAGCGTGTGCGTTGCGACAGATGTCGCCGCCCGTGGTCTCGATTTGCCGAACCTCAGCCTGGTCATTCACGTCGAAATTCCGCGCGATGCAGAAACGCTGCAACACCGATCTGGCCGAACCGGCCGCGCGGGAAAAAAGGGCACGGCGGTCATCGTGGTCCCGTTTCCCCGCCGCCGCCGGGTAGAGTCCATGTTGCGCAACGCCCGCATCAATGCCGAATGGATCGACGCGCCCGACCGGGAGGCGATCCTGGCAATGGATCGCGAGCGTCTGCTGAAGACGCTGCTAATGCCTGTCGAAGTGGACGAGACCGATCGGAAACTGGCCGAACGCCTGCTGAACGAGCGTACGCCGCAGGAACTCGCCGCAATGCTAATCCAGGCGCACCGGGCCAAAATGCCGGAGCCTGAGGAATTGCTGATCAATTCACCGGAAGCGCAGGCCGCAGCAAGAAAAGAGCGTCAAAGGCCGGGCTTTGACGACGTGGTTTGGTTCCGCATGGATATCGGCCGACAACAGAAGGCCGATCCGCGCTGGCTGTTGCCCCTGCTGTGCCGCCGCGGGCACATTAGCCGCAACCAGATCGGCGCAATCCGCATCGGGCCGAGGGTGACCCACTTCCAGATACCGCGCGCCGCTGCGGACAAGTTTGCAGATGCGCTAGGGCGAACTGCGGGAGATGAGAACGGCGGGGATGTCCATATCGAACTATCTCCCGACGCTCCCCAGGATTCCACTCGCCCTTCGCGCAACAACGGTCCGTCTGCGGGTCGAAAGAAGGGAGCTTCCTACGCCAAGAAGCCCCATAAAGACCGGCCCGCAAACTCGCCGGAGCGGAACGGGGTTCCGGGTAAAAAGCCCAAGCCTCGCAAACCCAAAAAACGGCCTGTTTGAGCTGGCGTTCATGGCGGGCGGCGCTGCCTGGGGAAATACCGGATAACCTTGTGAGGAGAGCCCGCCCGTTTTCGGGCGTCTAATCTGCCTCGTTCCAGGTCGGCAGCATGCGGACGTCACGCTCCGTCTCTGCGGGGGCAGGAAATGCATGGATGAACGTCGGCCCCTCCTCGCTCGCCTCCTGCGCCACGCGATGTGCCGCCCTCAGCGTGTCGGGGGCCTGCCCGCGCTCAACCCAATCCTCCATCGCGCGGATATAGTCGATCGCAAAGGCGCCGTTGCCGCCCCAGCAATGGTTCATTCCCGGCACCATCACCAACCTTGCAAAGGCGCGTGTTTCCTGTGCGCCACCCATGGTGCGCGTCAGCATCCGATAATAATCGACGCTGTTCAGCGGTGCGACCCGGGCATCGGCCCAGCCATGATAAATCAGCAGCTTGCCCCCCGCCTGACGGTAGGCGCGCAGGTCCGGGTGGGAGGCGGAGTAAAGCACCTCATATTCGCGCAGGCGATCAGGGTCCTTGTCGAAATCAAAGTCCATGGCATTCCAGCCTGGGCCAAAGTCGGACTGGATAAAGCGGGTCGTATCCGTGCCCGATTGCGTCGCCTCCGCCGGCCCATCGATCGGCAAAAAGCTGCGCCAGGGCATCTCCGATCCGGGAAGGAAACCGCCGCCGAAATAAACAGGGCGGCCGTCCGAATTAACGGGCCCCTGATAAACGGCGCGAGCAGCCGCCACCTGTTCGGCGGTCAGGCAGTCATCGGCAGCGCCGTCCCGGCATTGCAGGTCCACAGGATCAAAGCCGCCAAGTGGATCATCGATAACGCCATCGCGCCGTCCATCTTGCGCGTCCAGCTTTGCAATGGCCCCGCGATGGAGCACGCCAAGGCTGCGATCGTCGAATATTGGTGAGCCATCTTCATCCTGAAGGCTTTGCAGGGTCCACAGAAAGCTCATCGAGGTTCCCGCTTCGCTTACGACGGGCGCGCCGGCGATGATGCCATCGAAATCGTCGGGGAAACGCTGAGCTGAAACAAGTCCCTGTCGGCCGCCAGTCGAACAGCCCATGAAATAGGAGTGGCGCGGCAATTGACCATAGAATTTCGAGGCGATGGCTTTGCCCGCAAGCGTGGTGCGATGGGTCGCGCGGTAGGCGAAGTCCAGCTTCGCCTGAAGATCCTTCCATGCCCACAGGCCGTCAGCAGGAGTGCCCCGGTGCCCCATGTCGGAAATTACGCAGGCATAGCCGCGCGCCAGCGGATAGTCGCATTCCTTTGTCCAGACGGACTCGGCCGCAAAACCGCAAGAGCCTGTGCAGCCGGCATGAAAGAACTTACCATTCCACCCCGAAATGGGCATAACCAATTCAAAACCGGTATTCGGCGTAACATAACCCCGCACCCGGCAAAGTTCAGGTCGGTCCGACGTTGCAGCAACGCGCCGGGCGTCTCCGATGGAAACCGCAACTTCCTTGGGCAAATTAAATGCCGCGTCTGACAGTTCGGAACAGGCTGCGTCCGAAAGATCCACCTGATCCGAAAGATTCGCCTGCGCCACGCTGGGCGCCCCCGCCACGGTCAGGCTCGAAAGAAGGAACGCCACGGCCGCCAGCGATCTGACAACCGGTCGCAGCATCGCCTGGCTCTTGCCATCCCTCGGATATCCGCACTTCGCACTCAAGGTGTCAAACAGCATGCTCCGAAGGCTCCTTTAAAGTATAAGGGTTTCGAAGTGATAGAACGGCGGTGGGGCCGGTCAACTTGCCGTCACCTCTCAACAGGTAGGCGCACACATAGTCATATACGTCAAACCATGGAAAACGTGCGTCACCCCGCCCGCCTATCCGCCTCAATCCCTTGAATACTTCAGCCGCCTATCCTTCAGTCATTGCAATAAATGCCAATAAGTGCGTTGCGCATTTAGCAAGGAATATGATCAACCCATACGCCGCCCACCAGATGATTGCGTGCAAGCGCACCGCTCTCCCGCCAGGCTGGGCTTGCAAGCATGAAACGGTTCGTCACCGACGATATACGCTTATCAGCGCTGCTTTTTCGCCATAGTGGCGGTAAAATCCGGATCTTTCTTGGCTATCCAGTCGACGAACTTCCGAACGCTGGGATTAGCCAAAAGCGCGTCCACATCCATCGCATGCCGCTGCAGTTCGGAATTGGTAAAATTGGCGATTAAGGTCTGCTGACAAATTGGATGCATGGGAACAACATCGCGCCCGCCCCGGCTCTTGGGCACAGGATGGTGCCACACGATTATCTTTCCGGTGGGCCGACCACATAACCAGCAGGACACCTCCGCTGGCGGGGTATCCTCCTCCTCGTCCCGCACTTCCTCAATAGGGCCATGTTTCGAATGTTTGCGGGCCATATACCTTACACCTGACTTGCCTGAACTTGCCCCGCCAACGAGGCTTGGGCGGGAGGCACCGCCACGCCGACGTCTTCCTCGGTTAGCATGAAATGCCCGCTTGCGCCGCGCCCCTCCTGCACCAGCCAGTTTGGATATTGCGGCCGGGAGGGGCGCGGCTCAATAACTAGCCGGCCAGTTCGCGCAGCTTCTCCTCCATGTCATCCAACGCATAGGGCTTCATGATGACAGGCGCGCCCTTCAACGATTCCGGCATGCCGAGATCATTGTCATAGCCCGTGGCAAACAGGATGGGGACGCCCCTTTCCTGCAGCAGCGCCGCGACGGCATAGCTGCGTTCCTCGGCAAGATTGACGTCCAACAGGGCAACATCCACCTCGCAAGCGGCGGCCAGTTCCAGCGCTTCTGGGACCGTGGTGGCTGGTCCGACAAGCTCCCACCCCATGTCCTCTATCAGCCCCTCCAGAGACATCATTACAAGTCCATTATCCTCGGCGACGAACACACGACGTGGGTCGGCCATACGCATTACCCCCTTTACTCTTATTCCGCTCCGTCCCCGCCCACGCCTCTAGTGATGCGAGGCGGCTATCGCAAAGCCATTGTCATCTTGCTAGGCGCAATTACGAACCTATTTTCATGTTTCCCCTAATCAGGATGGCGGTCCCCCTTGGCAGAATTCGACTATGATTATTTCGTAATTGGCGCAGGCTCCGGTGGCGTTCGGTCGAGCCGGATCGCAGCTGGTCATGGTGCGCGCGTTGGCCTGGCGGAAGAACATCGTGTCGGCGGCACCTGCGTCATCCGCGGCTGTGTGCCAAAGAAACTGCTCGTTTACGGCGCGCACTTCGCAGAGGATCTGGTCGACGCGCGCCGCTTTGGCTGGAACATCGAAGGCAAGAGCTTCGATTGGGACTGCCTGCGTGACAATGTACTTTCTGAAGTTGACCGACTCGAAGAGGCCTACAAGTCGACCCTCACCAGCCACGATGTTTCCCTTCACGAGGGGCGTGCCGTTCTGGCCGACAAACACACGGTCGAGGTGGACGGCAAAAGCTTCACGGCAAAATATATACTGATCGCCACCGGATCGCATCCGGGCACCTTCCCGTGCGAAGGCAGCGAACTGGCCATAACATCGAACGACGTTTTCCATCTGGAAAAGTTACCCAAGCGCATCGTCATCGCAGGCGGTGGCTATATCGCCAACGAATTCGCCGGAATCTTCAACGAACTGGGTGTCGACGTCACGATCGCCAATCGGTCTGACAGGCTGCTGCGCGGCTATGATCACTCCGTCGTCGAGCGGCTACAGCACATCTCAACCGTGAAGGGCATAAAATTTCTCTACAATGCCCCGTTCGAGAAGATCACCCGGGACGCGGACGGCGTTATCCGCATCGTCATCCCTGGCGAGGGCGAGAAAGAGGGACAAGTGTTGGAGACGGACCTGCTGCTGGCGGCGATCGGACGGCCCGCCAATACGAAGGGACTTGGACTTGAGGAAGTCGGCGTCGAACTGAAAGACAACGGTGCCATCAAGGTCGACGCAGCAAGCCGTACCAATATCGACAATATTTACGCGGTAGGCGACGTCACCGACCGCGTCCAGCTGACCCCGGTTGCGATCCGAGAGGGCCACGCCGTCGCGGACACATTGTTCGGCGACAATCCCTGGACGGTGGACCATAGCTGCGTTCCCAGCGCGGTATTTTCTCATCCGCCAATCGCCTCCGTCGGGCTGACCGAATCGCAGGCGCGCGACACGCTGGGCGGGGTTGAGATATTCACATCGGATTTTCGCGCGATGAAGAACGTTCTTGCTGATCGCAACGAACGCAGCCTCTATAAGCTGATCGTCGATTCCGCGACGGACAAGCTGGTCGGTGCGCATCTGATCGGCCCCGATGCCCCGGAAATCATGCAAGGGCTGGCGATTGCTGTGAAGGCGGGCCTCACCAAAAAGCAGGTGGACGAGACAATTGCGATCCACCCGACGATGGCGGAAGAGCTGGTGCTGATGCGCTAGCATGGGGCGAGTGCCCCGCGCAGTTGCCGCAGCCGCCTCTATAAGGCAGAATGACCCTATGACCCATTCTTCAAACTGGACGCCGGGCAGCTGGCGCGACTTCGAGGCGTTGCACATCCCGGAATATCGCGATGGTGCCGCGCTGGCCGAAACCGAACAGCTACTTGGTTCCTATCCGCCGCTGGTTTTTGCGGGCGAGGCGCGCCGGCTGCGCGCCGACCTCGCTCAGGTTGCGGCGGGCAAGGGCTTCCTGCTGCAGGGCGGCGACTGCGCCGAAAGTTTCAAGGAATTCCATCCGAATAATATTCGCGACACGTTCCGCGTGCTTTTGCAGATGGCGGTTATCCTTACCTTTGGCAGCCAGATGCCGGTCGTGAAGGTGGGCCGCATGGCCGGGCAGTTCGCAAAGCCCCGCTCCAGCCCGACCGAGGAACAGGGCGGCGTCTCCCTGCCCAGCTATCGCGGCGATATCGTCAACGACATGGGCTTCGACGAGGTGGGGCGCGAGCCCGACCCTGCCCGGATGCAGCGTGCCTATATGCAGGCTGCTGCCACTCTGAACCTGCTTCGCGCGCTGGCGCAGGGCGGATATGCCAATCTGCACCAGGTCCATAAATGGAACCTCGATTTCGTTGGCGCGTCAGAAGCGGGTGCGAAATATCAGAATGTCGCGACGCGCATTGGCGAGGCGCTTGCCTTCATGGAGGCGTGCGGCGTCAATCCGGAAAGCGTGCCGCAACTGAAGGGTACCGACTTCTATACCAGCCACGAGGCGCTCCTCCTGGGTTATGAGCAGGCGATGACGCGGCAGGATTCGCTGACCGGCGACTGGTTCGATACCAGCGCGCATCTGTTGTGGATTGGTGACCGGACGCGTTTTCCGGGATCGGCGCATGTCGAATTCCTGCGCGGCGTCAATAATCCAATTGCAATGAAGGCGGGCCCCTCGCTGGAGCCTGACGACCTCATCCGCATGATCGATGTCCTGAACCCCACGAACGATCCCGGCCGCCTGACGCTGATCGCGCGGTTCGGCCATGACAAGGTGGAGGCCGGTCTGCCCCGGCTCGTCCGCCGTGTGAAGGCGGAGGGGCGTCATGTCGTCTGGTCCTGCGACCCCATGCACGGCAATACCATCAAGGCTGCATCCGGTTTCAAGACGCGCCCCTTCGAACGTATCCTTGCCGAAGTTCGCGGCTTCTTTGCCGTGCACCGGGCCGAGGGCACCCATGCGGGTGGTATCCACGCCGAAATGACCGGCCAGAATGTGACGGAATGCACGGGCGGCGCGGCGGCAGTGACAGACGAAACGCTGGCTGATCGGTATCACACTCATTGCGACCCCAGGCTAAATGCCAGCCAGTCAATCGAACTTGCCTTCCTGCTGGCCGAGGGCATTCGCGAGGAAATCGACAAGGATCAGATCGCCGCGGCTGCTTGACCGCACTGGCCTGGCATTGGCGCAGCGGAAAAAGGGGAAGGGCTCTTCGGTTGACACCGGCCCTTCCCCGCAATATCTCGCGCGCTCTCGCAGACGGCCCCTTCGTCTAGCGGTTAGGACGCGGCCCTCTCACGGCTGAAACACGGGTTCGATTCCCGTAGGGGTCACCACTCCATATATTTCAATATCTTGTGCACCGCTGTCACTTTGACGGGCATACGCGCCATCGCTTCAGCTTGTCAGCGATTTAGCGAGACCAGGGAAGCCGTCGACCTGTCACCAAACTCAACTAAGAGCTTAACACTCCTAGCGCGCCGAGGTGGCGAGCCGAAGCGACACCATTCCTGCTCCGGCGGCGACCGTCAGGACCCATAAAAGACTGCCAAAGCCGACCCCCTGCATTTGCAGGGCCGCGGCAAGAGCGAGGGCAAGGAAGAAGCCCCCGAATAGCCGTAGCCGATATGGCGGGATCCGAGCTGCCCAAACCGTCGGCGGGCGGTATTTTGCCTGGCTTCGCGCCAACAGTAAAAAGCCGACGTAGGTCAGCGCCAATACCACGATAAAGCTTGCCAGTCCCGCCATTCAGCTCTTCTCCGCCGGTAAGAATTTCTTCGCATGCCCTTCTCTTGTCCTGACTTGCGAACTGCGCATTCGCCAGGCGGCGGCAATCGCCAAAAAGGAGCCAAGCAGGAGCATGATATCGATCCCCGCAACGCCCCATTGCCCGCGCGCGATCGCCACGGGAATCGCATCGCCGGTCGTCACCGCGTTCAGGGCGACGGCGACAACGCCGCCGATGGCGATCGCGATCCACTGCTCTCGCCAAGCCGCCCCCCGGCGAACCCCTGCATGGGCGAACGCCGCCAGCCAAACGGCGTGAAAACACCAGGTTTCGAGCGTTGCGCGCCCTTCCATATCTAACGGCAGCAGTCGGTTGGAAATCAGAAAGGCGAGCGTCGCCAGAATCAGCCCGGTCGTCCCACCGATCGCAATCACCGCGACGATTTCCGCACCCTTCTTTCCCGTTTTCGCGTGGCGCTTCCGGCGAGACTGCGACCAGAACAGAAGCCCGGTGGCGATCAGCACGCAACCGGCGAGACCGGACAGGAAGTATAGCCAGCGGATGGTGAGATGGTCGAACTGCACGACGTGCAGACCCCAGAGCACGGCGTAGCCCGCACTGGCGGCACTGGGCTGAGGCGCAGCTATGACGTCGCCCGTCGCCGCATCAAACCAGATACTATGGTATCGCGCGGCCAGCGAACCATGGAGCGGCCACCGCGCTTCGACATAGGAGTTGGCGTCGCCGGGATAATATATGCGCAGATGACCCGGCCAGACGCCGTCCCAGCGCCGCGCCGCTTCCTCCGCCATCACGTCCAGAGACGCCGAATTCTGGCCAGCTTCGCCTGCCGCAGGGCGGCTGAAATAATTTTGATCGAAGGCGGTCGGATCGCTCGCAAAGACGGCCTCCTGCGCGGTGGGTAGATACATTGCGCTGAACAGCGCCACGCCTGACAGGGAGATGACGAAGTGAAACGGCAAAGCGAGCACACCGGTGAGGTTATGCAGGTCGAGGACGCTGCGCTGGCTCTTTTGCGATTTTCGAAAGGTGAAGAAGTCGGCGAAGATACGGCGATGAATGATGACGCCTGAGACGCACAACACCATCATCATTATACCCGCGAATGCACAGAGGATCAGGCCGATGTTTGCAAAGCCGATGTTGAGGGTGAAATGATAAGGATAGAAGAATTGGGTGCCGCCATAGGTTCCCTGGTCCGGCAACAGGGTTAGTCCATCTGGACCGATGGTGCGGTAAAAGTGAGCCCCATCATTTAACTGAGCATAGAATTCCGCGGGCGCCCGGTCCGTGGCAAACTGCACTTGCCAGAACTCGGCCCCCGGCGCCGACGCCTCTGCGACAGGGCGAAAGGCATCGATGGACATTTCCGTGGGTGCCGTAAATCGCGTGGCGGGCTTCATCCATCGATCGATCTCCCAATCGAACACGGCTAGCGTCCCGGTCCAGAAGATCACCAGCAGGAGCAGGCAACTGAGCAGCCCAAACCACGTGTGAAGCCAGTTCAACGCCAGCCGAACACCGCCGGGCTCGTCAGGCTGCGCGGGCGCCGCCATCTCAAAGAGCGCCCAGCACAGGCAGATAGGGTTCGATGGCCTTCGCCCCCGCCATCGTGCCGGTCGCCATTATCGCCATGCCCAGCAGCATGAACCAAAGCTGCCGTGCGGCAAAGGCCCACATGAAACAGGCCACCCAGACGATCCAGGAATAGCTGCCCGCAACGACGAAAGCGTCCGTCCTGTCCCATCCTGCAAATCGAACCATCAGCACTGCGGCAAGCGCGGCTGTTCCCACCGTGACAAAATATCCAAGGATGATTGCGGCAAGACAACGGATCGTGGTGCGCAGGGGCGCGGGAAGGGTCATGATCACTCCTTCCCCGGCTCGGCAACGTCGATCAGCGGTTGCAGATTGGCCGCGTATCGACGCCAGCGTCCCTGCGAACTTGCATAGATCGGCCTACGCACCTGCCAGCGGCTGGGCGTCTGCACTGCACGCTTACTGTTGTGAAAGGAGAGGACCCGCTCGTCCCACTCCACGTCCAAGAAATCCAGCAGCGCCCGCGATTGCGGCTCCAACCCGTCAATCATATCCTCGTACCGCGCTTCGACCATCCGCGGGCCGAGCGCCTCCTGCCAGTGCCCCATCAACCGCCGATAGCCGCGCCAATAATGGGCAATGTCGTCGAGGTCGGTCGCCCACCGCTGGTCAAGCGCAAAGTTCTCGACATAGATGGAGAGGCCGTTGTCGCGAACATCGCGCGTGCAATGGATGATCCGGGCACCGGGCAGCGCCAGCGCCACCAGCCCCAGATGCCAAAAATTAAGCGGTTGCTTGTCGACTACATGAGCCGCGCCGGGATCCGAAACTGAAGCGAGTCGCTGAAGATAATCTGCGCCAATCGCGTCCACATGTTCCCTCAAAAGATGTGGAGCGGTTTCCGGCCATGACAGTTCGTTCCCGCCCAGACGGTCCGGCGTTCCTGTCGCCATATCGGTCAGCACATCGAGTTCACCCGCTCCGTGGATCAGGGGGTGACTGGCCAGCACCTGTTCGGTGAGTGTGGTGCCGGACCGCGGGAGGCCGACGATGAAAACGGGGCGCTCCGATGCCGTACCCCAACCCTCCCTCGCGGCAAAGAATTCGGAAGAAAAAAGCTCAATCAGGCGGTCAATCCGCCTGTCGAAGCCATTCCGGTCAAAAAGTCCGGCCTGCCGCTGCCGCGCCTGATTTGCGGCACGCCATGCAGCAAAGGCCGCTTCATGTTCACCGCTCCGCGCCAAAGCCTTGCCCAGCGCATAGCCGATCAGCGCCGCGTCGCGCTCATCTGCCTCGGCGATGCGCCTGCGTGCGCTTTCAATTGCAGAGGCCAGCGAAGCTCCCTCCGCGACGGCCAGCAGGCCGACGAGCCCTTCCGCCTCATCCGCATGACGTCGCAGCAGCCGTTCATATGCTTCCTTCGCGGCACGGCGATCACCCTTATCCTCGTAAAGTTGCGCCAGCCGCAGCGCGGGAACCAGGGCCTCCGGTTGCAAGCCCAGGGCCCGCCGGTAGGCCTGCTCGGCCTCCTCGAGCCTTCCTTCGCTGGCCAGCGTCTGCCCAAGCGCATTCCAGACGGACACATTGCGCGGTTCACATGCAGAAGCACGCCGAAGACATGCGATCGCGTCGATGCGCTGGTGATTGCGCGTCAGGATCCGCGCCAGGCCAACATAGGGCGCCGCCACGTTCTCATCCGCCTTGGCCGCACCGCGAAACGCTTCGAACGCGCCTGCCATGTCGCCTGCCCGCTCGCAGGCGACAGCCGCCTCGTACAATTCACGTCCCGCTTCGCTCATGTCATCAATCTATAAACTCGCGCGCAAGGTAACGTAGGCAGCGCGCGGATTGCCAAAGCGGTGCCCACCCGCCGGCGTGCCGGAGTTAAATCCAATGCTATCGCGATATTCCTCGTCCAACAGGTTCAGGACGTTCAGCTGCACCTCGAGCGATTCCGACACGGGATAGGCGATCGACGCGTCCACCAGCGTGTATCCTTCATAATCGATTCCGAAGCGGGGTGCCGGTCGCTCGCTGATACCTCTCACGCCGAGACCGGTCCTGAAGCCGGAAAGCGCGCCCTCCTGGACCGTGTAGGACCCATAGACACTGAACGTATGGCTGCGAACGAGCGCCACCGGATCGCCGACATCTTCTCCGCTGCCGCTATTGATCACTTCCGTGATACTTGCGTCGACATAGCCGTAGGACAGATCCAGGGACAAGGCACGTGTCAGTTCGAGGCCCGCGTTGATTTCAAAGCCTTCGTGCTTCTGCTCGCCGCTGGCGACTACGAAGAACGGTCCGCCAGGCACGTTGTTCGGATCCGGAGTGGACACGTTCTGACGCGTAAGGGAAAATGCTGCGGCGGTCAGGTTGACGCGGCCGTCAAGAAGACTGCCCTTTATGCCGATCTCGTAATTTACTGCGGTTTCAGGGTCGATGAGGTCGCCGCTGCTTTGCACGCCCGTTTGCGGAATGAAGCTTTCTGCATAGCTGGCATAGCCGTTCAGACCATCGACCAATTGGTAGCTTCCGCCGACACGCAGCGAAACATGGTCGTCCGGTGCCGATTCCCCTGTTGTGAGATTGCGGCGCTTATAATCGTCATAACGAAGGCCCGCGACGATCGTCAGACGATCTGTGGGACGCAGGCTTGCCTCGGCATAAGTCGAAAGAAGCTCGTCCTCCGTGTCGGAAAAGGGCGCCAGCGGCGTGCTGAAATCGGGAACGGCGTAATTTGCTGCCTCCAGATCGGTGATGTCGACGATGCCGAGCACACCGCCAAATGCAAAAAAGCTGGCGAATTTCGTTTTCTGGGCCGTCGCTCCAATTACCCAATCCTGCCGCTGACCGAATAATTGGAAATCCCCGACCAACTGGGCGTCGCCATAGGTGACATTGGTGTCGCGATAGCCTTCCGAGAAATAGACATAGGCGCTGGTTTCACTGGGATCGAAGCCCCTTCCGCCGCTATAATTATATGCGCCCTGGCTGGTCTGATAATCGAAGTTGGTATCCTGATAGCTCCCCCGCATGACAAGTTTCAGATTGTCCAGAAACTCATGCTGGAACTCGGCTTCCAGATAGGTGTCTTCGCCGCTCTGATTGCCCGGTATGCCGATATACGTCTCGGCGGTAATTTCATCGGGCACCGTACCGTCGGTAAAGACAGGGAATACGGAGCCCGGGACACTGTCCCTCTTTGTATAGGAAGCAGACGCGTGCACACGCGTTCTGTCGGTAAAACTGGCTTCTAGCACGGGTCGTACCGCGATCGTCTCGGTATGCTCAGGATCCTGCGGACTTTGCTGGTCTTCATAGGCCAGCGTGACCCGGCCGCTGAAGACGTCCGAACCCAGCAGCGCCCCCGTATTGGCATCGCCCTCCAGACGATAGGTTCCAAAGCTGCCTCCCCGCGCGACGAGATTCACGAAATCGCCCGGCCTTGGCGCCTTTGTAACCTGGTTTATGACGCCGCCAGGGATGACCGGCCCTAACAAGATGGAACTTGGCCCCTTGATGACCTCGATCCGCTCGATCTGAGAGATGTCACGGCGACCGGCCCCGCGGCTGTCATTTTCCGGCCGGTTGTCGGTGAGAACTGTGCCGTACAGACCGCGGATAAGATATGAGCCGCCGCCCGGCAGCAATTGAGTTTGCCGACGGACCACGTTTGGTAGGGTTTCCAGGAAGTCCAGCGGGTTGATGAACCCACGCTCCCTGATCGTATCGGCGTCAATGGTTTCCAGGCTGAATGGCAGCTCGACCGGTTCAATCGGCAGCCGGTTGATCAGCGAGTTCTGGAATTTCCCGGATATGACGATCGTTTCGTCTTCCGCGACTTCTTCCTCGCGGGTATCGCCTCCATCCCGGCGCAGATCAGAGGCCGTCATCTCCTGCGCGTAGAGACCCTGCGCGCATACGCTGAGAACGATCGTACTCGTCCCGACCAACAAGGATTTCATGCCACCCCCTTCTATGCGAATCATTCGCATTTTCATTAGCAGGAGTGTCATTAATTGCTGGAGCCGAGAGTGCAAGACCAGATCCGGCACAGCATGCTCCGGCACAGCATGCTCCGGTGTTCATCTCGTCCTCATCGTCTCCGAGACTTCGCCATATACGAACGTCCCCCACGCCTTTCGCAGGGCCATCGCCCTCTACGGGGTAAACCAGACGGCCTTTCTCAAAATCGCGCGGTTAGATTCACCCAATAGCTGCGCGTTCTGTCCTTGTTGTTGTAGTGATCGGTGAAGCTGGGCGTCCATGTACCATCGCCATTATCGGCGAAATCCACGGAATAGCTGGTGAAATCCTGGTCGAGCAGATTGTTTATCCGTCCGCCTACTGTGACGAAATCGTTCAGGCGGTACTGTGCGCCCAGATGCAAAACCTCATAGTCGCGGAAATATAGCTGTCGGCCTGTGATCGCATCGACACCCCGATACCGGCGGGAGCGCAATTCGCCTACCAATTGGGCACTCAGGCGGCTGGTTACGTTCCAGTCCAACGTGGCGTTGGCCATGTGGCGCGCCGTATTGGTTAGAGGCAGCCCCTGATCGGCACCGCTTTTCTGCTCGCTGTCGGTCAGGGTGTAATTTGCTCGCAGCGACAGGCCGCGCAGGAACTGATAGCGCCCGGCAACCTCGACACCCTTGATCTTGGCCTTGTCGATATTGACCGGCTGGGACAGTCCGCCAATGCCGAGGATTTCCCAATACGCGCCCAAATTGGCGCAGGGACGCACACCGCCGGTTTCTGAACAGGTGCCAGTGACAGCCTGCCGCATGATCTTGTCTTCGAAATCGTTCTGAAACAACGTGATGTTGATACCGCTTGCGCTCGTCGGGTTCCAATAGACGGCGACTTCGCTGTTGACGCTGGTTTCGGGCTCCAGATCAGGATTGCCGGCCCATGGATTGGTTCCCTGGCCGCCATAACCGGTAATTCCATCATAGAGATCGGTGGTTTTGGGTGTCTTGTAGCCAGTGCTCACCCCGCCCTTGACGGTCAGCGTCGGCGTAACGCTGAACACGGCATATAAGCGGGGGCTGACCTGACCGCCAAACACGTCATGCTCGTCATAACGAACACCGCCGGTGATGGTCAGCGGCGCGATCGGCGACCAATTATCCTCTGCGAATACCGACCATTGCTTTTGCGGCTGAACCGCACTCAACCCTTCGGCGCTCGCCTCCAGACCGAACACGCTGTCTTCCAGTTCGCCGTCGATATATTGCCCTCCGACCACAAAACGATGCGTCCCTGCCAAGTCTTCAAGCGGGATGTCCAGCCGGGCGTCTAGCGTATATTGACTGCTCTGCAGCGTCCTTTTCGGCCGCGGGAGGAACGTTTCCTCGGCAATTCCCCTGCGCTCCTCTTCGGGCAGGCCGGCATACTCGCCCGTGCCGTCATACATATCCTGCAACAACACACGCTCGGCGACGGAAAAGGGAACGGTGCGGCCATTATTGTCGGTTTCGACATAGGCCAGTGAGATGAAGCTGTTGCCGAAGCTCCAGTCGCCTTGATGCGTCAACGCCCAATTCATCCGTTCGAAGGTTTGATCCGCGCTGTAGCCTACCCGCGGTGCGACCATTCCTCCGCGCGCCTGCCAAATGGTGTCGATGCTGTCGACCGTGCCGAGCGGAAAGCTGGTCGTACCGGTGGCCGGGTCGGTAATGGGCGTATTATCATACTCTTGCTTCGAAATGTCGAAATCAATGCTCAGGCTCTGATTGTCGGTGGGCGTGAAGCCCAGCGTGAAACCCACGCTCTTATTTGTATTATCGGTGGTCTTGCCGCCGCCGCCAAAGCCAAGTCCGCGCACGTGCACCACGCCGGCCGGGTCGACGGCAGGTTCGAAATCAGGTGTCGATGCATTTCTTTCATAGATCGATCCGCGCAGGCTGATCCCGATCAGGCCGGGGACGATCGGACCACTGATGCCGGCATCGATGGTCGTGTCGTCGCCGAAATTGTCGTCCTCCTGAAAGTTACGGCCGAAAGTCGCGGATCCGCTCCAGCGGTCCGCGACTTTCTTGGTAATGATGTTGATGACGCCGCCCAGCGCATCTGCACCGTAAAGCGTGGAGGCAGGCCCGCGAATGACCTCTATCCGCTCGATCGTGTCGAGCGGCGGGATATGGTTGAACTGGTTGCCCCCGAAATTGTTCGGGTAAATATCACCATGATTATTCTGGCGTTTGCCGTCTATCAGGATCAGCGTGTAATCGGACCCCATTCCGCGAATGCTGATCGTGCGCTGGCCGGTCTTGTCGGATGTTTCGCCCACATCGACGCCCTCCAGATCCCGCACCGCGTCGATCAGCGTGATGTAGGGACGCTGCTTCAGCTCCTCCTGCGTCACGACGCTGATGCTAGCCGGAGCATCGGTAATCTTCTGTTCGAACCCAGACGCGGTAACGACGATCTCCTCATCCATTGGCTTGTCCTGCGCGGTGGCAGGTGCGCCGAGGCAAAGTGCCAATGTGCTGAGCGCAGTACCCCCGGCCAGACGCATGTTGCGCGGCGTAAAGGAATAGATCATGAAGCCCCCTGTATTGCTAATAGTTCGCATTTAAAGTTGGGGCGCAATGAGCGGAATGATCTGCTATGGTCAATCAGAGAAAGGCGGGCGCAACACTTCGTTACAAAGCCCGGCGTCCGCGCTGCTTCAGGCGGCTGGTAATGCGCTTGCCGCCGATCTCTCGACCCCTGCCCACATTGTAGTTGTTGAAGACGATGGGCCCCTAAGGGCCTTAATCGCGCGTCTGCTGCGAGAGGGCGGCCATCGCGTCACAGGTGTGGCGGACGGTCGCCAATTAAGCAGGCTGATGAACCGTGCCGCCGACCAGCAAATTGATCTGTTGCTGCTGGATATCATGCTGCCAGGTGAGGACGGACTGACCTTGTGCCAGCGTATTCGCGCCACCAGTCCTATGCCCATCATCATGATCAGTGCGCGTGGGAAAGAGGCAGACCGGGTCGCCGGCCTGGACGCGGGAGCGGACGATTATCTGGCAAAACCTTTCGGCCGCTCCGAACTCCTCGCACGCGTGCGCGCCGTACTGCGCCGCGCAGCCATGGGCACGCCGCAGCAGGGGCCGGGTTCCAAATGGCTGTGCTTTGCAGGCTGGCGATACCACGTCGGACGTCAGCAGCTCTACGCGCCCGGAGACGTGCGGGTGGTCTTGACGGCGGCAGAGAACGATTTGCTTCTGGTACTGTTGCGCAACCCCCAATGTACATTGGGGCGGGAGCGTCTGCTGGAATTGTCGCGCCAGCGGATCGGTAATTCCACTGATCGAAGTATCGACGTTCTGATCAGCCGACTGCGACGGAAGCTGGAGGGTGCGGCTGAGGGGGGAGAGATCATTCGGACGGTGCGCGGGGTTGGATACATGTTTACCGCCGATGTGAGTGCCGGCTGAGTGAACGTTCTTACAGCGCTGCATGACTTTCTTGCAGCGCCGATGAAAGCAGACCGGCGTCGATGCCTGCCTGCCAATGCTAATATCGTAAGCAGGCCTGTTCTTGCTATTCCCACCAATAAGCGGCGCGACGGGCATTGCCGGTGACGACTTCATTCATTGTCGGTGCGTCATAGGCACGGCCGCCCAGGATTACCGTCTCGACCCGCTCTGTATTACGGATATTATCGAGAGGATTGCCGTCGAGGATTACCAAATCGGCCAGCTTGCCGGGCTCCAGCGAGCCGATCTCTCGGTCCATGCCGAGCGAGCGCGCGGGGACGATCGTTGCGGCCTGCAGCGCCTCCAGCGGGGTCATGCCGCCGCGCACGAACGACCAGATCTCCCAATGCGCGCCAATCCCGGCCTGCTGACCGTGCGCGCCAATCGACACCTCCACGCCACGCCGTGCGAGCTTCGCCGCCTCGCGAGCGACCTCGTCATCGACGAAATCGTCTTCGGGCGCTGTCACGCGGCGAGCGGTCTGCGCGCGCAAGATGGCGGGCGGCGTGTGCGCGGCCAGCAGCGGCTGTTCCCACACATTCGTCGCCTGCCGCCAATAGGGATCACCGGCCAGCCCGCCATAGCCCACCACCAGCGTAGGTGTGTAATTGCTGTCCGATTGTTCGAAGAACTGCAAAACATCCTCGTACATGACCATCACCGGCACATTGTGCTCCAGCGTGGAATTACCGTCGGCGATCAGGTTCATGTCCATCCCGAACAGGGACCCGCCCTCGGCGACCACCAGCATATTTTCCTGCCGGGAGGCCTCCACGACCATTTGCCGCTGGTCGCGGCGCGGCTGGTTGTAATTCTTAACGCTAGGCGCGCCCTGCGCCTTCAGCCGGCGGACATGGTCCAGCGCATCTTCCAGCGTATCGATCTGCGCATAGGCGTAGGGATTGCGTGCGCCATAAATGATCCGCCCCGTGGAGAACATGCGGGGGGCCAGCATCATCCCGGCCTTTTGCATCGCCGCGCCCACGAAAAAGGCGGTGTCGCTCGACGGATCGTGAAGCGTGGTCGTGCCAAGCGCCAGATTCTGAACCAGATTCCAATTCTGCTGCGGAACCAGCTCGTCCGCATCATAGCTGCCATGGGCATGTGCATCGATCAGGCCGGGGATGATCGTTTTGCCCGCTGCATCAATGGTAGGCGTTCCGGCGGGATAGGTCATCGCAGCGGTCGGTCCGATAGCGGCGATCTTGTTGCCTTCGATTAGGATCGTGCCATTTTCGATGATACCTCCGTCCGCAACGGCCCCATCACTCCCGGCCATGGTAATGATCCGCGCCCCGGTAATGGCGAGTGTCCCCGCGGCTTTTCCCGCCGGCACGGTGCGCAGCATGGACACTCCGGTCTGGGGCGGCTGATACGCCGCCGGCTCTTCCCCCTGCGCAGGAGGGGCCGAGGCAAACAGTTGCACCAGCGGCGCCGTGTAGAGTGTCGGACCCAGCGACCAGTGCAGCCGGTCGCCGTCAGAGGACCAATGCACATATTCTGCGCCGGAGTCAGAGATTTCGACCATCGGCAGGCTCTTTGCCTCTGCCGATATGGTGATCGCCTGCCCGCCCGGCATCAGCGGCATGGCATAGGCGTCGTAATTTTCGGTGAAGACGACATATCGCCCGGTCGGCGACACCATATAGCCGGTGACGAGATCGCCCTTTACATGCACACGTTCGTCACTGCCGTTCATGTCGTTGGAAACGAGAATCTGCGCTCCCTCCCGCGACCCGGTCATGAAAATGCGGTCATTATCGGCACCGAAGTGCGGGCGGGCCATGTCGCGGCTAATCAGCACGGCATCGCCACCGGACGCGGCGATGCGATAGACGCCGGGATTGTCGCTGAATTCTGGCGCGGTCAGAAAGCCGCCCTCGCCCTTTTCAAAAACGATCATTTCGCCATCGGGAGAAAAGTGCGGCCGCGCATAATGGCCTGGCACGCTGGTGACGGACTGTGCACCACGTCCATTTGCCCCAATCGTTCGCACCTCGCCCAGGCCCGCATCGGTCCATTTGACATAGACGATGCGTGACCCGTCGCGCGACCAGCTGGGGAACAGCTCCATGCCATCTTCACCGTTTGTCAGTCGCCGCATCGTGCCGCCGCCGGCTGGCATGGTGTACAACTTGCCCAGGCTCTCGACCACGATCGTGCTGCCGTCGGGCGAGACTTCGGCGAAGCGCGGCATGGTCGCCTGCACCTGATCCTGCTCAACGGGAATCACCGGGTGCGGTGCGTTGGCGATGCCGCGCGTGTCATTTACAGCGAATGGGATTACGCCCGCGCGCGATCCATCCGCATCAATCCGTCTGATCTTGCCGCCCGCCCAGAACAGGATTGATCGGCTGTCCGGGGTCCAGTCCATATTCGGATAGACACCCGTAACGGCCCAGGTCTCCTGAACATCCTTGTCCAGGTCGTCATAGATCTTGCGCTCTTCCCCGGTCGCCAGATCCTTGACGTACAGGCGCGACTGCGTCGCCTCGCGCCGGACGAAGGCGATCTTCGTTCCATCCGGCGAAGGCGTGGGGCGGACCGCGCCGCCATAGCCGCTGATCGCCGTGGTGATCTTGTCCGTATTCAGGTCATAACGTTCGATGTTGAACAGGTCCTGGTTAGAATCCTGCGCATATTCAAAGATCGGCCCCGGCGTGATGTTGCGCGTATAATAAATGGCGCTGCCATCGGGGGCGTAGATCGGTTCGCCCAGTTCCTTCTGGTGCTGCTCGTCGGGGCGCTCCACCAGCGCCACGCCGCTGCCACCCGAAACATGATAGAGCCACACCTCACCCGTTCCGAGCGAGCGGCCGGTGGTGAAATGCTTCTTGGCCGCGATGAATTGGCCATCGGGCGACCAGGTCGGCTGATTCAGCAGGCGAAACTCCTCGTTCGTCAGCTGCCGCTTGTCCGACCCGTCGGCATTCATCAGCCAGATATTGTCGCCGCCGCCGCGGTCGGAGGTAAAGGCGATGCGCGTGCCATCGGGAGAGAAGCGCGGCTGCACCTCCCACGCCAGGCCCTCGGCAATGCGTGTCGGCGTACCGCCGGCAATGGGCATGGTGTAAATGTCGCCGAGAAGAGCAAACGCGATCATGTCTCCATCGGGGGAGACATCCAGGTCCATCCACGTGCCTTCGTCGACGCGGATCGGCACCTGCCTGATCGTGGCGCCAGCAGGATTATTGACGTCCCACTCCGGTTCATCTTCATCCGCATTGGCAGCGCCCTGCCCCTCATCGCCCGAGGCGGCGACGGTCGCGTCATCCTCGGGCGAGGGGCGCGGCGCTGCATCTGGGGGCAAAACCTCGCGCGTGTTTTGGTCCTCGGGTGCCTCGCTCTGCTCCACCGGCCGGGGCTCGCCTTCGGGAGCGGGGGCCTGAGCGCTGGCGCTGCTGCTCAGCAAGGCAGCCAGCAGGGAAATGACAGAACGGTTCATGGGGACACCCTTTACATCGAGGCGACACCCATAGCGGCGCTCTGCCACAGAGAAAAGTAAGGTGGGCAAGCTCGCCACTGACTTGGCTGGATTTTCTTGGCATTGCCCCCGGCCAGCGCGGTGACGATGTACTCGGCGGCGGCGACGTATCCAAAATGCCTTTGGGGCGAACGCCATTGCCAGCGTCGCTGCAAAGCGCAGGCGAGACCGCACTGCCGGCCCCGTTTTCGGGAACGCGGCAGCGCGGTTCAGCCCCAACCAGATCAGAGGCTGATGCGAGCGCCAAACGTGTAGTAGGTACCTACACCATTATAATGGGTATTGGTCGTTTGGATGACGAGCGGCGGATCAACATCGAACAGGTTGTTGACGTTGCCGAAGATAGTGAGTCTGTCATCGACCTTGAACTGCGCGCCGAGATCCACGTAGGTCCGTGCGTCTATATCGTTGTTGACGATCGGCTGGCTGCTGTCGAAATCGCCTCCGCCCACATAGCGGATACGCGC
This sequence comes from Alphaproteobacteria bacterium UBA3612, assembly GCA_002375465.1. Taxonomy (GTDB): domain Bacteria; phylum Pseudomonadota; class Alphaproteobacteria; order Sphingomonadales; family Sphingomonadaceae; genus Pacificimonas. The sequence goes on along the minus strand of DFLT01000005.1, from coordinate 281,973 downwards.
GTCGAGGCCGATCGTATCGCTCTGATATGTGAAACTCAGATTGCCACGCCATTTCGGTACGCCGTCCAGCACCGTGTCGCCTACGTCCCCGGCGACATCCCGATTATTGAACGCCAGCTCGTCCACATAGGTTGCAAGTGCCCGGACGCCCAGAGTTCCCGGCAGGTTTGAAATGCGCGACAGGGGCATATTGTAAGATGCTTCAACATCTACGCCAGATGTCTGAAATTGGGCAATATTCTGTGACGTGGCAAAAAAGGTCGTTATCGTTCCCGTATCGTCGCGAACGATAAGATCACACGCCGCAGCGTCGCCCGCCGCGCAGGCCGCAGTGACGTCCGTCGCAGCGGGCGTCGTGATCGCGTTGCCGATCTTGATGTCATAATAGTCGACCGACAGGTTGAAGCCTGAGAGAAACGACGGAGACAGTGTGACGCCCGCGGTCCAGGTCTTGCCGACCTCTGGCACTAGGTTCGGATTGCCGCCGCTCAACCTCGTGACGCGGGGATTAGGGTTATAGTTGGGGTCGTCGCGACCTGCCTGATCGCTGTCACTTACTGTAATGATGCCGATCTGGGAGACTGAAAACAGCTCGCTGAGGCCCGGCGCACGGATGTCCCGGGAGCGGGTAACTCGCAGCAAAATATCGTTGAACAGCCGCGCGGTTCCGCCAAGTTTCCACGACCAGATTCCGCCGGATTGGCTATAGTCGGAGTAACGGGCAGCGCCGTTGAACTCGACATTCACCTGTTCCACATCCAGCAGCGGCAGCAGAAGTTCGCCAAAGCCTTCCTGCACATCGATATTGCCCTCGACCGGGTTCGCGTAAATTGCCGTTCCAAAGACACCGGCTGCATCCAGTTCGCCGACGTCCTGTTGCTGTTCCTCCCAACGAGATTCTGCGCCAACCGCTATACTTACCGGCCCTGCCCAGAGCGAGAACGGCTCGCCCTGAAGCCGTACTGCGGCCGAGTCGAGCTTGTTAACCGTGTGCTGCATCTGCGTGCCGCTGACGTAATCCACGGCTGCGGCAGAGGCTGCATTTTCACCGAAGGGGTTGAAGGGCACGCATGCCGGATCGTCATTCGTGGGATCGGCATCGGCATTGACTGCGCAGACGATCTCACCGCCCGACCGCACCGCGTCCAGGGCGCGTGAAAAATTGGCGGGAATGGACGAATTGTAGAATTTCGCGTCGCTGTCGACTTCGCCATGGCTGAAATGGGCATCGTACTGCCAGCCGGCGCCGAACTCTCCATTCACGCCGACAGCGACCTCCTTGTTTTCGCGAAGATGGTCATATTGCAGCAGAAACGCATCGCGAGATACGCGACCGAGAAGGAAGGATGGTTCCCCGGCGGCGGCCAGCTGCTGCCGAATATTGGCCGACAGGAAAGGGTTCGTCGCGCTGATGGGCGACACCAGAATGCTCTGTGCCGTATCGGGCAGGAACGGCTGGTTCACATCTGCGCGGCCGTAGGTCCCATCGAGCCAAATCGTGGCACCGCCCAAATCGTAGCTGAGCCGTGCATAGCTCGCGAGGCGCTTCAGCGGACTGCCCACGATCAAAGTATCGTAAAATCCAAAATCGTCCGACGCCTGGAAGGGCCGCAGACTGCCGTCAGGATTGAAGACCTGCCCGGCCAGCGAGCCGCTGAGAATATTGCCCGGAAAGGTAAGGCCCAGGCCATTTACGTCGGGTTGCAGCTCTACCTGACCACCCTCAATCGGAACAAGATTGGCGCCCAGCCACGGACGGTCTCCCCGCCCGGTAATGCCGATTCCCTTATCGTCCAGATATTCGGCGCCGATCATGAAATGGCCTCTGCCATCGGCGAAATCGGTGCCGAACGACGCGTCGACGCCATAGCGCATACCGTCCCCGCGGGACGAGATTCCCGTTTGGCCGCCGACCGAAAATCCGTCCAGATTCTCGTTCAGGATGATGTTGACGACGCCTGCTACCGCGTCAGAGCCCCAGGCAGCCGATGCACCGCCGGTGACCACCTCGAGACGTTCGACCAGATTGGTTGGGACATAGTTGAGATTATTATCACCGACGAAGCGCCGGCCATTGAGGAGGGTAAGCGTCCGATCCGCGCCCAGACCCCGCAGATCGGCCGGGGCCGTTCCGCTCCTCAAATCAGCGATCGTTCCGCTGGGCGATATGGTGTTGCGAAACTGTGGCTGGTCGTTGAGCACCTGCTGCAGGTTCTGCCGTGCCGCCTGGCGGATTTCGGCATCGCCAATGACGGTCGTCGGCGTCGGCTGGTCAAAGCCGGCGCGATTGATTCGCGACCCGGTCACGACAATCGTTTCCTGGTCGACCACGCCGGCTTCTTCGGCGGGCGTGTCATCAGGCTGTGCGATGATGGCGGTCGATTGAGCAATAGCTGCCGTGCCGGCAATTATCGCAATGCCTGCAGCAGAAGCCGACAAGGACGCGCGTGCCACCAGATGCCTCGAAAACATGACGTAAGTCTCCCTTGGATGAGCTTTGCAGCCTTGGTCGAGGAGCGACATCGCGAATGTATTCGGGTGCTTTCAAACCGATATCCGGTCCGGCATTCCCCCAGAGGCCGCCCCCACAGCCATATTTGCACATCAAGCAATAAAGAACAAAGTTTGCAGATCAAGCAAAAAAATTGCGCGAGCAGCGCTCAACGCTCCGGTGGATTTGCGATGATAGAGAGAGCACTCCGCCCGGCTCAGTTGCGTTGAACAGCTTTCCAGCTTTCAGGAGTGAAAGGGCGCGATTCCAGCAGCCCTTCCTGGGCCTCCACGCCGTGAAAATAGACGGAGAGCAATTCCGCCTCCTGATTATTCCCTGCGACGACACTGTGCCAAACGGCGCCGTCCATGAAAAGCGCATCGCCAGGCTGCAAGATGACAGGTTCCCTGTCCTGGCAGTAAAGCACCACATCACCCCGGATCACGTAAATCATCTTCTCGCATGGATGCCGCACGAAATCGGTATCCCAGATACTGACCGCCTGAACGACCAGATGCATGCACTCGAACGAGCGGTCGCTGTCTTTTCCAAACAGGTAATTGAAGCTCAATTCACGATCGATGACGGGTTTTCGCTTATTGGCACGGTCGACCACCATACGCGGGCCTGACCGGGAAACAGGCTTCGCAGGCCGCATCCGTTCACGGATCCTCAGCATGTTGCCGGAAACCAGGTCTTCCGGAAGGACGCCTAAGGCGGATGCCAGCACCTCGATCCTGTCGACCGTCAAGCGGAGCTGCGTGTTTTCGATGCGAGATAGCGAAGAGACCGAAATGCCGGTCAGTTCCGAAAGCCGCCCCAGCGTCATCTTCTGACGTTTGCGAAGTCTGCGAACCAACGCTCCCAAGGCATTCGGCATGGTTTGATCCATCACCTTGCTGGCCTGCTCGATTTTCATGACGGTCTAGTATCCCCGGGCCCGGCTCTTGGCTAGCTGGACCAAGGACAATCGCTACTCCCGCCCATCCTCTGACAACAGTCCGAAAGCCAGGCTCTGCACTATCTTAGACGATGCGACTGTCCCATTGCCCATAGGATTGACGCACCGCTCCGCGCCGGAAGCTGAGTGCGATGAGGGCGACGCCCGCAACGATGCTGCCAATCATATGGGGGGTCGACGCGTCGTAGGCGAAGGGTGTGACAAACAGGGCGGCGCCCAGGGGCACAAGCAGATAACGCAGCGCCCGCGCCACCTCTGCCGCAGCAATCGAAATAACGGTAAGGGCAAGGAAACCGATCACATGATCCGCATCCGCCATTCCACCTTCAGCACCGAAGGTCAGACGCGTGAACAACAGCGACAGGGCCACCATGCCGGCCAGTCCCAGGTTCCACGGTACACTGACGCCGCCCGCCCACATATCCGCCAGAACGGCGCGCGGACCTTGGGCGAATTCATCTTCTGGTGAAGTACGAGCCCCTTCATCAGTATCGCCAAACAGAAACACGCGCAGCCACGGGCGACCGGCCCTCGCGCGTCGGCGAATGAACTGGATCGTCGCCAGCAATTCGTCGAGCGAATAGGGAATCTGGATCAGCATCGCTGCCGCCCCCACCAGAGTCAGGGTCGCCCAGGTGCCGATCACAATCGGCTGGATGATCACAAAAGCGATTGAGACGATACCGAGCGGCGCGATCATCAGCCCAAAGAGAAACACCAGCCACGGCATGGTTCGCCAGCGTGCGCGCGAACCCACGAGGCCGGTTACGATTTCAAGCGCGTAGGTATACCCTCCCAGCGCAGCATCTGGAACGGGAAAGGCTTCGGACACGGAGGAGGTGACGACCGCTTCGGTGCCGTTCTTCGCCGGCTCCCCCGGCAAACCGGAAAAAAACGGATCCCAAACACCACTCACATGGTCGAGCTGATATCCAGTAAGATAGCGCGACACGAGTAGCCCTATCAGGGCCAGGAAGATGATCGGGATGCGCTGCGTCCAGGCGGACGGGTTGAACGACCAATTGGGCGGCATGTCCGGCCCCGTCATGCTCGCGACCATTGACGGCCCAGGTTCGGGCCGGGTGCCAACCGCCAGGCCAAATGCCAGGGCGCCGACCAGCGTGTCGGAAAGGTAGGACGCCGGATTCTCCGTCCAGAACAGGAATGGCACAGCCATGATTGCGGCGCCGACCCCCGCCGACGCCCAGCGTGCCCAGGTAAAGCGCCACGAAAGAGACAGGCTGGCAAAAAGGATCAGCGCCGCCCCCAGCAGAACCTCCGACCAGAATAGCCACGGGTCGTTCACTTCAATCATGACCGGCTGCGCCAATATCCAGCAGCCTAGGGCAATGTTGACGAAATGCGCCCACCGTGAACCGGCATGTTCGGCCTGACGCCATTCTTCGTAACGGTTTCGCAGCGCCTCTGGGTCCGGCCCAGCGGCCTCCGTCTCATCGACAAAGGCGGGGGCGAGAATCTTGTTCGCCTCGTACCAGGCTGCGGGATCCCTCTTCAGCGTCTCGACGATCGCGGGAAGCTCATCTGCCAATCGGTGCTTCGGTTCCCAGCCGAGCAATTGGCGGGCACGGGTGATATCCAGCGCGTAGTGATCGCTCGCCATCCGTGTCATGAAAGGCTGGATGAATGGCTTTTCGCCATGGTCGATGGCGTCGGGAATGACGGGTTCGGCCTTGTTCTGCGCCCAGGCTCCAGCCTCGGCGAGAGGCGCCGGCAGCCGAAGGGTTTTCCATTCATCTTCTCCGTGGATCAGGCGGCCAAGTCTGTCCTGCAGATCTGCATAGCCCAGCGCGTTTTCCTCGCCGACAAGGATAACGGTTTCTCCGGAGAAGGACTCGCGCCGGTCGACAGTGCGGACAAATGCATCGACCATGTCGTCGCGGTGCACCATTGACTGCCCGGCGTCGGTATCTCCCGAATAGAAATGACCCTGTAGGTCGCGCTCATAAATACGCGCGACCTGGTTTGCGAAAGTGGGTACTGACGTCTGCGCATCGTAAATGCCGGCCAGGTGCAGAAAGACGACGGGTATGTCGCCGCGCTCTGCGCGGATCGCCGCCTCTGTCTCCGCCTTCGACTTGGGATAGGCCCAACCTGGCTCGATTGGAGTATCCTCACTGATGCGCTCCCCCGGCCGAGTAGCAGCATGGACCAGCATCGTGCCGGAATAGACGAACTGCTCCACCTCTAGCGCCTGAAGCGCCTGCACCAGATTGCGGCTGCCCTCAACGTTGACGGAACGATACTGCGGCTTGTCCTCTCCGCTGAAATCAAAAAACGCCGCCAGATGAATGACGCTCGCTATGCGGGCGCCATGCTCTTCTCTCACGCGCCGGACTGCCTCTTCGACGCTGGTCTGGCTGGTCAGATCGACTTCCAGAATTGGATAGTCCGTGCCCCCGGCCTGCATATCCAGCCCGACGACGCGATAATCGTCCTTGAAGGCAGCAGCCAGCGTGCGTCCGATATTGCCGGCGGCGCCGGTGATCAGAACTATCGGCTTCGGCATACGCGGATCGCCCGTCTGGTCTGTGCAAGGGTCGCATTCACCCTACTGCTGGCGATGTCGTTGGTTCCCCAATTGGCCTGCGGGAACGCAGCCAGGCCCCCGTAACGGATGTAGATGGCTCCCCCATCGTGGGCGCGAGCGGCAGGCCACTCGACAGATCATTCAATATATATCCAAATTGGATATGGTTACGACAGAAAGACAGATATTTTCTTGATATAATATTTGCTCATTTAGCAAATACATGGAATTCCTATTCTGTACTTTCTAAGTTTCTTTTATGCCGAGTACTTATCGGATATAAATCACAAGTTCTTGATTGCTCGACGCGTTCGACGCGCGGCCGATAAGGGCACAACTTTAATCTACTTTCCCTCTGGGAAACGCGCACATGCAGACCCGTGTTGCGGTGCGCTAAATGGCTAAAGACGCAATTTACAGCGCGCTGCGTGCGAGCGGCCTCTTCAAGCTATCCAATCATCTGACACGAAATGGCCTTCGCATCCTTTGTTACCACGGCCTGTGGGAGACCCCCGGCCCCGGTTATGGGGACAGGCTGTTCATGCCTGTCGCGCAGTTCGAGGCGCGAATGCAGTATCTGGCGCGCTCTGGTCGACCGGTTCTTTCACTGGATGATGCGGTGCGCCGCCTCGGCGCCGGCACTCTGCCGAGAGGGGCAACCGTCATCACCATCGACGACGGATGTGCATCAACCGTGCGCATGGCGGAGATACTGGCGCAGTATCGGCTGCCGTCAACAGTCTACGTCACCACCTGGTACATCGATAATCCCGCGCCGATCATCCAGGTAGCCGCCGATTACATCTCGTCGGTATCGGGTCAACCGGTTCCCGCCGATTTGATGTCCCTGCCCCGAAATCAGCGCGAAGCGGCTCTTTTGCGCTTCGGTAAGGGCGCGGACGTTCCGGGCGATTGGCACGGCCTGAGACAATTTCACCTTATGACGCCGGACGAGCTGGCAAGAGTCGCCGCGCTGGGCATGGACATCCAGTTGCACACACATCGGCATAATATGGAGGACCTTCCCAGCGAACTCGATGATAATGCGAACGCCCTTGCACGCTTAGGGATTGAGAATAGCCGCCTGACCCATTTCTGCTATCCCAGCGGAAACCACCAAATTGAACATTTCGATGTCCTGCAGGAACGGGGGATCCGATCTGCGACAACGTGCGTGGCAGGGTTGAATTTCCGCAACACGCCGCGCCTGGCTTTGAAGAGGTTCCTGGACGGCAGAAGCGTAAGCGATGCGGAGTTCGATGCATATCTCACGGGATTTCAAGCCATTGCAGACGGCGCGCGAGAGAGGATCAGCAGTATTCGAGCCTGAGGTACGCTGACCACCTCGGCCTTCTTCGACATAAAATATTGACGAGGCCCATTCGAGTTCTAACAGTCCTGCCCTTATTTCGTAGCCGCTATCGTAGCATCTCGGTTAAGGTCTTGTCTCGTTGATGAAAAGATTCAGCCAACGCGCGCGTATTCGCTATCACCAATGCCCGTACTTCGACGCAGATAAAGGTATACCGGATTTTTACCTCGAAGCAGATAGAAGCTGCATCTCGGGGAAAACGTAGAATGCACGACGAGAACACGGCCGCTCTGCCGCCCAACAGCGGGATGATCATCTTTCGGAGACAGTCTCCGTGTGCCGGAATGAATTGATGGAGGAACAGCGCCAGGCGAAAGTCGAAGCGGCGACCGCGCTTATGGAAAGCCGCCGAGAATTTTGGTCGTTACTCGATATCCTCGCCGGCACCTTCTATCGTTGCGAGGTCTCGTCGCCCTGGCGAATGACCTTCGTCAGCGAAGGAGGGAAGGCACTCACAGGTTTCGACCTGGAGACGATAAAAACGCTCGGCTGGGAACGTCTGATGCACCCCGACGACGTGGCGGGTGTAGAAGCGCAGGTAGCGAGCGCCGTCGCGAACAAGTGGCCTTTCTCAGTCACCTATAGGCTGCGTCATCAAAGCGGGGAATTACGCTGGGTACGGGAGCAGGGTCAGGCCGTCTTTGGCGCGAATGGCGAAGCTCTTTATCTAGAGGGCATGATTGCGGACGTCACCGAGGAAGAAAAGCTTCGGCAGAGGAGTGCTGCAGCTCAGTCGGAGGCCCTAGGTTACGCTGCCCGGTTAGCGCAGGTTCTTGAAAGTACGACTGATTGTGTTTTCGTCCTGAATTCTGACTGGCAGCTGATCTATCTGAACAAAAGAGCTCAGGAAGAACTGTCTTCAACAGAAGATCTGGTGGGACGCCACATATTGGATGCGTTCCCGCAGTTGGAAAAAACTCCCTTCTGGGACGCATATCGGGAGGTGATGAGCGAACGTAAGCCTCGGCAGATCGAGGCATTCCTGCCCGGCCTCGATCATTGGTACGACGTTCACGCAGCCCCAATAGACGACGGAATCACAATCTTCTTCCGTAATATCGATGGCCGCAAACAGGCAGAAGAGGCGCTAAGAGAGCGCGAATCTCAACTGAGAAATACGCTGGATCATATTCCACAAATGGTGTGGTCTACCCGCGCGGACGGGTATCACGACTATTATAGCGGCCTGTGGTATGAGTTTACCGGCATGCCGGTGGGTTCGACCGACGGTGCAGGATGGAGTAACATGTTTCATCCGGACGACCAGGAACGCGCGTGGGACGTATGGCGTCACTCCCTACGCACTGGCGCACCATATGAAATAGAATATCGCCTGCGACATCATAGCGGAGAATATCGCTGGGTTCTCGGGCGCGCCTGGCAGCAAAAGGACGCAAACGGAAAAAGCGTTCGATGGTACGGCACCTGCACGGACATCCACGAGCGGGTTTGCGCTCAAAACGCCCTATATGAAAGCCGGACGCTGCAGCAAAGCGTGCTTGAGGCGAGCGCAGACTGCATTCAGATTCTTCTCCCGGACGGCACGATTGAGTTCATAAATGAACCCGGCATGCGCGCCATGGACCTCGCCTCCATGGAATCAGTGCTGGAGCAGAAGTGGGACTCCTTCTGGCCGCCGGAGGGTCGTGGCCTCGTACAACAGGCCATCGAGGATGCCCTTTCCGACCGATCCGCCCGCTTTACCGGGTTTTGCCCCACCGTGACCGGCAATCCGAAATGGCTGGACGTCGTCATCACACCGATCAAGGACGAGGCAGGCAAGGTCAGACGTCTTCTGTCCATTGCCCGCGACATCACGGTACAGCGGCAGACAGCACAGCAGCTAAAATGGACCAGCGAGCATGATAGCCTGACGAACCTGCCCAACCGCCGGGCGTTCGAGGCTCATCTGCATGCGGCAGCGATACGCACGATGCAGTCGGGGGGAGAGATGGCCCTGCTTTTGCTAGATCTTGACCATTTCAAACATGTCAACGACACGCTGGGCCATGCGGCGGGCGACCACCTGTTGACTGTCTTCGCCCGGCGTCTCCGGGAAACCCTCAGCCCTGACGATTTCGTCGCAAGGCTTGGCGGCGACGAGTTTGCCGTCATCCTGGAAGCTCCCCAGGGAGACCTGGATCCATTGCGCGTCGGCGCAGAGCTGGTGAGCCGCGTGCAGCAACCGGTTCGTTTTGAAAGCCGGTATTTAAGGGCCGGGGCGAGCATTGGCGGCGCCGTGTTTCCAGCCGACGCAGACAACGCGCACGAGCTGTTGAAAAATGCGGATATTGCCCTCTACGCCCTGAAGGACAGTGGCCGCGGCGGCACGCAGATGTTCCATAGCCACATGCGGGAACACGCGCAGCTCGTGGCCTCGCAACTGAGGATGGCGCGAGTGGCGCTTTCAGAAACGTCGGTCGAACCTCATTACCAACAGAAGGTCGAGCTGGAGACCGGACGGATCACAGGGTTGGAAGCGCTGCTGCGATGGCGTCATGCCGTTCGCGGCCTTCAGTTTCCCGACACGGTTTCCGAGGCGTTCAAGGATTACGAGCTCGCCACGAAAATTGGGGACCTCATGCAGCGCAAGGTTTTTGGCGACCTGCGTGGCTGGCTTGATCGCGGACTGGATGTCGGCTTCGTGGCGATCAATGCCGCACCGGCCGAATTCCTGCGCGATGACTTTGCAAAACGCCTGTTAGGCAGGCTGCAGGAATATTCGATTCCAGCAGCCATGGTCGAGGTAGAAATAACCGAACATGTATTTCTGCAGCAGGGCGCGGACTACGTGGCCGGTGCGCTCAGGCTTCTCAATGAAGCAGGAGTGAAAATTGCGCTGGACGATTTCGGCACCGGCCACTCCTCGCTCACCCATTTGCGGGACTATCCGGTTGACGTCGTCAAGATCGATCGGTCCTTCGTCCAGAAGATGACCAGCGACAGGGAGGTGCGGGCCATTGTGTCTGCCGTAGTCGACCTGGCACGCAGCCTGAAGATCGACGTCGTGGCCGAAGGCATCGAAAACAAACAGCAGGCACACATGCTCATCGAGGAAAAATGCCCGCTGGGTCAGGGATTCTACTTTGGCAGGCCCGTCGGGGCTGACAAGATTCCGGAGCTTCTTGAAGCCTCGAAAAGGCGGCTCGTCGCCTAGGGGTGGCGGTCGCAATAATGCTCCCGCCACTCTTACATCGCCCCCGGGCTGCTAAGCGTGGCAACGGCCGGTAGGGTAAGCGGCTTCCTCTCCCCCGCAGGGCTCATTTCACGCTAAAACGCCGGAATCCCCGTAATCGCGCGCCCGAGGATTAGCGCATGAACGTCATGCGTCCCTTCATATGTGTTCACGGTTTCGAGGTTCGCCGCGTGGCGCATGACATGATATTCCGCGCTGATGCCATTTCCCCCATGCATGTCGCGCGCCGTGCGCGCGATGTCGAGCGCCTTGCCAGCATTGTTGCGCTTGATCATGCTGATTGTTTCCGGGACCAGAATACCGTCGTCCATGCGGCGCCCGACGCGCAAGGCCGCTTCCAGCCCCAGCGCGATCTCGGTCGCCATATTGGCCAGTTTCAGCTGCACGAGCTGGTTGGATGCGAGTGCGCGGCCGAACTGGAAACGCTCCAGCGTATAGCCGCGTGCCGCGCGATAGCAGGCCTCCGCCGCGCCCATAGCGCCCCAGGCGATGCCATAGCGTGCCCGGTTCAGACAGCCGAACGGACCCGATAGTCCGGAAACGTTCGGTAACAGGTTTTCCTCGGGAACCTCGACATCGTCCATGACGACCTCGCCCGTGATCGAGGCGCGCAACGACAATTTCTGCGGGATCTTGGGCGCGGACAGTCCATTCATGCCTTTTTCCAGCAGGAAGCCACGGATACGACCGTCATGCGCTTCGGACTTGGCCCAGACGACAAAAACATCCGCGATCGGCGCGTTGGTGATCCATATCTTCGCGCCATTCAGGCGATAGCCGCCAGCGCTTTTTTGCGCGCGCGTTTTCATTGAGCCTGGATCCGAACCGGCATCGGGCTCGGTCAGTCCGAAACAGCCCACCAGCTCTCCGCTTGCCAAACCGGGCAACCAACGCTGCTTTTGCTCTTCGGAGCCATAGGCGTTGATCGGATGCATCACCAGCGAGGACTGCACGGAAAGGGCCGAACGATAACCGCTGTCCACCGCTTCGACGGCACGGGCGATCAGGCCGTAGGAAACATATCCCAAACCTGCCCCGCCATATTCCTCTGGCACCGTGGCGCCCAGCAAACCGAGTTCGCCCATTTCACGCATGATCTCTCGATCAAATTCTTCATTCAGATATGCGTCAGTTACACGCGGCGCGAGAGAGGCCTGCGCATAGTCCTGCGCGGTTTTGAAAACCATGCGTTCGACTTCCTCGAGGCCGGAGTCGAGCCCGAGCGCATCTTCCCAGTCATATGCATTCATTTTGCTTTCCATCGGTTTGCTCCCAAATATCTGGACAATCTTGCCAAGGCTCAGATTTTATTTTAAGACTAAAACAAATTGGAGGCAACAGATGCAGATTGCATGTTTGGGCGGAGGGCCTGCGGGCTTATATTTTGCGATTTCAGCGAAGCTCCGAAATCCAAATCATGTCATTGATCTGTTTGAACGGAACCAGGCGGACGACACATTCGGCTGGGGTGTGGTTTTTTCCGACCAGACGGTGGAAAACCTGCTGGCGAACGACCCGATAAGCGGCGAACGCATTCGCGATGAGTTCACCCACTGGGACGATATCGACGTTCACCTTCGCGGCGAATGCATCAGATCGTCCGGCCATGGCTTCATCGGTATCGGCCGCAAGCGGTTGCTGCAGATCCTGCAGGAACGCGCCCGCGAGCTCGGCGTAAATCTGCATTTCGGACACCAGGCGAGTTCCGATCTCGCCGACTGGAAGGGATATGATCTCGTCATCGCGGCCGATGGCGTGAACAGCGCGATCCGCAACCGTTATGAAGAACATTTCAGCGTCGACGATCAGGTGCGCAAGAACAAGTTCATCTGGCTGGGCACGCACAAGGTATTCGACGCCTTCACCTTTGCGTTTGAGGAGACGGAAGCAGGCTGGGTCTGGGCACACGCCTATCGCTTCGATGACAACCTTTCGACCTTCATCGTGGAGATGGAACCCGATACCTGGGAAAAACTCGGCTTCGAGAATATGAACCAGGATGAGTCCATCGCCCGCTGCGAGGAGATCTTTGCGAAATATCTCGACGGCAACGCCCTGATGACCAATGCCAAGCATTTGGTTGGATCTGCTGCGTGGCTGAATTTCCATCGCATCATCTGCGACCGCTGGCATTATGAAAATCTGATCCTGCTGGGTGATGCGGCCCATACGGCGCATTTCTCGATCGGATCGGGCACGAAGCTGGCGCTGGAGGACGCGATCAAATTGGCGGAGGTGCTGCATCGCCCTGGTCTCGACCGGCAGAGCGCGCTCAACGAATATCAGGAGGAGCGCAATCTGGAAGTCCTGAAGCTTCAGAACAGCGCACGCAACTCGACAGAATGGTTCGAGACCCTGGATCGCTATCTTCACTTCGATCCGCTGCAATTCGCCTATTCCCTGCTCACCCGGTCGCAACGGGTCAGCCATGAAAATCTGCGCCTGCGCGATCCGGAATGGCTGGAATCGGTTGAATGCTGGTTCCAATCTCGCGCCCGTGGCGAAGAGGTGACGCAGCCTGCGGCACCGATGTTCGCGCCGTTCTCGCTGCGTGAAATGAAGCTGGAAAACCGCATCGTCGTTTCTCCCATGGCCATGTATTCAGCCGAGGACGGCCTGCCCAACGATTTCCATCTGGTGCATTATGGCGCGCGCGCCATGGGTGGCGCGGGCCTGATATATACCGAGATGACCTGCGTCTCGCCGGAGGCACGGATCACGCCAGGTTGCACCGGCATGTATGAACCGGAACATGTCGACGCCTGGCGCAGAATTGTCGATTTTGCCCATGCACAAAGTAAGGCGAAATTCTGCCTACAGCTGGGTCATGCGGGGCCGAAGGGCTCGACCAAAATCGGCTGGGAGGGGTATGATGTGCCGCTGGAAACAGGGGGCTGGCCGTTGCTGTCATCGTCGACCGTCCCTTGGGCTGCGGAAAACCAGGTTCCCCAGGCCATGAGCCGCAAAGACATGGACATGGTGCGCGACCAGTTCGTCGCTTCGACCGAAATGGCGGTTCAGGCAGGCTTCGACATGGTCGAGATGCACGCGGCGCACGGCTATCTGCTCTCGTCTTTCATCACCCCGCTGCATAATAAGCGAGAGGATGAATATGGCGGTAGCCTCGAAAATCGCCTGCGCTTTCCGCTGGAAGTTTTCACGGCGATGCGCGCGGCATGGCCGGGCGAGCGACCCATGTCGGTTCGCATATCGGCCAACGACTGGATGGGCGATTTGGGCGTCACACCGGATGAGGCCGTAGAGATCGCCCGCGCCTTCTCAGAAGCTGGCGCCGATCTGATCGACGTATCAGCGGGACAAACCTGGGCCGATTGCAAGCCTATTTACGGCCGCATGTTCCAGACGCCTTTCGCGGACCAGATCCGCAATGAAGGCCGCCTGACGACCATGGCAGTCGGCAACATTTACGAGACTGACCACGCGAATTCGATCCTCGCGGCGGGACGTGCCGATCTGGTGGCCCTCGCCAGGCCGCATCTGATAGAGTCCAGCTGGACGCTGCGCGCTGCAGCCCAGCAGGATTATCGCGGCATTTTCGTACCGAAGCCCTATACCGGCGGTCAGAGCCAACTGACTCGCAATCTTCAGCGGGCCGCAGAGCAGGAAGCCGCGCTGAAAGCATGACCTCTCTTTCTGGCCATCATGCCATTGTCACCGGAGGCAATTCCGGGATCGGTGCCGCCATCGCGCTGGAACTCGCACAGGCGGGCGCCGCGATCACCATCGTCGGCCGAGACCGGGAGAAGCTGCGTTCGGTGGGCGAACAGATCAACGGTGCCTGCCTTGCCCAGGCGGACGTCACCCAGCCCCAGGATGTCGAGGCTGCATTCGCACAGGCGCGGAATGCCCATGGCCCGGCCACAATCCTGATCAACAATGCCGGGGCGGCGATGAGCGCCGGGATTGCGTCCGTTACCCAGCAGCAGTGGCGCGATGCGATGGCGGTCAATCTGGATGCCGTGTTTACGTGCAGCCAGACCGCCCTGCCCGACCTGCTGCAGGCGGACGCGGGACGGATCGTGACCATTGCCTCCACGGCCGGCCACCGGGGTTATCGCTACACCGCGCCCTATGTTGCGGCGAAACACGGCGCGATTGGTCTTACCCGCGCGCTCGCGCTGGAACTGGCAAATACGAACGTGACGGTCAACGCGGTCTGCCCCGGCTTTACGGATACCAACATCGTCGCAGACGCCGTCAAGAACATCACGGCCAAGACAGGCCGCAGCGAAGAAGAAGCGCGTAAAGCGCTCGCATCCCATAACCCGCAAAAGCGGCTCATCATGCCTCAGGAGGTAGCGTCAGCCGTACTATGGCTGTGCCTGCCCGCATCCCAGTCGGTGACGGGACAATCGATCATGGTGGCCGGTGGAGAGATCATGTGACCCCCGAAAATTTTACGCCCGAACATTTCCGCTGGAGCTTTGACGCAGGCGTCGCGACGGTGACCCTGAACCGGCCAGAGCGCAAGAATCCCCTAACGTTTGATTCCTATGCAGAGCTGCGCGATACATTCCGTGCACTGACCGCGACACCCACCGTTAAGGCCGTGGTCGTTACGGGAGCAGGCGGAAATTTCAGCTCCGGCGGCGACGTGCATGAAATTATCGGCCCCCTTACTGAACAGACCATGCCTGAACTTCTCGCCTTCACGCGAATGACGGGCGATCTGGTCAAGGCAATGCGCAACTGCCCGCAGCCGATCGTCGCCGCGGTGGACGGTATCTGCGTGGGGGCCGGCGCGATCATGGCGATGGCATCCGACCTCCGTCTCGCTACGCCAGAGGCGAAAACGGCATTCCTGTTCACGCGGGTTGGTCTTGCCGGTTGCGACATGGGTGCCTGCGCGATCCTGCCCAGGATCATCGGCCAGACGCGCGCATCGGATTTGCTGTTTACCGGCCGGTCCATGAGCGCGGACGAGGGCGAGCGGTGGGGCTTTTACAACCGCCTCGTCGCGTCGGATACGCTTATGGACGATGCACTTGCCCTTGCGCGGTCCATCGCCGAGGGGCCGACATTCGCGCATGGCATCACAAAGACCCAGTTGAACACGGAATGGAACGTCAGCCTGGAGACCGCCATCGAGATGGAGGCGCAGGCGCAGGCGATTTGCATGAAAACCGAAGATTTCCGGCGCGCCTTTGAGGCCTTTGCGGCGAAGAAAAATCCCGTTTTTCAAGGAGATTAGCCGTGGACCGCAGCTTCCTCGAATGGCCCTTTTTCAGCGCCGAGCATGTCGCGCTCGCCGAACGCCTGGAAAACTGGTGCCAGGCCGAATTGGGACACATCGACAAGACCGATACGGACCGGGCCTGCCGTGACCTCGTCGCCGCACTCGGAAAGGGGGGATGGCTGCAATATTGCGTGCCATCCTCGCACGGCGGCATCCACGATGCCCTCGACGTGCGTTCGCTGTCGCTGATCCGCGAAACGCTGGCACGCCATGCCGGACTGGCCGATTTCGCCTTCGCCATGCAGGGTCTGGGTTCCGGGACGATCAGCCTGTTCGGCACGGACGAGCAGAAGCGTGAATATCTGCCGGATGTTGCCGCCGGACGAAAAATCGCCGCCTTTGCACTAACCGAACCCGTGGCCGGGTCCGACGTCGCATCGATGGAAACTTCGGCTGAGGAGGCTGACGGCGGGTACCGCATCAACGGTGCCAAGACCTATATCTCCAACGGTGGGATCGCGGATTATTACGTCCTGTTCGCCCGCACGGGCGAAGCGCCCGGCGCACGCGGCATTTCCTGTTTCCTTGTTCCCGCCGACACCCCCGGCCTGGCAGTTACGGAGCGGATCGATGTCATTGCCCCGCATCCGCTGGCCACGCTTGAATTCACAGATATGCAATTGCCGCAAAACGCCCTTCTGGGAGAGAGCGGCAGGGGCTTTGCCCAGGCCATGGCGACGCTGGACATATTCCGTACCACGGTGGGCGCCGCCGCACTTGGGTTTGCGCGACGCGCGCTGGACGAAGCAACGGAGCGCGCGATCGAGCGACGGCTCGGCAGCGGCGTATTGGCCGACAATGCCGTCATTCAGACAATGCTCGCCGATATGGCGCTGGACGTCGATAGCGCGGCGCTGCTCATCTATCGTGCTGGCTGGCTGCGTGACGTGAAAAAACAGCGCAACAGCCGCGAGGCTGCAATGGCGAAGCTAGACGCGACCGAAAGCGCCCAGAGCGTTGTCGACAAGGCCGTGCAGATCTTCGGCGGCCTTGGCGTCACACGCGGGGCCATGGTCGAAAAACTATATCGCGAAGTGCGCGCCCTGCGCATCTACGAAGGCGCATCAGAGGTTCAGAAGATCGTCATCGCGCGCCAGCATCTGGCGGGATATAAAGCGTGAGCGAGGCTTCACAGCAATCCTTTCAAGTCTCCTTGCCGTTGCGCTTTTCCCACTGCGACCCGGCGGGTATCGCCTATTATCCCCGCTATTTCGAGCTGTGCGATCATGTCATCGAAGATTGGTGCGAGCAGGTGCTGGGCGTGTCCCGCCGTCGGCTTCATCTCGAACTCGGCATGGGGCTACCCACCGTTGACGTCCGCGCGCAATTTACCGCCGTCAGCAGGCTAGGCGACATTCTCGACTTCGAATTGCTGGTGGAAGGATACGGCAACAGTTCGGTTGAGTTTGTCATCACCGTGACCTCCGGCGGAGAGACGCGGTTCGTGGTTCATTACAAGCAGGTGCTTATCGACATGAGTAAAACCAAATCGACCAATTGGCCGCAGGAATGGCGCGATGTTCTACAGGCTGTCTGCAAGGGGAACGGTCGATGAGCGCACATCAGGTCCTGCAGCCGCCGGGTTGGGTACGGCCCAAGGGCTATGCAAATGGCATGGCCGCGTCGGGTCGCCTCGTCTTTACGGCGGGCGTCATAGGCTGGAACAAGGAAGAGCGCTTCGCAGCTGAAGATTTTGTGGGACAGTTCCGGCAGACAGTCGAGAATACCCTCGCCATACTTGCCGAGGCCGGGGCGAAGCCGGAACACATCGTCCGGATGACCTGGTACATTCTGGACCGCGACGAATATATAAATGCGGCACGTGAAGTCGGCGCCGTCTACCGGGAGCTGATCGGCAACCACTTCCCACCAATGGCGGTGGTCTGTGTGGCAGGACTGATGGAACCGGCCGCCAGGATCGAAATCGAAACAACGGCGGTGGTACCCGAATAATGACAACAGCACATCTCGACACTTTCGTACGGGATGCGCTCCCTGCGCCTGAGGAGCAGCCCGAATTTCTCTTTACTATTTCTGAGCTCCAATATCCCGATAAGCTCAACGCCGCGGCAGAGCTTATTGATACAGTAGACCCAGCACGGATAGCTGTGGCTAACGACGCTGGCAATTGGACTTATGGTGAGATGAGCGGTCTTTCTGACAGAATCGCCCGTCTTCTGGTGGAGAAAGAAGGGCTCGTCCCTGGAAACCGCGTTTTGCTGCGGGGACCCAACACGGCTATGATGTTTGCAGCCTGGTTGGGTGTTCTTAAGGCAGGGGGCATCGTCGTATCCACAATGCCCATCCTGCGCCCCGGTGAAATAGTACCCATCCTCCAACGCGGCCGAATCAGCCATGCCATCGTCGATGAGCGCTTCGCGGAAGATTTCCGGACAGCGGCAGTAAAAAGCGAATATACGAAATCGCTAGTAACCTACAATGGCGATGCCGGCGGTGGCGGGCTCGAGCGGCTCGTGACCGAAACCGCGCCAGGTTTCTTGCCGGTGGCTACTTTCTCCGGTGATCCAGCTCTTATTGGCTTCACCTCTGGAACTACTGGAGATCCAAAGGGCTGCGTTCATTTCCATCGGGATATTCTTGCGCCGGCGGACACTTTCGCCCGACATATTCTAAAACCCAACGAGAATGACCGTTGGGCTTGTACCGCCCCCATCGCATTCACCTTTGGTTTGGGCATGCTACTTATCTTTCCCTGGCGTTTCGGCGGTACAGCGGTGACCTCGGAAGTTCCAGGTGCCAAAGCCTTGGTGGAGCTTATCGAACGCTTTGGCGTGACCATTCTTGCCACCGCACCCACCGCGTATAAGTCGATCGCAGCGACAGTCCCTGAAAATGCCATTCAGTCGTTGCGCTCCTGCATTTCTGCAGGAGAGCACTTGCCAGAAGCCACCTGGCACGCATGGCACGATGCAACCGGTCTAAAACTAATCAACGGGATCGGCGCAACCGAGATGATGCATATTTTCATTTCGGCAGCTGGCGACGATATAAAGCCGGGTTCCACCGGGAAAGCCGTGCCCGGGTATAAGGCAGTGATCTTGGATGAACAGAATAAACCGATGACCAGCGGCACGGGACGGCTCGCGGTTAAAGGACCTGTCGGGTGCCGATACCTCGCCGACCCGCGTCAGGCAAATTATGTGATCAAAGGATGGAACGTCACAGGCGACACCTTCCGCCTCGATGAAGACGGCTATTTCTGGTATGTGTCGCGCTCTGACGACATGATTATCTCTTCGGGGTATAACATTGCTGCCCCTGAAGTAGAAAACGCCCTGTTGACGCATGAAGCCGTTCTAGAATGTGCCGTTATTGGCGTTCCTTGCCCTGAACGTGGTTCAAAGGTTAAAGCATTCATAGTTCTCAAAGATACATTCCAGGAGAGCGCAGCGCTACAAAAGGACCTGCAGGACTATGTTAAAGAAACGATCGCTCCCTATAAGTACCCTAGGGTGATGGAATTTGTCTCGAACCTTCCAAAAACAGCTACAGGTAAATTGCAGCGCTTCGCCCTTCGCCCTTCGCCCTTCGCCAAGATTAAAGGCAATATCAACAAAAGCTATGACCAGTAATCATAGAAAATACAACCCACCCCGATCATGAGTAAGCGAGGTCCGCAGACCGCAGGTTAATACGAAATCTCATGAGTGCTAACTGAGGTGTTGGGAGCCGTCCAACCCAACACCTCAGTAAGACGGCTAAGTTTTAAGCCAATTGCGCGAAAAAGCGCTCCCTTAAACCCCTTAGCGGGCGCCGCGATGATTAAACGCGGAAACCAGAATTCGAAAAAAGTGGCCTCCTATCCGCCGCCCGAGCGTACGCCGAAGCGGCGGTTTATGCGCGTATATTAGCTGTTGATGTCTTAGCACTACTTTGGCAGATATTTGATTTTTGGGATTCCCGCGGGGGGGATTTCCCTGATTCATAGGGAGCCAGCTTTTATGGAGGCTGGCGATGGCAAGGGATTGGCGCAGCGATTTTGAGGTTTGGCTGGCGCCATTCCTGGCGGCTTTGCGGCATAAGACGCGGATGCGGGTTTGTCCGGCCTATATCGCCGGATTGATCGGTCCCGGTGATCGCAAGAGTGTGCAGCCGATGGCGACTCGTGATTGCGAGTTTGGCTATGACCAACTGCATCATTTCGTCGCCGACGGAGTATGGGATAGTGCGCCACTCGAAGCCGTTCTCCTGAAGGAAGCCGATCGTCTGGTGGGAGACGAGGCGGGAATCTGGTCATCGACGACACAGCCTTGCCGAAGAAAGGCAGGCATTCGGTCGGGGTGGCCCCGCAATATGCCTCCTCGCTTGGCAAGACCTCGAACTGCCAGTCCCTCGTTTCGGTGACGCTGGCGTCCGGCGAGGTTCCGGTGATGGTGGGGCTACGGCTCTTCTTGCCGGAGAGCTGGACGCAGGATGCCGGACGGATGAAGCGGGCGCGGGTTCCGAAGGAGCGTCAAGCCGCTCGTACAAAGCCGGAGATCGCAATCGAAGAGATTGATCGGGTCATTGCCTCAGGCACTCGGTTCGGCTGCATCCTGGCCGATGCGGGCTACGGTTCGAGCGGGCCCTTCCGCCAGGCTCTGAGCGAACGTGGCTTGCTCTGGGCGATGGGCATGTCGGGGCGTCAGAATGTCTATCGGCAGCTACCGGACTGGTTTTTCCCGAAGCCGCAACAGGCAGGCGTCGCAGATATCACGTCCCGGATCGCACGGCCGTTTCTGCCGAGAAGATGCTGGCCGAAGAAAAATGAAAACAGATCAGTTGGCGGCGCGGGACCAAAGGCAAGCTTACCTGCAAATTTGCCACGTGCTGTGTCCGGGTGGCCGATGGTCACAGGCATCGCATGAGGGACGGGCGGGTCCAGGCCATGCCCGGCGATCAGGAAGTCTAGCTGGTGGGGAACGCCGCACGAGCGGCGAGCAAAAGTACTATCTGTCGAACCTGCCCGCCGACGCCCACCTAAAAGGCGCGCATCGGCTATCAAGGCCAGATGGATCTGCGAGCAGGCGCACCAGCAACTCAAGGAAGAGCTCGGGCTCGACCACTCGCCACAGGGCCGCTATGCGACACCAGATCGGCTTCGGTATGGCCTGGCGCCGCATCACCCCAGTCGTCGAATGTTCTGATCGGTACGCTGCGCCTGAGCGCGGTTCCGGCGACACCCCGCCGCCGCGGTAGGCGGCTTCCGGCCTTCACATCCTTCAGCGCCCGGTCGATCGTTGCCGCGCTCATCGCCGTCAGCTTCGTGGTCACCGCCG
>DFLT01000005.1:0-260600 GCA_002375465.1 Alphaproteobacteria bacterium UBA3612 | reverse complement strand
AGATGAGGCAATAGCAACCGTGTGGGGAGCAAATCAGACGAGGCAATGCGGCTTCTCACCCAGATCGTCGCGCTACAGGCCTGGACGCGGTTGAGGCCGCGGTCCGTGAGGCGCTCGATGACGGCACCGCCAGCGATGAGGTGATCCTCAACATCCTGTCGCGGCGACGCGAGCCGCCCCGACCGGCATTGATCGTCACGCCCGAGGATATGGCACTGACGCACCCTCCGGTCGCCAACTGCGTCCGCTATGACAGCCTGCGAGGTTCCCGTGCAGCGGCATGAGATGATCGACGCCATGCGCGGGCTCGGTCTCAAAGGCCTGGCCGGCGCGTTCGACGAAGCGGTCACCACCGGTGTGCAGCGCCAGCGCACGGCAATGGAGATCCTGACCGATCTGCTGCGCGCCGAAGCCGCTCACCGCCATGCCGCCTCGATCCGCTACCGGATGAGCGCCGCCAAGCTGCCGGTGGTGAAGGATATCGACGCGTTCGTGTTCGACGGCACACCCATCAACGAGGGGCTGGTGCGCTCGCTGCACAGCTGATCGTTCCTGTCGGCCAAGCGCAACATCGTGCTGGTCGGGGGCACCGGCACCGGCAAGACGCATCTCGCGATCGCCATCATCGCCAGCGTGGTGTGCGCCGGCGCTCGTGGTCGCTACTTTAACACCGTCGATCTGGTCACCCGGCTCGAAGAGGAGACCCGCATCGGCAAGGCCGGGTCGCTTGCCGCCCAGCTCGGCCGTCTCGATCTCGTCGTACTCGACGAACTCGGCTATCTGCCGTTCGCCCGCTCAGGCGGCCAGCTGCTGTTCCACCTCGTCAGCAAGCTCTACGAACAGACCTCGGTCATCGTCACCACCAACTTGGCGTTCGGCGAGTGGCCCACCATGTTCGGCGATCCCAAGATGACTACCGCGCTGCTCGACCGCATCACTCATCACTGCGACATCGTCGAGACCGGCAATGACAGCTGGCGGTTCAAAAGCCGCAGCTGATCCGCCCAGGACAGGAGACATAAAAACGCTTCGCCCTGCGGGCGTCTCCGGTCGGGCTACGCCCCCCCTGCGTCGCCCGCAGGGCGCATGTTCCGCACCAGCGTCATGTATGCTTTCCCACCGAGGGGGTCCCTGTTCGACGCCGATCGGGGGTCCCGTTTGAACGCCGATTGACAGTCCTGCGAGAAGATCGTCCAACCCGTGCTCCGGCGAAGGCCATCGCGCGCGGCAAAGCCAGCTTCGCAACACTGGCCCATGTGGTCGTGGGCAAGTTCGATCATCACCTGCCACTTTATAGGCAGGCCGAGATGATGGCGGCACAAGGGATCGATCCACCCTGGCCGGTTGGGCGGGACAGGCCGCAACGCTTCTCGATCCATCGTCACCCGCATCTGGGAAGAAGGCCCCAGGGCTTCCAGGATCCATGCCGACGACACGCCCGTGCCCCTGCTGGTTCCGGGCAAGAGCAAGACGGCGCAAGGCAGGCTGTGGACCTATGTCGTCGATGATCGGGCATCAGGCGGCGCAGGTCCCGCACTGGTCTGGTACAACTTCACCCCCGACCGCAGCGGCATCCATCCCCAGACCGAGCTCAAGCAGTTCACCGGTCTGCTCCAGGCTGACGGCTATGCTGGTTTCGGCAAGCTCTACGCCACGGGCCGGATACACGAAGTTGCCTGCTGGGCGCATTTCCGGCGCAAGATATTCGAGAACCACCAGAACAGCCCAACACCGCTGACCAGCGACCTGCTCGAACGGATCGGAAGGCTGTACCGGATCGAGGAAGAGATGCGCGGTAGGCCGCCTGATGTCCGCCGACGATGTCGCCAGGAGCAAAGCAAGCCACAGGGCCAAGGAACTGCGTGTCGCGATCGACGATGCTCTGCACCGCCTGTCGCCCAAGTCGGCGATGGCCAAGGCGCTCGCCTATGGCCGCAAGCGCTGGACGGCTCTCACACGTTTCCTCGACGAAGGCATGGCCGAGATCGACAACAACATCGCCGAACGAGCCATGCGCTCCGTCGCTATCGGACGGAAGAACTGGCTGTTCGCCGGTTCAAGGGCTGGCGGCGAGCGTGCTGCCGTGATCTACTCGGTCATCTAGACGTGCAAGCTCAATGGCATCGAACCGCAGGCATACATCGCCGATGTCATCGAGATGATCGCCGGTGGTTGGCCCGCCTCGCGCTGGGACGAGTTGATGCCATGGAACTGGACAGCCGAGCTGGCGCCGGTCAGCATGGCGGCATGAGTGAGACCATTGCCCGCCTGCACATCGCGCTTGCCGATACCGATCCTTCGATCTGGCGGCGGGTCGAGGTCCCCGTCGATGCCAGCCTCAAGGTGCTGCACGATGTCATCCAGGGCGCAATGGGCTGGCTTGATTATCATCTCTGGGAGTTCGAGGCAGGTGACCGGCGCTATGGCGTGATAGATCCCGACGGGCCCGACGATCGCCTGTTCGCGGCCAAGAACGCAAAGCTCACGGCGCTGCTCGACCGCGATATCCGCCAGTTCCTCTACACCTAACATGGGTGACAACTGGGAGCACATCGTCACCGTCGAAGAGGGCGCGCCCGGAACCAGATATCCACGATACATCGAGGGCGAACACCGCGCTCCGCCCGAAGACTGCGGTGGTACGCCCGGCTTCGAGACGTTCCTTGAAGCCGTCACCGATCCCAAACACCCCGAACACGATGACGCCACCCAATGGCATCTTGGCTGCTACGGCACAGCATTCGATCCCGACGAAATCGACGAACGCGATGCAAAACTCAGGATCGGTGCCATCGCAAAGCGCCGCGCCGCAGGCAAAGCCTCACAGGCCAGAAAATCACGCTGACAAGACGGCCTCTGCGCCACGCTTACGTCTGCTGCGGGCGAGAAACCGGATGAAATCATGATCGACAGCACCCATGCCCGCGCACACCGTCTCGCAGCCGGCGCAAAAGGGGAGTTCGAACAGGCGGCCGGGCGCTCGCGCGGCGGCCGTACAACGAAAATCCATTGTCTGGCAGATAGTTACGGCAGACCGGTCGCCTTCTCGCTGACACCCGGAAACATCGCTGATATCAGCATCGCCATCCCACTGCTGAGACATGCCTATCTCAGCTATGTGCGCCCGAAGCGGCTCCTGGCAGATAAAGCCTATGACGCCAACGCGCTTAGGAAAGGGCTCAAGCTTCGACGCATCAAAGCCATCATTCCATCGACAGCCACGCCGACCAAGCCCTTTGCCCTTGACCGAAAATATACCGCCGCAGAACCTCATCGAACGCTTCTTCGGGCACCTGAAAAACTGGCGCAGGATCTCGACCAGATACGACCGCCTGGCGCGCGATTGCCTCTCCGCAATCGCACTCAGTTCTGTAGTCATTGCGTGGACCCGAATGAGTCCTCTACCTAAAGTTCCATCTGCTGCCCTCAACCGAAGGCAGCAGAGGGAACACTGCTAATTAGTCAATCGGCGGAATAGACTCTATCTCCGGCTACATAAGTAGCTAGCGCCTTAAAGGCCTTTATCTTCTCGGCCGGCACAGTTAAGAAGTTGTCTGACATCACGACGAAGTCCGCATACATTCCCGGGGCGATTTGGCCCTTCCGGTCCTCTTCGCCCGTCAACTCTGCGTAGCCGACAGTCATCGTCCGCAAAAGACGCGAACGGTCCGCCACTTTTTCGTCGGCGCCATATACTCCATCCGATCGAGTATCTCGCGTGATATAATGATAAAGTTCCCAATAGGGATTGACGGGAATCACGGGCGAGTCCGTACCCAATGCCACCATCAGCCCATCATCAAGATAGCTTCGCAACGGAGTGATATCCTCTGCCCGCTCTCTTCCAAGATAGTTACGGAAAGCCGGCGCGGCGACGTACAAATGATCCTGTACGGACAGGTGGAGGCCGAGATCGCGAACACGCGCTCGTTGCTCCTGCGACGTTAGAAACGCGTGCTCGATCGCGAAATGACGCCCTTGGATCGGAACTTCGGCATTGGCGATCTCATAGGCACCCAACACCTGCTCCACCGCTGCGTCGCCAGCAGCGTGTGTCGCAATTGTCCAGCCCGCCCTGTTCAACCCCGATACGATCTCATTGTATTTTTCGATTGGGACCGTCCTGACACCATAGTAGGTGCCGTCTTGACCATATGGCTCGGCATATGCCTCAGTCACCAGCCCCCCCTCGAAACCGCCATCGACGCCGAGTTTTATGCCGTCAATGCGCACCCAGTCATTTCCGTCACCTTGCCGCAGCCCCGTCGCATTGATCGCCCGGATTACCGCTTCCGGATCACGGCCAAAACCGCGCAACAAAATTGAATAGCGAACGGACAGTTCATCCATTTCCTGCAGTTCGTTCAGCATACGATATGCCTTGTCAGAGGACATTGACGCCCCACCAGGAATACGAACACTGGTGATTCCATAGCTGTTCAGCACCGCCTGCATATTGCGGAGATCATCAAGGGATGCTGCCGGACTTGGAGGCAGCTCAACCAGTGCCTTTGCCGTGTCAAACAATTCGCCCGTTAAGTTGCCATCAGCATCGCGCGTGATTTGTCCTCCGTCAGGAGAAGCAGTATCGCGATTTATGTTCCAGCGCTTCAGCGCGGCCGTGTTAAGGATATAGCTATGACCACCGCGAACGATGACGACGGGTGTATTGGGTGAAACGGTATCTATCTCCGATGCAATTGGCAGCCTCTGTTCAGCCAATTGCATTTCGTGCCAATCACCATTTGTAATGACAATCTCATCAGGCCCCGCTTGCGCCACTCCCTCGGAAATCTCCGCTAGAAGTTCTTGCATAGTCTCTACTCCGGACAGATCGATTCCGTCACCCCCGCCTTCGTTGTGAAAATGGCCGTCAGTCAAACCCGGCGCGACAAACCGCCCTTCCAAGTCCACAATATTCGTACTTGCATCTGCAAGCCCACTAATTTCCTGATTGCTGCCAATCGCTGAAAACCGGTCGTTTTCCACAGCGAAGGCCTGGACAACTGAACCGCTCTCGTCGGCGGTAAATACCGTGCCGTTCAAAAAAATTGTATCAGGCGCGGCCAATGCGGCCGTTGTCGGCAAACACAGACCAAGTGCGATGGAACCGCTAAGTAATGCGAGGCGGGAAAAAGTGCGAAGTGCCATTATGCTGTCTCCGAGGGTAAAGGGTGAGAGGAGGAATCGCCGCCCTGCCTTTGCAGCGCCCGAGCCGCCAAGCCCATGAGCAACGCCAAAATCGAACAGATCACGAATGGGACCGCCGCGGCGGCAAAAAGTTCGCCTTGCGACCATTGGGCAGAAACAGCGTATCCGCCAGCAATCGGGCTGATGACGGCACCGACTCTGCCAATGCCGAGCCCCCAACCTACCCCAGTCGATCGAATATGTGTGGGGTAAAGCTCCGCCGCGAGTGCAGTCATTGCAAGTTGCGCTCCAACGACCCCAAACCCAGACGCTAAAACAACGGCCAGAACCCTCCAGCCGTCACCCGTCGAGATTCCAATGGCTGCGGTCAGCAATGCCGCGAGCGCAAATCCGGGCACAAGTACACGATAGGGACCGTAGCGATCAATTAGCCAACCTGCTACCAAACCGCCGGCGATTCCGCCAAGCCAGAAATAAGACACGCTCCTGATGGCATCATCGATTGCCCATCCAAGCTCTACAAAAACGGTAGGGAGCCAACTGGTCAGCATGTACATACCAAACAGGCTAAAGAAGAATACACCCCACAAAAGCAATGTTAAAGGCGCCATTCCTGCAGAAAACAAGTCGGTTATGGCGCCACCTTTATCACGTATCGGAACAGAAAACTTGTCTTCTCGGCTATACTGGTAACTACGGTCTATCTTCTCCAGTATTTTGCCAACTCTCTCCTGCTGGTCCGGCTTTTGCGCAAGAAATCTCACTGACTCCGGCAGAAGGAAATATATTACCACGCATAAAATTAGTGGAATTATACCACCAAGAAAAAATATAGAAGGCCATCCCATCTGAGAAATAATGGCCCCGCCGACGTAGCCTCCAATAACGCCACCCAGGGGAACTGCCGAGTACATTAGGGTAACAAAGAATGCTGTCCGATTAGAAGGCACGAACTCCGCGGTAAGAGCGGTCACATTTGGTAAGCAGCCCCCGATTCCCACACCGGTAAGCAAACGATAGATGATCAATTCATCAATACTGTTAGAAAGCCCAGTCAATACCGACGTGATTCCGACTAATAGAAAAGACAGAATGAGCACCTTCCGGCGTCCCCATCTGTCACCCAGCAATCCGAGACCTAACATCCCAACCATAATTCCCGCAAAGGAAGCCGAAATCACGGGGCCAAATGCGCTAGCTGGTAAATCCCATTGTTCACGAAGACTGGGCGTTACGAGAGCCATAGCTTGAATATCAAGACCATCGAGCAAAGCGACAAGCGCACATATCAGGACAATTCGTAGCTGATAAGGACCAACTGGACTGCGGTCGATCACTTCTGATAATTCGAACTTCATGCTACACCCCCCCTAACCTTGGTTTATTAGTCTCTATCTAATTAACCATTTTTCCATATACTACATTTCCACCCAATATGGTGCCGAGTATAGAAATATTAGGAATACTCTCAACAGGCACCGATAGTATATCGTCGGATATAATTACAAAGTCCGCGTATTTACCGTGTTCAATAGACCCCTTTATCTCCTCTTCAAACGTCGTATAAGCGCTCGAGCTGGTCACCGAGCGGATCGCTTCCTCACGCGTCAAGCCCTGCTCTGGCCCTAATACTCCGTCCCAGTCAGTATTCCTTGTTATCGATCCATAAATCTGTAGCAATGGCTCTGCATGATAGGAAATCGGGCCATCAGACCCGTTGGCGAACATTATCCCGTTATCCAGCCAATCCCTATAGCGTTCGCTCTGATCCGCAAGTGGGCGATCCCACGCTTTAAGTATAAGCTCACCCAACTGGTAGTTATGCATGTACTGGGAATTTATAATAACGCCGAGGTCACGGACGTTCTGATAATGCCGAGGCAAAAGAAGGAAGGCATGGTCGATCATCCAGCGTTGACCGGTAATCGACTTTTGTCTGTTGGCGTAGGCGAACGCATCAAGCGCCTGATCAATCGCTGCGTCACCAACGGCATGAGGACGTAGACGCCAACCCATGCGATTAGCCAGGGCCGCGAATTCCCGAAATTGCTGATCAGGGACCTTCTGCAAACCCCGGTATCCGGGACGACCCGGAAAGTCATGAGACAGGTAAGCGGTCAACTCAGCACCATCGAGGCCCACCTCACCTAATTGATCAGCGCGGAACATCCCATCATCAGTACTAAAACCGGGTTCTGGAAGTGTCCGTAACTCAGCCTCAATTTCGTCCAAGGGAGCCGCCGGATCTACGCTATATGAAAAGTCCATTCGCACAGTCAGATCCCCCGCATCGCGGAGCGCGAGAAAACGCTGCGCTTGCTCGTGTGAGCCACCTGGGTCACCTACACTCGTTAGCCCATGGCTGTTGGCGAGAGCGAGAACGCGGCGAAGACCAGTCATCATTTGCTCCTCGGTCGGAGAAGGCAAAAGAGCGCGCACCGGGCGCGATGCATTGTCCATAAGGAGCCCGGTCAATTCTCCGGTTTCCGGATCGTGCCAGATCTCTCCACCTTGCGGATCCGGCGCATCGCGCGTGATCCCTGCAAGCTCCAAGCCCAGACTGTTGACAATCATATAGTGCGGCCCTGGAATACTTACCGGGTTGTTCGGTGCCACCGCATCAAGATCTTCCTTTGTCGGCAGCCGGCCCTCCTCTAGGTTATATTCCCACCATCCACGCGTTCCGACGACCCACTTACCTGGCTCGCTTTGCGCTACTCGCTCTGCGATTGCCTCCTGAATTCCTTTAATCGACGTCATTCCGGCGAGATCGACCTGTATCTCAAGCCGCTCGCCCGAGGTCATGTGGATGTGAGTGTCATTGAAGCCTGGAAGGACTGTTTGTCCATCCAAATCAATAATCCGCGTCGCCGGCCCTGCGGTGGCAAGCACCTCCGCATCCGTGCCGACAGCACCGAACTTGTCATCAATCACGGCGACAGCGCTGGCGATAGAAAACGCATCGTCGACAGTGACGATATGCGCGTTGTGGATAATGTAGTCGGGAGGATCTATTGCCACATTATCGACAGCATTGCCGTCGAGCGCCACACAACCAATGAGCGAAAGCCCGGATGCAACGGCGATCGTCATTAGCGCTTTTCTCTTTAAGAGAGATCTCATCTCGATTCCTTTCTGCAAGCGGAATTCAGAAGCTAACTCTTACGCCGGCCCTGAAATAGCGACCGATCACATCGTAGAACCCCGCATTAGTGCTACTCTCGTTCGTTCCCCCAGCCGCACCGGAAGGAATAAAGGGAGGATCGACATCAAACAGGTTATTTACGACTGCAAACAATTGCATTTCCTGGCTTGGGCTGAGATTTAAATTATATGCAGCGGAAAGCGTGAAATATGCATAAGCTGGAACGTCGTTATCGTTGACTGTCAACGGCGCACCTACTCCCTCCGTGAAGATCGTGCTAAACTTTCCTGGACCGACGATCCGCGCCTGCAAACCAAGATCGATCACCTCCGACGAGTAATTCATCGACACATTACCTGCCCATTTGGGGACGCCTGGCGTTCGGTTAACGCCACTTACCTGCCCTAACCGATCCTGTTCTCCGTTAGGATTGAGGAACGTCAGGTCCATTACTCGCGTCGCAAGCGCTCTGAATCGGACATCCCCATCGAGCCAATCTGGCCGAAGCAGATAGTTCAATTCGAAATCAAGACCCGAAGTCTCAACTGCCGCTAGATTCAACCGGCTATTGGTTATGAAAGCTATAGAGCCGTCGGGATTGAAGGATATCTGATCGCAATATAGATCGTTGCCTGCAAAACACCCTTGGGCGAGCGACGGAGCACCTAAGGTAGATATCGCGTCTGTAATTTCGATATCATAATAATCAACAGCGAAACTAAGCCCTGATATGAATTGGGGTCGAATAATTGCACCGGCCGTTAACGTGTCAGCTATTTCGGGCTGCAAATTTGGGTTTCCGGCGAATATTTCGCGAACTTGGATGGATTGCCCTAGTACTGGATCAAAAACGTTTGTGTTCGAGCTACCACCATTTTCGTAAAGTTCGGTGATGTTGGGGGCACGAATGTCGCGTGACCTCGTAATCCGGAACCGCAAATCAGGAACCGGATTGTACGTCGCACCGACTTTCCAGGTATTGACCGTCCCGCTAGTACTATAGTCTGTTAGCCGGAACGCACCATTTAGGTTCAGTTCGTCTGCCCACGGCAAACCTGCGGCGAGCGGAACAAGCGTTTCTGCATAGGCCTCCCAAACATTGATAGTTCCTTCGAGCGGAAGCTGGTTACCCAGCAGCCATCCACCGATGGAGCCATTCGGATTTGCGCGCTGGGACACCGCATCTGCCGTCCCCACTGCCCGGTCGCGGCGATACTCTCCGCCAACTGCGAGTGAAACAGGGCCGGCCCAGGTAACGAACGGTTCCCCGCGAAGATTGACACCTGCAGCATGTTGTGTCGTTTGCAGGTCAAAGATCGCTGAGCCGTGCACGTAATCGTTTAGTTCCAAGGAGCCGTCGCCGAAGACGTTCACCGGAATACAGCCATTGTCGGGATCGCTGAGAGTGGAACGACAAACTATATTTCCTGTAGCCGAATCTACGACAGCGTCTACCGCATTATAGTATTCATTCTGGCGTCGATTGTTGGGTCCGAATCTTAACGAATAATCGTTGCGCCCATATTGATAGTAGGTATCCCAGCTCCACCCAGCCCCAATTTCTCCTTCTACACCAACCACGGCACGCCACATTTCATTGTCGCGATCAAGCTCGATCTTGCCCGTATCGTTGCTAACGCGACCAATTGTGATAGTGTCGAGATTTTCGACGGCCATTGCATTACGAACAGCCTCTGGAAGATATGCGTTATCACGCCTGATCAACAGATTGCCGCGATCGCGCGCCTCCTGCGAGGCGCCTAACGCTTCGGTATAACCGCCAGATATTTCCGCAAAGATCTCAATGCTATCAGAAACCTCGTAACTCAGCCGAGCCAACCCATTAAGCTGCTCCATCGGCGTACCAATGAGCGCAAGGAGATTCTCGTTCTGCAGCGCCCCACTTCCACCGATCATCGTGCTGCCGAAAACCTGACCAAACTCGTATTGATAGGTAGAGCCATCAGGGCCGAACGCAGTGCCCCGCAAGGGCCCGCTCACAATCAGACCGCCGGGCGTTGTTATTGCAGAACGCACATCAGGAGAAATAATGTATTGAGGCAACCCGTTGTTGGCGAAGTTCGGATTTGTAATCAGGCCGACCTCTTCGCGCCCCCAATCGCGCGTGGTTTGATCCCCGATGCCGCCAATCTTCAGATAGTCGAAACCCGCCATGAAGTGGCCGCGCCCACCGCCGAACTCAAAGCCACCCGCACCTGATAAACGATACTCCTCACCGTCTCCCTGTTGAGAAACACCCCCCTGGGCAGTAATATCCAAGCCGTCCAAGTCGTTCTTCAGAATAAAGTTTACAACGCCTGCGACCGCATCGGAACCGTAAGCGGCAGATGCACCGCCGGTAACTACCTCGACCTGATCAACTAGCAGTGTGGGAATAAGTCTAATATCCACAGATCCAGTAGCAGCGGTTGGCACATGGCGGCGTCCGTTAACGAGAACTAGGGTTCTATTGGATCCTAGACCGCGAAGATCGGGATTAATTTGGGCGCCACCGCGAGATGTTACCCCCGCAGTGCTTGGTGAGTCGATTGCACCAAAGCTTGGAATTTGTTGTAACACTTCCCCCATTGTGCTCGCACCGCGCTCTTCTATCAGATCCGCGCCAATTGTCGTAACCGGTGTCGGCGCTTGTAGATTAGTAGCGAGACGGGAGCCGGTTATTACGATGGGCGCGTCCATAGATTCGGGCGCTTCAGGTTCAGGTACAGCGACCTGAGCATGACCAGCGGCTGGTATTATAACCGTTCCGCAAATGCCTGCCAGAATCGCTGCCCGCTTCGTCATCTTTTTTGTCTGCATTTTGCAAGGCAGACGCGTCGGTTCGTTGCGTTTCATTATGTTCCCCCTCATTCCCATTACAGGCTGAATATACTCGTAGCGCCAGCCGCCACGCCCCTCCCAAGGCGTTATGTAATCGTGAGTCAGATCAGAAATATTATTACGCTAAACCAATAAAGCCAATCTGAAGCTGATCCCTTTATTTTAGACTTGAAATGGTCGCTGATTCGAAAACCTTTGTCAAGGAAGCAATGGCGCAAGCAAGAAAGTCTATATAACACTTTGACTTTATGAAATTATCCTCCTCTTAGATGTCATAGAACGGTAAAAGTGGTACACGCTGGACTACGATAAATCGTTCGCGCGCAACCCGATATCGACAAGCTTCGCCAAATGAATAAGGAGTACGATCCTATGAAAGACTCGAGTGAATGAATTTGGCTACCAGCAAGATGCATTCGAAACAGTCTCTGCGGTTGTGGCTGCGCATGCTCGCCTCCACCAGAATTATTGAAAAGAAGATCCGCTCGCACCTGCGGGCAAATTGCGACAGCACTCTGCCCCGTTTCGACGTCCTCGCCGCGCTCGACCGCGCTCAGGCGGAATTGTCTATGGGCGAACTTTCCCAGCTGATGCTGGTGTCGAACGGGAACGTTACGGGCATCATTAACCGGCTGGTGGAAGATGGCCTGGTTGCGCGGCGGACGGCGCCGAACGACCGCCGGACCTTCTATGTCTCACTAACGCCCCAGGGCCATGCCACCTTTAACAAACTTGCCGCACAGCATGAGGAGATCGTCGATAATATGTTCGTCTCGCTCTCGGATGCGGAAATAGATCAGGCTATTCACCTTTTGAACAAGCTCAACGCCCGTAGCGGCCCCGAAGAGACCGACCCTTTCGACAATTCGTGAAACCGGACGAGAGGGCTGCTATTGGCAATGCCCCCTCGTGTGAACAGTCGGCGTAGTGAACGTCATAAACCGCGCCCATGCTATTGAGCGCTTTGCAGCGGTACGCTGAAACAGGTAGCATGGCCGACATGCGGGTACTTCGTCCTTTGCTGGCCGCGCTTTTGGCGCTCATCGCTTTCCCGGTGGCGGCACAGATCGTCAGCAACCCTCACGCGCGCGTGGAACTGCAGGCGGGGCCGCAGACCGGTGATAGCCGCACAGCCGTGATCCTGGTCACGCCGGAGGAGGGCTGGCATACCTATTGGAAGAACCCCGGCGCGGCAGGGGTCGAATCCACCGCTGAATGGACGCTGCCGTCTGGCGGAAGCGCGGGCGGGATCGTCTATCCCACACCTTCCCGCTTTGTCGTTTCCCGCATCATGAACTATGTTTTCGAACAGCCAGCGGCGCTGTTGGTCAACATCACCGGACTGCCTGAGACGGGCGCACAACCCGTCGAGGTGACATTCGACTATCTGGTGTGCGACGATAGCATCTGCGTGCCGGAAAATGCGCAGTTTTCGGTTGATTTGAACGATGTCGCCATTGGCGAGCGCCAATTGGCGGAGTATCGCAGCGCCCTGCCCGCGACCCCCGATTGGCCCGCAAGTTTCTCCGTCGATCAGGACCAGATCCGCTTTGCCGTCGAGGTGCCACGGGCGGAAGACGTCACCGACGCCTATTTCTTCCCGGCTGTCGATGGCGCCATTGACTATAACGCGCCGCAGGCGGCGACCCGGGACGGCGCTCGCCTGATCGTTGAAACCACCGCCGGGTTCAATCCGGATCTGGCGGAGATTCCCGGCGTGCTGAAGCTGACCTATGGTCAGGAATCCGTGGGCAGCGAAATCATCCTCACCCCCGGGGATGTCCCCGCCGCAGGCATCCCCCTCGCCGCTGAAGACAAGCCTGCGGGGGCTCCGACATCTGGAGCCACCCCGGTGCTCTTGGCTTTCGGCCTGGCCCTTCTGGGCGGACTGTTCCTCAACGTCATGCCATGCGTTTTTCCGATCCTCAGCCTGAAGGCGTTGAGCCTCGCCAAGGGGGGCGCGTCCCCCAAGGCCGCGCGGGAAGAGGCGACATTCTATTCCGCAGGTGTTGTCCTGACGGTTCTTCTGTTGGGCGGCGCACTGCTCGCCCTGCGCGCCGGCGGCGCCAGCATCGGCTGGGCTTTTCAACTACAGGATCCGCGCGTCGTAACCTTCCTGCTGCTGCTCGTCACCGCAATCGCGCTCAATCTGGCAGGCTTGTTCGAGCTTCCCAGCCTGTCCTTCTCCGGGGACGGCCGCGCTGCCGCCGGCGGAAGATCCGGCGCCTTCTGGACCGGCGCACTCGCCGCCGTGGTCGCAACGCCCTGCACAGGCCCGTTCATGGGCGCCGCACTTGGCGCGGCGCTGATCATGACCGCACCCGCAGCGATGATGATCTTTCTGGGCCTGGGCCTGGGTCTGGCGCTGCCTTTCCTGCTGATCGGTTTCGTACCGGCCTTGCGCGACCGCCTGCCACGACCCGGCCCGTGGATGGAGCGGATGCGGCGCCTGCTGAGCTTGCCGATGTTTGCAACCGCACTCGCACTCGCATGGGTCTTGGGGCAACAGTCAGGCGTAGATGGCTTGATCATCGGGCTGTCCGGCGCCGTTCTGATCGGGCTTGCCCTGTGGTGGCTGGGTAATGCGCGCAGGACACCCGCACCGATGGGGGCCGTCCTCGCCTCGCTGGCCGTTATCCTGCTGGTGCCCGCCGATAGAACCGAGGCGGTGACGGAAACAGCGAGCGGGCGGCTTCTCGCAAGCAGCCCTTATTCTCCTGAACGCCTTGCGGAGTTGCGCGCCGAGCAGACGCCCGCTTTTCTTTATTTTACCGCTGACTGGTGCATCACGTGCAAGGTTAACGAAAAGGGCGCGCTGTCCGAGGCGAGCGTACATAAGGCATTTGATGATGCGGGGATCGTCACCCTGATGGGTGACTGGACCCGCGCAGATCCCGTTATCACGGAATTCCTGACACAATATGGCCGCGCCGGCGTGCCCCTTTACGTTTACTTCGCTCCGGGCGAAGATGCGCAGATTCTGCCGCAATTGTTGAGTGCCGACATGCTGACAGCGCTCGCGAAGGATGATGGAGGAGCGGCGTAGCGCCGCATAAAGCTGGAGGAGAGGACCGAAATGAGGACCATGTTGCTATGCGCCGCCTTGATCGCGGCACCTGCGTTTGCCGCCCCCCGCGTCGGCGCCCCTGCCCCCGCGTTCACCGCGACCTCCGCGTCGGGCGAAACGGTCTCGCTATCCGATTATCGCGGAAAAACAGTTGTTCTGGAGTGGACCAACAAGGGCTGCCCCTATGTGCAAAAGCACTATAAGTCTGGCAATATGCAGGCCCTGCAAAAGGATGCGGCCGCAAACGGCATTGTCTGGCTGACGGTAAACTCATCTTCGGCCGGAAAGCAGGGATATGTCGACGGCGCCGCTGCAAAGGCTGAGATGGCCGAAAACGACACGACGCAGGCCGCATATCTGCTCGACCATGACGGTAAAATCGGGCGCGCCTATGGTGCCAGCGCAACCCCGCACTTGTATGTCATCGATGGGAAAGGCGTACTCCGCTATATGGGCGCCATCGACGATAAGCCGACCGCGAAGCTGGAGGACGTGAAAGGCGCGACCAATTACGTGTCGGGCGCGCTTAACGCCGTTGCGGCCGGCAAGGCGCCCTCACCCGCGGCCACCCGCGCCTATGGCTGTTCGGTGAAATATGGCGGCTAGGACAACCGGCGCCGCTACGCATTGCCGCGCCAGGCTTGAGTCGCGGCTGCGCGTGGCGCATCATGGGGCATGACCCAAGCCGAAAAGATGAAGACAGACCTCATACCGCCCTCTGAAATGACGCTGGACGAACTGCGTCCGGTTCTGGTGCGCGAGATGCTGACCGACGTCGTGTTCGATGGCTGGGGCTGGACGGCGGCCGATGCCGCCGCAGCGCGTCTGGATGTGCCGGCGGAGCGGGTGCGGCTGGTATATCCCGCAGGCGCCATCGAGATGGTACAGGCTTGGCTGCGAGTGGCCGACAGCGACATGCTTTCAGGATTGCACGACGAAAAAATCACGGACATGCACATTCGCGACCGAATCCGTCGCGCGGTGGAAATTCGCCTGGAACAGGCGCAGCCGCATAAGGAGGCTGTGCGAGAGGCATCGAAACTGCTGGCGATGCCGCAAAATGCACTAACGTCCATTCGCTCATTGTGGACAACCGCCGATGCCATGTGGCGCGCCGCCGGGGACAGCGCCACCGATCTGAGTCATTACACAAAGCGAACCACCCTGTCCGGCGTCTATTCGACGACGCTCTTGTACTGGTTACAAGACGATAGCGAGAATTTTGCCGATACGCGCGCATTCCTGGCGCGACGGATCGAGAACGTTATGCAATTCGAAAAAGCCAAAGCCCGCCTGACCGGTGCACGCGGGCGACGCCCCAGCCTGGTGCGTTTTCTCGGCAGACTGCGCTACCCTGGCGTCTAACAAGGCCCATCCCGGACTATTTGATTTTCCGACCCTTAGAGGGCCGATAATGCTTCCGCATGCGCGGTCACATCCGTTTTTGCCGCGTTCGCCCAATCAATAAGCGCCGGATAGGTGCCAGTCGCGATTTCTTCGTCAATGGACGCGGCTATCTCGCGGTTACCCTCGCGAACCCGCTCCAAAAACATATCATCGGCGCTCCGTGCTCCACGCATTTCAGCAAGTGCCTCCTGCTGATCGTCCGACAGGGAGGTGTTGAACACCAGATCGGGTGACGTTTCGGCGGCCGCTTCTTTCAGCTCAGTCAGCAATCGGCGATGGTCGGCGACAATCATCTCGGCAAAGGCACGCACATCCTCGCGTTCGCCGTTGCGCTTTACAATATCGGCAAGACCCATCTGTAGCGTGTTGATCGCCACCACATTGTCCAGAAATGACTGTGCATCTGTAAGCTCTTCGGAGCTGGCGATCGTTTCCAGTGCTTCGGCCTGATCCGCTTCCGCATCGGCAACCAACTCGTCCGAAGTTTGCTGGGCAGGCTCCGGCTCGGAATTGCAGGCACTTAACAATAGCAACACGGGGGGGAGCGTGTAACCAAGGACATGCCGCATAAACGTCTCCGAAATCTGGAACTTTGCGACGAACGTGTCACGAGCGCCACTCGTTCCACGAGCCAGGTTGGAATCTTCAATAATGGATCGCGCGTCCATAGGCGTCGAGGACGCTTTCATGCATCATCTCTGACAGGGTGGGGTGCGCAAAGATCGTCTGCATCAGTTGCTCTTCGGTCGTCTCCAACTGCCGGGCCACGACAAATCCCTGGATCAGCTCGGTAACTTCGGCGCCAATCATATGGGCACCCAGCAATTCACCGGTTTCCGCGTCGAAGATGGTTTTCACGAGACCGTCCGCTTCGCCCAGCGCAATTGCCTTGCCATTGCCGATAAAGGGGAACTTGCCGATCTTCAGCTTATGGCCGGCCTCCTTGGCTTTTTCCTCGGTTAGGCCAACGCTCGCAATTTGGGGGCGGGAATATGTGCAGCCTGGAATGTTCGACTTGTCCATGGGATGCGGCGCATGGCCCGATCCCTTGCCGAGGGACTCGGCGATGCTTTCCGCCGCGACAACCCCCTCGTGACTTGCCTTATGTGCCAGCCAGGGCGGTCCGGTGACGTCGCCAAGCGCCCAAATGCCGTCAATGTTCGTCTTGCCATAAGCATCGTTGACGATGTGGCCGCGATCCGTTTTCACGCCTAGATCCTCCAGGCCGATATCTTCACTGTTCGGGGCGATGCCGATGGCGAGGATCACATGGCTGAATTCCGTCGTCGCGGTCTTGCCTGATTTGTCCTTGATCGATGCCGTCACGCCCTTGCCGGATGCATCCAGTTTTTCGACCGACGCTTCGGTCAGTATCTTGATGCCGTCCTTCTCCAAGCGCTTCAGCATGTGCGCGGAAATGTCCTTGTCCTCGACCGGGACAATACGGTCCAACATTTCGACAATGGTGACATCGGCGCCCATGTCGCTATAGAAACTGGCGAATTCCACGCCGATCGCACCAGATCCGATAACCAGCAGCTTGCCGGGCATTTCTTCAGGTGTCATGGCATGTCGATAGGTCCAGATGCGCTTTCCATCTGCCTTCAGATGGGGCAGTTCCCGCGCCCGCGCACCCGTAGCGACAATAATGTGCTTGGCGGCAAGGTCTGTTTTGCTGCCATCCTTCGTCACGGCAATCTTGCCCTTCGCGACAATCTTTCCCTCGCCCTCGTGAACGTCGATCTTGTTCTTCTTCATCAGATGCTTGACGCCGGAATTCAGCTGCCCTGCCACACCACGAGAGCGCTCGACGACGGCTGCGAGGTCGAAGCCAACGTCTTTCGCACTGAGGCCATAGTCCTTCGCATTGTCCATCATGTGCTTGACCTCGGAGGAGCGAAGCAGCGCCTTTGTCGGGATGCAGCCCCAGTTCAGGCAGATGCCCCCCAGCTTCTCACGCTCGACAATCGCTGTCTTTAGGCCCAGCTGCGCAGCCCGGATGGCGGCGACATAGCCGCCGGGGCCGGAACCGAGAACGATCAGGTCATAGCTATTCGCCATTGCGAGCTCCTTCAGTCTTCAAGCGGACGCGGCCGCCCGTCGTCGTCCACGGCCACGAAGATAAAGACGGCCTGCGTCACCTTCACCGCTTCCTCCTCATGCCGATGCCGACGCCACGCTTCGACGGTAATCGTCATCGATGAGCGACCCTCTTTCTCGATCTCGCCATAGACCGAAACCTCATCACCCACGCCTACGGGATGATGAAATTGCATGCCGTTCATGGCGACCGTAACCGCACGCCCGCTGGACCGACGCGCCGCAATCAATCCAGCCCCGGAATCCATCAGGCTCATCAGCCAGCCGCCAAAGATGTCGCCATAGACATTGGCATCGGCGGGCATGGCTGTGACGCGGATGGCGGGGTCCCTGGTTGGGGAAGTGCTGTCAGCCACCCGCCTAGGCCAGCATCGCCATCGGGTTTTCCACCAGCCGCTGGAACGCCGCCATCAGCTGTGCACCAGTGGCACCATCAATGGCCCGGTGATCGAAGCTGCCGGTGGCGGTGATGACGGTCGCGATAGAAATGGCATCACCCACAACATGGGGGCGCTTTTCGCCCGCACCAACCGCCAGGATCATGCCCTGCGGCGGATTGATGACCGCATCGAACTGCTTGATCCCATACATGCCCAAATTCGAGATCGAGCAGGTGCCGCCCTGAAACTCTTCGGGCTTCAGCTTGCCGTCCCGTGCGCGCGTCGCAAGGTCCTTCGATTCCGTCGCAATCGATGAAAGACGCTTTTCTGCGGCATCACGGATGATGGGCGTGATCAGGCCGCCTTCGATCGCGACTGCCATCGAAACATCGACGCGGCTATATTTGATCAGCGCATCGCCCGCGAACTGAACATTGGCATCCGGAACTTCCGTCAGCGCCACCGCCAGCGCCTTGATCAGCAGGTCGTTGACGCTCAGCTTCACGCCGCGACTTTCCAGCCCGGCATTAAGCTCGCTGCGCAATTTCAGCAGCCTGTCGAGGTTGCAGTCGATGGTCAGATAATAATGCGGAACGGTCTGCTTCGATTCGGTTAGGCGGCGCGCAGTGACCTTGCGAACGTTCGACAATTTGATCGCCTCATGTGGCGCGTCGGAACCGGCATCCTGGGTGGCGGGTTTGGGCGCCGCAGCATCGGATGCGCCGACCTCGGGCGCGGCAGCAGTCGGCTGCGCATCCATTACGTCCGCCTTGATGATCCGTCCTTTCGGACCGCTTCCCTTGACCGCCGATAGGTCTAGGCCCTTTGCTTCCGCAATACGGCGGGCAAGCGGTGTGACATTGACGCGCTCACCGTCCACTTCCGGTGCAGGTCCTGCAGGCGGCAAATCCCCGTCTTCCTTGGCGGCAGACTTGCCAGCTTTGTCGGCGTCGCTACTTGCGGCCTTTGATTTCGAAGGCTGCGGCTCAGGTTCGGGCTCTGCATCTTTTGTTTTCTTCGCAGGCGGCTGCTCCTCATCGGACGCGTCGTCCTTAGGCGCCTTTGCCTCGGCATCATCCGCGCTGATCGCGTCGGCGTCCTCACCCTCTTCGGCCAACAGCATGATTGGGGCTCCCACGGCGACTTCCTCGGTCCCCTCCTCAACCAGGATCTGGGCCACCGTACCCTCGTCGACGGCTTCCACTTCCATGGTAGCCTTGTCGGTTTCGATTTCCGCCAGCAGGTCGCCTGGCGCAACGCTGTCGCCTGGCTTCACAACCCATTTAGACAGGGTGCCATGTTCCATCGTGGGCGACAGTGCAGGCATGGTGATGGTAATCGGCATCAGTATATCACCTCAATTGGCATCGTCGCCCGGCACGTTCGGGGCGAGACGGACAGTCGGAAGGAGACGGAGACCATCAATCCTTGTAACAAACCCGTTTCGCCGCCTTGACCACGTCAGCGACCTTCACGAGCGCGGCCTTTTCCAGGTTTTCCGCATAGGGTAGCGGCACATCCTCGTTCGTAACGCGCAGGACCGGGGCATCAAGATCGTCGAAGCCCTCTTCCATGCACAGTGCCTGTATTTCCGCCGAGATCGAACATGTCGGCCAGCCCTCCTCGACAACGACCATGCGGTTCGTCTTTTTCAGGGATTTCAAGACAGCCTTCCGGTCCAGCGGCCGCAGCGTACGCAGATCGATGACTTCCGCCTCGATACCCTCATCTGCCAGCTTCGCAGCCGCGTCGAGGGCAACGCCGACACCGATTGAATAGCTGACCAGCGATACGTCACTGCCCTCGCGCATGACGCGGGCCTTGCCGATCGGCAATACCCAGTCGTCCACTGCGGGAACGTCAAAGCTTTGGCCATAAAGCAGTTCGTTTTCTAGGAAAACCACCGGGTCGGGCGACTGGATCGCGGCGCGCAGCAACCCTTTCGCATCTGCAGCGTCATAAGGGCAGATTACCACCAGGCCGGGCACGCTGGCATACCATGCCGCGTAATTTTGGCTGTGCTGCGCGCCAACACGCGATGCCGCACCGTTCGGGCCGCGGAACACAATGGGGCACCGCATCTGACCCCCGGACATATAGTTCGTCTTCGCGGCGGAATTGATGATGTGGTCAATCGCCTGCATGGCGAAGTTAAACGTCATGAACTCCACAATGGGCTTTAATCCGCCCATTGCCGCGCCCGTACCGACGCCGGCAAAGCCATATTCCGTAATCGGCGTATCGATAACTCGCTTGCCGCCGAATTCCTCCAGCAGGCCCTGCGTCACCTTATAGGCGCCCTGATATTCGGCGACTTCCTCGCCCATGACGAAGACCGTGTCGTCCGCGCGCATTTCCTCGGCCATCGCGTCGCGCAGGGCTTCGCGCACTGACTGGCGCTTCATCTCGGTGCCCTCGGGGACCTCCGGATCGACGGCCAGACTGGCAGGCTCTTCGTCTTTCGCTTTCACGGTTTCCGCATCGGCGGTGGCGGCGGAGGTTTCCTCGTCCGATGCTTCATTATCCTCCTCCGGGGACGCGTCATCCGATGTTCCAGAGGGCGCCTCGACCGCGTCGGCATCCTCGTCTTCCCTGGCGATGATCGCAATCAGCGTGCCGACCTTCACGTCTTCAGTACCGGCCTCCACGAGGATCTTGGCGACCGTGCCACCCTCGTCGGCTTCCAATTCCATGGTGGCCTTGTCGGTTTCAATCTCCGCGAGCAGCGCGCCGGGTTCGACCTGATCCCCTTCTTCCACCAGCCACTTCGCAACCGTCCCTTCCTCCATGGTCGGGGACATTGCGGGCAGTTTGATCTCGATGGGCATCAGATGCAGACCTTAAAAATTGCTTCAGCATGGCGGGAACGTGGATCGGCTTTCATCATGATCCATATGTCCCCACCAGCACGTCGGTATAAAGCTCTTTCAGCTCAGGCTCCGGCGTCTGTTCGGCAAAGTCCGCCGCCTCGTTGATCTCCGCGCGGATGCCCTTTTCAATCTCTTTCAGACCGTCTTCATTCTCTCCCATCTCCAGAAGAAGCTGCTTTGCCGCCTCGATGGGATCGCGTTTTGTCCGCACGTCGGTCACCTCGTCTCGGCTGCGATATTTCGCCGGGTCGGACATGGAATGTCCACGGTAACGATAGGTCATCATCTCGATCAACAGCGGCCCCTTGCCGCTGCGAACCCATTCAAAGGCCGCATCGCCGGCGCCGCGAACGTCGAGCACGTCCATGCCGTTTACCTGCATCCCCTCGATCCGGAAGCTTTCGCCGCGACGGAACAGTTCGTTCTCGGCGCTGGCGCGATTGACGGACGTTCCCATCGCATATTGATTATTCTCGATGACGTAGAGCACGGGCAGCTTCCACAGCTCCGCCATATTGAAGCTCTCGTACACCTGCCCCTGATTGGCGGCGCCGTCGCCAAAGAAGGTAACGCAGACGCCATTATCTTCCTTATATTTGTGCGCGAAACCCAAACCGGTGCCCAGCGGCACCTGAGCCGCGACAATACCGTGGCCTCCGTAGAATCCGTGCTCCACGCTGAACATATGCATGGAGCCGCCCTTGCCCTTTGAAATGCCGGCCGCGCGACCGGTCAGTTCCGCCATAACAACCTTCGGCGGGATGCCGCAGGCGAGCATATGGCCATGGTCGCGATAGCCGGTGATGACGCTATCCTGTTCCTTTGCCGCAGCCTGAAGGCCAACGACGACGGCCTCCTGACCGATGTAAAGGTGACAGAACCCGCCGATCAGACCCATTCCGTACATCTGACCCGCCTTCTCCTCGAAACGGCGGATGGTCAGCATCTGACGGTAGAATTCGGTCAGTTCCTCCCGGCTTGCTTCGTACCTGTCGGGTGCGGAGATGGGATCCAGACCTGGACGCGCATCGCTGACACGGACGCGGGGTGCATCCTTTTCCGGTGTTGCTGCCGCCTTCTTAGCCGCCATTAGAAGCCTTTCGGATCGAGGAACGGTCCCGGCTGTAACGCGCCGTTTCGATGATTGCGAGGGGCCAACGCAAAAAAGCGGGCGAAGTTGCGGATGCGGTGCAGCTTGCCGCGATCAATCCTCCAGGCGGACAATGATCTCGTCATCATGCACCAGCCCGAGCTTTTCACGGACCAGCTCCTCGCCATAGTCCGGCTCTATCCGGTCGCCCAGCATCGCGCGTTTGCGCTCCAGATCGGCGCGGCGCTCTGCCAGGGCCTTCGCCTGCTTCTGAAGCTGCACCTGCTGCTCCTGATATCCGCCAAGCGCCAGCAAGCCCGTCTCGCCAGCCAGCGTATGCCATCCGAAAAACAAGATGGTCAGCAGACAGATGGTCGGCGCCAGAATGGGGCGCACATAGCTTTGGTAAGCGTCTGCGAAGCGGGTTGAAACGTTCATCTCAAGTGCCTTGAATCACGCAAAGAGTTCGTCGTCAAGTAACTAGAGGTAAAGGTTGCTCGCGACACGACGAGGTGAGCCAGTCACCGTTGCTGCAACGCGTCAGGCGAGCCGCCCTTCATGTAGTTCCACTACCCTGTCCATCTGCTGGGCAAGTGCGACATTATGCGTCGCGACGAGAGCCGAATGACCGCGATCACGCACCACCTTAAGGAATTCGGCAAGCACGCGCCCCGCCGTGGCTTCGTCTAGATTTCCCGTGGGCTCATCGGCCAGAATCAGTGCGGGATTGTTCGCAAGCGCGCGCGCAACCGCAACGCGTTGCTGCTCTCCGCCCGATAGCTGGCTGGGACGGTGGGTAAGGCGTTCGCCCAATCCCAATTCGGTCAGCAGGGAACGGGCGCGCGATTTCGCCGCCGTACGGTCGATGCCCGCAATCAACTGCGGCATGATCACATTCTCTTCAGCGGTGAAATCCGGCAGCAGATGATGAAATTGATAAACGAAGCCCAGCCGCTCGCGGCGCACGCGCGTTCGCGTTGCGCTGTCCGCCTTCTCTACCTGCTCGCCCGCGATGCGGATTGTCCCCTGAAACCCGCCTTCCAGAAGGCCGATTGCCTGCAGCATGGTCGATTTTCCGCTGCCAGACGGGCCCAGCAGCGCAATTATCTCGCCGGGTGCGATTGACAGGTCGACTCCACGCAGCACTTCGATCGTTGCCGTTCCCTGCCTGAAGCTGCGAGCAAGATTGTGGACCTGCAGGATGGCGTTTCCGTCATTCATAGCGCAGCACCTCGACCGGATCGGTGTTTGCCGCCTTCCACGCGGGATAGAGCGTCGCAAGGAAGCTGAGCACGATCGCGGCAACCACTGTAACCGTCACATCGACTGGATCGGTGCGCGCTGGCAGCTCCGTTAAATAGCGGATCGAGGGGTCCCACAGGTCCACGCCCGTCAAAGTGCCGATCCCGTCCACCACGTTCTGACGAAATGTCAGGAAGCCGAATCCCAATATAACGCCCAGCCCGGTTCCAGCCGTGCCGATCAGCGTACCCACTGTAACGAACACACGCATGATCGCTGCACGGCCGGCCCCCATCGTTCTCAAGATTGCGATGTCCTTCGTCTTGGCGCGCACCAGCATGATCAGGCTGGTCAGGATGTTGAAACAGGCAACCAGGATGATGAACCCGACGATGACGAACATCACCGTCTGTTCGATCTGCAGCGTCTGG
Source organism: Alphaproteobacteria bacterium UBA3612 (assembly GCA_002375465.1). Lineage (GTDB taxonomy): Bacteria > Pseudomonadota > Alphaproteobacteria > Sphingomonadales > Sphingomonadaceae > Pacificimonas. The sequence continues at coordinate 236,876 of DFLT01000005.1, read as the reverse complement.
AAAAGGACGCCGTTCATCTGCCGCCAGTCCATCATCACCCCCCTGCCCTGCAGCAAGGCGGGAATGGGGGCCAGGATCTCGTCCACCCTTGCGCTGTCGACGGTGTTAATGGTGATCGCGCCGACATCGTTGCCCATGCGCATATAAAGCTGAGCGTCGGAAAGCGACATCAGCACCATCGCCTTGTCATATTCGAAAATGCCGACTTCGAAGATCGCCGCCACCTGATAGGGCACGATGCGCGGCGTGGTGCCAAACGGAGTCGTCTGCCCTTCGGGAGAGATCAGGCTGATCGTGTCGCCGACGGTTGCACCCATCGCTTCGGCAAGGCGGGCGCCGATCGCGACGCGGTGTTCTTCACCACGGTAAAGATCCGCCAGCCGACCTGCCACCACGCCATCGCGAACCTGCGGTACCAGGCCAAGATCCTCCTGCCGTGTTCCGCGCAGCAGCACACCCTCGGCGCGGTTTCGATAGCTGGCGAGCAGGGGCTGCTCGATGATCGGCGCGGCCTGGGTGACACCTGGCGTCGCCTCTATGTCCTCGAGGAGGGGCTGCCAGTCCGGCAGTCGCCCGCCGAATCCCTGGACGACGGCATCGCCGTTCAGCCCATTGATCCGTTCGAACAATTCGGTGCGAAAGCCGTTCATCACGGACGTCACGCTGATCAGCGCGGCAACACCCAGTGCCACCGCGATCAGACTGATGACGGCGACCAGAAAGATGAACCCCTCTCCCCGGCCCGGCAGCAAATACCGACGCGCGAGAGCCCGTTCGTAGGAGGCAAGCATCAGGAGGTGATTTTCGCGATGGCGTCATCCGGCGACAATTCCATCTTCTCGCCGGTGCGCCTGTTTTTCATCTCCACCACACCGGATTTTACGCCGCGCGGTCCGACGATCACCTGCCAAGGCAATCCGATCATATCCATCGTCGCGAATTTCGCACCGCCCCGCTCGTCCCGATCATCGTACAATACGGACGTCGCGGCGGAGAGGCGCTCATAAAGATCATCGCACATGGCGTCGCAATCCGCGTCACCCTGACGCAAATTGATGAGGCCAACGCGGTAGGGCGCCACCTGGTCCGGCCAGACGATCCCATCATCGTCGTGATTGGCCTCGATCAAGGCGCCCATCAGACGCGATACACCGACACCGTAACTTCCCATCAGCGGGTGAATCGTGCCGCCATCCTTTGTCTGCACGCTGAAGCCCATGCTTTGCGTATATTTGGTGCCAAATGCAAAGATGTGTCCCACCTCAATGCCGCGCCGCTTCAGCAGCCGGTCGGCCGGCACGGGGCAATCGGCGACCTTCGCATGCTCCTCCTCCTCCATCGCATAGGTGGCGGACAGTCTTTCAACCGCATCGGGGGCGTCGATATCGATGTCCTCCAGAGCAGCATCGTAGAAGATCGCGCTTTCGCCCGTTTCCGCCAGCACGTGAAATTCATGGCTCATGTCGCCACCAATTGGGCCAGAGGGAGCACGGACGGGGACAGCCTTCAGCCCCAGCGCCGCGAACGTACGCAGATAGGCGCGGAACTGCGCCTCATAGCTTTCCTTCATGCCCGCCTCGTCCAGATCGAAGCTGTAGGCGTCCTTCATAAGGAATTCGCGCCCGCGCATGATGCCGAAACGGGGGCGAACCTCGTCACGGAATTTCCACTGAATGTGGAACAGTGTCTTCGGCAGATCGCGATAGCTCTTTGTTTCGGACATAAAGATCTGTGTGATCATCTCTTCATTCGTCGGCCCGTAAAGCATCTCCCGCCCCGACCGGTCGGCGATCCGCAGCATTTCCGGCCCATAGGCGTCGTACCGGCCGGATTTGCGCCACAAATCGGCCGACTGGATCGTCGGCATCAGCATTTCCGCCGCGCCCGCCCTTTCCTGCTCGGCGCGCACAACGTCCGAAATTTTCTGCAGCACACGCAGGCCCAGGGGCAGCCAGGCATAAATACCTGCCGCCGTCTGCCGGATCAGGCCGGCGCGCAGCATTAGTCGGTGGCTGACGATCTCCGCATCGGCCGGAGTTTCGCGAAGGACGGGAACGAAGGTGCGGGACATTTTCATGGTGCGCGGCTGATAGCATGGGCGCGGCAGCACGCAAGCGGTGTGGTTGCCTGAACACAGGTAGCGAGGGAAATGCAACGCCTCTTATCTTTCCCCTTGATGAACAAGGGCCCAGGTGGCACCCCTGTGGACAGACAGTTACTCGTCGCGCTGCGAGAGCGGGGGATACGGGTCGTCCACTTGGGGGAGTGGGCGGCCCGTTTGCTTTTCGGCCCTTTTTAATGAATTGCGCGCCGCGCAAGCCCTCTCGCGGTGCAGGGCCGGTTTTATACCAGCCGACTCTGCTTCACCGCCGCTTTAACGAAGCTGGCAAACAGCGGATGCGGCTCAAACGGCTTCGACTTTAGTTCCGGGTGGAACTGAACACCGATGAACCAGGGATGTTCGGGTCGTTCGACCGTCTCGGGTAGCAGACCGTCCGGGCTGTTGCCGGAAAATACCAGGCCACCCGCCTCCAGTGGCGCACGATAGGCATTATTCACCTCATAACGGTGACGGTGCCGTTCGGAAATTTCCGTGGTGCCGTAAATATCCGCAATTCGGCTGCCGGCCTCCAGAATTGCGGGATAAGCGCCAAGCCGCATCGTGCCGCCCAGATCTCCGCCTTCCTCGCGCTTCTCCAGGCCTTTTTCCGACATCCACTCAGTAATCAGGCCGACGACAGGCTCCGTCGTCGTGCCAAATTCGGTGGTCGATGCCGCCATCGTTCCGGCGGCGCGGACACCCTCGATGCACGCCATTTGCATGCCGAGACAAATGCCGAAGAACGGGACCTTGCGTTCGCGTGCAAAGCGGATTGCGGCGATCTTGCCCTCCGACCCGCGGCTGCCAAAGCCGCCGGGTACCAGAATGGCGTGAAGCGGTTCCAGTGCGTCCAGGTCGGGTTCGTCGCCTTCGAACAGTTCGCTGTCCAGCCAGCGGATATTCACCTTTACCCGGTTCGCGAAGCCGCCGTGGACCAGCGCCTCCTGCAATGACTTATAGGCATCCTGCAGGCCGGTATATTTGCCCACAATGCCCACCGTGACTTCACCTTCGGGATTGCGGAACCGGTCGGATATGTCCGTCCAGCGCGACAGGTCCGGCGCATGGCGCGGCGCAACGCCAAAGGACCGCAGCACCTCCCGGTCCAGCCCCTCATCATGGTAGTTCAGGGGGACTTCGTAGATTGATCGGGCGTCGAGTGCGGGAATGACCGCCTCTTTCCTGACATTGCAGAACAGGGCGATCTTGCGCCGTTCTTCCTCCGGCAATTCATGTTCGCAGCGACAGACGAGCACATCCGGCTGGATCCCCAGAGAGGTCAGCTCGCGCACGCTGTGTTGCGTCGGCTTTGTCTTCAACTCGCCTGCTGCCGCGATATAGGGCACCAGCGTGACATGGATGAAGACGGTGTTTTCCACACCGACATCGTTCCGCAGCTGCCGGATGGCCTCGATGAAGGGCAGCGATTCGATGTCGCCGACCGTGCCGCCGATCTCGCAAATCACGAAATCCAGATCGTCGGTCAGGTTCTTTGCAAAGGACTGAATGGCGTCGGTGACATGCGGGATGACCTGCACCGTCGCGCCCAGATAGTCGCCGCGACGCTCCTTTGCGATGATGTCGGAATAGACCCGGCCGGACGTGATATTGTCCGACTGGCGGCCGGGAACGCCGGTGAAACGTTCATAGTGGCCGAGGTCGAGATCGGTCTCCGCACCGTCGTCGGTGACATACACCTCGCCGTGCTGATAGGGGCTCATCGTCCCCGGATCGACGTTCAGATAGGGATCGAATTTGCGGATGCGGACCTTATAGCCGCGCGCCTGCAGAAGGGCCGCGAGAGACGCGCCCATAAGACCTTTGCCAAGCGAGGAAACCACGCCGCCGGTGATGAAAATGAACCGCGCCATGGGAGGATGGCTATAGTCCGGACCGCGCGGGATTCGCTAGCCTAGAATGTTGCGACATCGAACTTTACTGCGGCAACGATCCGATCTGGCTAGCGCGCCAGCGGTACGTCCTCGGCATTATCGTCAACTGCACCGCCGGGTACGGCAAAGGGAACGTCATCAACTTCTTCTGTGGGGGTCGACAGGGCCGGGTCCTGCGGCTGATCGCCCTGCACCTCGTCCGCGATTCCCGGCGACATGGCCGTCGGGTCGGCGGCCAGGCTGGTATCGATCGCGCTAACATCGCGGCCCTGGGCAGCAAGAATTGCCAGCATCAGGCTGGTGCCGATAAATACCACCGCCAGCCACGCCGTGGCCTTCGTCAGTAGGTTGCCGGCGCCGCGCGCCGTCATCAGCCCGCCTGGTCCCCCGCCGATACCGAGGGCACCGCCCTCCGACTTCTGCATCAGAATGACAGCGACGAGCGCGATGGCAAGCATCGCGTGAACGACGAGGACGAAGGTGTGTACGGCAGGTGACATGATGCGCGCGGATATAATGGGATTGGCATGCTACGCAAGGTTTGCGACGCGGCGGGACGCTCTGTCCGTACCGCCGCCGTCGCCAAACGGGGCAGAATTATGCCGCCGCCTCCACGATTGGCCGGAAATCCTCGATCTTCAGGCTTGCACCGCCGACCAGCGCACCGCCGACATTGCTGGCGGAAAGCAGCTCTGCCGCGTTGGAAGCTTTTACCGAACCGCCATAAAGGATCAGCACGCCCTGCCCAGCCTCGCCAAAGCGAGCTGCGAGAGCCGAACGAATATGATCGTGCATGGCCGCCACATCCTCAACAGTGGGCGTTCGACCCGTGCCGATTGCCCATACAGGCTCGTACGCAATCGTCAGCCGGGCGGGATTGCATTCGGGAATCGACCCGGCCAATTGCCTGCCCACGACGGACTCAGCATCGCCGGCATCACGTTCGGCCTCTGTCTCGCCGACGCAAATGATCAGGTCCAGACCGGCCCGCAACGCCGCTTCGGCCTTGGCCTTCACGTCGGCGTCGGTTTCGCCCTGATCGGCACGGCGTTCTGAATGACCCAGAATCGTGAAGCTTGCCCCGGCCGCGTGCAGCATGGGGGCAGAGACACAACCTGTATGGGCACCATTTTCATTGGCGTGGCAGTCCTCGCCGCCAATGCCCAGCCTGCTACCGGCCGCCCGTTCCGCCGCCGAGAACAGCAGCGTGTGCGGAACTGCCAGCGCAACGCGAACCTGCTGCGGAGCATCTGCGGCCAATTCCGCATAGGCGCCGAACCTCTCCAGATCGGCATGGGTGCCGTTCATCTTCCAATTACCTGCGATCAATTTCCGGTCCGCCATGGCGCATGATTCCCCTTCGTCTTGCCGATAAGGCCATGGCGTCTATAAGCACCTCTAGTTTTACGCCACCCATCGACACGAGGCAGGTTCCCCAGATGATTTCCGCCCTTCGCCGTGCCCTTAGAAATCCCCTTATGTTGGGGCTTCTTGCACTGGTACTCGTTGCCTTCGTTATCGTCGGCATGGGAAATCCGCTGGGCGGCCCGCCGTCCGATACGGTCGCAGAAGTGAGCGGCGAACCGATTACCCAGGCCCGGTTGCAGGACCAGTTCGATCGCACCCTACAAATCGTACGGCAGGAAAATCCAGAGGTTACGACCGAACAGATCCTGCAAGAAGGGGGACTGAACGCTACGCTGGAACGCCTGATTGGCGCCGTGGCCCTCAGAATTTTTGGTGAGGAAATGGGCCTCGGCACGTCGAAGAGGCTGGTAGATGGCGAAATCGCGAGCATGGCGGCATTTCAGGGACCGACCGGCGAATTCGATGAGGCCACCTATAAGCAGGTCCTCGCCCAGCAGCGGATCGACCCGAAAATGCTACGTACGGATTTGGGCGATGACGTGATACGCCGCCATCTTCTGGCGACGGTCGCGGAGACGCCCCAGGTTCCGCGCGGCCTGGCGGAACCGATCGCGCTGTATCAGCTGGAACAGCGCACACTGAACGTCGGGTTTGTACCATTCCAGAATTTTGCCGACCGTCCCGCCCCGTCCGAGCAGGAGGTGGAGGCGTATTATCAGGAAAATCTCCAGCGCTTCACAGTCCCGGAGAGACGCAGATTCCTTTATGCGCTGATCGACCGTTCGGCGCTGGCCGAAGAGATTGCAGTTTCAGACGAGGAAATTGCCGCCGCCTATGAAGCGGGAGATGACCTTTACGGCGCCAGCGAAAGCCGGTCAGTGCGACAGGCAATCATCACCAGTCAGGCACAGGCGGCTGAGTTCGTTAACCGGGTGAAGGCCGGCGAATCCTTCGCGCAGGTAGCTGCAGACATGCTCGAACTCACCCCAGAGGACTTGGAGTTGGGAACGCTTTCCCGGATCGAACTGACGGCGAGTGCCGACGAGGCGCTGGCAGATACCGCCTTCGCAGCACCGCAGGGGCAGGTATTCGGTCCCGTCGAATCGGAATATGGCTACCGGGTCGGGATCGTCGACGCGATAGAATCTGTTCCTGGGCGCCCGCTTGCAGACGTCAGCGACGAAATCCGGACTCGCCTCAGAAGAGAAAAGGCGGAGGCGCGAATGGCGGACCTGGTTGGGGAGGCAGAAGATGCCTTTGCCGATGGCGCATCTTTGGCCGAGGTGGCAGAAGATTTGAATCTGCAACTTCAATCGCCGCCGCCTCTTACCGATACCGGCCAGACACCGGACGCACCCGAATTCACATTGCCCGACAATGCCGCGCCCGTACTGCCCGTCGTCTTTGATTATGGCCCGGACGAGGAGCCGATCGCAGCGGAAATCGGTGATGGAGTCTTCGCGCTCGTCCATACGGAGGAAGTGATCGCGCCAGCACCCGTTGCGCTCGACCAGATCCGCGAACAGGTCAGTCAGCAATTGCGCGTTGAACGACAGATAGAGGCTGCGGAAGAGGCTGCCGAGGAAATCGTTGCCGCGGTAGAGGGCGGAGCTACACTGGCGGGCGAACTGCAAAGCCGCGGCCTGCCACCCGTTCAGGATCTGACGCTGCGGCGTGTGGAACTTGCGGCACAAGAGGGGCAGGTGCCGACAGCCCTGGCGCTCGGCTTTGTGCAGGAGGAGGGCGAGGTCCGTGCCGTTCCCGACCCGCAACGCGGTGCGGTTGTCGTGGTGGAGACCAGCGACATCGTGCCCGGAAAGCTCGCGGATGCCCCCGGGTTCGTCACGACCGTCAGATCGCAGCTGCGGCAGGTGAGCGCGCAGGAATTGCAGCAAACCTTTGCAAGAGCGGTCACCGAACATGTGGGTGTCGAGCGGTTTCCGAATGCCCTCAATGCGCTAGAGGCGCAGTATCGCGGCGTTCAACTGACGGGCGAGTAGATCGCAATATGCCGGCAAAAATGGGAATGATCGCGCCCGACCGGGGTACGTTTGCTGCCGCCTATGATGCCGGCACACCGCAAATTCTGTGGACGGAGGCGGTCGCCGACACCGATACGCCGGTAAGCGCGATGCTAAAGCTGGGTCGCGCCAAATCCGGCTCCTTCCTTCTCGAATCCGTAGAGGGGGGAACGGTCCGCGGCCGATATTCGATGCTCGGCTTCGATCCCGACCTGGCCTTCCGCGCAGAAGGGCAGCAGTGCTGGATCAATCGCAGGTTCGGCGAAGACAAGGATGCGTGGACCGCCGCAGAGGGCGATCCGCTGGCCGTGCTGCGCGACCTCGTTGCCGGCAGCAGGATGGACGTGCCAGAGGTGCTGCCCCCCGCCTTCTCGACGCTTGTCGGTCATATCGGCTATGAAAGCATCGGCCTGGTCGAACCGGTTCCGCCAGCCGCCGGAGAGGGGCTGGCCCTGCCTGACATGATGTTCGTGCGCCCGTCCTTATTGCTGGTATTCGACCGTCTTCGCGACGCCCTGTTCATTGCCGCCCCCGTCTACCCATCCCACCTGACGGCAGAGGAAGCGCGAGAAAGGGCGGTGGAGCGTATTGAAACCGCTCAATCGCAACTCGCTGGTCCGCTGAAGGACCGAACGCACGTGTCAGACCTGCCGGATGGCACCCTCAGCGCCAATGTGGCGCCGGAACGCTATGCCGAAATGGTGGCCGCCGCAAAGGAGTATATTTTCGCAGGCGATATCTTCCAGGTGGTCCTCGCGCAGCGCTTTTCCATGGATTTCCCGCTGCCACCGCTGGAGCTTTATCGCGCACTGAGGCGCATCAATCCCTCGCCTTTCCTCTACATGCTCGACATGCCGGACTTCGCGTTGGTTGGCTCCAGCCCGGAAATCCTCGTGCGGGTGCGGGATGGAGAGGTCACCGTCCGCCCCATCGCCGGTACACGCCCGCGCGGAAAGAATGCAGCGGAGGATGCCGACAATCGCGAAAGCCTCCTCGCCGACCCAAAGGAACGCTCGGAACATCTGATGCTGCTTGATCTTGGCCGCAACGATGTCGGACGCGTCGCCGCCCGGGGCAGCGTTGCGGTGACGGAGCGCGAGACCATCGAATTTTACAGCCACGTTATGCACATCGTTTCCAATGTTCGCGGCGATCTGGCACCCGGCCATGATGCCATCGATGCCCTGATGGCCGGCTTCCCCGCCGGTACCGTCTCTGGCGCGCCAAAGGTGCGCGCAATGCAGGTCATTGCCGAACTGGAGCCAGAGCGCAGGGGTGCCTATGCAGGTGGCGTCGGCTATTTTTCGCCTGCCGGGGACATGGATTCCTGCATCGTTCTGCGAACTGCGGTGATCAAGGATGGTCGCATGCATGTACAGGCGGGCGCCGGCATTGTTGCCGATTCCGACCCAGCGTCCGAACAACGCGAGTGCGAGGCAAAGGCGGGCGCGCTGGTCGCTGCCGCGCGGGAGGCGCTTCGCCGCGCCGCCGACACGGGCTTCGGACAATGACGGAAACCACCATTGTCTTGAACTGCTTTGACGAAATGGTCGCGTCATGATCCTCGTCATCGATAATTACGACAGTTTCACATATAATCTGGTCCACTATCTGCAGGAATTGGGGGCCGAGGTGGCGGTAGAGCGCAACGATGCGCTTTCCGCAGCAGACGCCGTGGCAAGACGGCCCCATGCGGTCGTCATCTCGCCCGGCCCCTGCACGCCCGATGAAGCGGGCATCTCGCTCGACATCATTCCTTTGCTGGCGCAGGCGCGCATTCCCCTGCTGGGCGTTTGCTTGGGCCATCAGGCGATGGCGCAGCATTATGGCGGCAACGTCATCCGCGCACCAAAGGTGATGCACGGCAAGACGTCGCCGGTTAGTCACGACGGCACCGGCGTGTTCGCGGGACTGCCCTCTCCCTATCTGGCAACGCGCTATCATTCGCTGATTGTCGAAGCCACGCCTGCACCTTTTGTCGCCAATGCCCATTCAGACGATGGGATCATCCAGGGACTTCGCCACCGCGACTTGCCGCTGCACGGCGTACAATTCCATCCTGAGAGCATCGCGACCGAGCACGGCCATGCACTGCTCAGGAACTTCCTGGAGCTTGCGGGACTGGCGGAATGAAGCTTCCCGACCCTTCCCGGCCGCTCGACGATCCCGAAGCTGCCTTCGACACCATCCTTTCCGGCGGTCTGGACGATGCCGAAATCGGCCGCTTTCTCTTGCAACTGGCGAAGCGTGGGGAAACGGTGGCAGAGATCGTCGCAGGCGCGCGCGTCCTGCGCGCGCGCATGATATCGGTCGACGCACCGGAGGGAGCCATCGACGTGTGCGGCACCGGCGGGGACGGTATGCACACGCGCAACATTTCCACCGCCGTGGCGATCATCGTTGCCGCCTGCGGAGTTCCGGTCGCAAAGCACGGCAACCGGGCGGCATCATCACAGTCGGGCGCCGCGGATGTGCTCAGCTGCCTTGGCCTCGATCTTGATCTCGCTCCTGACCGCGTCGAGGCTTCAATCCAGGAGGTCGGCATCGGCTTTCTGTTCGCCGCTCGTCATCATCCGGTTATGGCGCGGGTCGCCTCCGTGCGGCGGGCACTGGGGCGGCGAACCATTTTTAACCTGCTGGGCCCAATCGCCAATCCGGCTGGCGTGAAGCGGCAGTTGGTCGGCGTGTTCGCCCCCGGCTGGACAGAGCCGCTGGCAGAGGCATTGCGCGATCTGGGCGCCGTCAGCGCCAGTGTCGTCCACGGGGGCGATGGGCTGGACGAACTGACCGTCACCACGGGTAGCCGCGTCAGTAGCCTGACCGAGGCCGAAGTGACCACGAAGACCATCACCCCCGCCGACGCCGGGCTGGCACAGCACGACATCGACGCAATACGCGGTGGCACACCGAAGGAGAACGCCGATGCGCTCATCCGCCTGCTGGACGGTGCGCACGGTGGTTATCGCGATATCACTGTCATGAATGCTGCGGCGGCCCTATGCATCGCGGGCGTCTCCGGCGACCTGAAATCCGGCGCCGCAAAAGCAGCCGCCGCCATCGACGAGGGCGCGGCACGCGACAAGCTGGATCAATGGAGGGCCTTTCGATGAGCGACACGCTCAAGGAGATAATCGCCTATAAGAGAGAGCAACTGATTGCCCGCAAAGCTGCCGTGCCGCAGGCGATTCTTGAGGCGAAAGCGGCGACCATACACCCACCGCGCGGCTTCATCGCTGCTCTCGAAGCGGTGAACGGTCGGCACGCATTGATCGCAGAGTTGAAAAAGGCCAGCCCGTCCAAGGGGCTCATCCGCGAGGATTTCGAGCCGGCAAAGCTGGCACGCGCCTATGTAAACGGGGGCGCCGCCTGCCTTTCGGTTCTGACAGAGGATAAGTGGTTCCAGGGATCCGACGAAATTCTGCGTACGGTTCGCGGCGGTGTCGACCTGCCGATCCTGCGCAAGGACTTCATCGTCGACCCCTATCAGGTCATCGAGAGTCGAGAGATGGGGGCGGACGCCATCCTGCTCATTATGGCGGCGCTTAACCGCTATGAGGCGCGCGACCTGGAAATGCTCGCGCGGGAGCAGGGCATGGATGTGCTCGTAGAGGTGCACAACGAAGAAGAGCTTGAGATGGCCCTTCGCCTGAAATCGCGCCTGATCGGCATCAATAATCGCAATCTGAAAACGCTGGAGGTCGACCTGTCGACAACCGAGCGCCTCGCCCCCCTTGTTCCCACCGATCGGCTGATCGTCGCGGAAAGCGGGCTTGCCCGCATCGATGATCTGGACCGCCTGGCGAATGCCGGTGCGAAGGCATTTCTGGTTGGCGAAACGTTGATGCGGCAGGATGATGTCACCGCCGCCACGCGGAGGTTGATCGGTGCCTGATCTGACGCATCTGAACGCGGACGGTGCGGCGCAGATGGTGGACATCTCGGCAAAGCCCCAGACCAAGCGTATCGCCGTGGCCGCAGGTCGGATTTCGATGTCTGCGGAGGCGCGCGATGCGATCGCCTCCGGTTCGGTGCCAAAGGGCGACGTTCTGGCCGCGGGCCGTATCGCCGGCATCATGGCGGCCAAGAAAACATCCGAACTCATCCCGCTGTGCCACCCCCTGCCGCTCACCAGCGTCACCATCGACCTGCAGGTGGATGCCGGCGGCGTGTCGGTAGAGGCAATGGCGACCACCACTTTTGGCACCGGTGTCGAGATGGAGGCGATGACCGCCTGCTCGGTCGCACTCCTGACGATCTACGACATGGCCAAGGCGATCGATAAGGGAATGCGGATAGAAAACCTGCACCTGAAATCGAAAAGCGGTGGCAAGTCGGGGGACTGGCGCGCGGAGAATGCTTAGCTTCGAGGATGCGTACGACCGGCTTTTGTCGGGAATTGTACCACTTGCCGCAGAGGATGTGCCGCTTGAGGCGGCGCGGGGACGGATTCTGGCGGCGCCGCTGATTGCAAAACTGACACAACCGCCCTTCGCCGCCTCGGCAATGGACGGATATGCCATCCGATGGGCGGATATGCCCGGCCCATGGACAGTTCGGGGCGAAAGCGCAGCCGGGGCGGGGTTTGCCGGATCCGTGGAAAAGGGCGCCGCGATCAGGATATTTACAGGCGCTCCGATTCCGGGCGGCGCAGATACCGTGATCGTTCAAGAGGATGTGGAACGATCTGGCGATACGCTGACCCTGAAGGGGGGCGGCCCGCCAGACATCGGCGCACATATACGGCCCGAAGGCAATGACTATTCCAACGGCCAGGAATTGCTCCCTGTCGGCAGTCTCGTATCTGCCCCTGTCGTTGGTCTGGCGGCCAGTGCGGGACACGCCCGGCTTCAGGTGCACGCCGCCCCGCGCGTCGCGATCATCGCCACCGGTGACGAGCTTGTGCCCCCCGGAACGCCGCCGGGACCATCCCAGATTGTCGCCGGTAACGGCCCAATGATCGCCGCGGCCTTGGCCGCGGCAGGCGCAGACGTTGAAGATTTCGGCATCGTTCCGGATGATCGCACGCAAATCCGCGACGCATTGATGCGTGCGTCTAAATTCGACATCGTCATCACCATCGGCGGCGCCAGCGTCGGTGACCATGATCTCGTCAAGGACGCCCTCGATGACGCCGGCGCCACGCTGGATTTCTGGCGCATCGCCATCAAGCCAGGCAAACCTTTGATTGCAGGAACTCTCGGCGCTGCCCGCCTGGTCGGGCTACCGGGCAACCCGGTCTCCGCTTATGTCTGCATGCTTCTCTTCGTCAGGCCGATGGTCCTCGCCCTTCGCGGAGCGGATCCGACGCTGGGCGAGACCAATGCACGGCTGGGCCAGCCCCTCCCGGCGAACGGAGACAGGCGCGATCATCTGCGTGCCACCCTCTCCGGCGACGTTGTGGCGCCGCTCGCGACACAGGACAGTGCGCAATTGGCGGCGCTGGCACGGGCGAATTCGCTGATCATACGTCCGCCCCATGCCAAACCCGCCGCCACCGGCGAGTCGGTGCCCGTCCTGATACTTGACAGGACCTGATTTACCCCCTACCCGTTCTTCTATTGTTCATGGGAACGGAGCGCGAACGATGTTGACGGCGAAGCAATTCGAACTGTTGAGGTTCATCGACGAACGGTTGCGGAAGACCGGCGTTTCTCCTTCCTTTGAAGAAATGAAGGCAGCTCTCGACCTGAAGTCGAAAAGTGGCGTTCACCGCCTTGTCAGCGCCCTTGAGGAGCGGAAGTTCATCCGCCGCCTCGCAAACCGCGCGCGTGCGCTGGAGGTTCTGCGTATGCCCGAAGCCGAAGTAAGAAAGGTCGATTTCGGCGCCAAGCCCAAGAGTGTTCGGGCGGCCAACGATTCAGAACCGGATATTGTCGACATCCCGCTTCACGGTCGTATCGCCGCAGGTCAGCCCATTGAAGCGCTGGAGACCACGGAAACCCTGAGCCTGCCTACGTCCCTGCTGGGGAAGGGCGATCATTATGCGCTGGAGGTGTCCGGCGATTCCATGATCGAGGCCGGCATCTTTGACGGCGACTACGCCCTTATCGAACGGTGCGACGATGCCCGCACAGGTGACATCGTCGTGGCCCTAGTCGACGATAATGATGCAACCCTGAAGACGCTCAACAAGAATGGCGACATGATCCGGCTGGATCCCGCCAACAAGGATTACAAGCCGCAAAACTACCGCGCCAGCCAGGTGAAGGTACAGGGCAAGCTGGTTGGACTGCTGCGGCGGTACTGATCGAGCCTTTCGCCGCGCTATGCAGCTACGCCGGGGCAGGCGCGGGCATCTGCGTGGCACTCCGAAAATTCATTTGAGAAATTCACCGCGAATTCATCGGATTCTTGCGATAGGAATAGCTACCTAGAGTGAGGAATCGCCTTTTCGATGTACGGTCATATAAAGTTTGCCATCGCCGCTGGTATTGCGGCCTTCCTGTCGGTCCCTGCCCTCTCCGCGCCTGATGGCGCAGCGCTGTTCAAGACACGCTGCGGTGCGTGCCACTGGGATCCCAACACCCCGGGGGAAAAGGTACGTCTGGGTCCTTCCCTGACGCGCCTGTCCGGTCGCGAAGCGGGAACCGCTGATTTCAAGCGCTATTCCCCGGCCATGAAGGCATCGAATATCGTCTGGGGCCGCGACAGCCTCGACGAATATCTGAACGACCCACGGAAGACCGTGAAGGGAACCACAATGGCCTTTCCCGGTTTGAAGAAACCAGACGAGCGCGCGGCGGTCATATCCTATGTCCTGCGCGCCGGTAAGTAGGAGTATTTCCATGAAATTCCATAAGCCCTTCATAGCGGCCGCCCTCGTTTCGATGGCAGCCCCCCTCAGCATCCTTGTTGCGACGCCCGCTTCAGCGCAGGCCGCGACCGATAGCGACACAAAGGCCGCGTCGGCCTTTATCGACGGTCTGGCGGAAGATGCATTTGGCGTGATCCGCTCGGGCGACGCGCAGTCGCCGCAGACGCAGGAAGAACTGCGCAAGATGCTCGCCAGCAATTTCGACGTGAATTATATTGGCCAGTATCTGATCCGCCGCCACCGTCAGGACATCAGCGACACACAGTATCGTGAGTATATGAAGGTCTTCCCGCAATGGGTCGTCGCTACCTACACGAATAATCTGTTCGCTTTTGAGGATTCCGAACTGTCGGTAACGCGTGCCGTTCCGCGGGGAAGCCGCGGCGATGTGGAAGTCTACACGCGCATCACGCCGAAATCCGGCAACCCGGTCGATGCCGTCTGGCAGGTCCGTAAAAAGGGCAGCAATGATTTCAAAATCCGCAACCTGAAGGTTTCCGGCGTCAATATGGCGCTGACGCAGGAACAGGATTTCAACGCCTATATCAGCCGCAATGGCTTTGACGGCCTTGTCACATTGATGAAGAAACGCATCAGTTGAGGTCCCGCCTCTCGACAGGTGAGGCCGCCTATGTGGACCCGTCGGCCCAGCTTTATGGCGACATAGAGCTGGGCCGTGGTTCATCCGTCTGGATGAATGTGGTCATGCGATCGGAGGCGGCGTCGATCCGCATCGGCGCCATGACGAACATACAGGATTTCGTCATGATCCACACGGATCCCGGCGGCCCTGTCACGGTAGGCGAACATTGTTCGATCACCCACAGGGCGACCCTTCATAATTGCACGATAGGTGATAATTGCCTGATCGGCATCAATTCCACCATTTATGGCGGCGCTGTGATCGGGGACAACTCCATCGTCGGGCAACACGCCTATGTAAAGGACGGCACGATCGTGCCGCCGAACAGCATCGTCGTTGGCAGCCCGGCAAAAGTCATTCGTACGCGCGACAATTGGCTCCCGAACCGGTTGAATGCTGCCATCTATCACCGGAACGCCATCGCTTATGCCGACGGCGACCACCGCGCCTGGACCGGCGAAGATTTCGATGCCTTCATGGAGGATACAATGAGGCGCTTGCAGGCCGAGCATGCGGCGCTATAGCTGCGGATATGAAACAGCACGACGCTTCAGACAGCAAATTGCACCTCGTGTTCGGGGGTCGGGTCAAGGATCCACGCGGACTGGAGTTCGAAGATTCCTCTGCACTCGATATTGTGGGCATCTTCCCCGACTATAAGACCGCTGAAAAGGCGTGGCGCGCTCATGCACAGCGCACCGTCGATGATGCAGAGATGAAATATCTGGTCGTGCACCTGCACGAACTGCTAGAACCCGAAGTTTAACGACCCCAGGGCTGCTTAGCTTAATTTCCCGCCGTGGGCTGAAAGTCCGGCTCTTCAGCTTCATCCAGTGATCCCTGCGCGACGACCGGGTTCCAATTACCCAGCGCCTGATCCGGTTCACTCATATAGCTGGCGACCGTAACGTTGCGACCAAACTTCCGCTGCCGCAGAACATCGAACCCGGCATTGATCAGATTTGCCATATTGTCGTTGCGCAGCTTCGTGGACGGTGCGCCCAGCACAATACCGACCAGACGTTTGCCATCGCGCTGAGCCGATGCCGCGAGCGTGAAGCCAGACGCGTTGGTAAAGCCGGTCTTGATCCCATCGAGGCCCACCAGCTTACCTAGCAGCCGGTTGTGGTTCGGCAGGATCTTGCCGTAGAAATTGTACTGCTGCTGCGAGAAAAACGCATAATAATGCGGATAATGCTGAATGAGGTACGCCGACATGGTAGCGAGGTCGCGCGCCGTCGTCGAATGTGCGGGGTTCGGTAGTCCGGAGGCGTTGTAGAACGCCGTTGCATTCATCCCGATCGATCGGGCCTTCTCCGTCATTTCCTGTGCAAAGGCGACTTCCGTACCTGCCAGATGCTCGCCCAGCGCAACCGCCACGTCGTTGGCGGACTTGGTTGCAAGAACTCGGATCGCCTCCTCAACCGTCAGCCAACCACCCTTGCCCAGCGCCAGTTTGGAGGGGGGCTGCGCCGCTGCATGGGCCGACATGACGACCCGATCGTCCATCTTGATCTTGCCGGCGTCGAGCGCATCGAAGGCCAGCATCATCGTCATCACCTTCGTGATGGAGGCGGGATGACGCGCGGCATCCGCCTTGTGCGCATAGAGGACTTCATTCGTATCGACGTCGACCACGATGGCAGCATATTTTTCGATATCGCTGAGAGAGCGTGCTTGGGCGGGCTGCCACATGCCAAGCAGGAGCAGCATCGTCGCGACGTAAAACGCCGCAGACACAGTCTGCCGCAACTTAAAGTGGTTCATCATGGTGGACGCTGCCCGCATTTCATTTTCCTCCTGTCCCGCGCGATCATGACAGATGGAACATTAATATAAAAGAAATCAGCGTCCTGCTGTCGATGAAGCGAGTCCCCTGTGCGGTGAGCCGAGAGAAGCCAGGGAACCAGCCTGAAACATCGACAACAGACAGGTGCGCGCGCGCATCGGAGAGACGCGGTACATTAAGCCCCTCCGATAGGGGTCAGGCGGCCATGCGCCGGGTATTTCCACCGTAAAAGGTCTCACCCCTCTTCGCCATGTCGCGTAGCATCTGCGGCGGCGCAAAGCGCTCTCCATGCGTCTGAGCCAAACGGTCGAGTATCTGCACGACCCGGTCCAGGCCCAGCGTATCCATATGGCTGAACGGCCCACCGGTGGACGGCATGAACCCCCAGCCCAGGATCGCGCCCAAATCTCCGTCTTCCGGCGTTTCGAGAACATCCTCGGCAAAGCAGCGTGCACATTCGACCAGCTGGCGGAATTTCAGCCTTTCCTGTATTTCCTGCACTTCTGGATCGGCGGGGCCATCCGCTGGCGGGAACGCCTCCCGCAGACCAGGCCACAGCTGCTTGCCGCCCTCGCCATAGTCGTAATAGCCTTTGCCCGATTTGCGTCCGGTGCGACCCTCCGCCATCATCTTCTCGACGACGTCGTCGGCTGCGCCGGGTTTATAGGCGTCGCCCATATCCTTCTTCATCTGCTGCATCACCCTGTGGCCCAGCTCGATCGACACCTCGTCGGATACAGCGAGCGGGCCGACGGGCATGCCCATGTGCTTGCCGGCATTTTCAATCAGCGCCGGGTTTATACCCTCGCCCAGCATGGCCGTCCCCTCCTGCACATAGGTGCCGAAACAGCGTGAAGTGTAGAAGCCGCGGCTGTCATTGACCACGATAGGCGTTTTCCGGATCTGCGCGACGTAATCCAACGCCTTTGCAATGGCTTCCGGACCGGTTTTCTCGCCCACAATGATTTCGACCAAGGGCATTTTTTCAACCGGTGAGAAGAAATGAATACCAATGAACGTCTCCGGCCGCGACCATGCCTTGGCCAGTCCGGTAATCGGCAGCGTCGATGTATTCGACCCGAATATGGTGTCGGGACCAACGACGGCCTCTACCTTCTTCGTGGTTTCCGCCTTGATGTCGCGGTCTTCGAAAACCGCTTCTACGATCAGGTCGCACCCCGCTAGATCGGCATAGTCGGTCGTGGGGTGGATGCGATCGAGGATCGGCTGCACCTTCTCGGCGGACATGCGCTTGCCCAGCTTGTCGGCGGTATATTGCTTGCCCTTTTCCGCCGCCTCCTGCGTGCGGTCGAGCAGGACAACGTTGATGCCCGCACGGGCAGACACCAGCGCAATTCCGGCGCCCATCATGCCGGCACCCAGCATGCCCAGCTTTTGCGTCTTCATCGGCGGAATGCCTTCGGGACGGCGCGCGCCCTTTTCCGCCGCCTGTTTCGATATGAACAGAGAGCGGACCATGTTCGCGGCCTGCGGATCCGCCACCAGCCGGGTAAAATATTTCGATTCCACGCGCAGTGCCGTATCCATCGGCAATTGCGTGCCCTCGTAAACGGCCGAAAGGATCGCAAAGGGTCCGTTCATATTGCCGTTGGTCTGCTTGATGGTCATCGCCGTGCCGCCGATGAAGGTCTGCGCGAAGCCGGGGCTCATGGCACTTGCAGGGCCGCCAGGGAATTTGAACTTCTTCTGATCCCAGGGCTGCACGCCGCCCTTTGGATTTGCCTTCACCCAGGCTTTTGCCTTCTCGACGATTTCCTCCAACGGCGCGATTTCATGCGCCACGCCAAAGCCCTGCGCCTCCTGCGGCGACATTGTTTTACCTTGCAGCAAATACATCAGCGCAGGCTGTACGCCGATCAGGCGCGGCAGGCGCTGCGTACCGCCACCGCCAGGCATCAGTCCGACCATGACCTCTGGCAGGCCTAGCTTTATCTTTGGATCATCCGCGACGACACGGTAATGACAGGCCAAGGCGACCTCCAGCCCGCCACCCAGCGCCAGGCCGTTAATGGCGCAGGCGACCGGCTTTCCGCAGGTTTCCAGCTTTCGCAGGATTTCGTTCACGGGCCAAACCGCCTCGAACAATTGCGCCATTCGAGACTTGCCTGCCGTCGCGCCGCTTTCCTGCTGACCCGCACCAAAGTCGCCCATGCCCTTCAGGTCAGCCCCGGCCATGAAGCCGGATGGCTTGCCCGATGTAATGACGGCGCCCCTGATCGCATCATCGTCAGCGATTTTTTCGACCAGGGTGCGCAGGTCGTTTTGGAATTGTGTCGTTATGACGTTCATCGACTGGCCCGGCAGATCGATGGTCAGCAGTGCAATGCCATCGGCGTCCAGATCAAATTTGATCGTATCGGTGTTCATGTCCTGCTCCCGTCCTATACCCGCTCGATGATGGTCGCGGTGCCCATGCCGGCGCCGACGCAGAGATTGGCGAGGGCCGTGCCCTTTCCGGTCCGCTCCAGTTCGTCCAGAACGGTACCCAGAATCATGGCGCCCGTCGCACCCAGCGGATGCCCCATGGCGATGGCACCGCCATTCAGGTTGATACGATCATGATCAATGTCGAGGGCCTGCATGTAGCGCAGGACGACGGCGGCAAATGCCTCGTTCAGTTCGTAGATGTCGATGTCGCCCACATCCATGCCGGCCCGCTGCAACACCTTTCGCGTCACGAATTCCGGTCCGGTTAACATGATGGTCGGTTCCGACCCGATGGAGGCCATGGCGCGGATACGGGCGCGCGGTTTCAGACCGTATTTGTCACCCATTTCCTTTGAACCGATCAGAATACCGGCGGCGCCGTCCACGATACCGGAAGAATTGCCGCCATGGTGCACATGGTTGATCTTCTCCAGTTCGGGATATTTCTGCAGCACGACGTCGTCATATCCGGGCATTTGCGTGCCAAGCGCCTCGAAAGAGGGATTCAGACCGCCCAGGCCCTGCATGTCCGTGCCAGGGCGCATATGCTCGTCCCGGTCCAGAACGACCTCTCCGATCACGTCCTTCACCGGCACGATGGACCCTTTGAAATAGCCCTTTTCCCATGCATTCGCCGCGCGCCTCTGCGATTCAACGGCATAGGCATCCACATCATCGCGGCTGAACCCGTATTTCGTCGCGATCAGGTCGGCGGAAATGCCTTGCGGCGCAAAATAGGCATGAAAATTGACCGCCGGATCCGTCGCCCAGGCCGCCCCGTCGGAGCCCATTGGAACGCGGCTCATGCTCTCGACGCCGCCGCCGATTGCGAACATCGCTTCGCCCGACATCACCTTTGCCGCAGCCATGTTCGTCGCCTCCAGCCCGGACGCGCAGAAGCGGTTGACCTGTACGCCCGCCGTGGTTTCCGCATAATCGGCGGTAATCACAGCGGTGCGGGCGATGTCACCGCCCTGCTCGCCCACCGGACTGACACAGCCCAGGACGACATCGTCTATGTCCGCCGTGTCGACCTGCGTACGGTCCCGCAGTGCCTGCAGGACCTGCGTCGCCAACTGGACCGGCGTAATCTCGTGCAGGGCGCCGTCGGACTTTCCCCGCCCGCGGGGGGTGCGAACGGCATCGTAGATATAGGCTTCGGTCATATCTCGGTCCTCCTCGATAACCCGCGCCGCTATCCGGCCTGCGGGTAGCGCGACTGCGCGCGCCTTCATTCGATCTGCTCGCTAGGTAGGGACGATGCCCCGCCTCAAACCCCTCCCCGAAAGGGGAGGGACGGCACTACTTATCCGCGCGCGAACGCCTCTTCCGGCAATGCCATCATGCTCTCCGCGCCAGCCTCCAGCTTGCGGCGCAGGGCGCCGGCGTCGGGCAGATAGCGGTCCATATAATAGCGGGCGGTGATCAGCTTGGCGGTGTAGAAACCGTCGTCCGATGCGCCATCGGCCAGACGGGCCTGCGCCGCCCGCGCCATTTTCAGCCACATCAGGCCCAGCGATACCACGCCCATCAGGTGCATGTAGGGCACCGCCCCCGCACCGGCGTCGTTCGGATTGGCGGTACCATTCTGCATCAGCCACATGGTCGCGGCCTGCAATTCGCCGCCGGCCTTTTCCAGCTTGGCAGCCAGCGGCGCCAGAACCTCGTCCGCCTTGGCCGCCTCGATTTCCTCTGTGACCATGGCCGCGAACTGCATCAGCGCCTTGCCGCCATTCCGGCCCAGCTTTCGCCCCACCAGATCCATCGCCTGGATGCCGTTCGTCCCCTCGTATATCTGGGCGATGCGGGCGTCGCGGACATATTGTTCCATGCCCCATTCGGTGATGTACCCGTGGCCGCCATATACCTGCTGCGCGTTCACCGCCGTCTCGAACCCCTTGTCGGTAAAGTAGCCCTTTATGACCGGGGTCAGCAGGCCGACGATCTCATCCGCCTCTTCGCGTTCCTCCTCCGTTTCCGCATGGTGGGCCAGATCGATCTGCAGCGCCGCCCACATGGTCAGCGCCCGGGCACCCTCCGTAAACGCGCGGGCATCCATCAACATGCGGCGCACGTCGGGATGGACCATTATCGGGTCGGCTTTCGCATCCTTGTCTTCCGGACCGGTCAGCGCCCTGCCCTGACGGCGTTCCCGCGCATAGGTGACGGCGTTCTGATAGGCGACCTCACCCTGCGCCAGCCCCTGCAGGCCGACACCCAGGCGCGCGGCATTCATCATGATGAACATCGCGGCCAGCCCTTTTTCCGGCTCGCCGACCAGATAGCCGGTCGCCTCGTCATAATTCATGACGCAGGTGGCGTTGCCGTGAATGCCCATCTTTTCCTCTATGGAGCCGCAGATGACGCCGTTCCGCTCTCCGATCGAACCGTCTTCGTTCACCAGAAATTTGGGCACGATGAACAGCGAAATGCCCTTCACATTGTCGGGCGCGTCCTCGCGCTTGGCGAGAACCAGATGAATGATGTTTTCTGAAAGGTCGTGCTCGCCAGCGGAAATGAAGATCTTCTGACCGGAAATCTTGTAGCTGCCGCCGCCCGCATCTGCTGCCTTGGTGCGGATCAGGCCCAGATCGGTGCCGCAATGCGGTTCCGTCAGGTTCATGGTGCCGGTCCACTCGCCCGAGATCATCTTTGGCATATAGGTCTGTTTCTGCTCGTCGCTGCCCTTGACGTTGATGGCGGCGATCGCCCCCGCGGTCAGGCCGGGATACATGGCGAACGCCATGTTGGCGGAACACATATATTCTTCGAACGCCATCGACACGACGTGCGGCAGGCCCTGCCCGCCATAGTCGGCATTCTGGCCCAACGTGCCCCAGCCGCCCTCGACGAACTGATCATATGCCGCCTTGAAACCGGCAGGTGTGGTAACACTGCCATCCTGTTGCCGCGTACACCCCTCATGGTCGCCGACCTGGTTCAGCGGAAACAGAACCTCGGACACGAACTTGCCGCCCTCTTCCAGAACCGCGGCGATGGTGTCGCCGTCGGCATTCCGAAAGCCCGGCAGATCGGCATATTTCTGCAGGTTGAGAACGTCCGTCATCACGAACTGCGTGTCACGCACGGGGGCGGTATATTCAGGCATTTGCGGCTTTTTCCTTCAAATCCGGCATTTCTTCAACGGCATGAAGAAACGCCTGCAGGTCTGCGATCGTATCGTCGATATCCATGCGCTGGCGCTTCAGCGCGTCCACACGTTCGCGGCATTTGCCGACCAGCGCCACTCGCTGTTTCGCTGGGCCGCCGGATTTATAAATATCCAGCAGTTCGCGAATTTCGGCCAGGCTGAAGCCCACGCGCTTGCCTCGCAAGATCCACCCGAGCCGGGCACGGTCGCGTTTCGAGTAGATGCGGTTCTGCCCCTCCCGTTCCGGAGAGAGAAGTCCCTCGCTCTCATAAAAGCGGATCGTGCGCGCCGTTACATCGAACTCACGCGCAAGATCCGCGATCGTGAACGAAGCGGCGTCGGCGGGGCTGATTTTGCTAAGCAGTGCAGCGGACATCATCATCCTCGTCTAATTTACGTTGACGTAAACGTCAAGAAGAGCCGCAGCTGTCGGCCTGCTTTACACTTATGGTTAACTCAGCGGCGGAATGCGGCGGAAGTGGTTGCTAACCAAGGTTAACTTCTAACTGGCACAATGATTGCGTGTTCGTAACGGCGGGGAACAGTGTTGATTTGGGAGTATCGTAATGAAGTTGATTACAAAAACAGCCGCCACCCTGCTTGCCGGCATAGCCACTTCGGCCTTGGCAGGCCCCACCGCTTACACGCTCAGCAATAATGGCACGACGCTGGTCAGCTTCGATGTCGATGCGCCGGGAACCGTCAACCAGACGGCTATTTCGGGTGCAGCCAATTTAATGGGTGTCGATTTCCGTCCCCTGGACGGGCAGCTTTACGGCTATTCTGACGAAAATGACAGCTACTACACCATCAATTCCACGACAGGTGTAGCGACGCTGGCCAGCCCATCTCCTGCGGCAGAGCCCACAGGGGTGATGAGCGGCGACATCGATTTCAACCCGACCATCGACCGCCTGCGCACCGTCAATACGAACCGCGAAAATATCGTATATAATCCGAATGATGGCGGCACGACGCGCGTGACCATGCTGGCCTATGACGCAGGTGACGAGAACGAAGGCGTCATCCCCTCCATCGTCGGCAATGCCTATACGAACAGCTTTGCCGCCAATAATGGCGTCGCGGGCAACACCACGCAGTACGTCCTCGATTCCGACCTAAACTCACTGGCAACGCTGGCGAACAATACGGGCATCCTCGACACCATCGGAACGCTGATGATCGACGGCATGATGCTGGATTTCGGTGAAGATGCGGGGTTCGATATTCTGTCTGTCGATGGTTCGTCCAATACGGCCTACGCGCTCCTCGACACCGGCGAGATCGGCTTCGAACTGTTCAGCATCAACCTGACGACGGCTGAGGCAACCCGCCTTGGCGATCTACAGGCCGGTCTTGGCGGTTTGCTGGGTCTGGCAGTCGCCCCGGCGGTCGAAGACGTGCCGGAACCCGCGGCTTTGGGTCTTCTCGGTCTGGGTCTCGCGGGCCTGATCGCAGCGCGCCGTCGCCGCGCCTGAAGGTCGCCATCGTTAGAAATGGGGCGCGGCGAATCCGCGCCCCATTTTTATGCGTCGTGGATTAGCGATCCGTCTTTGTCGACGCGTCGATAAAAACAACTCCGCCGCCCGGTGTGACAGGCTGGCCCTGTTGGCTCGACCTGCAACCATATCGCGTCCTGATCGCAGTCGACGCGGATTTCGCGGACGCGCAACACGTTTCCACTGGTTTCCCCTTTCATCCACAATGATTTGCGGGATCGGGACCAGAAATGCGCCTTTCCGGTTTCCTGAGTCAGGCGGAACGCCTCTGCATTCATGTGGGCCAGCATCAGGACTTCGCCCGTGGCCACATCGGTGGCCACGGCGGTCACGAGGCCATCGGCATTGAATTTCAGGTCGAGCGTGTCGCCCTCTTCGCGCATGTTCATGGCGACAGGCTAATCGCGACGGCCCCCACCTTCAATGATTTCTCAGCGCCTCGATCAGCTCGTCCTTCGACATGTCCGACCGGCCCTCTATGCCGATTTCCTGGGCCTCCTCGTAAAGCTCGTCCTTTGTGCGGTCCTCATATTTTCTGCTGTCGCGATCCACACTTCCGCTGGCCTGCGCGTTTGCGATGCGGGCGGCCTTCTCCTTCGAAGCGCCCTGATCCCTCAGCTCTTCATAGGTCTCATCGTTCTTGATCTGCGAACCGTGTTCCTTTGCCATTTCTTTTCTCCTTTCATGCGCCCAACGCATGGCAGTCCCTTTGGTGACATTCGTATGCGACGCGCCTATATGCGGGCTACTCCGCAGCCGTCCGGAACCTCTGTTCATGCTCACAACCAATCCTTTCGACGACGACAAGCTGCGCGAGGAGTGCGGCGTATTCGGCGTATATGGCGCCGAGGGGGCCGCGGCGCTGACCGCGCTGGGCCTGCATGCGCTGCAGCATCGCGGGCAGGAGGCGGCGGGCATTTCCAGCTGGGACGGTACGCTGTTCTATACCAAGCGGGAAATGGGTCACGTCGCCGGCAATTTCGATTCGGAGGAAGCGATCCGGCAATTGCCCGGCCATGCCGCCATCGGTCATGTGCGTTATTCGACAACGGGCGAGACGGCCATGCGCAATGTGCAGCCCCTGTTCGCCGAACTGTCTTCGGGTGGCTTCGCGGTGGCGCATAACGGCAATATCTCCAACGCGCTGCACCTTAGGAAGGCGCTGAACAAGCGCGGCTCCATCTTCCAGTCGACCAGCGACACGGAGGTTCTGATCCACCTGGTCGCGACATCGGCGTACCGGCCGCTTCTCGACCGAATCATCGACGCGCTGAAGCAGGTGGAGGGCGCCTACAGCCTTGCCTGTCTGACGCCGGAAGGACTGATCGCCTGTCGCGACCCGCTGGGCATTCGCCCGCTGGTTCTGGGCAAGCTGGAAGAAACCTATATCGTGGCATCCGAAACGGTGGCGCTGGACATCGTTGGCGCGACCTTCATCCGCCAGGTCGATCCCGGCGAGCTGCTTGTGATCGGCGAAAAGGGCATCCGGTCCCTGCGCCCCTTTGGCGATCACGCCCCACGTCCGTGTATTTTCGAACATGTCTATTTCTCGCGGCCCGACAGCACGCTGGACGGCAACAGCGTCTATGCGGTCAGGAAGAACATCGGGTCCGAGCTGGCGAAGGAAAGTCCGGTCGACGCCGATGTCGTCGTTCCCGTCCCGGACAGCGGCAACCCCGCCGCGCTGGGGTTTGCACAGGAAGCGGGTATCCCCTTCGAACAGGGTATCATCCGATCCCATTATGTCGGTCGCACCTTCATTCAGCCGGGTCAGGGCATTCGCGACCTGTCGGTGAAGCTGAAACACAATGCCAATCGCGGCGTCGTCGAGGGCAAGCGCGTCGTCCTGATCGATGACAGTATCGTGCGCGGCACCACCAGCCTGAAGATCGTGCAGATGATGCGTGATGCCGGGGCGAAGGAGGTGCACATGCGCATTGCGAGCCCGCCGACGCGCAATCCCTGCTTCTATGGCGTCGATACGCCGGATCGTTCCAAATTGCTGGCGGCGCAGATGGACATCGAACGGATGCGCGCCTTCATCAAGGCGGACAGCCTGTCGTTCATCACTGTCGACGGCCTTTACCGCGCGCTCGGCCTTGCATCGCGCGATGATACCAAGCCGCAATTTTGCGACGCTTGTTTCACCGGCGCCTATCCCACCAGCCTGACCGATCAGGAGGATGAAGCGGGACCGGACCAGTTCAGCCTGCTGGCAGCGCAGGCCGCGGAATGAGTGGCGCGTCTCCCCAGGCTCTCGCGCTCGTCACCGGTGCGTCCCGCGGCATTGGCGCCGCCACTGCAAAACATCTGGCGGCACAGGGTTATCATGTTCTCCTGACCGCCCGCACCGAAGGCGGTCTCGAAGAAGTCGAGGACGAGATCCACGCAGCCGGCGGCACCGCGACGCTCGCGCCGTTCGACCTTGCCGATTTCGAGGCGGTGGACAGGCTGGCGCAGGCCGTTGCTGGTCGCTGGGGTCGGCTGGACGCCCTGATCCTGAACGCGGCCATGCTGGGCGACCTTGGGCCCCTGCCCCATAGCGATCCCGACGAGTTCGAGACGCTGTTCAAGCTGAACGTCACCGCCAATTTTCGCCTGCTGAAGGCGTTCGATCCGCTGCTTCGTGCCGCGCCGAAGGCGGATGTGGTTGCGATCACATCCTCTGTCGCAAAGACGCCGCGTGCCTTTTGGGGACCCTATGCCGCGTCAAAGTCCGCGCTGGTGACGCTGGTGCAAAGCTATGGCGAAGAAATGGACGGCCTGGCCGACGTCCTTACCCATGTCGTCGATCCGGGCGGTACCGCGACGGCGATGCGGGCAAAGGCCTTTCCCGGAGAAGACCAGACGAAGCTGAGGTCGCCTGAGGACGTAGCGGACGAAATCGCCGGAAAACTGCGCCGCTAGTTCAACCGTCGATTTTCGCGCCGATACACGCCGACGCCGGTGCGGCGGCACAAACCGGACACCCCCCACCGATCAGGCGAACCGGACAAAACGCACACTCAGCGCGCATGTGCGCGCACGCGCGCGCGTACCTATACGGGGGCCGGTGCGCCCGCCCGCAAAGCGAGGCGGGGGTTTTTCCGACGTGACGATGAGAAGGAACGAGCGGAAGAGTCTCATTTGGAATCCTATTTTCCAATTAGATTTCAGCCAATTCCGGTCGATTTATCCTACACCGTGTCGGCACGGACACTAATCTGTGCGGTTCGCTGTGCGCTTCCCTACAAATACCAAGAGGCCGTCATTGCCGCACAGGAGGAAATTGAAGCCGCCCGCGAGGCAGCCGTCTGATCAGGCGGCCAGCTTCCGCATCTTCGTCAGCTTCTTCAGGACCATGTCGCGCTTCAGCTTGGACAGATGATCGATGAAGAGGATGCCCTCCAGATGGTCCATCTCGTGCTGCAGCACGGTGGCAAGGAAACCGTCGATTTCCTGTTCATGAGCATTGCCGTCATAATCGAGCCAGCGGGCACGAATGACGGAGGGGCGGTCGATTTCGGCATATTGCTCCGGCACCGACAGGCAGCCCTCATTATAGGTCGTCATTTCCTGCGACCGTTCGAGGATTTCCGGATTCACGAAATAAAGGGGCGCACGCACGCGCTTATCCTCGTCTTCCTCGCCCTCCGGCAGTTCCTGCAGATCTATGACGAGAACCCGCACGGGTTCACCCACCTGTATCGCCGCGAGGCCAATGCCCGGCGCCGCGTACATCGTTTCCAGCATATCGTCCATCAGACGGCGCAGCTCGTCAGTGACGGCATCGACGGGCTGCGACACCTGCTTCAGGCGTGGGTCCGGGGTCTCGACAATAGGAAGAATAGCCATAGCGGCCTATGTAGAAAGCGGTCGCCGCGCCCGCAAGGCTTGGGCGATCGTGCCCTCATCCAGATAGTCCAGTTCGCCCCCGACCGGAACGCCATGCGCCAGCGTGGTTACCGACACACCGGCATCCTGCAGCCGTTCGGCAAGATAATGCAGCGTGGTCTGCCCCTCCATGGTGGCGTTCATGGCGAGGACCACTTCGCTGACGACGCCGCCGCGAACGCGCGCCAGCAAGGGTTCCACCGACAAATCATCGGGGCCGACGCCCTCCAGCGCGGACAGCCTGCCGCCAAGGACGTGATAGCGCCCGGCGAACAGGCGCGCGCGATCCATCGCCCACAGGTCCGCCACCTCCTCCACAACGGCCAGCAACGTTTCGTCGCGGCGGTGATCTGTACAGATATGGCAAGGATCGGACGTATCGATATTGCCGCAGATCGAACAGGTGGACATGCACAGATCGACGGCCTGCAACGCCGCCTGCAAGGGCTTCAACGCAGTCTCTCGCCTTTTCAGCAGGTGCAGGACCGCTCGCCGGGCCGACCGGGGGCCAAGCCCGGGGAGACGCGAGAGAGCCTGGGTCAGCGCTTCGATTTCAGGAGATGACATGATGTTCATTTAGGGCGGGACGCAAAGTGAACAAGCGCACCAATTGAAGCGGCCGTTCTTATGCCCGGCGGGCAAGGCATCGACAGGCCCACCCGCCCGCGACAAAGGTTGCGCAACAGTCACCGGCGGCGTAGCCCGCGCGCATGCGCCTCGCCTTTATGGGAACCCCTCCTTTCGCCGCGACCGCCCTGCGGCAGCTGCACGCGGCGGGGCATGACATCGCCGCCGTTTACACACAGCCGCCCCGCGCCGCGCGGCGCGGAAAGAAGGTGCAGCGTTCTGCCGTGCATGAACTTGCGCAGGAACTCGACCTGCTGGTGCGCCATCCCGAGTCCCTGAAGGGGGCGGCGGAGCAAACCGCCTTTGCAGGGCTGGATCTGGATGTGGCCATCGTCGCTGCCTATGGCCTGATCCTGCCGCAGGCGATCCTCGACGCCCCCCGCCACGGCTGTATCAACATACACGCATCTCTATTGCCGCGCTGGCGCGGTGCGGCGCCGGTGCAGCGCGCCATTCTGGATGGCGACAGGGTGACGGGCGTGACCATCATGCAGATGGATGCGGGGCTGGACACTGGGGCGATGCTGTTGACGCGGCAGGTGGAAATCGCGGGAAAGACGGCAGGGATGCTGACAGACGAGCTGGCGCTCGTCGGGGCCGAGCTGACAGTCGAGGCGCTTGGCGATCTTGCCGCGCTGCGTGCCGAACCGCAGCCGCATGAGGGCGCGACATATGCGCGAAAGATCGACAAGGCGGAGGCCGAGCTGGACTTCACGCGCGATGCCGTGGACGTGGAGCGCGCCGTGCGGGCGTTCAATCCCGCCCCAGGCGCTTGGTTCCTCGCCAATGGCGAACGGATCAAGGTGTTGGAGGCCGCGGTGGTTGCCGACCGCGGTGCAGCAGGTACGGTTCTGGACGAGGGACGTGTCATCGCCTGTGGTACCGATGCCCTGCGGCTGCGGCTGGTCCAGCGGCCGGGGAAACGCCCCGTCGGTATTAAGGATTTCCTGAACGGCTTTGCCATGCCCGCGCGTATCGATCCGTGCCCCGCTATCGCCTGACAATCGAATATGACGGGCGCCCGTTCATGGGCTGGCAGCGGCAGGCCCATGGCGCGACCGTGCAGGCGGCGATCGAGGATGCCTTTGGAGAGTTTGCGGGTGAGACGCCAACACTGTTCGGCTGTGGCCGCACCGATTCGGGCGTCCATGCGCTGGGTCAGGTCGCCCATGTCGATCTGCAGCGCGATTTCACACCGTTCCGCCTGTCAGAGGCGCTGAATGCAAAGCTGCGCCCGCATCCCATCGCGATTCTGGAGTGCGCCCAGGTCTCAGAGGATTTTCATGCGCGGTTCGATTGCAGGGCCCGCGCCTATCGCTACGTCATCCGCAATCGCCGTGCGCCGCTGACGCTGACCACCGGGCGCGAATGGCGCGTGCCGCAACAGCTGGACGAGGCCGCCATGCACGCCGCCAGCCAGCATCTGATCGGCAAACATGATTTCACCACCTTTCGCGCGGCACAGTGCCAGGCGAAAAGCCCCATCAAGACCATGTCGCATCTGGCCGTGCGAAGAGAGGGCGACCGAATCATCGTCGATGCGGAGGCGCCAAGTTTCCTGCACCACCAGATTCGATCAATCACCGGCTGCCTTGCCATGGTGGGCGACGGCCGCTGGACGCCGGAGGACATGAAGCAGGCACTGCTTGCTCGCGACCGGTCCCGGCTAGGGCTTAACGCACCGCCGGACGGACTTTATTTCGTATGCGCAACATATTGAGAAAAGTGTCGGTTTCCTTGACAGATTTGTAATTGGTTTCATGAGAGGTTAAACGGCACGGGAATAAATCTTAACGGTTCCGAACGCTTATACAGGTTGGCTTAATTCTTGCTTCGATTCGGCGAATTCTGAGGGACATTGATGCATAGCGATCCACAGCACGGATCCACCCGAATTGGGGCGGGAAGGCAGAGACCATGGTGATGCGAAAACGGCAGCCGCGAAATTTCTTTCCCGGCAATGCCCTCCTGCTGTGGTTGGGCGTCGGGATCTTCGTCATCGGCGGCATCTTCATTTATTTTTATGGTTCCCTTAGGGCGAGCAACCTTTCGCCGGTATCCAGCCCGGCAGCCGCATCAACGACGTCCACATCGAGTACCGTCCCCCGCGAAACGGCAAATTCGCTGCGGGAGCTGGGCATCGATGCGGAAGCCAGCAATTTGTCGCCCGAAGCGCAAAGCGCCATAGCCCGCGCGCATCAGGCCGCCCTGGCGGCCGGGCGAACGGAAACGGGCGCGGACACCTCTCAGCAGGGTCAGGACGCCGCACCAGCCGCCACAGGCGACGGCGGCGAAAATCCTGTCAGCGTTCCGGGCGAGGAAGCGGGCAATGATGCCGCGCCTGCATCGTCCGCACCTGTCGAAGTGCCGGAAATGTAGCGGAATCCGGTCCTGCGATCAGGTTAAGCAGGGCGGTGGATTATAGGCGGCGCAGCGACTCTTCCAGCATGATCATCTGCCATAAGGTGCGGCTGTGTTCCGCCTTTCCGCTGCGATGATCCGCGGCAAGCTTTGAGAAGTTTTGCATGTCGAACCAGCCGCTGTCCGCGACCCGCGATGAACGGCTGAGCGATGCGACCCGGTCGGCCAGTGCGCCGCGAAACCAGCGTTCGATGGGGACGACGAAGCCCATTTTCTTTCGATAGAGAATATCGTCCGGCAGGTGCCGTTTGAGGCTGCGCTTCATCAGCCATTTGCCTTCGCCGCCTTGCAGACGCTTTGAAGGGGGCAGGCCCGCGATCCATTCGACCAGTTCGTGATCCAGCAGCGGCTCGCGCGCCTCAAGCCCCACAGACATGGAGGTTCTGTCCACCTTCGTCAGTATGTCGCCGGGCAGATAGTGGCGGATGTCGGTATATTGCGCCGCCCCCAGGGCGCTCGATGCCGGCGCCGCGGCAAAGGTATCCGCATAAAGGTGCCGCGCCTCGTACCCACCCAGCGACGATTTCAGGCGATCCGAGAATAAGGAGGCGCGCGCATTGTCCGAGGTGACGGAGACGGCGTGATAATATGCCTCCCCCGGTGCCATGGCGAGCGCCTCCAATGTGGTTTTGGCGCGCAGGAAACGCGGCGCGCCGTCCAGCTTTGGATAGGCACGGCCCATGGCGCCAAAGACGCTGCGCCGCAGCCCGGCGGGCAGCACGCCACGGATTTTCTGCTCGTTCATGAACAGGCGGTAACGGCGATAGCCGGCCATCGCCTCGTCGGCGCCGTCGCCGGACAAAGCCACCTTCACATGTTCACGCGCCAGTTCGCACACCCGGTATGTGGGAACCGCGCTTGCATCCGCGAAGGGTTCGTCAAAGGCGCGGCCCAGGGTCTCGATCAGGCCGTAATCATCTGCGGTGACGGTCCGCGTGTGATGTTCCGTCGCGTAACGCCTGGCAACCCCCGCCGCATGCGATGTCTCGTCAAAGCCGCCCTCGTCGAAACCGATGGACAGGCTTCTGATCTGACGTTCGGAAATGCCCGCCATCAGGGCAACGACCGCCGATGAATCGACGCCGCCGGACAGAAAGGCCGCCACCTCCACATCGGCGACCATCCGGCTACCTACGGCGACCTCCAGCCGCTGAATGAGTTCATCGGCGAGGCGCGCCGAGGATCCGCGGTGTTTCGGACGGAACTCCAGATCCCAATAGCGGACGGGGGTGGGGGCATCCATGCCCTGCTTCAGCGTCACATGATGTGCTGGCGGCAGCTTCGTGACCGACTTCAGGATGCTCTTGTCGTCGGGGACATATCCATAGGCGAAATAGTCCTCGATTGCGCGCGGATCGATGTCGGTGGGCAAGTTGGGATAGGCCAGCAGCGCCTTCATCTCGCTGCCGAACAGCGTTCGCCCGTCGGCCAGATGCGCCATGTAGAGCGGCTTTACCCCGAAACGGTCGCGCGCCAGGAACAGCGATCGCTCGGCCTCGTCCCAGATGGCGAAGGCGAACATGCCGCGCAGGCGCGGCAGCATGTCCGGTCCCCAGGCGCGATATGCCTCGATCAGCACTTCGGTATCGCTGTCATAGCGAAACTGGTGCCCCGCCGCCTCCAGCGTCGCCTTCAGTTCCCGGAAATTATACATCTCTCCGTTGAAGACGATCTGGAAGCGGGCGTCCATGCTGGGCATGGGCTGCGTTGCATGCGTCAGATCGATGATGGAAAGTCGCCGGTGACCGAGCGCGATGCCCGGCTTGCTCCACGTCCCGCGCCCGTCTGGCCCGCGATGTTCCAGCGCGTCCGTCATGGCGTCCAGAACCTGCGGTGGCAGGGTGCGCCGGTCCCGCCGGTCGAAGGCGCCTGCAATGCCGCACATCAGCCGGTAATCGCCGCCTGATCGATGACGCTGTCCGGGGCACCCATGGCGGTGACGAAATCCGCAATGGCGTCCTGCCCTCGATCCGACGCATCGGTTCGCTCCGTGGAAACAACCAACGTCGCCACTCGGCCCGGTCCGCCGAAGAGCCGCGTTTTCAGCAGGGCAAGTTTCGCCGCATAGTCGCTGCCCATCAATTCGTCCCCGATCAGATAATATTGCCAGACGTCGCGAATCCAGGGGCGCCGTTGCAATTGCACGCCACGGCCGCCGGGCGGATTGGCGATGTCGCGGCTCCAGCTCCAGTCGCCATCCGGTTCGATCAGACCATTGCCATAGACGATCATTTCGTGATCCGGGCCCTGGCTGTCATAGATCGCGATGTAAAGGTCGACCCGGCGGCCCTCCCCATCGGCATAGCTTTGCCACGCCTGCGCATCCGAATTGTCATAGAGCGGGGTCCAGTCTGAACCATTACGCGCTACCTTGGTCCAGCCAGGCACCTCCGGCATGTCGACGCGCGCGACGATATCGTCCGTGCCCCCCTCTACCACTACCATGCTGTAAACGGGTGCCGCAGCGATGGCGACGAGGCCTGCAATTGCCGCAATCATGAATGCGGGCGGGGCCGGGACACGCGGCGCCACACGCTGCAGGCGGGCGGGATCGAAGGCCGGATCGTCGACCGGTCGGTCGAAGAAGAACCAGCCTACCCCCAGCACCACGGCCATGACGATCGCAAAGAAGAACCAACCATAGACGACGTGATCGACGCCCTTCGCAAAGGCCGGCGTGGTCAGATGAGCGATATAGATGGTGCCCCATGCACGTATGCCATTGGCGATGATCGCCAGCGCAACCGCACAGACCACGCAGGCAATGCGCCGAAAAGTGCTCTTGAAGCATAGATGGGCGACCAGCGTGGCGAACGCCACCATGGCGACCAGAAAACGGACGCCGGAGCACGCCTCCGCCACTTCAAAGGCGCCAGTCGGGATCTGGATAAAGACGCCGTCGATGAATGCCGGCACCTCGAACAGATCGAGCAGAAAAATGCTCATTTCCGCAGTGATCATCTGCAGAAACGGGACAAGCTGATCACCGAAGGGGATCATGAAGATCGCGTAGAATAGCGGGAACAGCAGGCCGCGCGCGACTGTCAGGCCCAGCACCAGCGGCACGCTGACCATCAGCATGCCGACGAGCGCCGTGTGACGCACGAGCGCCACGCCCGCGACCTCGCCCAGCAGCCAGCCCACACCGCCCAGCAGCAACAGGGCGGCAGCGGGCAGGAACGGGCGCGGCGTCAGCGCGGCCACTTCCCTGCGGCGCTGCCATACCAGATAGGCGATGATGGGAGGCACCAGCAGGCAGTGCTGATAGATGGAATTATTCCACCATGCGTCGAAAATGCCGAGCGCGTCGCGCCAGAACAAGGCGAGGATGGCAAGCACCAGGCCACCCCAGACAGTCAGCGACAGACGCCAGGCAGGGGATTGCGACACGAGAGGTGTCGCATGCGCGCTATCGATGGCCGTTGCCTCATTCATGATCAGGCGCTCCTCAGCTTACCTTGTGCCGCTCTATGATCGCATCGAGCCGCTGCATCTGGTGCGGCCAGCTATATTCGGCCACCATGCGTGAGCGCGCTGCGGCGCCCAGATCACGCCGGCGCACCTCATCCTGCATCAGTTCTATCAGTTGCGCGGCGAAATCCTCCGCGCTGTCGGCGATGCACAGGTCCCTTCCCGGTTCCGCGTGAATACCGGAAAATGCGTGCTGTGTCGCGACAACAGGGCGTCCCATGGCCATGGCCTCAAGAACCTTGTTCTGAACGCCGCGCGCGATACGAATCGGCGCAACGGCAATATCGGCGGCGGCAACATAGGGCCGCACGTCTGGCACGCGGCCGGTAACGCTGATGCCCTCACGCTTACCCAAGGCCTTTACCTCTTTTGACGGAGAGGATCCTACCACCCAGAATTCGGCCTTTGGCAGTGTCTTGCGTACCCGCGGCAGAATATCCTTCGCCATCCAGATGGCGGCATCGATATTGGGCTTATAGTCCATCGCGCCCGTCAGGACGAATGCAGGCTGCCCCGGCGTCATCGGCGTGAAATCCGCATCGGCGCTGAAATAATCCAGATCGACACCATTGTTCAGCGGATAGACGGTATGGGCGTAGGAGCCCGCATAGGATTTGAAGAGCGCAGCCTCCGCCTCGGAAACGAACAGGCTGGCATCGACATTACGCGCGACGTTCTTTTCGAATTGCGCCAGCAGCTTTGCCTCTCGCGCGTAGATCTTTGACTTGGGCCAGGACGACTGCCGGGAATATTGGCGAAACTTGTCGGAATCGATGTCGACGAAGTCCATCACGATCAGGCGTCGACGTGTGGTGTGCTTCAGGACATAGGGGGCCATCTGCCCCGAAAACAGAAACACATGATCGACGCCGCCCCGGTCGAGCAGGGCGCGCACGAAGCGGTGCATTTCCCTGTCCTCCCACATGGCGATGGAGAGTGGCTTTGCCGAAGCAAGCCCGCCGAGCAAACGCGACGCGCGCGCCCTGCCCGTCGCAACGTCGAGCAGGCACACATCCTTGCAGATGGATCGCAGAAAGGGCTCGTGCTGGCGGTCGGCGGGATCATCCACGAACGCGCCCAGATGCACGTCAAATCGTTCGGTCAGATGCTTCAGGATGTTCCACGACCGGATTTTATCTCCCTTGTCAGGCGGATAGGGGATCCGGTGCGATAGAAACAGAAGTTCGGGCTTGGCCATCAGCCGAGATTTTTCGCGATGAAAGGCCCGACGCCATTGGCAACCCACAGCGGCAAACGCTGCCACATCTCAGTCATCATCTTGAATTTCGGGCTGTTAGGATTGAGGTCGGGCATCGTCGCCCCCTCGCCCAGGCGATATTCATAAACAAGCGGCTGCGGCTCGAACCCCCAATTCTTCTTGTAGGAATAGGGGCCGGTGCCGACCTTCGAGCGGC
Source organism: Alphaproteobacteria bacterium UBA3612 (assembly GCA_002375465.1). Lineage (GTDB taxonomy): Bacteria > Pseudomonadota > Alphaproteobacteria > Sphingomonadales > Sphingomonadaceae > Pacificimonas. Next base: position 201,343 of record DFLT01000005.1, on the reverse strand, counting down.
CGAAATCAAATGAGGTGCAGCCGCGCTCCCGCGCATGCTCCATCAGCATCCAATACATATGCTCGTTCGCGCGCAGCGCCCGCGCGGCAAAGACACCGCCGCCCCAATAGGGATAGACCGTTCCGTCATGGTAGAAAGAGAGGACGGAAGCGACCGGCTCTCCATCCTTTCGTACCGTCAGAATATCGGCATCCTCGCCAAAGCGGGCCAGCATTTCGCGGAAAAGGGCGCGAGGGAACACCGGGGTTCCCAAATTGCGAACGCTGGTGGCGTAGATGCGGTAATGTTCGTCAAGGGCCGCCGCATCGCGCCCAATCGCAACCTCAAGACCAAGCTTCAGGGATTTACGGACTTCCGCTCGCTGTTTCCGGGGAATTGCTTTCAGGTTTTCTTCGCTATCCTCATCAATATCGCGGACGAAGGCGGCATAGGTCGTGGCCTTTTCCTGCCATTGCGGATGGATGCGCCCCGGCCCGCGATATTCCAGTACGGCAATGCCGGCGCGGCGGGCAATGTCCCACGCCGCGTCATCCAGCGCGGCGAGCGCCGCTTCGTCGTCAAACAAGGGCCCGCCCTCGACCGCGAAACCGCTGGACACCAGGCTTTTGCCAAACAGAAGAGATCGAATTTCCGTCAGCGGCAGAATACCGACGGACTGGTCGCCCCTCAGCGCCACCAGATTATGCGTGCGGTGTCCGCAGGCGGCGGAGACAGCATCGCCCCATGCGCGGCGGTGGAACGGCTTGCTGCCGCTCGCACGCGCAAGATATGCGTCATAGGCCGCATCATCGGTAACGATGCGAAGGCCATCCTCCCCAAGTGCGTTCATGCGACCAGCCGCTCCTGCTCCGGCAGAAAGACACGGTCCATGCGGTCCCAGCGAAAGCGCTTCAGAAGCTTTTCCAGCTTCGCCTGCATGACCGACAGGTTGGTATAATGCCGCACGCGCGATTTCAGCGGCGCGTTCGGAATACGCGGCTGGCCCGGGTCGATTTCCCACGGGTGGAAGTAAAACAAGGTGGGCTGTTTCTCGACACGATTGACGCGATCGATCGCCCAGGTGGAAAATTTATAGGGCAGCAGGCGAAAGAATCCGCCGCCGCCACAGGCCATGCGACGTCCCATATATTCGACCGTCGTCACCGGCACCTCGATCATGTCGCTGCCCGTGACGGGCCGGTGGGGGAAGCGCGGCGCCTCTGGCCAGCCATAATGATCGGACTGGATGGGGGCGACGCTGGACGAATAACGATAGCCCTCCTCGGCCAGCACCTCCAGCGCCCAGGCATTGTCGCGTCCGATGGAAAAACTGGGCGCGCGATAGCCGGTCACGGCAACACCTGCCGCATCCTCGATCAGCCGCTTCGCCTTTCTAAGGTCGGCGCGGAATTCGTCGGCGGTAAAGCTGTGCACGCGATCATGCTGATAGCCATGGCTGGCGATTTCATGCCCGCGTGAGACAATTTCCTGAATCAAAGCGGGCGAACGTTCCGCCACCCAGCCAAGGGTGAAGAAGGTCGCGAAAACGCCATGTGTCTCGAACATGTCCAGCGAAGCGCGCGTATTCGCCTCTACCCGGCTGGCATGCGCCGACCAGTCCTCGCGGCGGATCACCCGCTCGAAGGCGCCGACCTGGAAGTGTTCTTCCACATCGACGGACATGGCATTGACGATACTCATTCCGCGATTGGATTTCCGGGAACGACCGCGCCCGCCGACAGCCCCTCCAACTGCTCGTTCATGTCCGACATCAGCGACAATAGCTGTTTCAACACCTTGTCATGTGCCTCTGCCTGCCGCTCCAGCCGGTCCAGCCGTTCGGTCGAGGCCGCATCGGACGTGCCGCCGGAATTGCCCCCGCTCTGCGGCGCACTGCCGGAGCGGGCGGCCTCTACCTGTCGATGGAAACTGGCGCGGTCGGGCATGGCATTGTCGGCGTCGTAATCCGCGACGACCTCGGTAATCAGGTCTCGGTCGAGTTCGTGCGCTTCTTCCAGCGCGGCGAACAAAAGCACGCGCGACATGATATTGTTGATGCGGCGCGGCACGCCGCCCGACGCCTCGTAGAGCGTATCATAGGCGGCGCTGGTAATGGTGGGGTCGCCGGCCCAGCCACAGCGCGCCAGACGGCTTTCAATATAGGAATCGACCTCCTCCCGGCTCATCGGTTCCAGATGATGGGACGCGATGATGCGCTGCCGCAGCTGTTCCAGATTGGGGGCGGTCGACAGCCGCGCGCGAAACTCCGGCTGGCCCAGCAAAACCGTCTGCAGAAGGGGGGTGCCGCCCTCCTGGAAATTCGACAGCATGCGCAGCTCTTCCAATGCCGCGAACGGCAGGTTCTGCGCCTCGTCGACGATCAGGACGACGCGCTTGCCCTCACGCTGCTTGGAGCGAAAGAACTGCTCCAGCTGGTTCAGAAGATAGGCCTTGTCCTCTGACCGGGGTTCCATGCCAAAGGCGTCGACCGCCAGACGCAACAGATCCTCGCCATTGATCATCGACGTGACGATATTGCCAATGACGATGCCCTTGCCCGCATTCTGCTGCAGAACGCGCGCCACCAGCGTCGTCTTTCCGGCGCCAATGTCGCCTGTGACGATGATGAACCCCTCACCCTGGGCAAGGCCGTAGGTTAGATACGCCATCGCCTTGTGGTGGGTACGCGTATCGACATAGAAATCGGGATCAGGCGTTAACTGAAACGGCTTGCCGTTAAGGTTGAAAAAGTCCGTATACATGCCGCATTCCTTCGCCCCTCACATTCAGAACCTGTAATTGATTCCGACAGAGGCATTGTAATTACTATCATTATTCCCGAACCCGCCGCTCGACAGGCGGAATGTGGCGTTGCCGCGCGCGATCAGGGAAAGCGACTGGCCGAGATCCTTCGAATAAGAGACTGTGCCGCCCAACAGATTGTCGCTGCGGCCATTGCTTAGCGCGAATTCAGAGCGGGTGTAGGTAAGGCCGCCCTGCACCGATTCCTCGTCCGACAAATCATAACCCGCGAAGACACGCGCACCATAATTGTCGTCACTGCCGCCAAAGCCCTGCATCGTCACGTCTTCTTCGCCCGCCACCTGCAATTGCTGCAGATCGACATATCCGCGGGAATAATAGAATAGCGACCCGCGCAGAAACAGGCGCTCCCCCGTGCGGTCGATGGACAGCTCGCCCCGGCGGCTTCGGAAGGTGGCGGGCAGCACAGCCTGCGTCGCATCGAAGACACAGCCGCCGGTGATCGGATCGACGCCCAGGATGCACTGGTTGACCGGCTGCTGAGAATTGATGTTCGTAACGTTGACGAGTTGGCCGTCAATACTTTGCGTCAACAGCCGTCCAAAGCTGGAAAGACCCTGATTGAAACGCCCGCTGACAACCGTCCGTGGCCCCAATTGGTAGTTCAGGAAAGCATTGAAATTGGGGTCGCCATAGCGATAGCCGCCCTCGAAACTGAGCTCCGTTCGCGAATTCGGCACGTAGCGGAAACCGGCCGTTCCAAACGGCCCCGTCCTTTCGAACGCAGTGCGTCTCGGCTCGGCGGGATCGGCGACGAACTCGCCATCCTCGCCGACGACTGGCAAGCCTGTGTCCGGATCGAACAGGATCGACTGCTGCGTATTGCTGATATCCTCGTAGCCGCCCTGGAAGGTCAGGCTGAGTTTACGGTCCACCTGATAGGTGGCGAGCGCGCTGCCGCTATAGGCGGTGTATCTTTGATCGAGCTGCTCGATGTCTTCGTGCATCCAGCTGCCGAGCGCCCGGATGCCCAGCTTGTGCCTTCCCGGCGTGCTGCCGATGCTGCCATTTGCGCTTTGCGAAAAAGAGTCGGTCAGGCCGCGCGCCGCGTTGGTCCGACCGTCGAGACCGATATTGCCGGGAAGGATGGCCCGGCCATCGATGCCGTCGACGGTGGTGTATCCCAGCCGATAACTGGCCGCCAGATCATAGTCGCTGCCGAACTGTTCGATCAGGCTTGGCTCGATATAGCCGGCATAGGCCTGTACGCGATTGCCGTTCGATGCGTCCGGATCACCGCCGACGAAGCCGCGCAGGTCACGGTCATATTGCTGGGCTGTGCCGCCCACGGTCAGAAAGACGTGATCGTCCAGCACTTCGCCGATGATGTTGGCATTGCCGTTAACGCGGTAATTGCGATTTATATTGCCGAATTCCTCGAAACGGCGAGCCACTACGGCATTCAGGGAGCCGTTGACGCGGCGGGTCTGAATGTCCGCGTTTCCCCCGACGCTGGTCTCGATCCAGCCCGCAGTGCCGGATCCGAGATTATTGTTGGTGCTGATCACCTGCCGCACCTGTCCAAAGCCGCTAAGATCCACCTCCGCATGAAGCGGCGATGCGGCGAGCACGAGAACGGCCCCGATGGCGGTGGAGGTGCGCATACCTGTCAGGTTCCGTATCCATAATAGGTGCCGAAGCGGCGACCGATACCGGCATAACGGGCCTTGTTCAAAAGCAACGAGACGTTGTCGCAAACGGACATCATCTGCAAACCGTCGCGCAGTTCCGCGTCCCGCGTCGTTTCCGCCTCTACCACGAACAGTACCTGGCCCACGTGAAGCGCAAGCACCGATGCCGCGGAGGATGCGAGGCACGGCGGCGAATCGAAAATCACGATACGGTCGGAATAGCGGCGCGCGATCTCGTCGATCATGCCGCCCATACGCTCGGATGCGAGAAGCTCCGTCGTCAGATTATGCTGGCGTCCTGCCGGAAGAACCGAGAAATTCTCGATATTCGTCTTGATCAGGCAATCGCTGAGTTCAATTGACGGATCGGCAACCACGTCGATCAGGCCCTTGCCGCCCTCCAGCCCAAGCGTTGAGAGAATCTCGGGCTTGGCGAAATCGGCGTCGACCAGGAGAACCGTCAAATCGCGTTCCGACGCGATGGATAGGGCGAGATTGGTCGCGCAGAACGTCTTGCCCTCATTCGGCTGCGAAGAGCAGACAAGGATCAAATTGCCGTTTTCAATGTGGCGGTCGCCCTCCGCCATGGCATTGATCAGCAGCTGCCGCTTGACGATGCGGAATTCCTCCGCCGTCGCCGTGGCCGGGCTGTCTGGAACGACATAGCCCAAATCGCGCAGCGCTGCGAGGTCGATATGCCCCTGACGACTGGTCTTCGGCTCTTCCTCGACCGCGTCCATGACGGGCGGCGCGCCGGCGGGCAGATCCGCATGCTCCGTTTCCGCGACGCCGCGGGAGTCCACCCGGGAGTCGACACCAGGCTGCCGGGACAATGGTTGGCTTTCACGCGATACTATCGGCGTAGAAGGCCCGCCGCCCAACTCCGCAGCGGCTCTTTCCAGCAGGGAAGCACGCCGCTTTTTCTTGTCATCATCTTCGCTCATGGCGATTCCTAAATCAGTTCATAGAGCAGCAGGGCACCGTAAATCGCCGCCAATCCAAGGGAAAGGACGGTGAAACCGGCAAGCCGCAGGCGATTTTGTGCACGGTCCTGTTCGCTGACGATCTCGCTGACGGAGCCGAGAACGGCAACGTCATACTGACCCTCCAGCTGACCTGCGGTGACGAAGCTCGCTCTCAGCTGGCTCGCCAGGAAGGCGAGGGCTAGGCCTGCGCCGACCGCCACGATGAACACCACCGAAAGCAGCAACGGACGATTGGGAGCCACCGGCTGGCGCGGCTGCGATGGCGGATCCACAACGCTGAAGCGGACCTGCTGCGTCTGCGTCTGCACGTCGGATTGCAGGCGAATTTCCTCGCGGCTGCGCAACAGCGCTTCGTATTGGCTGCGAAGCACGCCATAATCGCGATTGAGCTTCGACTGCTCTGCCGCGATGCCCGGCTGCTCCTGTTGCTTGGTTTCCAGGTCATTGATGGCAGAACGCAGCCTGTTCGCGCGGGCAGACAAGGCCGCCACGGCGGACTGCTGGGTAAAGACCATCGAGCGAAGGTTCACGTAAACCGGGTTCGATGCAGCGGCGCTCCTATTGCCGCCTTCTCTCGCCAATTCAGCTTCTTCCTCGGCCGCCTGCTCTTCCAGGCGGGCCAGTTGACGCTGGGCGAGAATCACGTCCGGATGGGTATCGAGACGACCGCTTGCCCGAAGATCGCTGATTTCCTGTTCCATGGCGTTGGCGCGCTGGCGTGCAGGGGTCTGCATACCCGAACCCATGAAGCGACTGCTACCACTGCCCGGCTGGTCCACGGTTGGCGATGTACCGCCGATTTGTCCGCGCAGCGCTGCAAGACTGCTATTCGCCTGCGCAAGCTCAAGCTCGACGCTTTCCAGTTCAGAGCGCGCCTGGCTGAGCCGCGAGGCGATATTTCCCTCGCCTGGCAGACGGCCGAGATAGGTTTCCTCAAACTCAGCACGGCGCCTTTCAGCCGCCTCAAGCTCGCGTTCCCGCTGGGCCAGCTGGTCCTCGAAGAACCGGATGGCCTCATTGATATCGTCACGATCTGCGGTGACGTTCTCTTCCATGAAGATCTGCAGCAGATTGTCGACGACGTTGCGCGCAATGTCGGCATTTTCCTGATCGGTGCGATCCGGGTCGGAGGAACTGTAGGAGATCGTGAACAGATTACCCGATTGACTGCCGACCGTGATGTTGTCCGACAGGGTGGCAATGGCCGCGTCGATCTGGGCCTCGTCCTCCAGCCCGATATCGAGCTCGGTCCGCCGCAGCACTTTTTCGAGGTTCAGCCGGCTCGTCAGGGTTTGACGAACGATGTCGACACCCCTCGCGCCGCCCGTGGCCCCCATCTCCCGCTGGATGAGAGAGCTGCTCTCCACCAGGATACGGGCGGAGGAGGCGTAGGTGTCGGGAATCGTCGCAACGAAAGCCCAGCCGCCCAGACACACGATCCACGCCAGGACCAGCGCCAGCCAGCGCTTGCGCCACACCCCGTAAAGTGTGGTCATCAATTCTTCTTGAAGGCTTCTCATCAGGGTTTGGCCGATTCCTATCCGGGGACTTCAGTGCAGACAAAAAAGCCTCTCTTAGAGGAAGCTCTCCGGAATGATGATGACGTCGCCAGGCTGAATGGCGACGTTCGCGCTGGTATCGCCATCCTTCAAAAGGCTTTCGATGCGAAGCCTGTATTCATTCTGTTCGCCGGTTTCCGGGTCAATCCGGACCAGACGCGCGCCGTCGCCGTTCGCGAATTCCGTCAGCCCACCGACCTGTACCATGACGTCCAGCAATGTGAGCTTGTTGCGGTACGGAAGCGCGGAGGGGCGAGTCGCCTCTCCCACGATGCGAACCTGCTTTGAGAGGGGACCCTGGAAGCCGGTGACAATCACCTGCACGATGGGATCGGCAATATACGTCCCCAGCTTCTCTTCGATTTCCGTCGCCAAAGCAGCGGGGGTCTTGCCGGTCACGTTCAGGTCGTCGATCAGCGGCGTCGTAATGCGCCCATCGGGCCGCACGGTGACGCTGGTGGACAGTTCCGGGTTACGCCACACGAAAATCTGCAACGTGTCGAGAGGGCCGATAACATAATCCTGTGCCGGCTCGGTCTCGTTAACGCTCGACATTTTCGCCGAGGGAAGCTCCGGCAGGCCGGAATTGCTGGTGCCGCAAGCGGCGAGCGCTGCCGCGCACGCGCCGGTAAACAAGGTCCGCAAAACGGGCTGAAGGACGAGCTTATTCATTGAGCGATGATCCCTTTTATATCCAACACGTGGCGGTCGTATCACCGCCTTATAACAAGAACGCCTTAACCAGGCATTATTCCGACGTTCTAATATTTGTCGGCGCTTATAAGGAACTCTTTGGGGCATGGGAACGCCCGACGCGACGATCGGCTAGGCAAGCAGTTCCAGCGCCGCGGGATGGCCAAGAAACCTTTCCGGACTGGCCGAGCGACCATAGGCACCGGCCATGAAAATCCCGATCAGGTCGCCGATTTCCGTTTCCGGCAGATCGACCTTCTCGCCCAGACGGTCGAGCGGCGTACACAGGCACCCGACGACATTGGCATTCTCAATTCCGGGCGCGGAAAACTTCCGGGCATTCGTGAGCGGATAATTGCGCCGGACGACCGTGCCGAAATTACCGGATGCGGCAAGCTGATGGTGCAGCCCGCCGTCCACGATCAGATATGTCTGCCCGCCGGAAATTTTCCGGTCCACGACCCGCGTAAGATAAACCCCTGAATTTCCTACTATATAGCGACCCAGCTCGAGAATGAACCGGGTGTCTCGCAAAATGGCCGGCCGGGCATCCAGCGTTTCGCCCAATGCCTGGCCTATACTGACGATGTCCAAAGGCTCGTCGCCAGGAAAATAGGGAAGGCCGAAGCCCCCGCCTATGTTGGCGGTGGGCGTGGGACCCGGCGCCTCGGCGGCAAGGTCGGCCACCAGCGCAACCGTTTGCCGCTGCGCCTCTATAATGGCGTCGGGTTTCAGGTTCTGCGAACCGGCAAAGACGTGGAAACCGCGGAAATCTACCCCCGCCTGCCCGATTCGCTGCAGCAGCCCAGGCACCTGATCGACATCGATGCCGAATGGCTTTGCGCCGCCGCCCATCCGCATTCCCGATCCCTTCAGGTCAAAGGTCGGGTTGATTCGCAGCGCCGCGCGCAAGGGCGCGCCGACGCGCTCCGCAATGCGGATACCGCGTTCCAGCTCATTCGCCGATTCGATGTTCAGCGTCACGCCGGCGCGAATTGCGGCCTCCAGCTCCCGGTCGCGCTTTCCCGGCCCTGCGAAACTGATATCGGCAACATCGCACCCGCTGGCGAGCGCGATTTCAAGTTCGCCCGCCGAGGCGATGTCCAGCCCATCCACCTGGGCTGCGATATGGTCCACGACCGGCTGATAGGGATTGGCCTTCACCGCATAATGCAGTTCCAAATCCCCAGGCATCGCCGCGCGGAGAGCAGCAATCTGCCGGTCGATCACGGCGCGGTCATAGATGAACAACGGCGTATCGCCCGCACGCTCCACGAGGGCGGAGGCGCGATCCCCCCCGATCAGCAGTTCGCCATCCTCGTCGGCGGAAAACAGACCGGCAATGCGGGGATCTTCATGCATGGCGGGCCAGTTCCTTCTTCAGCGCTGCGCGGTCGATCTTGCCATTCGGCGAACGCGGCAGCTGCGCTTCCCACAGCAGAACTTTAGGTTGCATGAAGGCAGGCAGCGTCTTTGCCAGCGCTTGAAGAAACCCCTCCTCATTCTTGTCGCCGGACGGAACCACATAAAGCAGGATCGCCTGCCCCAGACGCTCATCCGCTATGCCAAAGGCCGCCGCCTCCGATATGAAGCCCGTCGCCTGCGCCGCCTCCTCGATTTCACCGGGACTGACGCGGTTGCCGCTGGTCTTGATCATGTCGTCGGCGCGCGCCTCGAAATAGAGAAGGCCGTCATTGCCCCGCCTCATGCGGTCGCCGGACCACACCGCCTTGCCGCCATAGCGGGAGAAGGACGGCGCCGGACGAAAGCGTTGCGCCGTCCGCTCCTCATCCTGCCAATAGCCCTGCGCCACCAGTGGACCGCAATGGACAAGCTCACCCGCCTCATCCGGCTCGCATTCGGTTCCGTCGGGGCGCAGCACGAACAGCTCCGCATTGGGAATGGAGCGGCCAATGGAGTTCGGCTTTTCAAGCGCTAGCGCGGGGTCGAGATAGGCGGACCGAAACGCCTCCGTCAGGCCGTACATCAGGAACAGTCGCGCGGCAGGGAACCGGGCAGAGAAGGCGCGCGTCAACCGCTCCGGCATGTGCCCGCCTGTATTCGTCAGCGTGCGCACGCTGCCGCCGACGCCACTCCAGTCCAGTTCATCCAATTGCATCCACAGCGGCGGTATGCCCGGCAGCTGCGTGATCCGCTCTCTCTCCACCCAACGCACGACGTCCTTTGGCAGCAGATAATCGAGCAGTACTGCGGTCGCACCCTGCCGGAACGCCGTCAGAACCTGATTGAGGCCGTAATCGAAGCTGATCGGCAAAACGCCGAGGATGCGGTCGCTTTTGTCGGTTCCCAGATAAGCCGCAACGCTTTCCGCCCCCAGGCAAAGGTTCGCGTGGGACAGCATCACGCCCTTGGGCCGTCCGGTGCTGCCCGATGTATAGAGGATCATGGCAAGATCATCCGGCCCGCGCGGGACGGCGGGGACACCTGCGACAGCTGCTGTTGTCAGGGCAGGCCAGTCATCCTCGAACGACAGAATCGTGGCGTCGACCGCGATAGACGCGACGCGGGCGCGGTTGCCCAGCAGCATGATAGCGCCGCTGTCGCGCAGGATATGCTCCGCCTGCGCCTGCTTCAGGGCCGGGTTGATCGGAATTGCGATACCGCCTGCGCGCATGATGGCAAGCAGGCTGACGATGGTTTCCACGGTCTTTGGCGCCCACACACAGGCGCGGTCGCCGGGCCGCAGGTTCCGGGATTGCAGCGCGGCGGCGACGTGCGCCACCTGCTCCTCCAGGTCTCCATAGGAAAGCCGACCGCCCTTTGTGACAAGGGCCTCTTGTGCCGGGTCATGCCCCAGGTGCAGTTCATCGACGCGCATCAGGCGGGCAGCTTCAGCGGAACCGTCGTGCGCCCGCCCGTCAGCTTCGGACGACCCCGGGTGGCGATCTGCAGATTTCCCAGCGTGGCAAAGGCGGCCGTGCCCAGTTCGATTGCGCCCATCCGCCGGTGCGGCCCCAGCGAGCCCAGATTATAGTCCGCGATCCGACTGACCGACCAGTCGAGATCCCTGTCCGCCAGCCATGCCGCAGTGCCGGCCCACAAGGCCGCGAAGGCGCGCGACAGACGCTGCGACGGCTCGACCCACAGACCCGTATCCCATGCGCACCCGGCGGGCGGCACCCATCGGGCGCGAACCTCGTCCTCATCGAATGCCCTGTCGGTCAGCCAGGTTATGCCCACAACAGCCCCTCCTCTTCGCGCAATAAGGGGGGTCATACCCTGTCCGGTGCGCCACGCCCGCGCCTCTGGCCCCACATCCGCGAGCGCTGCCAGTTCTGCGTCCGAGGCTGCGGATACCTCATACCCGCGCGGCATGGCGGGCATGCCGGCACGCGGCACGGCAAGCAGCCGGTATCTATGCCAGCCAACCGCCTTCCGGCCATTTGTCGCGCGTGCTGCGGCGTAGGAAAGCGTCCCAACACCGCCCAGTCCGCTCATTGCCCTGTCCGCCATCGCCAACGCAGAATTTCCCCAACCCTTTGCCAATGATTGCACCTTCGCGCCCTGACAGTATAAGCCCGGTCCTGTCAAAGAAGCAGTCATGGGAAGAAGATGACAGCCGCACCACAGTCCGCCCTCGGCAAATCGGATGTCGAAGCCGAAGTGCGCGCCGTGTTGCGCGACGTCCTGGCACTTGATGCCAATACGGCCGCTGCCATGAACGCGGACACGCCGCTGTTCGGCGCCCTGCCCGAGCTTGATTCGATGGCGGTCGCCGGGCTGCTGACGGAACTGGAAGACCGGCTGGACATCCTGATCGACGATGATGAAGTCGATGGCGACATGTTCGAAACCTTCGGTTCGCTTTCCGCATTCATCCGGACGAAAGTCGCCGCTTGACGGCAGGCAGGCCAACGTTCCGCTTTCAGCTGGAGCGCGCCGGGTCTTTTGAAATGCCGGTGCTGCGGCGCCACCCGGCGTCACAAGCGTGTGCGCCTCTGATCGTCTTTGCTCAGCCCTTGTTCGAGGAGCATAATCGCGCACGCCGCCTGTTCGCCGACCTTGGCCGTGCGCTGGCCATGCAGGGCCTGACCAGCGCGCTGCCCGACCTGCCCCGCACCGGCGACCATGCCGATTTCGGGCCGTTCGACATGGCCCTGGCCAGGGAATCGCTTGCAGCCTTCGCATCGGCGCAGCCCGGCCCGGTCTGCTTCGTCAGTTTGCGCGGCGGCGCGCTGCTCGTCCCTGCGGACAGCCGCCATGTCGCGCTGGCCCCCGTCATCGATGGCGACCGCCTGCTGACCGACCTGATACGGGCACAATCCGTCGCAACGAAAGAGGCCGGAGGCGGCGGATTGCGCCGTAGCGACGCGGATGCGCAATGGGCAGAGGGACGTCATGTGCATCTGGCGGGCTATGATGTTTCTGCCGCGACAGCATCGGACTTGTCCCGGCCTGCCCCAGGCCAGCCAGGCCTGACGCTTTCAATCGGCAGGGACGCAGACCTTTCCGGACCGCCCGTATGGCGACAGGCAGATCCCGAAGCAACGCAGCATCTGGCCGAGGAAGCCGCCTCCCGCATCGCGAAGTGGCTTGCCGGATGACCCCTATCGACTTCCCATGCGCGGGCGAGACCCTGTTCGGCACACTGCACGAGGGGGTGCACTCAAATGGGATGATCATCGTGACGGGCGGTACGCAAGTGCGCGCCGGACCGCAGCGGCTGTTTGCCAGGCTGGGTCAAGATCTGTCCGCATCGGGGTTCCCGGTCCTGCGCTTTGACCGGCGCGGCGTCGGCGACAGCGGCGGCGACGACCCAGGCTTTCTGTCCTCGTCGCAAGATATAAAGGCTGCGGCGACCGCCCTCCGGCAGCGGCAGCCGAATGTTTCGCGCATTTTTGGGCTCGGTCTTTGCGATGGCGCCACCGCCCTGACGCTTTCGCCGGGACCGGTCGACGAATTGATCCTACTGAACCCGTGGATCATCGACGAGGAAGGACCGCCCCCTGCGGCGGCAATTACCGCCCATTACCGGCGCCGCCTTCTTCAGCCCGCCGCATGGCGCCGCATCATTACGGGCCGTGCCAACCCCTTGGCAGCGCTGAAGGGACTTTTTAGTGCAGCCGCCCCCTCCTCCGCCGGGAATCTGGAGCTTCGCGTGGTCGCGGCGCTTTCAGCGCATGCAACGCCCGCACACCTGTTGCTGTCTTCTCGTGATCGAACAGCTGACGTGTTTCGGCCCGTCGCGAAACGCTTGTCCGCGCGTTTTGCGACAATCAACCAGATAGAGGCGGACCACGCCTTCTCCCACCCTGACAGCTATGCTGCCCTGCTGTCGGCGGTCGCCAATATTCTTTCCGATGTCGGACGCGATTAGAGTTTCTAAGCGTCTTCTTTCGGCTCCGCCATCTGGCGGTGCATCTGGGCGAGGATATTGTCAGGCAGGATGTTGGAAAACAGCGACTGAACCTTGTTCATGAAACTGCCCGCGACCACACCCGCTTCACCCGCCATCATGGCGCGATAGCCGTCCGCCGCGACGTCGGCGGGATCGTCCTTTTTCTCGTCCTGTCCGACAGACGTATCCAGCATGTCCGCGCGTTCGAAAAATTCGGTGTCGGTCGGTCCCGGCATCAGGCAGGTCACGGTAACCCCGCTATCCTTCAGCCCGTTTCTCAGACCTTGGGCAAAGCTGTCCACAAACGCCTTCGATGCATTGTAGACGAGGTTGAAAGATCCCGGAATGTCATCGGCTATGGACCCCGTGATGAGAATACGCCCTTCGCCCCGGGCGCGCATCCGCCGCCCGACAGCGTGGATCAGGGAGATCGTGCCTGTCACATTCAGGTCGACAACGTCCTTTGCGCGGTGGAAATCCTGGTCCAGAAATGCACCACCCGCGCCGATCCCGGCATTTGCCATCAGCAGCGTTACGGGCCGATTGCCTATGCAGTCGAGAAGCTTGTCGACACCTGCCTCTGTCCCAAGATCCGCCCGCACGCCCTTCACTTCAACGCCGAAGACACCGAAATCATGTCGGCGATCATTGATCTCGGCCTCATCGGAGGCGATTATCAGATCATAACCGTCGCCCGCAGCGATCTTCGCCAATTCGTATCCGATACCGGTTGAGGCGCCGGTGATGACGGCGAGTGGGCGGGCTGCCATTAAATGATGTCTCCTAGCTTCCGGGTTTCAGAACGACTTTCGTCCACTCGTTCTGATTATTCTTGAACTGATCGTACCCGCGGGGGGCTTCCTCCAACGGCAAACGATGGCTGATCAGCCAGGTCGTGTCGATTTCCCCGGCCTGAATCTTCTCCATCAGAGGCTGCAGATAGCGTTGCACGTGCGTCTGACCCGTTTTCAGGGTCAGACCCTTCTCCATGAAGGCGCCCAGCGGGAATTTGTCGGTCATGCCGCCATAGACACCCGGCATCGACACCCGGCCGCCCTTGCGAACCGCGAGGATCGCCTGCTTCAGTGCCGATGCGCGGTCGGCGCCGATGCCGATTTTCTGCTTGGCGACGTCCATCATATTATCGACGGCGAACCCGTGTGCTTCCATGCCGACGGCGTCGATAACGGCATCGGGACCGATACCGCCCGTCATTTCCATCAGTGCTTCGCGAACGTCAGTGCGGCGGAAATCGATAATGTCCGCACCGATCTGCTTGGCGAGTTGAAGGCGCTGGGGATGATGGTCGATGGAAATGACCCGTTCCGCCCCCATCAGCAGCGCTGATTGAGCGGCAAACAAGCCTACCGGACCACAGCCCCACACAGCGACCGTATCGCCGGGTTCTATGTCGGCATTTTCGGCGCCCATCCATCCCGTCGGCAGGATGTCGGACAGAAACAACGCCTGATCATCCTCCATACCGTCGGGCACGACAATCGGCCCAACGTCGGAAAAAGGCACCCGAACATATTCCGCCTGACCGCCGGAATAGCCCCCTGTCATATGGGAATAACCGAATATGCCGCACATCGCCTTTCCGTACAGCGTTTCCGACATGTCCTGTTTTTCGACGGGGTTGGTATTGTCGCAGGCCGAATATTGCTCCTTGTCGCAAAAGAAGCAGCAGCCGCAGGCAATCGTAAACGGCACCACCACCCGCTGGCCTTTTTCCAGCGTGCTCTTGGGGCCGGTCTCCACCACCTCGCCCATGAATTCGTGGCCGAGAATGTCGCCCGATTTCATCGAGGGAATCACACCATCATACAGGTGCAGATCGCTGCCGCAGATCGCGGTCGACGTCACCTTGATGATCGCATCCTTGGGATTGATGATTTCGGGATCCGGAACCGTATCGACGCGAACATCGTGGGTTCCATGCCAAGCTAGTGCGCGCATGGGTTCAGCCTTCCTTTTCGCTTGTATGGGCGGAGGTGGCGATCTCGCCGGTTTCCATCAGCATCTTGAACCGTTTCAGGTCGTGCCGTGCCTGCACATGGGGCTCGCGGCGAAACAGCTTCGCCGCCATGCGCCCCACCTCGCCGCCCGGCGGCTTCCACGCCACGACCAACTCGACATGGGTGCCGCGATCGCCAGGGGCCTCCCTGAACGTTACGCGGCCTTCTGTATCGATGTCGGATCCGTCGATAGAGCGCCATGCGATGATCTCGTTCTCGGTTTCCTCGGCTATGCTCGTCTCAACATCCACGGTGCGACCTTTAGGCGCCGCTATGGTCCAGACGGCGCGATCGGGGCCGGTGGGCCGAACGGACTCAAGATTTTCCATGAATTTCGGCAGATTTTGAAAATCGCGCCAGAAAGCATAGAGCTCGTGACGCGGCCGCGCGATGGTCACTGTCTTGCCGGTAACTGCATAACCGCCAAAGCGACTGCGACGGGCTGTGCGCCCTGGCGCATCGTCGTGGGGGTGCCGCATGCGTGCACGCTGGGCGAGGGATGAAGCGCCCGCCAAGCCGCCAGCAATGCCCACGACCGCGCCCAAGGCGATGAGCAGGCCCTTTTGGTTTCGAAGGGGAGGTTTTTCCATTTCGCTGCGCTCCTGTCCTGACGGAAGCACAACCCGCGCACCCTCCGCAGAGTTCCCGCAGCAACCAAGTAAGCTATGGAATTAACTTAGGTATATATTTCCAAATTGATTAGACCGGCTGCATAAAATCGAGAAGATCGTCCAGTTCGACCGCCACCGCCGACGTCACCGAATCTGCAATCGCATAGGGCAGATAAAGCGTCCGCTGGTGGACAATACCTCCACAGCTATAGACGACATTGGGTACATAGCCTTCGCGTTCAGAGATTGTCGGCGCCACCAGCGGCCGCGCCGTTCTCTTCAAAACCTTGGACGGCGTCTTTTTGTCCAGCAGGGCGGCACCGATGGAATAATTCCTGACTGCGCCAACGCCGTGCAGCAGGACCAGCCAGCCCTCCTCTATCTCAATCGGACAACCGCAATTGCCGATCTGCACGAATTCCCAGTCGTATTTCGGCTGTAAGAGCAACTCACCGCCGTTCCACGTGCGTAGATCCTCCGAATAGAGCAGCCACAGATTTTCATTATCCTGCCGACCGATCATGGCATAACGACCGTCCAGCTTGCGCGGAAACAGACCCATGCCCTTGTTGACGGACGCATCCCCCGCCAGCGGAAACAGGCGAAAGTTCTTAAAATCGCGCGTTTCCATCATTTCCGAACGGATCGCGCGGCCACTATAGGCCGTATAGGTTCCGTAATAGAGCGGTCCGCCCTCGTCCCCCTCGAACTCCAGGAGGCGCAGGTCTTCAAGGCCATTCGACTGTGCGGGCGTGGTCGGGAATATCACCGTGGCGTCGACAGTCGGCGCCTCGTCGCAGGTCAGCATCACGTCCTCCAACCCGTCCGGGTCGGCTTCGACATGATTGGCCGCGGCGATCATGCTGTGGTCGTGCGGTTCGTCGAAGACCATGTCGCCCCCGGCGGTAATGATCCCGGTGCGAAAGCAGATGGAGGAAATATGCCCCTCCCCCACGGCGCGTAGCGACATGACGAAGCGCAGGCCGCCTTCCTCAACCTCCGACTGGTCGGGATGCGCAACGATCGACGGATTGAAGAGGGCGGCGGCCTGAAAACTATATTCATGGCTGAAATAGGCACCGACCAGCAACTGCTCGTCAAAGGTGATCAGCATGTCGTTCAGATAAGGCTCCGCGATATTGCGATAGCTTTTCAGGAAGAACGCCTGAACGTCGACATGGCGGTCGGCAAATCCGGTCATGACATGGGCGAGCGACCGCTTCACCTCGGCCGCGGGCATGCTGACCACGCGCGAAACGATCCGTTCGATCCTGTTCTTATCAAGCGGATTGTCGTTCCTGGGTTCAACAGCAGGACGAAACGGCCGCAGCACGACCATGGAGGGATCGGGCGTCAGCGATACTGGCAGGCGCCTGACGAAATCGGGCAGATCGGATCCGAAAGCTGTTTCAGGCTGCTTCAAAAGACCGTCCTTTATCTTGGATTTTCATGGCGAACAGGGCCTGCAGCCAGGCAAGCGTCGACTCGGCCCCCGCATTCTCGTTCATTTTTTCAGGGTGCAGGCCATCGTGGCACAGGCCAATGCCGGGCACGATCAGCGGGACGTTGAGCGCGTTGGCGCCGGTAAACCAGTCAAAGGCCTGAAGCGCACGCGCCGCCCATATCTGTCGGCGTTCCGGTTCGCTGACAGCCGCCGCCAGGCACGCGTCTACCATCGCCGCGGCCTCCAGCGGCTGCTGGTCGAACCGCGCGGGCGGCGCATGACGCTTTCCGAAGGAGGCGTGCCCGACAGGGTGAAACACGCCATCCTCAATCTGCCAGTTCCACAGCGCCTCCAACGACTGCAGACCGATGGCGGTCGCCTCCGTAATGCCGAACGCCTGCCCGGCGGTCAGCGCCGCCTCGCAAAGGCGGGCATTGTCATAGGACAGCTCATCCTCGAACCACTGCCAGTCGGGTTTCGCCGCATCGTGCCAGCGAGTGATCAGGCGCGTCGCCAATTGGCCGGCAATATCCCGCGCCTGCGGCCATTCCGCCGGGGTGCCCCGGATTTTTTCCAGCCCCAGCAGCAAGAATGCCCAGACGCGCGGCGACGATGAACGCGACAGCGGACCGACGGCGCGGATAAAAAGGTCTCCCGCCCAGCGATCGAGATTTGGTGCCGGGGGAAACGCGCACACCCAGCCCAAGGCCCAGACGGAGCGGGCGCCCGCGTCTGCCGCCGGTTCATCAGGCAGCCACCGGCGATCGTAGGACATGAAGTTGCGGAAAAGCTGGTCGTCCTCCTGAAAGGCATGGTCGAGGAAGGCCGCATAAAGACGGGCGTTGCGCTGCTCCGCCGCGGAAAGCGGCCGCAGGGCCGACAGCATCGCCATGGCCATCAGGGCGCGTGCATTGTCGTCGGTACAATAGCCATGTGCCCGATTTGGCACGTGAAAACGCGCATGCTGAAACACACCCGTATCATCAGAAAGATCAATTAGATGCTGGGAGATCGCGGACAAATCAGACATATCAGCCTTGGTTAACTTATGGACGCGCGCGACTCGTATTTGTGGACTAAGAGAAAGAGGACTTCGCGGCAATGTCCGGCGGAGGTCGATTCACCCGGGGGGATAAAAAGAACAAGTCTTTACGGAGATGGGATGCCCTATGCACGATGTACCCCCTGCTTTTAAAATCCGGCTGATTGGCAATTTCCCTCCCCGCCTTTGTGGCATCGCTACGTTTACGAAAGATGTTTTCGACTCGCTTGCCGCGTTTCCGGATTGCGAGATCGACGTTGCGGCGATGGACGACGGATTCGGCCAATCATATTCTGCGCCTGTCGATTCGATCATTCCGCAAAACGACCCGGAAGCCTATTGCCGTCTGGGTCAGCAGATCGCGCAGGAAGCAGACGTTATCCTGCTACAGCACGAATTCGGGATTTTCGGTGGCGCGGCAGGGGAACTGCTGCTGAACGCTCTTTCGGGACATGACGTACCGCTCGTCACCACCCTGCATACGGTTCTGGATGCGCCCAATCCCGATCAGGATCGCGTTCTGCGCGCCATCTGCGCGCGCTCCAGCCGCCTGATCGTCATGTCCGTCAGGAGCGCGGACATCCTAGAAAGAATCTACGCGGTCCCCACGGAAAAAATCCGCGTCATCGCCCATGGTGTTCCAGACCGCGCGATCGTCACATCGTCCGTCGCGCGACAGCATATCGGACTGGCTGAGCGCCCCACCCTGCTGACGTTCGGGCTGTTGTCGCCGAACAAGGGGCTGGAAACGATGATCGAGGCGATGCCTGCCATCCGTGCCGGACAGCCCGACGTGCAATATATCATCCTGGGGGCGACGCATCCGCATCTGGTCCGGCATGAGGGGGGCGAAGTCTATCGCTCCGGCCTTCAAAAGCGGGTACGCGAGCTTGATCTGCAGGACACTGTAATTTTCGAGGACCGGTTCGTCGAACTGGACGAGCTTTGCAATTGGCTGACAGCGGCAGATGTCTATGTGACACCCTATCCGAATGTCGAGCAAAGCACGTCCGGCACGCTTGCTTATGCATACGGGCTTGCCCGTGCGATCATCTCCACACCCTATTGGCATGCGGCGGAGCTGCTCGCTCATCAGCCGAAACAGCTGGTACCTTTCCGCGACAGCGGAGCGATGGCATCCGCCATTCTGAACCTGTTGGACAATGCCGAGGCGCGGCAGGCGGCGGAGCGGGACGCGTGGAAACGCAGCCGACCCTATACCTGGCCCCGCGTCGGGGCGCAGTATTTGCACCTTCTGCGCAAGGTTCATCGCCAGCAGGGTCTTTCCAATGGGCCGGGCACCACGTCGTCCATCGACACCCTGGCATCACCCCTTTCCGCGATGCGGTACAGGCTGGCAGACCACCCTTCTGCGATTCTTGCAGGCTAGTGGACCGGCGGGCTGCGCTCCCGCCTACAGGGAGGGGAGCACCTGGTCCGCTTCCCCCCACCCGGCGAGGGCGGCACCGCCCGCCCGCCGCCTCAGGCGGTCGAACGTCGCGACGGTAAAGACAGCGCCGCTGTCCATCTTCGGCAGTTCCGCCCATGACACCGGGGCGGCCACGGGTGCGTTTTCCCGCGCGCGCACCGCATAGGGCAGGATCGCCGTCGCGCCGCGCTGATTACGCAGCCAGTCGATAAAGATGCGCCCCTTGCGCTTGGCCTTCGACATGGTGGCGGTAAAACGTTCGGGTTCAGCTGCCGCCAGCGCCCGGGAAAAGCGAGAAGCGAAATCCTTCACCGCCGGCCATTCGGCATCGGGCTTCAGCGGGACCACGACGTGAACACCTTTGCCACCCGACAACATGGCGAAACTTTCGAGACCCGTGTCGGCCAAATGAGCCCGAATATCCAGCGCCGCCTGGCGTACATCTGCGAAATCCAGGCCCTCATCAGGGTCCAGGTCGAAAACCATCCGATCGGGCCGCTCAACGTCGCCGACGCGGGCGCCCCAGCCATGAAATTCTATCGTCCCCATCTGAACGCAGGCAAGCAGTCCGGCTTCGTCTTCGACGTACAGATAATCCTCGGTACCGCCGTCCTTTTCCCGAATGGCGACGCCCAGAACATGTTCGCCAAAGCTGCCCGGATCATGCTTTTGGAAGAAGCACTGCTTTGCGCGCCCACCGGGACAGCGTACCAGGCTGATCGGTCGACGTGCCGCCCACGGCAGCATCAAGGGCGCGGCATTACGATAATAGTCCGCAAGCTCGCCCTTCGTGATACCGGCATCCGGAAAAATGACGCGGTCCGGGCTGGAGATCGCCACCTCAACGGCTTCCGTGGGCGCAGCGACTGCGCGTTCGGTAACCACCTCTTCCGGCGGCTTGTCCTCGCGCAGCCCAATAAAGCTGGCATGGCGAAGGACGCCCTCACCGGTGAATTCCGCAAACGCGACCTCGGCTACCAGTTTCGGCGTCGCCCACACAGCACCGCGGGCAGCGACCTTCGGCACCTCTGCCGGCGGCGCCTTGCGGGACAGACCATCCAGCTTGCGCGCCAGTGTAGACATGGTGTCTTCGTCGAAGCCCGTCCCAACCTTGCCGCGATAGACCAGCTTCCCCCCTTCATTCTGCGCCAGAAGAAGGGACGCGAAGTCCCGGCCCTTCTTCGAGGAGGGTGAGCGGCCGATGATGACGAATTCCTGCCTGCGGATGCATTTTACCTTCAGCCAGTTGCGCGTCCGCTGGTTGCGATAGGGCGCATTCGCCTTTTTGCAGATGACCCCCTCCAGCCCCTTGGCGCACATGGCATCGAACAATGCCTCCCCCTTGCCGACGACATGGTCAGAATAGCGGATTACCTTGTCTCCCGGTGGCAGTAGGGACGCGAGCTTTTGTTTCCGCTCGATGTTGGTGAGGCCGCGCAGATCCTCCCCATCGCTTTCCAGCAGATCGAAGGCGAAAAGGATCTGTCCCTTTCCCTTATTGTCGAAGGAGGACTGCAAAGAACCGAAATCGGGGCGCCCATCCTTATCCAGAACCGCAATCTCTCCATCGATCAGGACGCTGCCGAACCCGGCGGCAGCAACCGCCTGTGCCACGGCGGGAAAACGTTCGGTCCAATCCTTTCCCGAGCGTGTGAATATCCGTACGTCCTCACCGCGTGCAGCGATCAGAGCGCGATATCCGTCATATTTCATTTCGTGCAGCCAGTCGGAACCAGACGGCACGCTATCGGACAATGTTGCTAGTTGCGGTGCGGAAAAGGCCGGCAGGGCGGCTGTCTTTACGCCTTTCTTCCGCGTCTTTCGCTGCGATTTTCCGGCGGCGATTTCCTCCATGGTGCGGCCTGTCTCGACGCTGGTCAGATAGGCTTCGGTCAGGCCGCCCGATGCGCCCGCCTCGGCATCGTCTATCTTTCGCAGCAACCAATTGTCGCGCTTTTCGCCTTCCCGGCGCTTCATCCGGATCAGCAGCCATTCGCCCTTCATCCGTTCGCCGTCGAGGCGGAAGTGCAGATGGCCCTCTTCCAGATCCGCAGCGCTCTTGCCCTCAATGGGCTCCCAGGTGCCACGGTCCCACAGCATGACGGTGCCGCCGCCATATTCCGCCTTTGGAATGGTCCCTTCAAAGGTCGCATAGGACAGGGGGTGGTCTTCGGTCTGAACGGCCAGCCGTTTATCATCAGGATTCAGGCTGGGCCCCTTCGTCACCGCCCAGCTTTTCAGGACACCGTCCTTTTCCAGCCTCAAATCATAGTGCAGCCGTGTTGCATCGTGTTTTTGCACCATGAAGGTGCGCCCGCTTCCGGCCCCGCCCTCCCCCTTCGGCTCGGCGGTTTTCTTGAAGTCGCGCTTCGCATTATAATCCGCCAGCAGCGTGGCGGGATCAGGCGGACTTGCGTTTCTTGCTTTGCGCTTTGCCACTCGAAGATCCCTCGACCGATTTCTTCAGCGCCGCCATTAGGTCGACGACATTTCCCCCGGCGGGCGCGTCCGCCTCTTCATCCATTGTGACGGTTCCACCCTTCGATTTCAGCTTGGCGTCGATCAGTTCATGCAGGGCCTCGATATAGCGGTCCTCGAACTTGCCGGCATCGAACGGAACGGTTTTTTTGTCGATCAGCGTGGCCGCCAGCTCGAGCAGTTCCTCGGCAGGCTCGGCATCCCCGACATCGTCGAAATAGGACGCTGCCTTCCTGACCTCATCGGCATATCGCAGGGTTTCGGCGATCATCCCGCGCCCGCAGGGTTTCAACGCGACGATGGTTTCTCTCCCGCGCATCGCCAACTGTCCCAAACCGACCTTGCCGCTGCTGCTCAGCGCCTCCCGCAGGACGATATAGGCCTCCTCGGCCAGGTCGTCCTTTGGAACCACGTAATAGGGCTTCTCGTAATACAGTACCGGTATCTCGTGCGCCTCGACGAACTGGGTCAGTTCCAGCGTCTTCCTGCTTTCCAATTTTACCGATTCCAGCTCGTCCTGATCCAAAAGGACGTAACTGTCCTTCTCATATTCATAGCCCTTGATGATTTCATCGCGGTCTACCGGGCCGATGCCGGGTACGACCTTCTCATATTTGATGCGTTTGCCGCTGGGCTCGTGGATCTGGCGGAACTGTATACTGGCGCCGCTTTTGGTCGCCGGAAACAGCTCGACCGGAATCGAAACGAGCGCCAGTCTGATCTGCCCCGTCCAGCTTGCACGTGCCGCCATGCCAAATTCCCCTAATTAGAGCAGTCAAGTCGCCACACGGCGAAGTGTTCCCTGGCTGAAACTACCTCCCTGTGTGTGGAGACCGGGACGGTCATGAGCAGCGCTCGACATAACCCAGCGTCGGACTGATGCCGGCGTGAAGAGCCATAACACGACCATCCTCGCCGATTTCGAAACGCAAGGCCGAGGCGCTTCCCTCTGGCCCCCAGACAAGATTCTTTGCGGGCGCCGGATCATATTTGTGTGGCTGTTCACCCACTGGATCATAGGCGGCGCGCACCTCCTCCTCTGTCGAGCCAACCATTATACCCTCAGCCGTGCGAAGCGAGGTCTCGGGGTCGCCGGAGCTGGAGACGCGGGCGACAACTGGCGGGCCGACATCGAATTGTTCGACGATCAGATAGACGCCGGGAACGTCCTCGGCGCTCCAGATACGGCAGCTGTCGGTGTAGCTGCCATCATCGGCGAAGCCCAGGTCGGCGGCGGCACTGCCCGGCGCTTCGCCCAACTGGATGCCGTTCCAACCCATGACCGAGAGGGTATCGTCTGTCTTGGCCGGGGCAGAGGCCGCGGCCGGAGCCGGTTCCGGCGGTGGCGCTTCTGCTGTTGCATCTTCAACAGGCGCGGTTTCCGGGACCGGGGCCTCTTCGGCGCAGGCGCCGAGGAGGGGCGCCAGGGCGAGGGCGGATAGCAGCAAAAATTTCTTTTTCATAAGGCGGCAACGCCGCGGCGCGGTTTCGGTGCCATCTATAATGCCTCGATCAAAGCCATGGCGGCGGCGGGGTTGCGCTCCTTGGCGGCGCCGATGAAGAACAGGAACACGTCGCGGCCAGAGGAGCGGGCCGGTTCGCAGGCCGATTGATAGGCCAGGCCCTGCGGTGCATGGCCATCGGCCCAGCTATGTGCCCGCTGCGCCCATTCGGACAGGGCGGCGTCGGTATAGCCGGCGGGCTGCTGCGCCTCTGCCCGCATCACCCTGGCATAGACGAAATCCGCCGACAGATCCGCGATCTGCGGATAATCGGGGTGATCGGCGACGACGATGGCATGGCCGCGGTCGCGCATCAGATCGACGAAGGCGTCGCAGGCGAAACTGTCGTGCCGCACCTCCAGCGCATGTCGGAGGGTGCAGCCGTCCTGCCGCGCCGGCAGCAGATCGAGAAAGGCGGCGATCTCGTCCGGGTCGAAACGCTTGGTCGGTGCCAGCTGCCACAGGATCGGCCCCAGCCGGTCGCCCAGTTCCACCAGCCCCTGGCCGCAGAATTTGGCCACCGCCTCCCCCGCTTCGGCGAGGTTCTTGCGGTTGGTGGCATAGCGGGACGCCTTTACCGCATAACGAAATCCATCGGGCGCCGCCGCCGCCCATTTGGCGAAGCTGTCCGGCTTTTGCAGGCGGTAATAGGTGCCGTTGATTTCCAGCCCGGTAAGATGCGCCGTGGCATAGGACAGCTCGTCCTTTTGCCTGAGGTCACCGGGATAGAAATTGTTCCGCCAAGGGGCATAGGTCCACCCGCCGACACCGATATGAATGGCCATGCCGCGCCTCCCTTCGCCGGACACCGATCGGGGTTCCGGCCGTTAGGCTTAGCATGGACAAGAATCGAGGCACCCCCATGACATATGATTTCTGGTACTGGCCCGGCATTCCGGGACGCGGTGAGTTCGTGCGCATTGCGCTGGAGGCGGGCGGCATCGCCTATCGCGAGCGAGGGCGAGAGGATGGCGCCGATGTGTGGGCGAAGCGGGACAGCTATTCCCGCACGCCGCCCTTTGCGCCGCCCTGGCTGGATAATGGCGAATTGGTGATCGCGCAGACGGCCAATATATTGATGTTCCTGGGCGAGCGGCACGGACTGGCACCCGACGATGTGAAGGGACGGTTCTGGACCAGCCAATTGATGCTGACGATCATGGACGTGACGGCAGAGGCGCACGATACGCACCACCCGGTCGACGCCAGCGCCTATTATGACGATCAGAAGGCGGAGGCAAAGCGTGCCGCCACCGTGTTTCGCGAACAGCGCATCCCCAAATTCCTGGACCATTTCACCAAGGCGCTGGGCGGCGCCGAATATTTCGGCGGCGACCGGTGGAGCTATGCCGATACGGGGTTCTTTGTCCTGATGAGCGGGCTGAACCACGCCTTTCCCCGGCGCATGGTCGCGCTGAGCGGCGATTATCCCACCGTGTTCACCCATTGGGACCGCATCGCCGCCCTGCCCGAGCTGAGGGATTATTTCGCCAGCGACCGCTGCCTGCCCTTTGGCGAGGGCATATTCCGCTATTATCCCGAACTGGACGGCGAAGGCTGAACCGGACACTGCCCCGAACCGGACAAAGTGCACACTCAGCGCGTGTGTGCGGGCGCGCGTGGGGGTGTGGGCGGGTGTGCGTGCGGGGGTGTGTGCCCGGGCACGTACACGCGTGGGGGCGTGCGGGCTGGAGTGGGCGCAGGGGTGCGGGACGCGTCGGGCGAGGGAGTGTCCGGTTCCGGCGCGGCGGGGGTGCGGAACAGGCCCGACAGGATGGCGGGAAAGCGGCGGCGGGCGCGGCGGGGGGAATCCTGTACGCCGTCGATCTGCACATCGGCGAGCGCACCGAACCGGACAGGGTCCAGATGGCGCAGCAGCCACTGGCCCAGGCGATTATCGAAACGGCGGCGTTCCCCGCGCAGCGAACCGGACGCATCATAGACCTGTTCGCTTTGCCCGTTCATCGCCCGGTCCATCAGCGTGTCGAGCAGGGCGTGACAGGCCTGTGCGCGGGCGGCGTCCCACGCCTCAGCAAACTGTTCGCCGTCCGCACGGCGGCGCAGTTCATAGGCGGAGGAGCGCCCCATGCCGACGGTGCGGCAGGCATCGGCGACAGAGCCGGTTTCGGACAGCGCCTCAATAAAGCGCCGCTGCCGTTCGGGCGTCCAGCCATCGACGCGCGGCGCCGGGGTGGCAGGCGCGAAAGGGGTACCATCCTCCTGCAGCGGGCGCGCCCGGCGGCCGGTCGTGGGGTTCAGATCCGCGTCGGCATGGTCGTGCGGCGGCTCGGGAGTCCGCGGCGGCGTATCCGCGCCTGCCCGCGCCCTCGCCGTTTCCCCCGTCTGTGAGCCTGTCCCTGCCCCGCCCAGCACCAGCGCGCGTTCCTCTGGCGTCAGGTTGAAACGGGCAAAGCGGTCGGGTTCGCCGGGCTGTGCCGCCGGGGTCCTGGGATGAGAGGTCATGGGGATGCTCCCTGTTCGCAACAATCGAAGGAGACGTACCAGAAGACAGGAAAAATCCTATTTTGCAAGCCGAATGCGGCGATGGCGGCGGGCCGGGCCGCCGGACCCGGCGCAATCCCGCGCGTCCGCATGGCCGCGACAGAGGCCGAAAGGGATGGGGGCACGACCTGCGGCAGCAAGAATTCATGTGCGCTTTGCCCGCGCGCCGGCGTAAGAGAGTCCGACGCCGTAGGCCCGCACATCTGCCGTGCGCCCGGCGCGGAGGATCAGCACATGGGTAAGGGCGACAATCGCAAGGGCAATAAGGAAGCCAAGAAGCCGAAGAAGGAAAAGGTGAAGACGAACGTCTCCAATCCTTCGACCAAGGGTACGGTTATCAAGGATAAGTAGGAGGACGGCGCCTGCGCAGATAAAGCGGGCGCCGAAAAGCCGTTACCGGGCGGGTGCAGGGGCTCCCCGTAACAGGCCCTCCGTCGAAAGGTCTTCGTCGATAGCGGGCCAGTGAATACCATAGCCCCCCCCTGCCAATTCCCAATCGCAACGTTCGGCGTGGCTGGCATTGAAGAGGCGCGGATACCAGGCAAGCGGAACAGCAATAGTCCGCCCATCCTGAAGGTCGACGATCAGGCGATTTTCATCGAAGCGCACATCGGCAATGCGCTCATCAGCCTTCTGGGCCAAAATACTCATGCCAAGCCTCCAACAGCGCCTCGCGATTTTCGCGGACTATAATTAGAATAGCAGTCAGTTCCTTTGGACGGAAGCCCGACGTGCGCGCGAACGATACGTCATGCAGCCAAACCTTGGCCGACCCCCCGCCCTTGTCGACATGTAAATGCGGCGGCTCATTCGGCTCGTGGCTGTAAAAGAAGAAGCGATATCCGCTTTGACGATGGACGGTTGGCATGTCGTTTTCCCTATCGAAGTACCATCGGCAGGTTCGAGCAAAAATTTCATGCGCTCGTTACCGCCGTCAGGAGTTTGATAGCGGGAATCAGCCGGCATCGGCGATAAGCCGGATTATTATAGTTTTTCCGATCAATGCGGGCAGGGAATGCGTTTTGTTATCTACACCGATGGCCATTTACCGGCCCACATCCATGTGATCGGCGATGGTGAATTGAAGATCCACTTGCAACATCCCGAGGAAGTGCCCCTATTGGTACGAGCAGTAAATTGGAAAGCGTCGCACCAAACGCCCGCGATGTACGAGGTGAAGGGGCGCCGCGAATTCCTGTTGCAGGCGTGGCGCGACATTCGTGGAGGCGATTGATGGCACATTGGTCGGATACACAGATCGAAGCCGCGAAAGCGGAAGGCGAACTGGCGATGAGAACAGAGCCACGCGCAGCGGCCGTCCGCTATGATCCGAACGCAGAACGGGTGATCGTCGATCTGACCAATGGTGCGACCTTCGCATTCCCGCCCC
Organism: Alphaproteobacteria bacterium UBA3612; assembly: GCA_002375465.1. Lineage (GTDB taxonomy): Bacteria > Pseudomonadota > Alphaproteobacteria > Sphingomonadales > Sphingomonadaceae > Pacificimonas. The sequence continues at coordinate 173,897 of DFLT01000005.1, read as the reverse complement.
GTCTGGCGGAATTTCTGAGCGAAGCAGACGCGGAGGCGCTGGCGGACGTCGAAGTAGCGGGCGCGGGATTTGGCCTGCACTGGAGGTCGCTGGACGTGGACTACACCGTCGCGGGCCTGATGCACGGCATGTTCGGCACAAAAACCTCGATGCGCGAGGCCGCGCGCAAGGCAGGCAGCACGTCCTCGGCGGCAAAGGCGGCCGCCGCGCGGGAGAATGGGAAAAAAGGCGGCCGCCCGCGGAATATGGGGTAAGCCGAGGCCTTATCTTTGAATTGCTGGTATGGGGACTTCAATGCTTAAAGACGAACTGAGACCAACGAGAAAAGTTCATGTATTTGACTTAGCCGAAGAGTCGGGCTTTGACACCACCGACTGGATCCATAGTTCGAATGATCCTCGTGGCTTCAAAGCAAATCCAAAATATTGTTACGAATGGTCTTTTGTTGAACCGGGCAAGGTAGCGATTTTAAACCTCTGGTACGAGAACATGCTAGAAGAAAACGGCCTGATCGTTCAGCATAACAATTTTCGAGAGAACGCTCGAGAAAATGCCGGAAAGCCCACTTGGGTGAAACGCGCTATGAAGTTGGACGAGGCGCTACAAAGGGCACTCCACCAAAATCTTGCAATTCGTGTAATTGTTATAGATGGAAAAATGCGTAATAAAGTAGATGCAAGCTCTCCCCCGTCCAGAGTGATGGCACGAGAATTGGATGCTCAACCTTGGACTATAGCGAAATATGATTGGGCAACGGGCGCAAACACGCTTGTTCGCGGTGTTCTTAATCGCGAATTTGTCGATCAGTTCGAGATAGATCAGTCCGACAAGCTCAAGCTGGGCCGCCGCAGTTCTTCAGGGTTAGTTTTCGTGCGCGACCCAGCGGTTAGAAGGGGTGCGCTTGAAAGAGCGAACGGCCGCTGCGAGTTGTGCGGCAAAGACGGATTCAAGATGCAAACCGGCGCGGTCTATCTAGAAACTCATCATATTATACCGCTTTTCGAAGGAGGTCCCGATGAGCTTGCCAACGTGGCCGCCCTATGCCCCAATGACCATAGAAAGGCACACTATGGATTAAACCGTGATAAAATCAGAGACTATTTGATAAAAATAGTCAATAACTAAAATATTTATTAGTTTTCAATTTTAAAACCACAACGGTACCTTTGTAAGGGTTCCCTTACACGACCTGTTTATTTTCATGTACAGATTATCAGATAATTCGTTTAGTATTTTGATATTCATTTAACAATTTTACAATCTAAGATTCATTAGTTTCAGAAACGTAGATCTCTCCACCCTCTTCCTTGAACTTCGCGCTCATGTCCTTCATTCCCTCCTCCACCGCCGTCATTTCGTCGGTGTTGAGGGTGGCGGCGTAGTCGCGGACGTCTTGCGTGATCTTCATGGAGCAGAATTTGGGGCCGCACATGGAGCAGAAATGGGCGACCTTTGCCCCCTCTGCCGGCAAGGTCTGGTCGTGGTAGTTGAGGGCGGTTTCGGGGTCCAGCGACAGGTTGAACTGGTCGCGCCAGCGGAAATCGAAGCGGGCCCGGCTGAGCGCATCATCGCGCAGCTTTGCCGCCGGGTGGCCCTTTGCCAAGTCGGCGGCGTGGGCGGCGATCTTGTAGGTGACGACGCCGACCTTCACATCGTCGCGGTCGGGCAGGCCCAGATGCTCCTTCGGCGTCACATAGCAAAGCATCGCCGTGCCGTACCAGCCGATCTGGGCCGCGCCGATGGCCGAGGTGATGTGGTCGTAACCGGGCGCGATGTCGGTGGTGAGCGGGCCCAGCGTGTAGAAGGGCGCCTCGTGACACTCCTCTAGCTGGATATCCATATTCTCCTTGATCTTGTGCATGGGGACGTGGCCCGGCCCCTCGATCATGACCTGGCAATCCATGTCCCAGGCGGTCTTCGTCAGCTCGCCCAGCGTCTTCAGCTCGGCAAATTGGGATTCGTCATTGGCGTCGGCAATGCTGCCCGGACGCAGGCCGTCGCCGAGGGAGAAGCTGACGTCATAGGCGCGGCAGATCTCGCAGATTTCGGCGAAACGTTCGTAAAGGAAGCTCTCCTTATGATGCGACAGGCACCATTTCGCCATGATGGAGCCACCGCGGCTGACGATGCCCGTCACGCGCTTTGCCGTCATCGGCACATAGGGCAGGCGGACGCCCGCGTGGATGGTGAAATAATCGACGCCCTGTTCCGCCTGCTCGATCAGCGTGTCGCGGAAGATTTCCCAGGTCAGATCCTCGGCCACGCCGCCGACCTTCTCAAGCGCCTGATAGATGGGGACGGTGCCGATGGGCACCGGGCTGTTGCGAAGGATCCATTCGCGGGTGTTGTGGATATTCTCGCCCGTCGACAGGTCCATCACCGTGTCCGCGCCCCAGCGGATGGACCAGACCATCTTGTCCACCTCTGCCGCGACATCGCTGGCGACGGCGGAATTGCCGATATTGGCGTTGATCTTCACCAGGAAATTGCGGCCGATGATCATCGGTTCCAGTTCCGGGTGATTGATGTTCGCCGGAATGATGGCGCGGCCGCGGGCAATCTCTTCACGCACGAATTCGGGGGTGACGAGATCCGGGATCTGCGCGCCGAATGACTCGCCCTTGTCGCGGTTTTCGATGGCGCGGGTGCGGCCCAGATTTTCGCGGATGGCGACATATTCCATTTCCGGCGTGACGATGCCGCGCCGGGCATAGGCCATCTGCGTGACGGCGGCGCCGCCCGTGGCGCGCAGGGGACGCTTCACGACATTGGGGAAGGGGCGCACCGCCTCCTTCCGCGTACCGGCGCGCAGGCCATTGTCTTCGGGCTTTACCTCTCGCGCGTCATAGTGTTCGACGTCGCCGCGCGCCTCTATCCATTTGGAACGCACATCGGCGAGGCCGGCCATGATGTCGATGCGGGCGTCGGCATCGGTATAGGGGCCGCTGGGGTCATAGACGCGGACGGGTGGCTCCATCGCGGATTTTTCCAGCTCGATCTCTCTGACCGGGACGCGGATGTCGGGATATTGCTGTCCGTGCAGGTACAGCTTTCGGCTGGCGGGCAGCGGGCCGGTCGTGACGTTCATCTGAGCGTCCATCTGAGCGGCGCCGTTCGCGTCGGGCATTTCGGTGCGTGCGGGAATGTCGGCCATATCTATCCGTGTCCTCGTAAATTTCGGGACGCGGGGCGGCGCATGACGGGCCTCTGACAGCTTCCATCCCTACGCCGGTGCGACCCGGATCAGGTTCGAAGGGTCCCGCGCGATTCGCGGTCTCAGCCCGTGACGGACACCCCTTGGAGTGAGAACAGAGATGGACCCCCGAAGGCCGGAAGTCAATTCGGCGGATAATGTTCGTGCGGGATTTCCGGCCCGAAGCTGATCGTTGCCCGCGTGAAGGGGACGATGCGCAGGAAGCGGGCGTAGAGCGCCAGCCGCTCGATGAAGAACCGGTGATAGAGCGGTGTACGGACCAGGATACGCGCGAGGGCCAGGCGTGTGCGGGCAATCGGCCTGCGAATGTCGCGGCGGGGAGAAGCGGCGAGGGCGTCGAGGTTTTCCCGCCATGCCTGGCGAAACATGTCCCGCGCGCGCACGCCGGAATCCCACTGTTTCCTAAGCCCCTCAGGCAATGGCGCGGGGCCGGGCAAATGCCCGGGATAGACCTGCCATGGGACATTATATGCGGCGGGGTCGAGCCGGTTCAGCAGGTCGTTCTGCAGCCGGTGCATCAGGAAATGTGCCGGCGGGCTTTCCATCACAGCGCGGATATAATCGGCGTCGAAAAAGGGCATGCACTCCGCACTGCGGAAGATGTCGATATGTTCGAACCAGCCGTCGGCATGCCATTGCTGATCGGTACGCAGCAGATAAAGGCGCTGGCGATTATCGGGCGGGGCGCGGTCGGCGTCCTGATATTCTTCGCGCAGGCGGCGGGCGAGACCGGCGAGATTCCGGTCGCGAGTGGACGCATCGAGAAGGTTCGCCGTTTCCTCCGTTTCCTTCATCATTTCCTCGGCGCGCGCTTCTGGTGACGCGGTGGCGAAATGGTCGATGGACTGCGTATCCATATAGACATGGCCGCACATGACGCTGCCGCCATCGCCGAACCACAGCGGTGCGGCTTCGTCACCCGGATCGCGCGGCATATTGGCGGCGACGAGGCCGGAAAACGGCGCATATGTCAGCGCATGTCCCGCATCGACGGCAAAGATATGATGGTCGGTAGAGAGGGCCTGCGCCGCCAGCTTGCTGAGTTCATTGTCGGCAAAGCCGGGGCCGCCCAATGCGAGCGTCCGAACCGGAACACCCAGTTTCCTGAGCGCGGTCACGACCATGCGGCTGTCGAGACCGCCGGAAAGGGCGGCATAGGTGCGCGCATCGGTATTGCGCAGGCGGCGCCGAACCGCGTTGAGAAAACGACGCTCGATCAGGTCCAGCGTATCGTCATAGGAACGATCGGCAATCTGCAGATCGGCCCAGTCAAACCACCGGCGGCGCCGTAACCCTGCATCGTCGACAGTAACCGTTTCCGCATCGCGCAGGCGGATCGTGTCGGCAAAGGGCGTGCCCCGGCAACTGCGCGTGCCGGTCGTCAGGATTTCCGCCGCAAAGATAGGGTCCATCCGCAGACGCGTTGGCAGCATGGCCGCCAGCGTCCGCTGATTGGTGGCAAAGGCGACGAGGTCGTCGTCCTGGTAGATGTGCAGCGGCCGCGTGCCGCAGTGGGATGACGCCAGGCGCAGGCTGCCGTCGGCGCGCAAACTGACCGCCACGAATTCTCCGCGCGTCCGCAGAAGCGCCGCATCCCCCTGCCCCGCCAGACATTCGGCCAGCCGGGCAAAACCATCCGCAGGGGAGGCAGCGGCGGAATCATCGGATTCGCAGTAAACCGGGTCGCCAACGATCATTGTCGCGGTGTCGCCGCCAAGCTCCAGATGCGCGCTGCCGGGGGTCAGGATATAGCCCGCCAGGGCAACGCGCCCGGCGCGCAGCGTTCGGATGGTATCGCGGGAATCGCGGCTGAGCCCTGCAAGGCCTGCATCGAGGTGCGCACGCTCTGTCGCGGAAACCGCACCGCCTGCCCGTTCGAGATATCCGGCAAAACCACTCATATCGGACCCTTTTACAACCAATTCGTCCGCTATACGCGGACCAATCCTAACTCAATGGCAAGAAGGAGGGAGTAGCGGGCGCGGCAACGAGGTTTTAGGGCGGACAAATGATCCACATTTTCGATATGGAGGTGACGGGCCAGACTCATCAGCCGTTCAACAGCGCATTGCTGAACATTCTGCGGCTGGCGCACCCGGACCGGGACCTGATATTCCACGGCAGCGCGTCCCATATCGAATGTCTGATCGGCGCAGGCCTGCCGGATCGCTGCACCACCGTGGAAGAGCAGGTAAAGCCTGTCAGTGACGCCGCCTATGCAGAGGCTGTCGCAGGCGGCGTCGATGGGTCCAACATCGTCCTGCTGGGCGCACAGGCACGTCATTTGCGCGCTTTGGCGGCGGACAAGCGACTGCGCGCGGGGCCCCCGATCGATGCGATCACGCACAGCGAACTGGCGCAACCGGCCCATTGGCGGTCGCGCAATCCCTTTCACCGGCGCAAGGACATGTTCGGCACGTTGAAGCGGCTGGACATGAAGAATTTGCGGCTGGTCGTGCTTGAACCCGCAATCGTCGACGTTCTGCAAAATACGGTGCATCCCCGATCGCCGGTTGCGGTCCTGCCGCATCCCGTGCCGGCCCTGGTGGCCCATGCCATGGAGCGGCCCGTGCCAGAGCGCCCCCGCATCAGCTTCATCGGCGGAACCTTCGTCGTAAAGGGCTTCGCGCATTTCGCCGATGCCGCACGCGCCGGGCGGGACCGATTCGACTTCGCCGTCGTCGGCGCCCGCGCGGATAAATATGACGGCAAAGACGACGCACTGTTTGCCGTTCCACCCGCCATCGAGCGGTTCGACAGGCCATCCTTCGAGGCAGCCGTGTGCGTCAGCGACCTGATCTGCCTGCCGCTGGATGCGAAGCGCTATTCGCTGGCTGCCAGCGGTACGCTGCTGGACTGCGTCGCCTACGGCATCCCCGTCCTGACCACGATGACTGCGGTTACACGCGACTGGCAGCGGCGCTATGGCCGGTTCGGCTATCTGGTCGAACGGGGAGAGGACATGGCAGGCTTCATTGCCAGCCTGACGCCGGACCAGCTTCAGGGTGACGCAGCAGAGTTCAAGCACACGCTTGCAAAGATCGCCGCAGACCGCACCGTGGAAGCATTGGCGCGGCGGTTTACGCTGTCATAGCATTCAGCGGCATTTGCGGCGCAGGCTGCCGAACAATCCATCTGCCCCCCTCCGCTATCAGGAGCGTGCCGAGATCAAGGTGTTGATGGATGTCAGAAGCTGGGCGAACACATGCTCATGATGGTTTTCTGCTTTAGCACTCGACAAGCGTGCGGCGCCTGACATTTTCTGCCACAATTTCTCATCACACATTAAGCTGGAAACGGCACCCGCCCATTCCGACACGGGCGCATGAACCGAAACGCCGACCCCACCGCCATTAATCCGCTCGAGAGCTCCGCTTTCCCTGGGCACGATGCAGGGTATCCCTGAAATCTGTGCTTCCGTGACCACCCGGCCCGCGGCCTCGTAAATGGGGTCAGGATCTTTCAGCCCGGTGCCGGTACCTGTGCACAGCAGCAGCAGGCGTGCCTTGCTGTACGCCTCCCTCATGTCGGTGAGGCGCGTGATAAACTCCACATTGGGAAGTGCCTTCAATCTCTGGGTTATCGAACTTTCCTTGCCCCGTCCCGCAATGACAAGAAATGGAAGGTGGGACAGACTTTCGATCACCGCCGCTGCGTGTTTTCCGCCCTTCTGCGCGTGCGTGGTGACGACAAGCACCTTTGACCCGGTGGACCCGACCGCCACTTTTTCCGGTCTTATCAATGGCCCTGAAACGGCAGGTCGAATGCCAAAGTCATCCTGAAACCGTTGGGACACAAAGTCGGACACCGCGAAATATCGCCAGTTTTTCGCCTTTGAGATCAGTTCAGCATCCATTCCATATGTCTTGTAATTGGTCATCCTCAGGAAGACCAAGACTGGAATATCTCTTGTCTCTACTTTATTATAGAACTTATCATAGCGTCCATATTGGAACAGCAAGGCATCCGGCTTCAGTCGGCGTATCGCGAAGTTTGCGGCCTTCTGATAATCCCAGGCACGGAATATTTCATAACCGTTCAGCCGCCCGCGACAGACGCCGGACGGTGCCAACTTTGCACGCGCGCGAATGGAAAAGGCCTTCGAGCCATTATCGGGAAACCCACACGCGACGGCCACGCGGCCATGTTTGCCCAATAAGGACATGGTCGTATCCGTACTGACTTCGGAACCGGCGATGTGAAACGGCAGATAGGGGCTATCGATTATTGATAGAAGTCTCGGTTTACTATCTTGTACCGCCATTGTTGAAGTATTTCCGAAACAAACGCGAAATGCGCGGGACTGCCAAAGTCTCCAGGTCATCCGGCTTTCCGGACAGCCACCAGATCGAGACATGAGTGAAACAATAAACAGCAGCCCCTAGAACGACGAGGGGAACAGAGTCCAAAACGGCAGTGACCGCATCTCGATCGAACGAAGTTTCGTGAGGTATCAATATTATTAGGATGGACATGACCGCTACTGAAATAAACGCGCGCCACCCACCCAGCAGAGAGCTGACTATACTTACTCCTGCGTACTTCTTCATCGCGAACGCATTAATGAAAATACTTGGAATACGCGACAACGCCAATGCGACGACGGCACCTTTCAGTCCATAGGTAGATATTCCGATGTACAGGAAAGGCCATATCAGTATTCCGACCAGCACCGTCCTGGCAAACATGGCCCGTACTTTCTTCAAGGCCATGAACATTGGGTTCGTCGCCGCAACCCCCAACATAATTGCTGAAGTAGGTGCCAGAACCTGCAAGACAAAAACCGCCTCCGTCCATTCCGGCCCCAGCAGAATAAGGACCACATTGGGAGCAAGAAGGGCTAATCCAAAACCAAGCGGCAAAGAGGCCGTGAGCAAAACACGATTTGCGAGCACGATCGTCCTTCGAAGCCGCTCCTTGTCGTTTTTGATCGCGCTGAAGCTTGGTAAAAGCGTTCGTTGGAGCGGTGCGATCAGTTCCTGCGTGACAAGGGAGGACGTGTCCTTTCCGACCGTGAAAGTACCCAGCGCCGCCGGCGAAATCATTCGGCCGATCAGGAAGCGGGGAGCGAAGTCCGTAAGCTGACTGATCATTCCGGTGAACGTCAACCAAGCGCCGAAGCCAATGAAATCTCGCCAATAGCGCAAGGTAAAGCGTGGGCTGTGCGGAATGCGAAAATAGGTCAACGCAGTCTGTATAATGCGTTGAATCAGCGCTCCGGCCACCAAAGCCCAGTAGCTTTCGTACATGAACGCGATGGTGATGGTAGCTGCGGATGCAACGACCGCGCTGACCGAATCCCGCAGGAATTCACGGCTGTAATCGATGTTGCGCTGATACATGAAATAGCCGGGATTACGCAGGCCATCGAGTATCAGCACGACGCTGAGTGCCTGCATAACGGGCGTTAGCTCTGCACTGCCCATGAATGCGGACACCTGCGCCGCGAAAAGGAACAGCAATCCGCCCATCACGAAACCGCGGAGCGATTGCATCGTAAAGGCGGTATCGAGATGTTGCGGCGTAAGATCGTCGAGTGCGAGGAGGCCGTCGGTCACGCGCATGTCGCTGAACACCTGGATCAGGCCAAGCGCGGCAAAGGCCAGTGCGGCAAGGCCGAAATCCTCCGGCGACAGGAGGCGAGCCAAAATGACGATATTGATCAGCGAGATGCCGCGCACGATCAGGCGCGCGCCAGCCAGGAATGCCGCGCCCCTCATGGCGCGACCGCCCAGATTTACGTCGCTGCGTTCATATTGCACCATGCGCGTCCCTTTCCACGGGGTGGCGGATCGGGAAAAGGGTTTTTACAGATAATAGCGCATGCGGATGGTCTGGCGCGCTTGCCCCGTCACGGCGAAGCGGACCTTCTCGAACTTTGGCGGACCGAACGGTGCGCTGGCATTGTTGGAAAAGCCGACGCCTTCAAAGGGAAGGCCGACGAAGCTCTTGTCCAGCCGCTTATTATCGTTCTCGTCATGAATAACGGAAATGCCATATTCGCCGGGCGTGAGATCTTTCACATCGAGCGTGACTGTGGCCGCGGCAGGCGCCTGAATGCGTTCCACGGCGTCGCTGCCCTTGCAATCGGGAAAGCCCTGTCCGTTCGCCCACAGGCAGATGCGCACGTGCCCGTCCTCAGACCGTAGCCCCTCAAGCGTCAGATGCAGAACTCCCGGTTTCTGAGCTGGCAGTTGCATGGGTGCCGCAGCCGGCGGCGCATCCGCCCCCATCAACAGAGCGGCGAGCGGCAGCACGGCGGCGAGCCTGAACTTCTTCACGTCCGAAATCCCCCGATATCCCACGATCCGTACCGCATAGCCGGTCCCAGAACCGGAAATACAAACCGTAATTGCTGTTATAGACCTGGTGATGCCTGTGATGATGCGACGCCGTTATCATCAATCGTCCGAATGTGCCGTTAACGAGACGAGCGGGGAAAATCTCCCAGCCCATGAACCCGCGCCAAGCGCATGCTGTGCATTGCCGCCCTGCTGCATTGACGCAGCCGTCCATGACGCGTTGCAGACAAAGTTTCCTTCGACAGACCGCCTTGATATACGCAACGCCATAAACAGCAAGTGAGCAGGCCCGCCCGCCCCGGCTGGCCGCGGCACATCAATCTGCACAACCGGCGCCCGCACGGAGGTTCGCACCCGTCGCATGGCGCTGCAGTTTAGGAATATCATGGCAGTGTCAGACGAGACTTTCGAGACCCAGAATGTTGAATCGGGTGCGGATGACCGGCTGGTGGGGCTGGACTGGAACGACGCCCGGAAACTGATCGCGGAGCGGCCGCTGGCCTGGGTATCGTCGCCGGCGCATTTCGAGGGCAGCCTGTTACCGTTGATCGCGACGTACGATGCGTCCGGTCGGCCGCAGGAACTGATCGGACATTTTGCGCGGCGCAACGCCCTGGTGCCGATCGTTGAGACGGACCCCCGCGTCAATGTGCTGTTTACCGGGCCGGATTCCTATATTTCGCCTCGCCATGCCGGGCGCCGCGATTGGGGGCCAACGTGGAATTATGCGCAATTGCATATCCAGGGCGAACTGATCGTGGAGGACGGGCTGACGGAAGCCGCGCTGGAAATGCTGATCGACAAGGTGGAGGCCGGCGCGGATAGCCCGTGGGGGGCGCAGGAACTCGGGCGACGCTATGAAGTCCTGCTGGCGCACATCGTCGGATTTCGGATCCGCGTGGAGAAGGTATCCGGTCGATTCAAGCTGGGTCAGGACGAGGACCTGAAGGACCTGCAGAACATTCTGGCCAATTTGCCTGCACCGGACCTGGTGCGATGGATGCGGGACGCCAATGCCGAGCGTTTGGAAACGCCCGGTTCGCAGCAATAGGATCACACCATTTCAACGCCGGTAGGGGCAATCTCCTAGTGAAACCGATATTGGCTGGGCGGAACGCCGAAGAACCGGTGGAACATGGATGTGAAGGCGCTGGGGCTTTCATAGCCGACGTCAAAGGCAACGGTGGTCACCGACTGGCCGCAGGCAAGGCGTGAAATCGCGTCGAGCAGGCGCACCTGCTGACACCAGATGCCCAGGCTCATCCCCGTTTCCTGGCGGAATTGGCGCGTGAAGGTACGCCGGCCCATTCCGGCAAGGCTTGCATAATCATCGAGCGTGCGGCGATCCGTCGGCTCGTCCAGAATTCGGCGGCACACCCGGAGCAGCCGCGGATCGGTGGGCATCGGCGCCTGATAGGGGGCGGTCGGCATGGCGGCGAGCTCCGCAATGAGCAGCGAAACGATCTGCTGGTAACGAATGTCGCCGCCATCCGCGCCCTCACCAATATGGGCCAGCTCGACGATAAGCGCCTTTAGAAAATCGCTGACTTCCACGACGCGACATGCGCGTTCGCCGCTGCCCGTCCGCTGTTCATCGATGTAAAGGGTGCGCAGCGACACGGCGCTGCGGCAGGAAACCTCGTGCCGGGTGCCGGACGGGATCCAAATGGCACGCAGCGGCGGTATGACGAAGCTGGCGCCACCCGCCACGACAGACATGACCCCCGAAGAGGCATAAAGCAGTTGGGCGCGGCTGTGCGAATGTTCGCTGTCCACGAAACCGGGGGCATATTCGTCCTGCAGTCCGACCACAGGCAGTCCCGCCAGATCGCGCGCTTCGTCGAAATGTTTCATCCCGTCGCTCCACCTTCACCCGGATAGAGCGTATGCTGCACTGCAGCGTGGTCAAGGACGAAGGCCGCGCCTTGGCCCAGTCGCGGAGCAGCCTGGCCCGATCAAGATATTCCAGCGACCTCTTGCAGCCATTGGGCCGACCTGTCGAGAGCCTGACCGGCGAGGGGCGCGATACTTACAGCCTCAAGGAAGGAGTGAGTCGCCTCTGGATATTCGCTGATATCGACGGAGACACCCGCGTCCCGCAGCTTTTCGGCCAGTTCCAGATTCTCGTCGGCCAGAATATCGCCGGACGGAATGCAGAAATGCGTGGGCGGAAGGCCTAGAAGATCCGCCGAAAGCGGGGCCGCATAGGGCACATGCTCGATCTGGCGATCGCCGATATAATTGCGCCAGAATTCGGCCATTTCATCGTCGGCAAGCATATAGTCGGGGCCATTCAGCAGCCGCCATGAGCCGCGTGGCCGGGGATCGAAAGCGCCATAGTTGAGGAGCAGGCCGCGCAGATCGGTCCGACCGGCATCCCGCTCCCGCAATGCTGTCCCGATGGCGAGGTTCGCACCCGCCGAATCGCCAGCGATGAAAACCGCCTCTCCATCCAGACCGAAGTCTGCGGCGTTCGCGCGGACCCACTCCAGCACTGCGCCGATCTCCTCTAGCGCGGCGGGATAAGGCGCCTCTGGCGAGAGGCTGTAATCGGGTCCGAGGACGGCAAAGCCGCTGCGATCGGCATATTCCCGCATCAGGCGATCATGCGTTTCGATGCTGAACACCGTCCAGCCGCCGCCATGGATATAGATGAGCAAAGGTCTTGGCTGCCGGCTTTCCGTCGCGGGAACGTGCAAACGCATCCGGGGGCGTCCGCGCTCCGCCGGAATATCGATCCGCTGCGCCATGTCGGGGCCGCCCTGAACCCATGGCGCGCGTACTGTTTCCGCCGCGGCACGGCGTGCCTGAAGATCCCCCGCAATGATCGAATGTTCGGCGTACGCGGCGGCGATCCTGTCCCGAAAAATGGCGATGTGCGGGTCGACAGCCGGTCGCTTATTCTGCTCACTCACCAAATTTCTCCAGACTCTACAACGGCATTTCCGCTTCTTCCTTTCGCAGGAGCGCCGCTTCCGGTGGCGGGCAATTCTTGCGCGCGGTCGGGCCGTCGGGAATGGGCGAGGACGATGCGGGGATAAAGGAGGAGCGGACGGACCGCCCCTCCCGCGCGGCAGCCTATTGGAAGTTCCAGGTCAGCGAACCGCCCACCGTGCGCGGCCGTGTCACCGTCCCCGCAAAGGAAAACGGTGCGTTCACAATGCCGTACTTGTCCAGCAGGTTCTTCGCGAAAATCCCGACCTCGAGGCCGTTGCCCAGCTGGGCCGAGGCATTCAGGTCGACGATGTGATAGTCGCCGCGTTGAAAGTCCGCACCGAACGCAACGGGCGCTTCCGAAAGGTAGCGGTGAGCGATGCTGAAATACGGCCGCAACGGCATATCGTCGAAGTTGAACGACAGCTGGTTCGCGATCGTCCATTCCGAAGAACCGGGCAGACGCGTCCCTGCGGCATAGCCGCCGCCGGGGGCGCTGTTGTCCGGCAGCAGGCCCGACAGGCGCGCATCGGTATAGGCGACGCTGCTGGACAATTCCATGAACGGCGTCGGACGAAACAACATGGTCATTTCGACACCATCAATGTCCGCGCCGCCGCCATTGGTCGTATAGGCCTCGAACGTGACCGGCACGAAGAGGCGGGCCTGAATGTCGTTCCAGTCGATATGATAGGCGGCGATGTCGAAGGTCATCTCGCCCGGAACCAGATCGAAGCGGGCGCCGATTTCGTAGTTTTGCGTAGTGTCGCTGTCGAACGTCAGCGGTGTCCCGGCCGCCACGGAGTAGACGTTGACGCCGCCAATGCGGAACCCCTCCGAATAGAGCGCATAAATCTTCAGATTGTCGTTCGGGTTGTAGGCGAGCGAAACCTTTGGAATGAAGCCGCTATCCTTCTGCGTACCGGGCGCGTAGTCGAAGGGCGGGATCAATTCGGCGTTCGGCAGGAACTGCAGGCGCGGCTGCGATTCATATTCGAACAGACGGCCACCGAGGGTCAGCGTCACCACATCGGCAAATGTGTACGCCGCTTCGCCGAACAGGGCGATTTCCTCGATATCGTTGCTGCTGACGGTGCGCTGTGTCAGGTCACCCGGAGCGATTTCGCTGGACGGCCGGCCATTGAATTCGCCCGGGTTGGCGTCGATATAATCGCCAATGCCTTCGATCGACACGCGGTCGGTGCTGTTCGAGCGGGCCTTCGTGTAATTGGCGCCGATCAGCCAGCTGAACGCCGTTTCCGTCGGCGACGTCAGCCGCAATTCGGCATAATCCGTCTTTGACTTGCCCGCCGATCCGGAAAGCTGAGGCGTTCCGGTGCGCGGGTCGATGCCAACGAAGATGGAATCGTCGAACGCGAGGTCGCTTTCCTTCTCCGTGTAGCTGCCCACGGCGGTGAGGGTGGCAAAGCCGAGTTCCTGGTCCAGTCGCAGGCTGTGCAGCATGAACGAGGTATCCTGGAATTCCGCAACGTTCGTCGACCGTTCGAAGCTTTCCGGATCGTCGTTGAAGATCACATAGGTCTGATCGTCGAGATCATATTCCTGATACATGCTGAGCGCGGTGACGCGGGTATCGTTGGTGGGCGTCCAGACGACGGAGCCGCGCAGACCGCGAACGCGCAGGTCGTTGCTGCCATTGTCGTCGATACCGGGATTGTCGAGGAAGCCGGCGTCATACCGCTGTAGCGCGACGACGCGCACGGCGAGCTTGTCCTCCACGACCGGGATGTTCACCATGCCCTTCGCGGCGTAGTTCGCTTCGCCCGTGCTGCGGGTGGAGGAGAGAATCCCCTGTGCGGCGGCGTCGAAGCCGCTGGCATCCGCCTCCTTCACCACATAGTTCACCGCGCCGCCGAGCGAGGACGAACCGAACAAGGTGCCCTGCGGCCCCCGAAGAACCTCGACACGGGACAGATCGAACGAATCCACATCGGGGATGACGAGCGGAAATCCGGGTTCGATCAGCGGAATCTCGTTCAGATAATAGCCTGTCGTGGCCTGGTTCGCCTCGTGATAGGTCGTGGAGGCAACGCCGCGGATGACCACCTCAGACACGCCAGGCTGATAGTCGTTGAAGACAACGCCCGGCACACGGTTGATATAATCGCTGAGGCTTTGTGCGTTTAGTTCAGACAAATCCGCGTCAGTCACCGCGCTGACCGCGCCGGCAATGTCGCGAATATCCTCTCCACGCTTCGATGCGGTGATGACGATGGGATCGTCGCCAGCGCCTGCGGGCTGAGCCGATTGTGCCCAGCCGGGAGCCGCGACCGTCAATGCGAGTCCCGCAGCGGTTGTCAAAAGAATGGATGTGCTTTTCATGGTCGCGCCCCCTTGGTCATATCACTGAAATATTCCTGCCATTTTAATGTATGTCGCAACGGTCCAGCCAGACTTTGCCTTTCGGGCCAAAGGATGTGCGCGGAAGGACAAAGAGCGGGTTTTATGTACAGCGACGGTATTCGCCGGTTTCGCCCGTCGCTAACCCTGATGGCATGATAAAAGCTGCCCCCTTGCGGCCGGGACGCCGCGATCTTTTGATCGGTGCGGCGAGTGCCGCCCTCGCCGCCTGTGCACCGAGGGCGGGCGCCGCCCGCTTTCCCGCCGCCCGTTCTGCGATCCCAGACGCGCCGCGTGCGCCGCGCATCCCCAAGGAAATCGAGCAGCTTGGCCGCACGCGCATGGATCCATATGCCTGGCTGAAGGACGACGGGCCGGGATCGGAGCGCAGCCTCGACACATTGTCACCCCGGATCGCGCAGCACCTGAAGGCGGAAATGGCCTATGCCAAGGCGGTGCTTGCACCCGGCGCCGAGCTGGAGGAGGAGCTTTTCCAGGAAATGCGCGCGCGTTCGGCAGGCGACATGTCCGCGCCGCCACTGCGCGAGGAGGCGCTGACCGCCCGCACGCCCCAGGGCCAGGGGCGGCCCGTCTATACATTGCAGCGAGAAGGCGGCGCAGAGGTCGTTCTGGATGAGAATGAACGCGCGCGAGGGCAATCCTATTACCGGACAACGGGCCATCAGAGAGCCGGTTCGCGCTGGTTCCTATGGGCAGAGGACATAGTAGGATCCGACGAATTTCAGATCATGGTTCGCGATCTGGATCAAGGAACCATCCACACCGCAGTCGCGGACAGCGTCTATGGCTATGGCGGCATCGCGGCCACCGGGGATGCCGTATATTGGCTGCGTCGCGACGAGCGCGCCCGGCCGAACGCGCTGATGCGGACATTGCTGCCCAATGGCGATACCGAGGTGCTGCTGGAAGAAACCGATCCCGCCTTCTTCCTGGGGCTGCATAAGACGGCGGCGGGCGGCCTGATCGTGCTGAATGCCTATAGCCCGGATCGAACCGAAATCTGGACAGTGGATAGCGGCAGCCCCGACGCTGCGCCCGAACGGGTCATCGACCGATCCGACCGGGAGCGCGCCGAACTGTTCGAGTGGCGGGGCCGTCCCTGGCTGGCTACGGATCGCAGCGGCGCCTTTGACCTGAAGATCATCGGCCTGACCGACGGTGCAGCCGGATCGCCGCTCGTTCCGCACCGGCCCGGCGTTCCCATCGAGACGATAATGCCGTTCGAGCGCGCGCTTGTCTGGACGGAGCGGCAGAACGCCCTGCCCCAATTGCGCATAATGACCGAAGCAGGCAGCGACCCCCTGACCGTTTCATTCGATGCGCCCGCCTACAGCCTGTCGGTTCCTGCGGACCAGGGCTATGACAGCACGTCGCTGCGCATACGCTATGAAGCGCCGGCGACGCCGCCGATCTGGTACGATGTGGACCTGGCGACCGGCGCGCTGACCCGCGTCGGCGAGGCGTCTGTCCCGGCATTCGATCCCGCAGCCTATATGGTCGAGCGGATCACCGTCCCCTCAACTGACGGCGCAAGCGTGCCCGTCACCATCGTGCGTCGCCGGAAAGCCGGGAACGCGCCTGCGCCGCTGCTGCTGACCGGATATGGCGCATACGGCGCATCGACCGAGGCCGATTTTTCGTTGCCCGCGCTGAGCCTGGTGGACCGCGGCTGGATCTATGCCATCGCCCATGTTCGCGGAGGCGCCGAGCGGGGCCGTCGCTGGTTCGAAGATGGCCGACGCTTCAAAAAGCATCACAGCTTTGACGATTTCAACGCCGCTGCGCGCGCGCTGTCATCATCGCACGGGGCGGACCCGGACAGGATGATCGCCTTTGGCCTGTCCGCCGGCGGACTGCTGCTGGGCGGGGCGCTGAACCAAGATCCCGAGCTGTTCGCGGGCGCGATCATGAAAGTGCCGTTCGTCGACATGCTGAATACCATGAGCGATGCAGACCATCCCCTGGTTCCCCTGTTCCGGCCGGATTGGGGCGACCCGCTGGCCGATCCGGAAGCCTATGATTACATGGCGTCCATCTCCCCCTACGAGAATGTAAAGCGGGCGCCCTACCCCCCCATATTGACCACGGCCGGCCTGAAAGACGATCGCGTGGCATATTGGGAGCCCGCCAAGTTCATCGCGGCGGTGCGGGATCGCAGCACCAGCGATGCACCCGCGCTGCTCTATCTGGATCCGGACGCGGGCCACCAGCCGGATGCGGGCAGCGATTCCGCCCTGCGCGAAGCGGCGCGGTTCTGGACCTTCGCCCTCCGCAGCGCCGACGGCGACCTGTCCTAAGCAGGCTGCAGGGCGCGCCGTCCGCATATCCGCCGAACGGGGCATGATCCAGGGCGTCGCCGGTCTGCCGGCAGCGCTGAGCGCCAGACGCCGAAAAACGGCGGCGGACTGCTAACCGGCGCCCAGGCGGGCGAAATTGGCAACGTTCGGATTGCGCGGAGAGGTGGGTTTCGGGGTGGTTTCCGCGCCCTCCGTCAGCTGCGCCAGAACCTGCTGAAGTGCCGCCATGTTTTCCTGATGGACGCGATAGAAAACCAGTTTCGCGTCCTTGCGGGTCCGCACCAGCCCTGCATTGCGCAGCACGGCCAATTGCTGGGATAGAGCGGGCTGCGCGATGCCCGACAGTTCCTCGACCTCTCCGACATTTCGCTCGCCCCCAGACAAAATGTCCAGAATTGCAAAGCGCGCCGGATGCGCCAGCGCCTTTAACGCACCAATCGGAGCATCGCTGCTCATTTGTCGCCCCGGCGCAGACCGGGCCGGTAGAACCATTCGGTCGCGGCCTCGGCAGCATAGACGTCGTCGAGGGCGGCGAGCGGCTGGCTGAGAAGCGGCTCCCCAGCCTGCCAATCGGCGGGGGCGAGGGCAGCGCAGTCGTCCACCGCCTGCAGCGCGTCGAGCGTACGCAGCATTTCCCCAATCGATCGTCCGACATTCGCAGGATAGCAACTGATCGCGCGGATCGTCCCGGCCGGGTCGATGAAAAAGGTGGTCCGAACCGCCGCACTGTCGCTGTCGCCCGGCGCGACCATGCCGTAACCGCGCGCGATGACCATCGTCGGATCCTCGATGATGGGAAAGCGCACCTCTACGTCGAAATGATCGCGGATCATTCTCAACCAGGCAAAATGCGAAAACAGGCTGTCCACCGAAAGCGCCATGAGCGCACAATTTCGCGTGTCGAATTCATGCGACCGTCGGACCAGCGCGACGAATTCGCTGGTGCAGACAGGCGTGAAGTCGGCGGGATGCGAAAAAAGCACCAGCCACCGACCGCGAAAGTCGGAAAGGCGAATGTCGCCCGCCGTCGTGCGCGCGGCGAAGTCAGGCGCAGCATCGCCAATGCGTAAACCGGCGCACGGCGCCGTCGAGCCAGAATTGTCATCCATGGCGACAATCTAAGCCTTGACTCGGTTTTAGCAATACATATACATAATTAATGAAATTAATAAGGATTTGTCACATGAGCGAGCATGATGCCGCGCTTCAGGCGGCAACCGATCAGGTCGAGCGCGCACAAAAAGAAAGATGCATGCGCCCATCGATTGCTGGTTTTTTCGACGAAGAAACCAATACGGTAAGCTATGTCATCCATGATCCGGCCAGTTCGGAGGCGGCCATAATCGACTCGGTGCTGGATTTCGACGCGGCGGCGGGCCGAACCTCCAACGGTTCAGCCGACCGTATAATCGAATACATAGATTCAAATAATCTGAAAGTAACATGGTTGATCGAAACGCATGCCCATGCGGATCATATCTCTGCAGCCCCGTATTTGCAGACGCGACTGGGGGGCAAGCTGGGCATCGGCCGCGAGATCATCCGGGTTCAGGACGTATTTGGAAAGCTGTTCAACGCAGGCACGGATTTCGAACGCGACGGATCGCAGTTCGACCATCTGTTCGTGGACGGCGAAACGTTCAGCCTGGGCGAACTGGAGGGCATTGCCCTGCACGTCCCGGGCCACACACCCGCCGACATGGCCTTTATCATAGGGGATGCCGCCTTTGTCGGCGATACGCTGTTCATGCCCGATTTCGGCACCGCGCGGGCCGATTTTCCCGGCGGTGACGCGCGGCAACTATACCGTTCGATCCAGAGGCTGCTGATGCTGCCGCGCGAAACGCGGCTGTTTCTTTGCCATGATTACAAGGCGCCCGGACGCGACGAATATGCGTGGGAAACGACCGTCGGACAGCAGCGCGATGAGAATGTCCATGTCGGCCGGGGCATGACGGAAGAGGAGTTTGTCGAGCTGCGCACCAGCCGCGACAAGACGCTCCCCATGCCGAAGCTGATCCTGCCCAGCGTTCAGGTCAATATTCGCGGCGGCAGACTTCCCGATCCCGAGGACAATGGCGTCAGCTACATCAAGATTCCGGTAAACGCGGTCTGATGCTGCTGTCCGGCTTTCCAGCGGCACAGCCTGCGGCAGGGTTCGCAGGGGGATTGCTGATCGGCCTTGCCGCTGCCCTGATGCTGCTGGGCATCGGGCGCATTGCCGGCATTTCCGGAATGACCGCGCGCGCCACGGGGCTGGAACGCGGTGGCACGCCGTGGGCGACTGCCGCGCTGTTCCTGATCGGGCTTCTGCTCGGCGCGGCGATTTTTGAAACGGTCGCGGGTCCGGTGGAGGCGCGGTTTCCGCCGCATATTGGCTGGCTGCTGGCAGGCGGCGTGCTTGTGGGCTTCGGCGCCCGCCTGGGCAGCGGCTGCACCAGCGGCCATGGCGTCTGCGGTGTGTCCCGGCTTTCCCGCCGCTCCCTCGTCGCGACCGCCATTTTCATGGCGTCGGGTATCGCCTCCGTCGCATTGGTAAACGCACTTGGCGGGGGCTGGTCATGAGGAAGGCGGCGCTGATCATGCTGTCGGGAACCCTGTTCGGGGCCGGCCTGGCACTTTCCGGAATGATGGACCCGGCACGGGTGCGCGGCTTTCTGGATATTTTCGGCGGTTGGGATCCAACGCTTGGCTTTGTCATGGCCGGCGCCATTGCCGTCATGGGCATCGCCTGGTGGGTGCAGCGGCGGATGAGCGCACCGATAGCGAACGCCACCTTTCACTTACCGGACACACAGCGGATCGATGGACGCCTGATTCTCGGCGCTGCCCTGTTCGGGGCGGGCTGGGGCCTTGCCGGCCTTTGTCCCGGCCCCGCCATCGCCTCCCTGATCACGAACATCGTGCCGGCCGCCCCTTTCGTGGCGGCCATGCTGGCAGGAATGGCGCTGTTCCCCCTGATCGAGCGCTGCAAAGGAGCATCATAATGGAAACGAGAAAGTTGAGCCCTGACCTGTCGGTCGTGGGGCAGATCCAGCCCGACGACGTCGGAAACATCGCTGCGGCAGGATATAAGTCCATCATCTGCAGCAGCCCCGACGGCGAAGAGGCAAGCCAGCCGGCGTGGGCAACGGTCGCCCATGCCGCCAAAGCCGCGGGGCTGTCCGCCCGCTATATTCCCGTCGGCGGCGATCACAGCATCAAGGATCAGAGAAGCGCATTCGCAACCGCCCTGGCCGAGATGCCGGCACCTATCCTGGCCTATTGCAAAACAGGCAATCGTTGCGTTGATTTATTCGCGGCGGTGCAGGCCGACGCGGGGGCGAAGGGAATGAAGAACGCGCGCCACCACCACATCCTGATCGCCGGCGGCGGGTCGGCGGGCATCGCAACAGCCGCATCCATTCTGCAGCGGAGCGCGGGCGTGGATATTGCGCTGATCGAGCCCAAGACCGAGCATTATTACCAACCCGGCTGGACGATGGTCGGCGGCGGTATCTTTGACAAGAAAGATACCTGCCGCAGCGAAGCATCGGTCATGCCGGACGGGGTTACGTGGATCGAGGCGGCGGTGACGCGGTTCGACCCGGAAAGCAAATCCGTCGAATTGAACGACGGAAGCCGGATCACCTACGACCTGTTGGTTGTCGCCATGGGCAACCGCCTTGCATGGGACGAGATCGAGGGCCTGGAGGCGACGCTGGGTCGCAATAATGTGACGTCGAATTACCGGTACGATCTTGCGCCATATACCTGGGAGTTGGTGAAACAGACGCGCAGCGGCCGCGCGCTGTTTACGCAGCCGCCCATGCCCATCAAATGTGCGGGCGCACCGCAAAAGGCCATGTACCTGTCCTGCAGCGAGTGGGAAAAACAGGGCCTTCTGAATAAGTTGGATATCGAATTCCACAATGCGGGCGGTGCGATCTTTGGTGTCGAGGAATATATTCCGGCGCTGATGGAAACGGTCGAACGATACGGGATAGATCTGGCATTCGGATCGAACCTGGTGCGCGTGGACGGGCCGAACCGAAAGGCATGGTTCGCCACCGCAGATGGCGAAGTGGAGCGGGACTTTGACATGCTGCATGTCTGCCCGCCGCAAAAGGGCAATGCGATCGTGGCGAAGAGTCCCCTGGCCGACGATGCAGGCTATGCGGAGGTCGATCAGCACACGCTGCGCCACATGCGATACCCGGATGTTTTTGCGCTGGGCGACTGTTGCAGCACGCCCAACGCGAAAACGATGGCGGCGGCGCGCAAGCAGGCGCCCGTCGTCGCGGAAAATGCGCTGGCCGTTCTGAAGGGAAAGCAGCCTGAAGCGAACTATGATGGCTATGGCAGTTGCCCGCTGACCGTGGAGAACGGCAAGATCGTCCTGGCCGAGTTTCTCTATGGCGGGAAGGTTGCCCCCAGTTTTCCCAAATGGCTGATCAATGGGTCCCGCCCCTCCCGCCTGGCGTGGCAGTTGAAGACGCAGGCGCTGCCCTGGATCTATTGGCATGGGATGCTGAAGGGCCGGGAATGGCTCGCCAAACCCGCAAGCCGTTTTTGAGGATCCCGGTCGATGCTCGACACGCTGCATATGGCGCTGGGCATGCTGTCCGGCGGGCTGGTAGGGTTCAGCCTGGGTCTGGTCGGCGGGGGCGGCTCCATCCTCGCCGTGCCGCTGATGGTCTATCTGGTCGGGGTGGCAAGCCCGCATGTGGCGATTGGCACAAGTGCGCTTGCGGTGGCGGCCAATGCCGCCTCTGGCCTTGCAAGTCACGCGCGAGAACATACGGTCAAGTGGCGCTGCGGAACCATGTATGCGGCGGCGGGCATCGTCGGCGCGCTTGGCGGGTCGACCGTCGGCAAGAATGTCGATGGCCAGAAATTGCTCTTTCTGTTTGCGCTGTTGATGATCGGGGTCGGCATCCTGATGCTGCGCAGTCGCAATCAGCAAGGCATTCCCGGCGCGCAATGCAATCGGGAGAATGCGCCAAAGGTTTTGGGCTACGGACTTGGAACGGGCGCGTTCAGCGGCTTTTTCGGCATTGGCGGCGGGTTTCTGATCGTACCGGGACTTATCGGTTCCACGTCCATGCCCATGATCAACGCCGTCGGGACCAGCCTGGTCGCGGTCACCGCCTTTGGCCTGACCACGGCAGCGAATTACGCATTTTCCGGGCTGGTCGACTGGATCCTGGCGGCCACCTTTATCGTGGGGGGTATCGTTGGCGGGTATTTCGGCACGCACCTCGCCAAGCGCCTGTCGAGCGGCGGACAGTTGAAGACAGTGTTCGCCCTGCTGATCTTCGTGGTCGCCGGCTACATGCTCTGGCAAAGCGGCAAGGCACTATGAAATGAGAGCGCCCCCAAGCCGCGCAACTGAGCGCGCGGGTGGGGTGGGGATTCACAAACCGGAAAGTCCCGCGTCCACCGGAACGAAACCGAAAGCAAGAACGAACAAGGGAGCCACCATGCTGCTGGAAAAAATCAAGACGCCCGGCCTGTCCCATCTTTCCTATCTGGTGGGATCGGAGGGCAGCGCCGCGGTCATCGATCCGCGCCGCGACTGCGACATCTACCTTGAAATGGCGCGATCTCACGGGCTGGAAATCACCCATATCCTTGAAACGCACAGGAACGAGGATCTCGTGTCGGGGGCGCCCGCCCTGGCGGCGATGACCGGGGCCAGGGTGCTGCACGGCCCCAATCCCGCCGCGCCCGTCGTCTATGCCGACACAGTTCACGAGGGCGACCGGTTCCCGATCGGACAGCTTGAAATCCAGATTCTGGAAACCCCCGGTCATACCGACGATCATCTGGCGTTTGCCATATATGACACAGCCTATTCCGAGGGGACGGTCGGCGTTTTTACGGGCGACGCATTGTTCGTGGGCGACGTCGGCAGGACGGATTTCTATCCGCAACGCGCGGAGGAAGTCGCGGGCCTGTTGTTCGATTCCCTGCAGAAGCTGCTAGATCTGGGCGATCAGGCAATCATTTATCCCGCCCACGGCGCCGGGTCGGTGTGCGGTTCGGGCATGGCCGAGCGTGAGTTTTCGACCATCGGCCATGAACGCCGAAACAATCCACGCCTGCAGATTGCCGATCGCGACGAATTCATCCGCGTGAAAGTGAATGAACACCATTATCAGCCGCCCTATTTCCGCCTGATGGAGCGGCTGAACCTGGAGGGGGGATCGCCCGCGCCGCGCGTCATGCGCGCGCGCAACCTCTCACTGGCCGAACTTCTGGATATGAAGGCCGATCATCTGATCGATATACGCGAACCGATGGCGTACGCCGCTGGCCACCTGCCGGGCGCGATGAACCTGCCGGTCGATATGATCCCTGCCTTTGCCGGCTGGTTCATCGCGGAGGGACAGAAACTGGCCCTGATCGCTTCCGACGAGGAAAAGCTCGCGACCGCCACGGAGCATCTGGTGCGCATCGCGCTCGACAATCTGGCGGGTGGCTATGTGGGCGTGGTTCCCGCAGCGGCGCAAGGGGTGAGAATGCAGTCAATTCCGATGATCGGTACGGAGGAGGTCGCGCAGCGCCTGGCCGACGCCGCCCCGGACTGGACCCTCCTCGACGTGCGCGATGCCGACGAACGGGGCGAACAGTCGATCGAGGGGTCGCGGCACATATATGTCGGCGAGCTCAACGAGCGCTGGCGCGACCTGGACGCGGACCGGCGCTATACCCTGATGTGTGCAAGCGGCATGCGCGCCACCGTCGCCGCTGGCTGGCTGGCCAGCAAGGGTTTCCGCAAAATCGATGTTTACCTTGGCTCAATGGGGGCATGGCAGGCCTTTCATGGCTGAATGGGCCGAAAAGATCATATAATCGTGGACAATATCCTGCAGCTCGGCCCCTTGGTGATGGCAGGCGACCGCCTGTTGGCGGTCATACTGATGACGGGGTTTGTTGTGGTCATAGATCGCCTTTCCGGACGTGGCAGTCGCCCCTTTGTGCCCGTCGGGCCGATGGCCCTTGCCGTTGGCATTCTGGCAGCGCGCCTGGCCTTCGTTGCGGCGCATGCCAGTTCCTTCTCTAGCGACTGGTGGTCTGCGCTTGCGGTTTGGCAGGGCGGCTTTATCGCCTGGCCGGGATTTGTCGCCGCGGCTGTCATTGTCGCCTGGCGCCTGCCCCCGCCGACAAGACCAAAAGGCCTGGCGACGGTCGGCATGTTCGCAGCGATGTGGTACGTCGCGTCCGCGCTGTTGCAACCGGAACCCCAGCAGATGCCGGACCTGCCGACGCTGACCCGACTGGACGGCACCGAAGTCCCGACGGAGAAATTTCGCGGGCGCCCCCATGTCGTCAATCTCTGGGCCACATGGTGTCCACCCTGCCGCCGGGAGCTGCCCATGCTGGCCGAAGCCGCAGAGCGTGCGGAGGTGCCCATCCTGCTCCTCAATCAAGGGGAGGGGGCGGACACTGTCCGCGCCTATCTGCAGGAAAACGCAATCGCTTCCGACTGGGTGTTTCTGGACAAGGCCAGCGAATTGTCGAACCGCCTCAACAGCCGGGCGCTGCCCACCACCCTGTTCGTGGACGGCGCAGGGCAGATCGTCGCGACGCACATGGGCGAAATTTCCCACGCCGCACTGATGGCGCAGGTCCGCGAAATCGAAGGAGACGCAAGATCAATAAATGGCAGATAATCGCAGGCGCCGCCGCGCTGATCACCGGTGGCATCCTTTACGCCACCCAAGGTCCGTCGACCACCTCCGACAGGTCCGCGGAAGGTAGCGACGAGGCGCTTGCGAGTAGCGCAGACGCGGAGGCGGAGCGGCGCAAGATAACAGACGATCCGTTGGCGCCCACATCGGAGCCCGCCGACTATGACGTGACCATTGTCAGCTTTTCCGACTATCAATGCCCCTATTGCCGCAAGATCCATCCGACGCTGGAAAAGCTGGCAATTAACGACCCGCGCGTGCGCATCGTTTATCGCGACTGGCCGATTTTCGGGGCGGCGTCCGAGGAGGCAGCGCGTGCGGCCATCGCCTCGCAGTGGCAGGACAAGCATGCGCCGTTCAACGACGCCCTTATGCGGACCGAGGGCAAGCTGACGACGCAGCGCATCCAGGCAGCCGCAACGGCAGCGGGAGTGGACTGGGCGCAATTGCAGCAGGACATGGAGACGCGCGGACAGGAAATCGACGATCTGATCGACCGGACGAGTTTGCAGGCAGCAAAGATGGGGTTGCAGGGTACGCCGGCGCTGCTGGTCGGCCCCTATCTGATCCCCGGCGCGGTAAATTATACCACCCTGACCGAGACAGTGGGGATGGCGCGCGATTTCGAGCAGCGGTCGGATTAAACCCGGGGGCGCGGGATCCCGAGACTTTCAGGAATGCGCTGCGCCTTCCACCGGCCGGAAGCCGATGAAAGGCGCAGTATCAGGTCGATATCGGGTTCGAACCGACCTGGCTGATAGAGCCGAAAATGGCTGTTACGCAGCGTTCTTTATCTCGACGAGCGTCAGGTCGAAGTGCAGGTCTTCACCCGCCAGAGGGTGATTGCCGTCTGCCGTCACCTTTTCTTCGCCGACTTCGGTAATCACCAGGTTCACGGTCGAGCCATCCTGCTGCTGCGCAGACAGCGTCATGCCGGGCTGAGGTTCCGCGTCCTCGGGCAGGTTCGCGCGGGGGATGTCGATCACCATTTCCTTGCGGCGGGGTCCAAAGGCGTCGTCCGTGACGATCGTGACCGTCTGTTCCTCGCCAACTGCCATGCCGTCCAGCGCGCTTTCGATCTGGGGAAAGATTTCCGCCCCGCCGATCTTGATCGCCTGGGGGCCTTCCTGTTCGGTTCCGCCGACGATGCTGTCATCGTCCTTGCGCACGCGATATTCGATAATCACGGTGTCACCGGCTTTTGCCTTCTGCATAATATTTCCTTCCGTCAGGGGTTGGTGCGGCGCGTCAGGCGCCGCTCGATCGGCACATTCACGTGCCCCGTATCCCCCAAGGGTAGGTATTCGAACCCGACCATTCAATGCGCGTAAGCCCGCGCCGAGGGCCTTTAGCGCGATCGGCCCCGCGCAGAGACGAGCCAGATGTGCAGCAGCGTGTCGCCGCGAACGACATGATAGCTGTCGTAGAGATTGACCGTCGGGTCGCAGTGGGGAACCGCAAGGCTGAGTCGCGCACCCGTCTGCATCGTCGATGCCTCGTCCGGATCCAGGATCAGGCCATGCTCGTCACCCATGAATTGATAGGTCGCCCCCCTTGCTGCCCCCGCGATGATGGGCGGTTCACCCGCATCGGTCGCCATCGCCTTCATGCCGGCATCGACGGTGGCGATGCCGGGCCCGTTTGCACTGACCACGGTCGTGTCGATGAACAAAGATGTTTCCGGCGGAGGCGAATTGCCGTCCGTCAGTTCGCAATCATTATATTCCCGGTCCATGAAGATGTAGGAGCCGGCCTGCAGCTCCGTCATAGTTCCGATCTCCAGATCGATGCGGTGCGTACCGGTTCCCGATCCGGTGACGATTTCCGCCGCGAAGCCCGCCTGCCCCAGCGCGGTCAGGAATGTCTGCAGATAGGCGGTACGTTCGCGAATGGCCTGCCGCCGCTCGTCATAGGTTTCGATGTGCTGGTGGACGCCGCAATAGAATTGCACGCCGCGATAGCGAAGCGCGTTCTGCGCCGTGATGGCGCCGGCAAGTTCCAGCGCATCGTCCACGGTTCGAACGCCGGTGCGGTGCATACCGGGATCGATATCGATGAATGCGTCGAGGGTGGCCCCGGCACGCTTCATCGCCTGCCCTAGCGCCTCCGCATTGTCCGGGTGGTCGATGACCACGCCCAGTCCCGGCACCTTCGCGGCGAGGCTGGCAAGGCGGGCCAGACCGGGCGCGGTGACGACGGGCGAGGTGAGAAGAATATTCGTGATGCCGCCCTCGGCCAGGGCCTCGGCCTCTCCCAATTTCGTGCAGCAGATTCCGACCGCGCCGGCCTCGATCTGCCTGCGCGCAATATCGACGCTCTTGTGCGTTTTTGCATGCGGCCTCAGCGAAACGCCATATTGCTGCGCCAGTTGCGCCATGGCGGCAATGTTGCGGTCGAGCGCGTCCAGGTCGAGGACAAGGGCGGGCGTGTTGATCTGGCGCCGGGATCCAGGCTTTCCGATCAAATGCTCATGCAGGCGCAGATCGTCGTTCACGGCAAAATGGCTCCAATATTCAATTAACGGGTGGACGGGCAGATCAGGGGAGATCGTCAGGTCCGACGTTGCATATCCATCCAAAGGTCAACCCCGCGGCAAAGGTCTGATTCTCCAGATCGTCCAGAGCGGCGAAACCGCCATATAGCCGGTCGCCCTCATGTTTCAGATCCAACTGGACGCTATTGTCGTAGCGCGCCGTGTCTGCGGCCTGAAATCTCTGCTCGATGGCGCCGGTCAGGCGCCTGTTTTCATAGGCGGCGTCGGTAACGGCGACCTGCTGCCGATCGCCGATCCTGGCGGCAATGGCGCCTGCTTCGTCGATGGTGAGAGAGACGGGGATTGCATCGCCCTCCGGTCGCGTGATCGTGCCGACCCACTCTCCGGCCAGATCCGCCGGAACAGGATTCTCTGCGCCGTCTTCTGCTGCCGGTTCTGCCGACGACTCCGGCTCCGCGCCCAGCAACTCGTCCAGCAATAATTCGACGATCTCGTTTCGCGGCTCGAAAACCCATGTGTTGCAGAGGACGACATAGGCAACGCCCTTTGACGGGACCATGACCATCTGCGTTGCGACGCCGGGCATGGATCCGCCATGCTGCACCGTCTCCAAACCCCGGCTGCGGCCGGTGCTGAAGCCGATGCCGTAACCAGACTCCTCGCCGGGGCGGGCGGTGTTGACGTGCATCCGGATCGCATTGCGGCGGGTCAATATCGGCTGCTGTTCCGGCAGCGGCCCGTTCATGTGGAAGGCGGCAAACCGGATCAGATCATGCGCGCTGCTGTAGAATTCCGAGGCCCCTGCATGGTCGGTGACATAATAGGGCAGCCGCTCATTCTGAGCAGAATAACGCACCGCCGCCTGCACGCCCGGCCCCGTCGACCTGCCCAGCGAGGTGGCGCGCATGTCGAGCGGGGCGAACACGGCAGATTGCAGATAATCGCCCAATGACTGGCCCGACGCCCCCTCTATGACATCACCCAACAGCCCGAAGCCGAGGTTCGAATAGGTGAAAGCCTCGCCAGGACGGCTGATGATCTGCGCCCATTTCGCAATGGTCTCCGACTGAGGCGGGCGCTGATGGGGCGCCCCCTCGTAAAAGAACTGAACATGGAACGGCAGGCCGGATGTATGATTGGCGACGAGACCGACGGTCGCCTCGCTTGCGTCCCCTATCCGCGGGTTGATCTGACCGGCCTGCAAATAGGTGTGGAGAGGGGCGGCGAGATCGACCTTACCCGCCTCAACCAGCGTCATCAGGGCGGTGGCCGTGATCGGTTTCGAAATCGAGGCGAGCGAATAGGATGTGTGTACCGTCGCCGGGATGCCAGCCTCCCGGTCGGCCATGCCGAACGCCTCCTCCCACTCTATCCTGCCGTCACGAAGGACGGCGATCGAAAGCGACTGAACGGTGCCGTCGGCGACGGCCTTTTGCGCGACCGCCCTTACCGCCTGAAACTTTGCGGCATCCTCCGCGCCTTCGCGGGCGAGACCCGGAACTGAAAGCGTGGTCGAGGCGAGTGCTGCCGCCGATGCGCCCGCCAGAAAATTACGCCTCGATTGATCCGTCGACATATCGGTCCCCCTCTTCGATGTTAGACGTTCGCCATACGATCACGACCAGTCCAGCAGGACCTTGCCCGCTTCACCGGACCGTGCGGCGTCGAACCCCTGCTGGAAGTCGGTTGCGCGGAAACGATGGGTGATAAGCGGCGACAAGTCGAGGCCAGCGCGCAGCAGGCCGAGCATCTTGTCCCAGGTTCCGAACATTTCCCTGCCGTAAACGCCCTTCAGCGTGATCGCCTTCATAATGATGTCGGCCCAGTTGACGCTCATCGGCTGGCTGGGGATCCCCAGAAGCGCAAGATTGCCGCCCATGCGCAGCGATTCGATGGCCTGCGCCATGCCTGCATGGGTGCCCGACATTTCCAGCGCCACCGCCACACCGTCAGGCAACCCTGCCCGCGCCAGCACCTCCGCCAAATCCTCATGCAGGACGTTCACGGGGCGCACATCCGCCAGTTTCGTCGCAAGGTCGAGCCGGTAAGGATTGACGTCGGTGATGAAGACGCTGCCCGCGCCCGCCCGTCGTGCGACCGCCGCCGCCATGATGCCAATAGGTCCGGCGCCAATTATCAGAACGTCTTCGCCCAAAAGGTCGAATTGCTGGGCCGTGTGAACCGCATTCCCGAGTGGGTCCAGCAAAGCCCCGAAATCGTCGCTGACATATTCCGGCAGCGGGACGACATTGAACGCGGGAATGGCCAGGATCTCGGCAAAGGCGCCGGGGCGATTGACGCCCACACCCTTCGTCGCCGGATCGAGGTGGAAACGGCCCGAACGTGCCGCCGCGGAATTCAGGTCGATGATGTGCCCCTCGCCAGAGACGCGCTGGCCGACATGCAGCGGACGTTCCACATTCCTGCCTATTTCCACGATCTGGCCGGAAAATTCATGCCCGACGACCATCGGAACGGGAATCGTCCGCGCCGCCCAATCGTCCCAATTATAGATATGGATGTCGGTGCCGCAGATCGCCGTGCGCGAAATGCGGATCAGCACATCGTCGGGGCCGCAGGCGGGAATCTCCGTTTGGGCGCTCCACAGGCCCTCCTCGGCGCGCAGTTTTGCGAGCGAAAACATGGTGGGTGCCGCCTGGGTGCTGGCGTGCGGAATGATCGCTGCCGCCGTCACGATACGATCTCCAGCGCCTTGCCGATCTTGCGAAAGGCGGCGATGCCCGTGTCGACCTGTTCGGGCGAATGACCGGCGGACATTTGTGTGCGGATTCTCGCCTGCCCCTTCGGCACGACGGGATAGGAAAATCCGGTGACGAAAACCCCCTCCTGCAACAGAGCCGCCGCGAACGCCTGCGCGCGGGCGGCGTCGTGCACGATGACCGGGATGATCGGGTGCTGCCCCGGCAGCAGCGAAAACCCGGCCTGCTCCATCCGCCGCCTGAACCGACTTGTATTGGCGAAAAGGCGTTCCCTCAACGCATCGCCCTCCGCAGAGGCCGCGATGCCGATCGCCTGCAGCGCCGCGCCGCAGACCGATGGAGCGAGGGCATTGGAAAAGAGGTATGGACGCGCGCGCTGCCGCAGAAGCGAAACCACCTCTCGCCGTGCGGCAACGAAGCCGCCCATGGCGCCGCCCAGCGCCTTTCCAAAGGTTCCCGTCAATATATCGATGCGCCCCTCGACGCCGCAAAAGGCTGCGGAGCCCCGCCCCTTTTCCCCCAGAAAGCCGGTGGCATGGCAATCGTCCACCATGACGAGGGCATCATATTTTTCCGCAAGATCGGTGATCACGGACAGATTTGCGATGGCCCCGTCCATTGAGAACACGCCATCGGTGGCAATCAGGATCGTGCGCGCGCCGCCTTCCCTCGCTTGTCGGAGGTTCTGTTCCAGCTGGTCCATGTCGCCATTCGCGAACCGCAGACGCCGCGCCTTGCAAAGCCGGACGCCGTCGATGATCGACGCGTGGTTCAGACTGTCGGAAACAATGGCGTCGTCCTCACCCAGCAGAGGTTCGAAAACGGCGGCGTTGGCATCGAAGGCGGCGGCGAACAGGATTGCCTCTTCGAACCCGACATAGTCCGCAATCGACGCCTCAAGCTCTTTATGGATTTCCTGGGTGCCGCAGATGAAGCGAACCGAAGCGAGACCAGCGCCCCAATGGCGGGTGGCGGCAATCGAAGCCTCTACGATGCGCGGGTCGGATGCCAGCCCAAGATAATTATTGCCGCACAGGTTGATCGCGTCGCACGGATGCCCCGCGACCGACACCGTAGCGCCCTGCATCGAGGTAAGGACGCGCTCCGGCTTCCACAGCCCAGCGTCCTCAATATCGGAAAGCTCGTCGGCAATGCGTTGATAGAAATGTGCTGGCACGGGTCCATCCTCCATATTTTCGGACGGAATACGATATGCAGGAACCTGTGTCCAGTATAATGGAATATTCGCTAAAACAGATTTACCAATATTGCCTCTGCATGCTCGGCGGTGCGATTTTCTATGCAATGCGGGATGTCGGCGGCGTACCGTGCGGTCGACCCCTGCGGTACCTCTGTACGTTCCTGCACCGCCTCGATGGTCAGGGTGCCCTTCAGAACGGTCAGATGCTCCATGCTGCCACGCGCATGTGGCTCCGACCTCAACACGCCGCCGGGCGCGACGTGAAGCTGATACCATTCCACCGAGCCCACGCGATCGGCGGGGCTGAGCACCTTCAACACACACAGACCATCATCGCTGCGCATTTCCGGAGTAAGCGACGACGCCGCGACGTCGATCTTTCGCGGACCCTTCGCGTTCGGAACCTGCAAAAGTTCGGAAATGTCCATGTGAAGGGCATCGGCAAGAGCCCAGACGGTAGCGACGGTGGGATTCGCCTGACCGCGTTCGATCTGCGACAGCATGGACCGGGACACGCCGGACATTTGCGAAAGCGTGTCGAGCGTCAGGCGGCGTTCCTTGCGCAGCTTCTGCAAACGGGGGCCGAGGGGCGGGCGTACATCGTCAGCCACCAGACCTGTTATCCCGCCAATTATACAACCCGCCGATGCCCGCCATCCGTCAATCCCGCCTCAAAAATCGAAGTCCGTCAGGGGTGCCGGAGAACAGCATCTATCCGGGGCCTGACGCCCGCTTTACGCAACGTCTAATGGCAGCGACCCATTTTGGACAGAGCGGCGCCGGACGACCGTTCCGCGCCGCCACGCCCCAAGCGCCCCGATATCGTCAAGCGCCCGGATAAGGTGTGTCCTTCAGGATGCGTGCCAGATGCGCGGCATTGCCGGCGACCATTCCCGCCGTCTGGTCAACCTTCTCCGGCGGTTTGGAGAAATCCTTGAAATCCTTTGATTGCATTGCCTCACCGACCCAATAGCAGGCGGCTGCCGCTGGTATGGTCCAACCGGTATCGTTCAGTGCCTGGAAGAGATCCGCCGATATGCTGTGTGCCCCATCCTCGTTTCCGACGATGGCGGCGACGGCAACCTTGGAATAGCTTGGCATGCGCCCCTCATCGTCCGTTTCGCCCAGAAAGGCATCCATTCGCTCAAGCGCGCGCTTCGCGATGCTGGACATCTGGCCGAGCCAGATCGGCGTTCCAAAGATCAATATGTCGTGCGCCAGGATCTTCTCGCGGATGGCGGGCCAGGCATCGCCCTGCCCCTCGTCAGAGGTCACGCCGGGCTTGATATCGTGGTCTGCCAGCCGGATCGTTTCCGAAAATTCGACCTCGTGACCGGCAAATTTTTCTTTCAGCAGCTGAATCATGAGGTCCGTCGAAGACCCCTCCTCACCTGTCGGCTTCAGCGTTGCGTTGAGGGCGATGGCAGTCAGCTTGCTCATGGAAATTTCCTTGTAGCATTAGGATGATAGGCGTCTGTCATTAACGCGGTCCGATAATGGCGGTTCCGAATGGCTGCCGACGCTGAAACTCGCTCTCCACAGACGATCGCCGTGCGGACCCGGGCGGGCAGTGCAGCCAGGCGCAGGAGTGGGGGGCCAAAAGACGCACCCCCCAAATTCGTCCGATCATACCGTTGCGGAATCTTAACTTCAGCTTTATGTCGCACTGCACAAATGAGCGCGACTCGGAACCCTCTCGCCTGGCTGGCCATACCTCTGCTGTTCGCACTGGCGAATTGCAGCGAGTCGGCGCCGCCGCCGCCCGCCGCACCGGTGGTCAGCGTTTCTGAACCCCTGCAACGCGATGTTCGCGACTGGGACGAATATATCGGCCGCTTCGAAGCCATTGACGATGTCGAGGTAAAGCCGCGCATATCCGGCCAGATCGAAGAGATATTCGTGAACGACGGTCAGGACGTCTCCAAGGGAGACCCGCTGTTCAGCATCGACGCAAGGCCGTTCCGCGCCGCGCTGGCGGAGGCGAATGCCAGCCTGGCCAGCGCCGAAGCGTCGCGCGCCAATGCACAAACCGAACTTGAGCGGGCGGAATCCCTGCAAGCGGTCGAAGCCATCAGTGCAGAAGAACTGGAGCAGAAGCAGACCGCGGTCCGTACCGCCGCCGCCGCCGTGGAAGGCGCGCGCGCCAACGTAGCGACGCAGCGCCTGAACGTCTCCTTCACCACTGTCCGCGCGCCGATTGCGGGCCGGGTATCGGCCCGCAGAATCAGCCCCGGGGATTATGTCACGGAGGGGCAGACCGTCCTGACCCGCCTGGTTTCCATAAACCCGATCTGGTTCGCGTTCGACGGCGCGGAAAGCTTCTATCTGAAATATATCCGCCAGGACCGGGAAGGGCAGCGCTCCTCCTCCCGCTATGCCGCCAATCCGGTGGAGATCAGCCTGGCCGATGAAAACGACTATAGCTGGCGCGGCCGCATGGACTTCGTCGATAATGCCATAGACCCTCAATCGGGTACGATCCGCGCGCATGCCGTGGTGCAGAATCCCGATGGCTTTCTGACGCCGGGGATGTTCGGGCGCGCGCGCCTGCTGGGCTCGGGCGTATACGAGGCCCTGCTGGTGCCTGATGAAGCGATCGTCACCGACCAGGACAGGAAACTGGCCTATGTCGTCAATCGCGAGAACAAGGTTGCACCCCGCCCTGTGGAAACCGGGCCGATGGTGGAGGGACTACGTGTCGTTCGCGAGGGGCTGGCCCCGACCGACAGGGTTATATTGGACGGCCTGACGCGGGTGCAGCCAGGCATGAAAGTGCAGCCAAAGCCGGTGAAGCTCCGCCCGAGGGCAGAAAATGACGCACCCGCCGCCCGGTCCGCATCCCCCGAAACGCCGGACGCTGCCGCCCCCACAGGCTCCGCCCCCACGGAGGCCGCCACGGATTCAGCGTCCTCCGCAGACGAATAGGCGCCGGCGGATGCGACTGCCGCACTTCTTTATCGACCGGCCGATCTTCGCCGCCGTTCTGTCCATCCTGATCGTCCTGGTCGGCATTATCGCCTATCCCAGCCTGCCGGTATCGCAATATCCGGAGATTGCCCCCCCTACCGTCGTCGTCACCGCGACTTATCCGGGCGCCACGGCGGAAACGCTGGCCGAAACGGTCGCGGCACCGCTGGAAGAGGCGATCAACGGCGTCGAGGACATGATCTATCTGCAGTCGTCCTCAACGGGCGACGGCAATATCAGCATCACCGTCACCTTTGCACAGGGCACCGATGTCGACCAGGCGCAGGTGCTGGTCCAGAACCGCATTTCATCCGCCGAACCCCGATTGCCGACGGAAGTGCGCACCATCGGCGTTACGGTGCGCAAAAATTCGCCCGACCTGATGATGGTCGTCGCGCTGTATTCCCCCGATGATTCCCTGTCGCGAGAATATATCGCCAATTATGCGACACTGCAGGTCATCGACCGACTGCTGAGGATCAACGGTGTCGGCGGCGTGCGAGCCATTGGCGGGCGCGATTACAATATGCGGGTATGGATCGACCCCGGCCTTGCGGCAGCGCGCAACCTGACCACGGATGAGATTATCGGCGCAATCCGCGGCCAGAACGCACAGGTTGCCGCCGGCGCCGTCGGACAACCGCCGTTCAACACGGGCGGAACGTCATTCCAGCTGGGTATTCAGACCGAAGGGCGACTGACAACCACCGACCAGTTCGGCGCCATTATCGTGAAGCGTGGCGAGGATGGAGCGCTGACCCGCCTGCGGGACGTCGCCCGCATCGAGCTGGGCGCGCAGGATTATGGCACCAATGCCTATATGGACGACACGGCCACGACCGCGCTGGCCATTACACAATTACCGGGATCGAACGCGCTGACCACGGCCGAAGCCGTTGAGGCGGAGATCGAACGTGCCTCTGCCGATTTCCCCGCCGGCCTCGACTATTCCATTCGCTATAACCCCACGGAATATATCGACGAGTCCATCAAGGCGGTCGAACATACGCTGATCGAAGCCATCGTGCTGGTATCGCTGGTGGTATTGCTGTTCCTGCAAAGCTGGCGCGCCGCGATCATTCCCGTCGTCGCGATCCCGGTGTCGCTGATCGGGTCGTTCGGCATGATGGCGGCGTTCGGTTTCTCGCTGAACAACCTGTCTCTGTTCG
Source organism: Alphaproteobacteria bacterium UBA3612 (assembly GCA_002375465.1). Classification (GTDB taxonomy): domain Bacteria; phylum Pseudomonadota; class Alphaproteobacteria; order Sphingomonadales; family Sphingomonadaceae; genus Pacificimonas. The sequence continues at coordinate 138,541 of DFLT01000005.1, read as the reverse complement.
GCCTCGTCCTCGCCATCGGCATCGTCGTCGACGACGCCATCGTCGTGGTCGAGAATATCGAACGCCTGATGGAGGAAAAAGGCCTGAGCCCGCGCGAGGCCGCGCATGAAACGATGGACGAGGTTTCCGGCGCCCTGATCGCGATCGCGCTGGTTCTGTGCGGGGTGTTCATTCCGACCGCCTTCATCCCCGGCATTTCGGGGCAATTCTATCAGCAATTCGCCCTGACCATCGTCAGTGCGACCGCCATTTCCGCCTTCGTATCGCTGACCCTTTCACCCGCCATGGCCGCCCTGATCCTGAAGCCCAGGGTTCACGACGCGCCCAGCGCCGGGTGGCGCGGCTATCCAAAGCGCCTCGCCAATGGGTTCAACCGCGGTTTCGAACGGCTGTCCGGCAAATATGGCCGTCTGACGGCCCGGGTCGTGCGCAGCCTGCTCGTCGTGTGCATCGCCTATGTCGCGCTGATCGGCCTGACGGGCTGGCGCTTCAACGAGACGCCGACAGGCTTTATCCCGGCGCAGGACCAGGGCTTCCTGATCGGCGTCGTGCAATTACCGCCGGGATCCGCCCTCGACCGCACGGACGAGGTGCTGCGCCAGGCGGCGGCGATCGCGCGCGACAATCCCAACGTGACGGGCAATATGGCCTTTGCCGGGTTCGACGGCGCAACCTTCACCAATGCGTCCAATGCCGGCGCCATCTTCATCATTCTGGACGAATTTGGCGAACGCGCCTCCTCCGGCGAGGTCGCGCAGGAACTGCGCCAGGCATTTGGACAGATCACGGCCGGAAATATTCTCGTTGTCGAACCACCGCCCGTGCGGGGCATCGGCACCGGCGGCGGCTACAAGATGGTAATAGAGGATCGCGCCGGCCAGGGGTATCGCGCGCTGGAGGCAGTGACCATGCAAATGATGGCAGCGGCCAATCAGGACCCCGGGCTGACCTCTGTCTTTTCCACGTTCAACACGCGGACGCCGCGTCTGACGGCCGATGTGGACCGGGAGCGGGCGGAGCAGATCGGCGTTCCGGTGGAAAACGTCTTTTCGACGCTGGGAACCTATCTTGGTTCGACCTATGTCAATGATTTCAACTATCTGGGGCGCACATACCGGGTAACGGCACAGGCCGACGCCCCGTATCGCGATGACCGCGAGGATATAACGCAGCTGAGGACACGCTCCGCCGCCGGAGAGATGGTTCCCCTGGGCGCCGTTCTCAGCATACGCGATGACAGCGGGCCTTACCGGGTGGTTCGCTACAATCTTTATCCGTCAGCAGAACTTCAGGGCGAGACGGTGGCTGGCTATTCCAGCGGCCAGTCGCTGGACAGGATGGAGGCCCTGGCGGATCAGATCTTGCCGCAAGGGTTCGCCCATGAATGGACGGAACTCGCCTATCAGCAGAAACAGGCCGGAGACACGGGGATCTTCGTGTTCGGCCTGGCAGTGCTCTTTGTGTTCCTGCTGCTTGCGGCGCAATATGAAAGCCTCGTCCTGCCGCTGGCGGTGATCCTGATCGTGCCGATGTGCCTGCTGGCCGCGATTGTCGGCGTGGGGCTAATGGGACTGGACAATAATATCCTGACGCAGATCGGCCTCGTCGTGCTGATTGGGCTGGCGGCGAAGAATGCCATTCTGATCGTCGAGTTCGCCCGCCAGGCGGAAGCGGAAGGTCTTTCGATCCGCAAGGCGGCGGAACGTGCGGCGGCACAACGCCTGCGTCCGATCCTGATGACGTCCATCGCGTTCATCCTGGGCGTGCTGCCCCTGGTAATCGGCACCGGCCCCGGCGCCGAAATGCGTCAGGCGCTGGGCGTCGCGGTGTTTTTCGGCATGATCGGTGTGACCCTGTTCGGGCTGCTGTTCACGCCGGCATTCTATGTCATCAGCCGGAAACTGGGCGACCGGACCGCCCAGATGATGCGTCGATCGAGGCCGGCCGCCGAGCAGAAACCCACCGCCAAGGGGGCGCCTGCAGAATGACCAGAGCGGCCATTTCCTCCCTGATCATCGGGACGCTGACGCTGGGCGGCTGTGCCGTCGGCCCGCGTTACGAAGCGCCCGACCTGCCGCCGCCTGCTGCCGAGGCGTTCGTCGAAAACAGTGTCGGCACGACGCGCGATGCCGCCGCGGAGGACTGGTGGCGACTTTACGACGATCCGGTGCTGGACCGGCTGGTGCAGGAGGCGCTGCAACATAATACCGATCTGCGCGTCGCCCTTGCCAATGTAGCGGAGGCGCGGGCGGCGCTGTCGGAGGCTGCAAATGGCAGGCTACCGACGACTGAGGTCAATTCCAGCTATAACAGACGGCGCATCGCAGGGGGTGCTGGCGCGCTCGGCGCCGGTGGCGGTGCTGTTGGCGGTGGCGGCGTCGGCGGCGGGCAGCTGGGCGGGGGCGGCGAAGCCTTCGAACTCGACCTCTTCTCGCTCGGTTTCGATGCGTCCTACGAAGTTGATTTGTTCGGGCGCGTATCGGCGACCATCGACGCAGCACGCGCCGACAGGGATGCCGCCATTGCCGCCTTCGAGGCGGCGCAGGTGATGGTGACCGCCGATACCACGCTGGCTTATGCGCGCCTGTGCGGCGCTGCCGTCCAGCAGGATGCGGCGCGCGAAACCGCCGAATTGCAACAACGCACATTGGATCTGACGCAAAGGCTGGTCACGGGCGGGCGCGGCACCCGGGCGGATACGGACCGTGCACGCGTTCTGCTGGAGCAGGCACGCGCGCAAATTCCCGCATTCGAAGGCGAGCGCCGCGCGTCCCTATATGCGCTTTCCGCCCTTACCGGGCGCACGCCGCAGGAGGCGGACCGCGCCGCCGCAGCCTGCCGCAGCCTGCCGGACCTGACGACGCCCATCCCGGTGGGGGACGGCGCCGCCCTGCTGGCCCGCAGGCCGGATGTCAGACAGGCCGAACGGGCGCTCGCATCGACCGCGGCGCAGGTCGGGATCGTCACCGCCGATCTATATCCGCGCATCTCGCTTCTTGGTTCGGCATCCCTTGTGTCAACGACCGTGGATGGGCTTGCCGATGACGACGCGTTCGGCTTTTCGCTCGGCCCGCTCATTTCCTGGAGCTTTCCCAATATGGGTGCCGTGCGCGCGCGCATCCGGCAGGCGGACGCGCGCGCCGACGCTGCCCTGGCCGAGTTCGACGGCACGGTCCTGACCGCTCTTACGGAAACGGAGCAGGCGCTCGCTCGCTATTCAGCCAGCCTGGAGCGGCGTGACCGGCTTGCCGATGCCGCAGCGGCAGGCGAGCGCGCCGCCGAATTGACGCGTCTGCGATACGATGCCGGGGCGGACAGCCTTTTTCTGCTGGTCGATGCGGAACGCACCGCTGCCGAAGTACGGGCGCAGCTGGCCGCCGCAAAAGGCGATGTCGTCGAGGCGCAGGTCGCGCTGTTCCGCGCCCTGGGCGGCGGTTGGCAGAATGCCGGGACGCCCGTTCAACGCGATATGTCTGCCCAAGCAAACCCCTGACGGTTTCGCATTTCCGGTTAATACGACTGCCATCTGGCAGGGCTGGATAGGGATAAATGCATCTTGGGCAGAGTTGCGTATGCGCCCGCGCCCCTTCGTAGGTCGCCGCAAACAAAAAGGGCGGCAGCGATTACCGCTACCGCCCCCTTCTGATCGATGCCGTTCCTTAGAAGGTCACACCCAGGCTGACGGCATAAGAGCGACCGCGGTCAAAGGTGTTGCGATCGATGCGCGAGCCGTTGAATTCCTGGAACTCTTCATAATCCTCGTTGAGGAGGTTACGCGCTTCCAGCTTGAGCTCCGCCTCGATGCCGCCGAGGTCGAGACCCTGGCGAATGACGACGTCCAGCTGCACGCCGGGTTCTTCCTTGAACGGAATGGCCGCAGTACCACCGCCAGCGGTCGCACCGATGAAACGGCTGGTAACCCGCTCCGACGCATAGCTGAGCAGGATCGTCTGCTGTGAAAGCGTGTCGCTATCCTCCAGACCAAGCTGCAGATTGAGGATATGATCCGACTGACCCGTCAGCGGCTCGCCATCGGTGAACAGCGTATCCGCAGCGACAAGGCGGCCTTCATTGTTCAGCACCTGCTCGTCGCCAACCACGATCTCGGACTTGGTGTAGGTGTAGTTCGCGATAAGGACGAAATCGCGCGAGAGGGAGAAATCCGAGTCGCCGAGCCAATCCGCCAGGGCAAACCGCTTCGTCAATTCAGCCTCGGCTCCGTACAACTCCGCAGACGGAGCATTGGCGAAGGTCGTAAAGAACGCCTCGCCCTGTACGAAGGCGACAGCCTCGATCGGATTATCGAGATTCTTGTAGAACCCGGCAAGGCTGATGTTCTCGTTGCGGCCGATATACCATTCCAGCCGCGCCTCGGCATTGGTCAGCTCAGAATCCTGCAGGAACTGGTTACCGATGAAGGTGCGGTTGGATTCGATATCGAGGAATTGCTGCGGCGCCAATTCGCGGAACTGAGGGCGCGCGATCGTCCGCGACCCCGCTACACGGAACTGCATGTCCTCAGCAAAATTCCAGGTCAACGTACCCGCGGGCAGGAAATAATCATTGTCCAGACGCGTGTTGACCAGGCTTGCGTCACCGCCAGTGCCTACGCCGCCGAATATGTCGAAGGTATCGATGGACTGGCTAGCATCTTCGTAGCGAACCCCCAAGGTACCACGGACATAATCGATTGGCTCGGCCTCGATCTGAGCATAGCCGGCATGAATTTCGAGGCCGGCATCATACTCGATTACCTCGCCACCGGCTGCCTGTTCCCGCAGGGTCAGATCATATTGCCGAACGACGAAATCGGAGATCAGATAATCCGGACGCGCCTGCGTGACAGACGAGGGCAGCGCCTGATCCGAGCGATAGACGAATGCACGACGAAGGCTGTTACGGCTGGTGTCCGTGTAGGCGTACCCGGCGCTGACCGTAAGATCGAAATCGACGGGGGCGTTGTAGGCCAGGTCGATCGCACCCGCATAGAGATTCTCTTCAAGCTCCGAGAACGCAACATTGGCACTTTGCCCGTTCGTCCGAAGATTATTGACGAAGTCACCGACTTCCTCATTGAACTCATAGCTGAAGCTGCGCTCGTACGGGCTGTCGCGTGTCGTATTTGCATAGCTGGCGCGAACGTCGGCACTCAAATCGCCAAAGGTAAATTCGCCGACTAGCTGCGTATCGATCAGCTGCCGCTCGAACCAGGTCGTGCGCTGCCGAAGCAGGCGATTGTCGCCGACCGTCGCGGAAAAGCCGCTATCAAGCCGTGCCTCCTTCAGAGTGTCCCGGATAAACAGGTTCGTCCAGCGGATCTTCTGTTCGCCAAACTCATATCCGAACCCAAGCAAGCCATTGACGACAATCCGGTTCTGGGTGGCAAGAAAGTCGAAATCGCTGTTCGGCTGCAGCGTGTCGTCGCCGGAAAGACCGTTGGTAAACTGCTGAATACCACCGCGTGTCTGCCAGCTATTGTCCCAGCCGACATTCGCGATCACGCCCAAACGATCGTCGCCGATGTCGATCCCGGTACCGGCGGTCACATCGATCGATCCGTTGATCGGAATGTCATCGTTACGCTGCACGATGCTGGTCGACGCATTGTTTAGGCTGGCGGTGATTCCCTTCAACTGATCTAGGGTAAACTCCGCGCCGCGGTTGACGCCGCCCACTACGTCGAACGCATTTCTCAATACGTCAGGTACATCGCGCGATCCGTCATCGAAGCCGGTGAAGTCGGTGTCCGATCCAAAATAGGTATAGCCCAGTTCGCCGGTCGTTTCGGAATTGCCGCCGATGCCGCCACCGATGCTGAGGAAGGATTCTTCGGGAACGGCGAGCGTCGTCAGGTTGATAACGCCGCCGCCAAATTCACCGGGATAAGCCACCGAATAGCTTTTCTGTACGACCGACGAAGCGATCACGCTGGTCGGGAAAATGTCCAGCGGCACGACGCGGCGCTGAGGTTCCGGGCTAGGCAAAGGCGACCCGTTGAGAAGGGCGAGCGAATAGCGGTCGCCGAGACCACGTACATAGACGAAGCGGCCGCCAACCAGGCTGAGCCCGGTCACGCGCTGGAGTGCGGAGGCGATGTCGCCGTCACCCGAACGCGCAATGGCTTCTGAATCGAGAACGCTCAGCACTTCGGAGGATGCGCGGACAGGTGCCGGAATATAGCGGCCCTGAACGACGATCACGTCATCGTCCGAACTGCTCGCTCCTGGCCCGGAAATATCGACGCCTTCTTCGACGCGTTCTGCGTCTCGTTCGGCACCGGGCGTTACGGTGTCGATCGTTTCTGCCTGTTCCTGCTCCGTCATATCCGAAGAGGAAGAGGAGGGTGCGGGGGGCGTGGTGGTTGCCGGCTGCGTTTGTGCAAAGGCGGCGCCGCCGAGAAATGGAAAGGCGAGCGCGCTAGATAGCAGCAGCAGGCTGGTCTTGGATGACATGAATGACATGGCGGGGCGTCCCTTGAACTTTAGCAGAAAGGGCGGCGGCTCCCCGATGGTCGCCGCCGCCCGTATTGGTACCCGGATCAGCGACTAGCTGGCGGGAACGATCGTCTGCGGACGCGTCTCGCAGGACAGGCTGTTGCCGAGGCCGCAAGCCCAACCGTCGAACCACAGATCGTCCTCGTCGCGGACGGCGCCGATGTAGCTCGTGGAGACGAGGAAGTCGTCCAGCGTGGAAGCGTCGAACGCAGTGACGGCGCTTTCGTTCGCGCCGTTGACGACACCCGAGGTTCCGCCAAGCGTGCTTTCGAAGGAGCCGTCATTATTGTCGCCGCCGTTGGTGAAGAGCGCGGCATCGTCGATGTCGTCATCGTCATCCGACGCAAGCGTATCACAATCGATGACAACCGATTCGAACACTGGCGGTCCGTTCTCGTCATTGCCTTCGTCCGCCGCTGCTGCCGTCTGCACGCCGTCGACGTCAATACACGTCGTACCGTCTTCCGGAGCGTCGATGACACCGTTGACGAGCGTGTAATCGCCGCCGCCGCGCAGTGTGATTGCCGTGCCGTCGTTCACGAGGAATGTGAAGTTGGCGAGAATGAAGTCCTGACGCGGCAGACGGTTTTCATTGCCGTCGGAGTCAGCTTCCCAGGCGCGATCGCCATTACCACCGTCCGTGCCGGCGCCATCACGCTGCGTGACCAGTACGAACTGATTGGCGCCCTTATAACCCGAGTCGCTGTCGATCGAGTCATCGTCATTGCCGGTCAGCACCAGATAACGACCATTGACCGTCCCGCCGAACCATTCGATGCCGTCGTCCGAGTTGTTGTGGACTTGGACGTGATCGAACGTCGTGCCGCTGCCGACGCCGCCCAAGGTGATGCCGTTCAGCTCATTGCCCTCAGAAATTTCGAAGCCAGCGTAGCGGACCGACAGATACTGGATGGAACCCGAGGAGTCGTTCGGAAGATCGCCACCGAAGAACGCCCCCGAGGTACCCTCGACAGCGCCGGTGCAGTCTGCCGTACCGCCGGTACCGGCCGAGCAGTCGGAGAATGGTGCGCGACCCAGAAGAACGACGCCGCCCCACTGGCCGATGGAATTGGCAGTCGCCGTTCCTTCGATATTCTGACGGCTCGTCATGACGACGGGGGCCTCGGCGGTGCCTTCTACGCGAAGCTGCGAACCGCGGTTCACCAGAAGGAAGTCAGCGCCGTTCGATCCGAAGAGGACCACGCCTGGATCGATGCTGAGCGTCGCCTGCTGCGAGCCAGCTGCTGGCGAGTCGGTCGGACCGACGTCAGTGCCGACCTGGACACGACCGGAAAGCGAATAAACGACGCCAGGCAGAGCCTCGAGACGCAGATCGTCGTTGAGCACGCCGCGCAGCTGACAAACGCGTGCGTCGTCGCTGTCGGTTTCCGTGCCGTAGGTGAGGATCTCACTGGTACGCGTCGTACCCGTCGGGCAGTCGTCGGCTGGCCCGCCGGTAGGCGTTGGCGTCGGAGTGGGCGTCGGAGTTGGTGTTGGCGTTGGCGCCGGTGCGGGCGACGGAGCCGGTACGACAATTACGCCATCACCGGGAGATGCGACATCGTCTGCACCGCAGCTGGCAAGCGCGATCGCCGAACCGAGTAAAAGAATTGAGCGCATGTAGGACATTTAAGTACCCCTTTAGGTCATCTGATGAGACTAATTCGCAGCCTGGCTGGCTCGTCCGGCCTATCGGCTTGCGGCGCTGGCTAGGGGCACACGATGATGCTTATGTGACAATTCCGAAGAAAAAGTTTTATTTCAGATTTACTACAAAAATACGCATTTTTAGTGACTTATGCCGAGTTTAGATGTCGTGTGTTAACTTACGTCACTGCCGCAACACCTTAAGGAGTGAGGGGCAGATGCCCTGCCCGTGGCCCCCCGGCCGTCACTGCCGCAGCATTCCGCCGACATTGGGCAAAGCGCCGCAGGTTTTTCGTGTGTGCGCCCTCGTGCTCGCCTTTGCGGGGCGGCAGAAATCTGCCCGCGCGCGGCGAAATGTCCAATGTGACGCATATGACAGAAAAACGTCGCAAAACCGTCATCGCACGCGCCTAGGTCCGGCATCATTCCAAAGCGGTTCTGTCAAAAGGGGGATGCCGGTGGCGTCTGGCTCCGTAAAAATGCCGATACGCAATCTGCCGCCTGTGTTTTGGGCGCAAATGGCAGTCATCGTCCTGCTGGCGCTAGCCGCAGCGCGGCTGATCTGGTCCGTTCTGATTCCCATTGGTCCGGTCGGCACGATCAGCGCGGCCGATATCGCCGTTCAGGATGTGCCCGAGTTCGCAGGGCTGGACCCTCTGTTCGGCTTTCTGGCGGGGGGCGGCGACGTCGTGGTCAGCACGGCGGGCCTCGACCTGTTCGGCCTTCGCATGGACCGCGCCAGCGGACGCGGCAGCGCCATCCTTGGCAATGACGACGTACCGCAGCAAAGTTTCGACGTCGGAGAGGAGATCGTCGAGGGCATTACGCTGGAGGAAGTACGCTTCGACCACGTCATTCTTTCGAATCGCGGTGTGCGGGAAGCATTGTATCTAGACCAGTCGGCACCAGCGACGCCCGTCGGTGGAGCCGCGCAAGAGGAGGAGGGAGAATGACCCGCCTGTTTCGTACGGTCCTCCTTGCTTCTGCGCTCGCGCTCTCGACGCCCGGCGCGGCACAACAATATCTGAACCTGCGCGACGCGGATATTCGCGCCTTCATCGAAGATGCCAGCAGCGTGACCGGGCGCACCATGGTCATCGACCCCGCGGTCGAGGGCAAGGTCTCCATCGTCAGCGAACGTCCCCTGAACCGCGCGCAATATTTCGAAGTCTTTCTGGAAACGCTGCGCGCGAACGGCCTTGTCGCCATTCCGATTTCCAACGGGGGACTGCGAATCGCGCCGGCAGCGGATGCCGCGCGCCAGCCCTCCACTGGAGGCGGCGGTCGATTCGTTACGCGGGTCATCCCGCTGCAGTCGGTTACCGCCGCGCAGGCGCTGGAGGCTGTCGCGCCGCTTGTCAGCGGCAACGGCCAGGCCACCGCCAGCGGGGGCGGCAATGCCATCGTCGTCGCCGATTACGAGGACAATCTCGCCCGGATTCGCGGCGTCCTGTCAGAGATCGATCGGGACCGCGCCACAATGCGGCTGATCGGCCTGGAGAATGCAGGGGCGCGGGAAATCGCCGCCGCCATCACAACGCTGAACCAAGGGGCGGCGCCGCTGTCCATCGTTCCGGTGGACAGTTCAAATTCCGTCGTGCTGCGCGGCGATCCGTCAAAGGTCGCGGAAATGGCCACCATCGTGGCGCAACTCGATTCGCGCGCCGCATTGGGCGCTGACGTCCGGGTGCATTATCTGGAGCATGCCGACGCCGCCTATCTGTTGCCGGTGCTGCAGCAAATCGCCGGACAGCGCACCAGCGTGTCGTCGGCAGCCCCCGTACAGACGCAGCCTCGTGCCGCCGGGGCAGATGAGACGAATGAGGGCGGGGGCGCCGCAACGGCCGCACCCGCACCCGCCGCGGGCCCCGGCGCAAGTGGAACGCCCGGACGAGCCGTGATCGCCCGCTACGAGGGCGCCAACGCGCTGATCATTTCCGCCCCCCCCGACCTGCAACGCACCCTGGGGGAAGTGATCCGCCAGCTCGACACGCGCCGGGAACAGGTGCTGGTCGAAGCCCTGATCCTGGAGGTTTCCGATACCGCCGCGCGGGAACTGGGCGTGCAGTTCCTGCTGGCCGGAACGGACGGGGCGACGCCGTTCGCATCGACGAACTATTCCAACCAGGTCGTCAATCCGCTCGTCCTAGGCGGCGCCATCGCGGCGGAGGAACTGACCAACGATGCCACCGTCAGCGTCGATGGCGAGGTGATCACCCGCTCCGGATCGACTGCGCTGCGGGACGAGTTGCAGGGGGCTGCGGCACAACAGTTGCTCGCCACGCGCGGCGGCCTGTTCGGTCTGGGTGGACAGGTCGGGGAATTCGTTTTCGGTGCCATATTGAATGCCGTGAAGGCGGACACCGCGTCTAACGTACTATCCACCCCGTCCATCATGATGCTGGACAATCAGCAGGGGCGCATCCTGGTCGGCCAGGAAATCCCGATCACGACGGGCGAGGCGCTGTCCGACAATTTCGACAATGCCTTCCGCACCGTCGAGCGCCAGAATGTCGGCATCCAGCTGGAGGTGACGCCACAGATCAACGCAGGCGGTGCGATCAAGCTGTTCATGCGGCAAGAGGTTTCGTCCATCGCTGGCCCCGTCACGAACAACAGCGCGGACCTGATCCTGAACACGCGCGAGATCGAGACAGTCATCACCGTCGACGATGGCGACATCGTCGCTCTCGGCGGTCTGTTGGACGAAAACGAGCGCCGCACGATCGAGAAAATCCCGCTGCTGGGCGATATTCCGGTATTGGGCGAACTTTTTACCAGCAGGTCGCGCTCTAAGCAGAAAACCAATTTGATGGTCTTCATCCGTCCGCGCATCCTGAAGGATCGCGACGACGCGCAGGCGGTGGCAGCGCAGCGCTACGATTATCTGCGCTCTGCGCAGATCGCCCGCGATCCGGAGGTCGAGCCGTCGCTGGACCGGGTGTTGCGGACCTATCTGAACACATTGCCGCCGGGCAGTGTACCAGCAGAGGCCAGCGGCCAGGTGGCAAGCTATGCCGTCGACGTCGCCGCCTTCCCCGAACTGGACGATGCCAACCGCTTTGCACGCAAGATGGAGCGGTTCGGTCCGGTCGCAGTGATCAGCCGCGCGGGCACGAATGTCGTCCGCCTGGGCCCTGTCGACAGACTGGCCGACGCAGAGGCGCTGACCACACGTCTGGGTGCAGCGGGTTTCGACCGGGCTGTAGTGATCGACCTTTCTTCGGACGGGGGGAACTGACCATGGTCGAGCGTGATATTTCGCCAAAGGACACGACCCCTGGTCCGGTAGCCCCCCTGCCCTACGCCTTTGCGAAGCGGCACAGCGTTCTGATTCTGGACGGCGCGGCGCCGGAAGTCATGGTTGCCCTGCGTGACGATGCCGATCCGGCGGTTCTGACAGAGGTCCGGCGCCACGCCGGGCGGGCCATTGCGGTCAGGTTCCTGCCGACGAAGGAATTCGAGGCAAGGCTGGGGGAGACCTATGGATCGGGCGGTATCGATTCGGGTGTCATGTCCGGTGAATTGGAGGGGGCCGCCGACCTTGGCGCCCTGTCCGACGGGATTCCCGACGCCGCCGACCTTCTCGATACCAATGACGATGCCCCCGTCATTCGCCTGATAAACGGCATTCTTGCCGAAGCGATCCGGCGCGGCGCCAGCGACATTCATGTCGAACCGTTCGAAACTGCGCTGGTCGTCAGACTGCGCGTGGATGGCGTTCTGACCGAAGCATTGCGATTGCCGGCGAAGGTCGCCCCACTCGTCACCAGTCGCATCAAGGTGATGGCACGTCTGGATATTGCCGAAAGGCGCATACCGCAGGATGGGCGCATCGGCCTGACGCTTGGCGGGCGCCAGCTGGACGTGCGCGTCTCTACCCTGCCCGCACGCGGCGGAGAACGCGTCGTCATGCGTATTCTCGACAAGGAACAGGCGGAGCTCGGCCTCGGCGACCTCGGCCTACCGTCCGATCTGCTGGCGCATTTTGCCGAAGCGATTACGGAGCCGAACGGCATCATCCTCGTGACCGGCCCCACCGGTTCCGGCAAGACCACGACGCTTTATTCCGGCCTGCGTATGCTGAACGATGGCCAGCGCAACGTCCTGACCGTGGAAGACCCGGTGGAATATGCCGTCGACGGCATCGGCCAGACCCAGGTCAACACAAAGGTGGGCATGAGCTTTGCCGCCGGACTGCGTGCCATCCTGCGGCAGGATCCCGACGTCGTCATGGTCGGCGAGATTCGCGATCACGAGACTGCGGAAATTGCCGTCCAGGCGTCCCTGACGGGGCACCTCGTGCTGTCGACGGTCCACACCAATGACGCTGTCGGCGCCATTACGCGACTGCGCGATCTGGGCGTGGAGCCATTCCTGCTCGCCTCTTCGTTACGGCTGGTAATGGCGCAGCGGCTGGTTCGCGCGCTTTGCCAGGCCTGCGCGCAGCCGCATTCGGCCAGCGCGGCAGAGGCGGCCCCGCTCGGCCTCGACACGGAGACGACCATCTATGTCGCGAAGGGCTGCAATCAGTGCGGCGGCAGCGGCTTTCGCGGGCGCGTCGGCATTTTCGAGATGATCCGCGTCGACCAATCCCTGCGCGATCTGATGCTTGCGGGCGCTGATGAAGGTGTCATTGCGCGCCATGTCTTTTCCCGAATGCCGAACCTGTCATCCTCTGCCCGGCGGCTTGTCATGGAAGGCCGCACCACCGTCGCGGAGGCCGTCAGAATCCTTCGGAAGGATTCGACGACGGAGCCTGAAAATGCGCCGGTTGGCGCATAGGACCGGGCAATGCCGACCTATCAGTATCTTGCCATCGACACCGGCGGGCGGGAGCGCAAGGGCGCCTTAACTGCGGGTGCGGAAGACGCGGCGCGGGAGCTTTTGCGGGCCAAGGGCCTGCTGCCGGTGCGGCTGTCCGTATCGGACCGCGCGACGGTCGCCGAAACCGGTCCGGCGCGCGCGCCGCTTTTCGAAAAGAAGCTGTCCACGAAACAACTGACCCTGTTCACCCGGCAATTGTCCACGCTGATCGCGGTATCCCCGCTGGAGGAATCGCTAAGGTCGATTTCGCAGCAGTCGGAAAAGGAACATGTGCGCCGCATCACCGCCAGCGTGCATGCCGGCGTCGTCGAAGGGCGCAGGCTGGGCGTCGCGCTGGGTGCGGAGGCGAAGAGCTTTCCGCCGCTTTACCGCGCAATGGTGGCGGCAGGCGAAGGCTCCGGCGCGATGGCAGAGGTGCTGACCCGCCTTGCCGACTTGCTGGAACGGCAGGCAGAGGTGCGCAGCAAGATCGTGACCGCCCTCGTCTATCCGATCATGCTGGCGCTGGTCGCGCTGCTGATCGTCACGGGCCTGATGGTGTTCGTCATTCCAAAGGTCGTCGAACAATTCGACAATATGGGGCAGGAACTGCCGCTGCTGACGCGGATCACCATCGGTACATCGGATGCGATGGTGGCATATGGGCCGTTCCTGCTGGTCGCGATCGTCATCGGCGTCGCGGTTTTCATCCGGGCGATGGCGAATGATGCGTTTCGCCTGCGATTCGATCGTTCGCTGCTGAACGTACCGCTGATCGGCCGCCTGATCCGCGAAGTGAATGCAGCCCGTCTGGCGCGCACGCTGTCGACGGTCGTTTCGAACGGCATGCCGCTTCTCGACGGACTGGCAGTTACCGCGCGTACGATCCACAATCGTGCCGTTCGCGCAGCCTGCCTTTCCATCGTGGAGCGGGTGAACGAGGGCGGCAGCCTGTCGGCGGCCATGCGGGCCACGGGCCTGTTCCCGCCCCTGCTGGTGCACATGGCGACGTCCGGCGAACAATCCGGTCAGCTGGACATCATGCTGTCGCGCGCAGCCGACTATATGGAGCGGGAATTCGATGCCTTCACATCGGGCGCGCTCTCCCTTCTGGAACCTGCCATCATCGTTGTCATGGGCGGGATGGTGGCGATGATCGTCCTGTCCATTCTGCTGCCCATCATGCAACTCAACACGCTAGCCATAGGATAGAGGTCGAGATGAAAGACGCCGATCACACAAAGAAGCCGGAGGACCGCCGCGACGATGAGGGATTTACCCTCGTCGAACTGATGGTCGTGATCGCGATCCTGGGCCTTCTTACCACGTTCGTCGTCCTGAACGTCCTGCCGGCGCAGGGTGTTGCGGAACGGGAAAAGGCGCGGGCGGACATCGCCGTGCTGGAACAGGCGCTGCAGATGTACCGGGTGGACAATCGCAGCTTCCCATCGACGCAGGAGGGCCTGGCGGCGCTGCAATCGCCGCCTGCCAGCCTCTCGCGTCCGGAACGCTACCGCGCCGGCGGCTATGTGCAGCGTCTGCCCGATGACCCGTGGGGCAATCCCTATCTTTACCAATTCCCCGGCGAACGCGGGCAGCTGGACATATTCAGCTATGGCGCCGACGGCGTTCCCGGCGGTGAAGAAGATAACGCCGATATCGGCAATTGGCAGAACTAGACCATGCGATCCCGCGCCCAATCCGGTTTTACCCTTGTCGAACTGATGGTCGTTCTGGCGATCATGGGCGTCGCCTCTGCCGCGGTGGTCATGTCGATCCCGGGCGACGAAGAGGGCGCGCGCGCGGATGCCGAGCAGTTCGGCGCCCGCCTGATCGCGGTGCGCGACCGGGCGCTGTTTTCAGGGCGTGAAACGGCAGCGCTGGTCGATACGGACGGCTATCGATTCGAGGAGCGTATCGGCGGCCAATGGGTCCCCATCCGCGACGCACCGCTGGATGCGGAGCGCTGGGACCGCAACATCGCCGTGGACATAGGCGGCGAGGGCGCCGCGCGTATTCGATTCGACGCCGTCGGCCTTGCCGAACCTGCCGCAATCGCGCTGACCGGCGGCACCAGGCGGCTGGCCGTGAATGTCTCGGCGGCTGGAAACGTGACCATCGATGCGGGAAACTGATTCCGGCTTCAGCCTGATCGAGGTCATGGTGGCATTGGCCGTGCTGGCCCTTGCCATGCTCGCCCTGCTGCGGCTGAACAGCGTCAGCGCATCGACTGCGGTTGCCGCCGAGCGCGCCACCGTTGCCGACATCGTCGCGGAGAATGCACTGATCGATGGGCTTATCGCCGCGCGTCCACCCGCCTATGGCAGCAGAAGCGAGACGATCACGAATCTGGACATGAATTGGGAAGTGACCATGGAGGCGACGGCGCTGGAGGACGGTCTAGTTCGCCTGCGGGTCGACGTGCGCGATCCCCAGGGCGTCGCGGCATCGTTGGAAGGCATGCGTGCCCTGCAATGAAAACAACTGCGTCCCATGGCTTTACACTCGTCGAAACCCTTGTCGCGCTGTTCGTGTTCGCGATCGTGGCGGGGGCAAGCACCTTCGTTTTCGGCCAGACGGTCGAGGCAAGCCGTGGCATTGAAGAGACCTCGCAGGAACTGCAGGAATTGCAAAGAACGCGCGCCGCGCTGCGTTCCGACCTGGCCCAGATGGCGGTCAGGGTGACCCGCGACACGGATGGCAATCCGCGTCCCCGGATCGACGGTGGCGAGGGGCAGGATATGTTGATCGCCTTCGCCCGCCGCGGCCCCGATCGCAGCGACCGAGAGGGGCGGCCGAGCATGGAATATGTCGAATGGAGTGCCGGGCCAGAGGGCCTGACCCGCCGCGCCGCGCCCTTTCTGGACGGAGCCGAGTTCGGCCCGCCCGCCGTGTTGCTGCCAGGGGCGCAAAATGTCGAAATTGAATTTCACCTGGAGGGTGCGTGGAACGAGCGCCCGATGACCGCCAACGGGGATGCCCTGCCGGATGCGGTTCGCCTGACCCTGACGCACCCGCGCTTTGGCAGGACAGAACAATTGTTCCTGACGGGCGTGCCCTCATGAGCGGTCGCGTACTGATCATCCTGCCCCGAGCGGAGGGCGCGCCAGCCGCCTGGCTGCGCATCGTGGAGGAAAGCGGCGCCATAGCCGCGCGCGGATATCTTCATGAGGAGGAGGCAGGCGAGCCGCCCCTGATCGCGCAGGACGATACGATCATCGCCGTCGTTCCGGGCGAGGCGGTCCGGATGCTGTGGCTGCCGCTGGACGGGACGACATCCGCGCAGTTGGCAGCGGCGGCCCGCTATACCGTTGCAGAACATACCGCGCTGGCCCCCGCGTCGATCCACACCGCCATCGACACGACGGACGAACTCCCCGGTAAAACGGGCGTCGCGGTTACCGATTTCGCGGCGATGCAAACATGGCTGTCGCGCCTCGCCGCGCTCGGCATCGATCCCGACATCATCATTCCCGATCACATGCTGTTGCCCGTGCCGGAGCGTGACGCCGTGGGGTTTCCCGTCGGGCGTGCATTGCTTGCGGTACGGGCGCAGGGGGCGGCCATGGTGTGCGAAGCCGGCCTGGCAGAAGCCGTGTTGGGTACCCGCGCACTTCACACCGAGGAGAAAGCCAGTGCGTTAGAGGCAGCGATGGTCGTCGAGAGTGGCCGACCCCGCATCAATCTTCGAAACGGCGCATTTGCCCAGGCATCCGGGTGGCACCTGTCGAAGGCGTGGCGGCGCTGTCTGATCCTTGCCGCCGGTGTGCCGCTGTTGCTGCTTCTCTCAAATCTGATCGACATCTGGCGCACCGATCATGTGGCGGACGCGATCGAGGCGGAAAGTCGCGCCGTTGCCGCGGCGGCATTACCGCCCGGTACGCCGCCTGCGGAAGCGGTGCAAACGCTGCTGAGCGGCTCTGCACTGGCCGAACCATCGGATTTGTCCGCAGCGATGCAGATCCTGGTCGCGGCTACGCGGGGCGCACCGGGGGCCACCATAGAATCTGTGGCCTGGGACGGCACGCGCCTTGCCGCTGAAATGGAGCTGACCGCAGGAATGACCGCTGACGCCTTGCGGCCGGTCGTCGAGGCGGCAGGCTATGATTTTGTGGCCGGTGCCCCCCGGCCACAGGGTGCCGGCCTTGCTGTTTCGGTGGAGTTGACCCGGCCATGATTCAGAACGGTCTCGCCTGGTGGCAGGCGCGCGATCTGCGCGAACAGCGGCTATTGGTCGGCCTCGCCGTGGTCGTCTTGCTGCTGCTGGCCTGGTTCGCTGTGCGAGCGCTTGCGTCTGCAGTCGCGCATGAGGACATGCGCGTGTCGCGTGCCGTGGCCGTGCACGAACAAGTGCTGGCCTATGCCGGCGAAAGCAGCGGCGGCGACGCACCAGCGGCGGTTTCGCCAGAGCGTCTGCTGACGCTGGCGCAGAGCGACGGATTGGATGTCCGCGTAACGGGGGGGACGGGCAGTGCCGTCGAATTGGCCGCCGACGCGGTAAAGGCGGACATTCTGTTCAACTGGATCGTCCGCGTGGAGCGCGAGGAACGTCTGAAGGTTATGGAGGCGGATATTCGCCGCAACGAGGATTCCACCCTTTCCGCTGCGATGACGATCGGCGCCATCTGATGGGCGGCAGGATACTGAATTCCGTTGGCGCCCGGATCGGTATCTTCGTCGTCGTGCTGCTGGCGGCGCTGGTGGGAACGCTGCCATTGGCAAGCGCGCTGGACGGCGCCGATCTGCCGCCTGCAACGCTTCGTGCCCAGGCGGCCGAAGGCTCGATATGGAACGGTACGATGGTCAACGCGACCCTGTTCGGCGTTCAGGTCGGCGATATCGACATTGCCGCCGCGCCAACGCGCCTGCTGACAGGCAGGCCCGCGCTTCGGTTCAGCACTCCTGAGGGAAGTGCGCTCTCTCTTTCAGGATATGGCGGAGGCGGGGGCGAGCTGGCCGGGCTGTCGGGCAGCATTGATTTGGGCTCACTCTTCCCGGGCGGGCCGCTTACCGGCTCCGCCACGTTAACGAATATCTCGGTGGCGCGGGGCGACGGCATGTCATGCTCTGCCGCCAGCGGGACAATTGAAGCCGATGTAGGTGTCAACGTTCCAGGCCTGCCCTCCGGTGGCACGCGCAGATTTATTGGTCCCGTCGCATGCAAGAACGGTCAGATCCTCGCCGACTTAGCAAGCGGCAATGATCACCTGTTACTCACCATCGCGGGGGATCGTCCCTCGCCGGTGATGGTCACGGTAGGCGGGGCGAGCTTCGCGCTCGCCCCGCCTACCGATTAACGCGCGGCCTGCTGCACCCGCGACAGGCGGCTGCTGGCAAGCGAATGCGCCGTAACCTTGCGGCCGTCCGACAGGACCAGGATCATGTCATCGTTCGAAAGAACGCGGCGATAAACGGCATCGGCCTCCGCAGTCCGGTTCGTCGAAAGATATAGCTGGGCGAGGTTCAGCAAATATGCCGGATCGCTGGACAGCTCGTCGCCGCTCTGTGCCAGTTGAGCCTCTGCCGTGCTCCAGTCGCCATTGATCATGGCGGAATAGGCCAGAGCGTCCTTCGCGTAACCGATTTCCTCTGCGGCCGCGCCGCCGAAAGCCATGGTTGCCGCAGCAAGTGCAAATAGGATTTTCATGTCTCTTCTCCCGTTTCTTGAAGAGAGTATTGCACTTTTATGACAGTTTTGCAACATGAATGTCATAAAGATATTTTTTAATAATGTTTCGCTTTTTCCGCGCCTTGCTCCCCCACGCCCGCAAGCGGGGGTCCGGCATCGTTGGAAATGTTACGGCAAAAAAAACGGCGCGCGATCCGTCGGACCGCGCGCCGCATTTTTTTGAAAGCAACCGTTGCTCAGACGAGGTTTTCTTCGTCCTTATCCAGATTCTGCGCTGCAAAATCCCAGTTGATCAGCTTGTTCAGGAAGTCGTCGACATAGGCGCCGCGATCGTTCTGCTTGTCGAGGTAATAGGCGTGCTCCCACACATCGAGGGTCAGCAGCGCCTTCTTGCCGTCATGTACCAGCGGCGTGTCCGCGTCGTCGGTGTTCAGGATTTCGACCGAATTGCCGGACAGGCACAGCCACGTCCAGCCGGACGCGAAATTGCCGGTCGCCTTCTCCTTGAACTTCGATTTGAAGTCATCCAGCGAACCGAATGCGCTATCCACCAGCTCCTTCAGCTTGCCGGTCGGCTCTCCGCCACCATTGGGCGAATAGCTGTTCCATAGGAATGTGTGGTTCCAGCTCTGCGCGGAATTGTTGAAAAGGCCCTGGTCGCCCTTTGCCTTCGCCGCGCGGACGATCTCTACCAGGCTTTTGTTCTCAAGGTCGGTTCCCTTGATGGCATCGTTGGTCTTGGTCACATATGCCTTGTGGTGCTTGCCATGATGGTAGCTGAGGGTTTCAGCCGAGATTGCCGGTGCCAGAGCGTCCTGCGCGTAGGGAAGGTCGGGAAAGGTTACAGCCATGAATTGGTCTCCTGTATATAGATGGGGAAAAGGGTTCACGGGGCCAACGTGCGAACATCGCCGAAGGTCCACCGCCGCGTGTACTGAACATGGCTTTCCTTACGCAGAACGGAAATCCTGCGTCAATTTAGGCCTTGTGCAGCTCGTGCCGCTTCATTGCGTGGCGCAGTTGATCATAGCTTAGCGCCAGTTTCGCCGCCGTTTCGCGTTGGTTGTACCGGCATTTTTCCAGCGCCGCGATCAGGATGGCGCGCTCGTACCGGGCGACCGTCGCTCTCAGGTCGTCGCAATCTTCGTCTTCGACCGAAGTGCGGGACGCCCTCGCTGGCGGGGGCGCACCTTCCATCTCCTCGGCCTTCGCCGGCGCGGGCGGAGACGAAGGCGTCGTTGCGGGCGCACCCTCCAGCCGGGTTGGGCGCCATGGACTTTCGAACGGATCGAAGCGCAATTCGTCGACGGGTTCGTCGGCAAATTCCGCGCTATAGACCGCCCGTTCGACGACGTTCTTCAATTCCCGGACATTGCCCGGCCAGTCATAGGCGGTCAGCGCCTTTGCAGCGCGGGCGGAAAAACCGGGAAAATCGTTCCAGCCGATCTCAACCGCCATGCGCCGTGCGAAATGATCCGCCAGCGTCATGATATCGCTGCCACGTACCCTGAGCGGCGGCAGCGTGACCACCTCGAAACTCAAACGGTCGAGCAGGTCGGACCGAAAGGCGCCGCGCTCTGCGAGGCCGGGCAGGTCGGCATTGGTCGCGCCGACGATCCGCACGTCGACCTGCCGCACCTGGTTCGAACCAAGGCGGGTCAGTTCGCCATATTCGACGACGCGCAGCAGGCGCTCCTGCGCGGGCGCAGACAGGGTTCCCAGCTCATCCAGAAACAGCGTCCCCGTATCCGCCTCCTCAAAGCGGCCCGCCCTCCCCTTCGTCGCACCGGTAAAGGCGCCGGGTTCATAACCGAACAGCTCGGCGTCCAGCAGGTTTTCCGGCAACGCGGCGCAATTGACCGTCACGAGCGGCGCATCCCAGCGATTGGACAGGCGGTGCAGCCGCTCCGCCACAAGCTCCTTACCGGTACCACGTTCGCCGATCACCAGCACCGGCCGGTCGAGCGCGGCGGCGCGGCTGGCGCGTTCGATCGCGTCCAGCAGAACGGTCGACTCTCCAACCAATGTGGTATTCGGCTTCATTGCCAGATATTAGCGTATTTTCCCAATTTACGGCAAACTAAATCCTGGTTAGTTTTTCGTGCTGGCGGGCAACTTTTTCTATCTATCTGATATCCATTCGTTTTGTTTGAAGTACAAAAATTGGCACGCCCTTTGCTAATCATGAGGCACAGAACAAAAAACACTTCACTCCATCGAAAAAGGGACCAACCAATGTACTCCGCAAACGACAACATCCTGCGCTCCGTCCTTGGCGTTTTTGCCGCCGCAGCGCTGACGCTCACCGTTTTTTATGGCGCCGCCGGCCCCGATCCGCGCGCCGATTCATATGCCGCAGCGCCGACACAGGCCGCGGCTGACCAGACGTCGGGCAAGCTTGCTGCCTGACGGGGTCCGGCGGGGGTCGCACTCCCTACAAGTCCCCGACCCCCGCCGGTCCAAACTCTCCCGGAGAGTTTAGAGTTCAACAAGGAAAGTAACCACCATGGGCATTTTCTCCCGCACGCGCGACATCGTCGCCGCCAACGTCACCGACCTTCTCGACAAGGCCGAAGATCCGGCAAAGATGATCCGCATGATCATCATGGAAATGGAGGAAACGCTTGTGGAGGTCCGCGCATCGGCGGCCCGCACCATCGCCGACCAGAAGGAACTGCGCCGCTCCATCATCAAGCTGGAACAGAGCGCCACGGTTTGGGAAGAAAAGGCGGAACTCGCCCTTTCCAAGGACCGCGAAGACCTTGCGAAGGCGGCGCTGCTGGAAAAGCAGAAGGCCGCCGGCGGTGCCTCTCAACTGCAGGCCGAGGTCGATCTGCTGAATGACAGCCTGGGCACCTATGAAGAGGATATCCAGAAGCTGGAATCGAAGCTGAGAGAAGCCCGCGCGCGCCAGGGCGCCCTGCTGCAACGGCTGGAAACCGCGAACAACCGGGTTCGCGTTCGCAGCCTGCTTCGCGGCGGCAAGACGCAGGAGGCATTCAGCCGCTTTGACGTGCTGGAACGCCGCGTCGACGATGCCGAGGGCCGCGCCGATGCCTGGGGGCTGGGCGAGGAGGACTCGCTGGACGATAAATTCGCGGAACTGCAGGCCGATGACGCCGTGGAGGCCGAACTGGCGCAGATGAAAAGCCGCCTGACACATCGCAAATCCAACGAAACGACGGAGGGCTAAGTCATGGATGATTTTGCCGGAATTATTGCCATCCTGTGTATCTTCGTCATCCTGCCCTGGATGTTCCTGCATTATTCCAGTCAGTGGAAGAAGGGACGCTCAATATCGGCGGACGACGAACAATTGCTGGACGATCTCTATCATGTCGCACAGCGGCTGGACGATCGTATTGGCACGATCGAACGCATCATGGATGCCGACGATCCCGACTGGCGGCGGCTTGCACCTGCGAGCCAGCAGGAAACGCTGGACGAGAAAATTGCAAACCGCAGCACGAACATCAGGAGGGCATCGTAATGGAACGCCGCAACCGCTTTTATCGCAACAAGGCCGAAGGAAAATGGCTGGGCATCTGTGCCGGCCTGTCGGATTATACCGGTGTGGAGCCTGTCTGGATCCGTGTGGGTTTTCTGATGTCGGTATGGATTTCGGGCGGCCTTACCCTGCTGGCCTATATCATCACGGCGATGGTGTCCGACCAGCGCCCCGCCGATCTAAGGCATGAGGACGTGGCGGAGCGCCAGTTCGAACGTCAGACCCGTCGTTCGCCGCACCGGTCGATCCGCGACGTCCATTCCCGCTTTCGCGCGCTGGACCGCCGGCTGAGCGACATGGAACGCAATGTCACGACGCAGAACAGCTCCCTGTCCCGTGAAATTGACGCGCTTTAAGTGATCCGCGCGAAAGGTAAGTCGAAATGAGTTTCTGGTCTGCCGTCGTCCTTATCGTGCTGATCTGTGTGGTCGGCGGCGTCATCGCGAACCGTCAAAAGCGGATGCCGGACCCCGGTGAGGGCGATGAAAAGGCCGAGCTGCGGCGGGAAATTCGCGAACTCAAGCAACGTATCCAGGTCCTTGAACGCATCGCAACAGACAAATCGCGTCAGCTGGCGGAGCAGATCGACGACCTCGACAAACTGGGAAAGGACTGATCCCGTGCCAGATATTCAAACGACCCTTATTATTGCCTGCAGCGCCCTCCTTGGCGCGGCGTTGATTACGGGACTGGCTGCCTGGTGCTGGCGTGGCTGGCTGGAGCTGAAGCGCGCCGAACTGGGGCACGCATCGCTGACGGACATGCCCAGCAGCAGTCCGACGAACCGCATCGAAGTCGCCGATCTGAAGGAACGCGTCCGCAGGCTTGAGGCGATCGCCGCTGGGGTCGACCTTTAAGGGAGTTGACCCCTTCCCCTCCCGCCATCACTTACGGTGGATGACCGAATTCGAACGCATCGCCGATGACTGGGAAATCCTGGAGCCCGACGACAGATACCGTCTTCTGATCGATCTGGGGCGCTCCTTGGAAGAAATGCCCGCCGCCCTGAAAACGGACGCAACGAAAGTCCGCGGGTGCAGCGCCGACGTCTGGGTCTATCCTGTCGGCGCAGAGGCGGATTCCCTGAAATTCCTCGCCGATTCCAATGCGGCCATCACAAAGGGCATCGTTGCCCTGATCCTGACGCTGGTCCAGGGGCGCAGCGCCGCCGAAGTCCGCGAACTTGACATCGCGGGCAGCCTTGCGCCGTTCCAATTGGACAAGCATCTGTCGTCGAACCGCACGCAGGGCATCCCCAATATGATTGCGCTGATCCATGAGACGGCTACCCGGCTGACGGAATGAAGCGGCTCATGAAACCGGTCATCGATCAGTTTCTGAAGCTTATCCCGCACATGCGGGAGCTGAACATTCGCTATTCCGCCGTCGGTCGTGATTGGGCCGAGTTGATCCTGCCCTATGACGAACGCCTGGTTGCCTATCCGGCAGAGGATGGCGGACCCGGCATCATTGCATCGGGCGCCGTCTTTACCTTGATGGATTCCGTCGCCGGGTTTGCCGTTCAGGCGGCGCGGCGGGTGCCATCGGGCCTCGCCACCGTCGATCTTCGCCTCGACTATCTAAGGCCGGCACGCCCCGGCGAGCCCATTACTGGCTATGCCAAGGTCCATAAGCTGACCCGGTCCATCGCCTTTGTCCGGGGATATGCGCATGATGGCGATCGCGAGGATCCGATTGCGATGATGGCGGGCTGCTTCATGGGAACGTCGGGCGCGAAGTCATGAGCTTCGAGGATCTCGCCACGCTTCTTGCCGAGTCAGAGGAAGGACCGCTTACCTGCCTGCCCTATGCGCAGCTTCTCGGGCTGCATTACGTCATCGCAGACGCGACGGGCGTTACCGTCACCATGCCATTCCAGAAGACACTGATCGGCGCACCAAAGCCGCCGCGCCTGCACGGCGGCACCGTCGCCGGCCTGATGGAAATCGCCAGCATTGCCCAGCTTGTGCATGAACTGCGCCAAGAAACGACCCGGCCGGGGATCAAGCCGATCAATGTGACCGTCGACTATCTGCGCGCAGGCCAACCGGAGGCGACCCATGCCCGCGCCCGCATCGTGCGGCAGGGACGCCGCATTGCCCATATCAACGTAGAGGCATGGCAGTCCGACCCCGCCCAGCCGATCGCAGGCGGCAGGATGAACGCGTTGCTGACGCGGTGACGCGTGCACGAAGAAGGCAGGCGTGGCGCAGCTTGCAGGGACGGATTTGCCGGTCTAACCGGATGCAGGATATTCAGCACACCTAAACAGGAGCCCCCATGATCGGTCGCCTGAACCATGTCGGCGTCGCCACGCCCTCCATCGAAACCTCCGTCGCCCTCTATCGCGATACGCTGGGCGCAACGAAGATTCACGAACCATTCGACCTGCCCGCGCAAGGGGTTCGTGTCTGCTTCGTCGACGTTCCCAACAGCCAGATCGAGCTGATCGAACCCCTGGGCGAGGACAGCCCCATCCACGGGTTCCTGCGCAAAAACCCCGCAGGCGGCCAGCACCATGTCTGTTTCGAGGTGGAGGATATCATCGCAGCACGCGACGAACTGCGTGAGAAGGGCGCGACGATCCTGGGAACCGGAGAGCCGAGGATCGGCGCGCACGGCACGCCGATCATCTTCGTCCACCCAAAGGACATGGGCGGCGTCCTGATCGAACTGATGGAAAAGCCGGAGGAGATTCACGCGTGAAGAACGCGCGTGTCCCGGACGCGACGGCCGGCATGGTCGCAGAGCTGCTGGACGTTCTCGATCTGGAACGCATTGAAGAAAACCTGTTCCGTGGCCAGAATACCGCCGACGCGGAATTCCGCTTGTTCGGCGGACAGGTCATCGCCCAGGCGCTGGTCGCCGCCAGCAGGACGGTCGATGACGACAGGCCGCCGCATTCCCTGCACGCCTATTTCATCCGGCCCGGGGCGGTCGATGTACCAGTCGTCTATCAGGTCGAGCGCGACCGCGACGGCCGCAGCTTTTCCACCCGCCGGGTCGTGGCCATTCAGAACGGTCGTGCAATCTTCGACATGGCGGTCAGTTTCCAGGTGCAGGAGGACGGCTATGAACATCAGTTCGACATGCCCGACGTGCCGCCGCCCGAAGACCTGATGCCGGAACAGGAATGGCGCGAAAGCTTCGCTGCCGAGGTGCCCGTGGCGTACCGGGAAAACCTGTTGCGGGAACGCTCCATCGATTTCCGCCGCGTGGACCCCGCTATTCCCGGACGCGAAGGGCCGGAACCGCGCCAGAACATCTGGTTTCGCGTACAGTGCGAGGTTCCGCCCGATCCTGCCCTGCATCGCTGCCTGTTGGCATATGCCAGCGACATGACGCTGCTTTCCACGTGTCAGCGTCCCCACAATATCGCCTGGCATACCGGCAATGTGCAGATTGCCAGCCTGGACCACGCCCTGTGGTTCCACGCCCCGTTCCGCGCCGACGAATGGCTGCTATATGTGCAGGACAGCCCGCGCGCCTCTGGCGGGCGCGGCCTTAATCGAGGATCGATCTACAGCCGCGAGGGGGTGCTGGTGGCGTCTGCCGCGCAGGAAGGCTTGATACGCCCGCGCAGCTAAACCTGCACTGATCCCGATTCAGGCGGCTTTTGCAAAGCTTTCGAACAGCGCCTTTGTATTCGGGGACGCCTGCACCACTGCCCTTTCGACCTGGCCTGCCAGATCGGCAAAATCGGCACCTGCCGAGTCCTGCTCGAACGCCATCGACCAATCGCCGAATTCCCGGTCGTCGATTTCCCTGTCGCTGAGCAAGACGAGGCTGCGATGCCGTTCGTCGGTCGCAATCCGCTCATATGTATGCGTAAGAGCAAGATCGCTGCCCTCGAGCACCTGCAGGAACCGATTGCCATTATAGAGCAGCAGACCGGTCACGTCGTCCTGTCGATTGTTCATGCGGCTGACCGCCAATAGCTGCGCGAGGCCGTTATCGGACTGCGATCCGCGAACCGTACTGATGTAGATTAATTGTCGCACAAACCAATTCCAAGAAGCTGTTTAGCATCGAGGATAAGCGGTTAACCCCATTATCTTAATCAAGGGTTTTCGTTTTTTGCGCCCCATCGGCGCGCCGAATTCCCCAGTCGCTGCCGACGTCGTTTAGGGGTTTACGCTGTTCTTCGTCCGCCCTATCGTCGCCCGGCAATGACACATCGTGCCAGCCTTCTCCTGCGACTTATCCGCCCTCAGGCGTAGACGCGGGACGATTTTGCCCCCGCCGCCTGGGGGCCACATCCGAACATGACCGACCAACAGCGCGCGGCTTTGCCGCCGTAACCCGGATGATAGATAATGCTGACCGATCCTTCCCAGAAATACCGCCCCTTTGCCCCCATCGACCTGCCCGATCGCCAATGGCCGTCGCAGACGATCACGCAGCCGCCGCGATGGCTGTCCACCGACATGCGCGACGGCAATCAGGCGCTGATCGATCCCATGGATGCGGAGCGGAAACGCCGCTTCTTCAACATGCTCGTCGACATCGGCCTGAAAGAAATAGAGGTCGGCTTTCCCTCCGCGGGGGCCACGGAATTCGATTTCATCTCCGGTCTCGTAAGAACCGATGCGATTCCTGAGGATGTCACCGTACAGGTCCTTACCCAGTCGCGCCGCGACCTGATCGAAACCAGCTTCGACAGCCTGCGCGGCGCGCATCGCGCGATCGTACATCTATATAACGCCGTCAGCCCGGCATGGCGGCGCATCGTGTTTCAAATGGACCGGCAGGATATCAAGAAGATCGCCATCGACGGCGCGAAACTGCTGCGCGACGGGGCGGCGGCGCAGCCCGATACCGACTGGCACTTCGAATATTCGCCGGAAACCTTTTCGACCGCAGAACTCGATTTCAGCCTGGAGGTTTGCGAGGCGGTCATGGACATTCTGCAGCCGACGCCGGAAAAGCCGCTGATCCTGAACCTGCCGGCAACGGTAGAGGCGTCGACGCCCAATATCTATGCCGACCAGATCGAATGGTTCGGGCGGCATATTTCCCGACGCGATTCGGTTCTGCTGAGCCTGCACCCGCATAATGACCGCGGCACGGGCGTCGCGGCGGCAGAACTTGGCCTGATGGCGGGCGCGGACCGGGTCGAAGGCTGCCTGTTCGGCAATGGCGAGCGGACCGGCAATGTCTGCCTCGTCACGCTGGGGATGAATCTTTACACGCAGGGCGTTTCGCCGGGCCTCGATTTCAGCGACATGGACCGCATCGTCAAAACCGCGGAATATTGCAATCAGCTGCCCGTGCATCCCCGGCACCCCTATGCCGGCGAACTGGTGCACACGGCATTTTCCGGCTCCCATCAGGACGCGATCAAGAAAGGGTTCGCGGCGCAGGAAACGCGCAATGACGAGCTGTGGGATGTCCCCTATCTGCCGCTCGACCCGCGCGATATCGGGCGCGATTACGAGGCTGTAATCCGGGTAAATTCGCAGTCCGGCAAGGGCGGCGTCGCCTGGGTATTACAGCAGGACAAGGGGTTGAACCTGCCAAAACGCCTGCAGGCGCACTTCAGCCGCACAGTGCAGGAACTGGCCGATGCCACCAGCCGCGAACTGAATGCCGACGATATCTGGCAGGCGTTCAAGGGCGCTTACTACCTGGAAGGGAATGAAGGCCGCTTCCAGCTGGTCGATTATGAGGAAACCCGCGCATCGAATGGCGACCGCGTATTTACCGGAAAGATCACCGCGGATGGCGCGGAACGCACTGTCAGCGGGCGGGGCAATGGCCTTATCTCCTCCGTTACAGCGGCGCTGCGCGAGGGATTTGACCTGACTCTGGACGTCGTAAATTATTCCGAACACGCGCTGAGCGGCGGCAGCGACGCACGGGCAGCCGCCTATGTCGAGTGCACCGATGCTCGGGGTGATACGGTTTTTGGCGTCGGCATGGACGAGGATATCGCGACGGCCTCCGTTCGTGCGGTATTGAGTGCGGCAAGTTCGGTGAAAGACTGAATCTCGCGGGGCAATCCTATTGCGCCCACCGCCGATCCTGCGCAGATTGGCGCGGATGTACCGCCTCCTTCTTGTCGCACTTCTCGCCCTCTTCACTGCCCCTGCGGTCGCACAGCCTGCGGCCTTTGACGGAGAGGAACTTACCATGGCCAGCGGCACGAAGTTGCGCCGTGCACCGCTGGCCACCGTCCTGCAGGGAAACACCGCCTGGCGCACCATTTTCGACGCGGCACCCTTCACGATTGAGCGCTCCACCTGCCTGCCACCGGAATTCGACCGCTGCCTCCTGACGTTGAGCGACGCGGACGGCGGCGGGCATTCGATCCTGGAAATCGACGCGGAGCGCGGCGAGCCGATCCCCGGCGGCTTCACCTTGGGCAAGGGGCCAAACCGCGTCGCCTGGTACGATGACCGGCGCATCATGCTGGTGGGAAACAGCGGTCCGGGAACCGTGACGGAGGCCGGCGAACCGCGCCTCGTGAAGCTGTGGACACGTGGGACCGATGTTGTCGATGCAACGACCATATTGGCCACCCCCCCTGATACGACCGACCTGACGCCGATTTTCGATGTATCCACCGGCGGCCTGTTTCACGCCGCGGCACTGACCACCCCCTCGGGCGAGCGCGAACTCTATCATTTCGGCTGGGAACAGAACTTCATCGTTTCCCGCCTGCCGTCGCAATTCACCTTTCAGGACTTCTTTCAGGGCCGGGCCATCGCCCTG
This sequence comes from Alphaproteobacteria bacterium UBA3612, assembly GCA_002375465.1. Classification (GTDB taxonomy): domain Bacteria; phylum Pseudomonadota; class Alphaproteobacteria; order Sphingomonadales; family Sphingomonadaceae; genus Pacificimonas. Next base: position 109,743 of record DFLT01000005.1, on the reverse strand, counting down.
CTGGGCGCGACATGGGCGGGCATTCCCGCAGGGGGCCTGGCATCCTATCCAATGGCCGCGCTGATGCGTCCGGATCGTCGTACCGTACCGGAGCGGGCCTATGTGCCGCCTGCCGGCTATGGCATAATTGCCGCGCGCGGGGGACGCGATCGGCTGTTCGTTCATTTGCGCGGGGCGGGTGGCGACCGCCTGATCGACCTTCGCGTCGGCGCACCCGATTGGGGGGAAAGACGGATTTCCGTCCCCGGCGATGGCCCGATGGAATTGCTGGCCGTCAGCAAACTGGCCGACACCGCCCTCGTCAGCCGCGGAGAAGAGCTCTATGCCGTGGGCAGGGGAACGGCGCGAAAGGTGCGCGCGCCTTGATCGAACGCCTAAGCCTGAAAGCCATATTGAGGAGGTCGGCAGGCATCTGGTGGCGCGACTTCGCCCCCATAGCGATGCTGGGCCTCGGTCTCGTGACCGTGCCGGAGGTCATCATGCACCTGATCGGCGCCATAGGGACCACCGCCCCATCGACGGATACGCTGGTCACCACCATTCGCGCGCTGACCCGGCTGATGTATGTCGGCACGGTCATGGCGGCGACGCTTTCCAGCGCCGATGCGCTTTCCCCGCGAGTATATATGATCGCGGGCCTTCAGCGGCTGCAAAAACCGCTGATCACCGGCCTGACGGTTCTTGCCGCCCTGATCGGGGTGCTGATCGTTGGGCAATTGGCAGCGCTGTTCCTTGCACCGATGGCGCGCCTTCTTGCCGTGCCGGTTTCGCTTGCCTGTCTGACGATCTGGTTCGTCGCCATGCCGGTCGCGGCGGCGCGGCAGACCGCACCCCTCGCCGCCCTGCGATATTCGACGAGATTGATCCTTCCTGCGAAATGGCAGGTTTTCGTTCTGGTAGCGGGCCTGCTGCTCGTCTCGGCCGCGATTCTGCTGGGCATGGCGCTGGTGATCTTTGGCGCGGGGAGCAGCAGCGATCAGGTGCGAACTGGCATCGAGACCATGGGCCCAACGACAATGGGCTTTTGGATTTCGCAGCTGGTTTCCGTTCTGCTGCTGGGTTTTCTATCGGTGGTGCCGGCTGTCCTTTACGGGACACTCTCGCAACAAAAAGGGCGGACCTGACGGCCCGCCCTGAATGTTTCCGACAAGGAATGTACGGAATTAGCGCGAGTAGAACTCGACGACCAGATTGGGTTCCATGACGACGGGATAGGGCACCTCGTCCAGCGTCGGGATGCGGACATATTCCGCTTTGCCATTTTCGTCGACGGCCAGATAATCGGGCACTTCGCGCTCTGCGAGCGACTGCGCCTCCATGACCAGAGCCATCTCCTTCGCCTTTTTGCGAAGCTCAAGCACGTCGCCAATGTCGACGCGGCGGCTGGCGATGTTGCACTTGACGCCGTTGACGCGAATGTGGCCGTGGCTGACCAGCTGGCGCGCGGCAAAGATCGTCGGCGCCCACTTGGCGCGATAGACCAGCATGTCCAGGCGGCGCTCCAGCAGACCGATGAGGTTCTGCGAGGTATCGCCCTTCAACCGGCTGGCTTCCTTGTAATAGCCACGGAACTGCTTCTCGGTCACGTCGCCATAATAGCCCTTCAGCTTCTGCTTGGCGCGCAGCTGAATGCCGAAGTCGGACATCTTGCCCTTGCGGCGCTGGCCGTGCTGACCCGGACCATATTCACGCTTGTTTACCGGGGACTTCGGACGGCCCCAGATATTCTCGCCCATGCGGCGATCGAGTTTATACTTGGAAGACTGGCGCTTCGACATGGCGTCGGCGCTCCTTTCGATAAAGTTGCTACATCATTGCCCGGACTCGCACCGCCCAGCCAAAATGCCGAACGCGGCACCCGCTTCACCGAGCGTGCAGGGCCAAATCACGAAGAGCCGTCACATAAGGCCCTGTCCATATGTGTCAAGACGAATGCGATTTATCTGCCATGATGCGAAAACTTATGACCTTCGCATGCCGATAATCGACGGAACACATATTTTCTATTTGGCTTGATCCTGCGCCTCGGGGCGGCGCGGTTTCGTGAGGGCGCTGACGATGCCGCGAAGCGTGCGGATTTCCTGGCTGGTATAGCCGACGCGGGTGAAGAGATTGCGCACCGTCTGGCGGGCGACGGGCGCTCTTGTCTCCGTGCGGAAAAAGCCGGCGGGTTCCAGGGCGTCGTTCAGCTGAGTGACCAGTCCATCGACTTCCTCCTGCGGCGCTGCCTCGTCCAGCCCCTCATGCTGCAGCAGCGTCGCATCATGGCGCGACCATTCATAGGCGCACAGGATGACGGCCTGGGCCAGGTTCAGCGAACTGAATGCCGCGTTCACCGGTACGGTGATGATCGACTGTGCCCGCACGATTTCGGCATTGTCGAGGCCGGTCGCCTCCGCGCCGAACAGGATCGCCGTCCGCCCCGGACGCGCCATGCTCTGCGTCGCGGCCTGTTCCGGCGTGACGACGTCCTTGTACATGCCGCGCTTGCGAACGGTCGTCGCGTAAACATGTGCGCAGTCGGCGACGGCATCGGCGACGCTGCCGAACACTTCGGCGTTCGCCAGCACCTCGTCCGCGCCAGAGGCGGCTGGCCCCGCGTCGGGATTGGGCCACCCATCGCGCGGGCTGACCAGACGCATCTGGTTCAACCCGAAGTTCAGCATAGCGCGCGCGGCGGTGCCGATATTCTCGCCCAGTTGCGGGCGAACGAGAATGATGATGGGCTTTTGCATGATGGTGAAAATCGACCTTTGGATGTCCGGGAAAGTGGGCAGGCTTTGCCGCGCGCGCCTAGAACAGCGTGTCCTTGGGCTCTGGCGCGTCCGCTTTATCGTCCGGCATATCCTTGATCAGTTTTCCAAAATCACTTGCCTCGCGAAATTCGCGATAGACGCTGGCGAAGCGTACATAGGCGACCTCGTCGAGCGCATGCAGACCCTCCATCACCAGCTCGCCGAGCTCTCCCCCCTCGATCTCTGCTTTGCCCGACGCCTCCAGCTGCCGCTGAATGCCAGAGACCAGACGTTCGATCTGGTCCTCCGATACCGGCCGCTTGCGGCAGGCGATGGCGATGGAGCCAGCCAGCTTCTCGCGGTCGAACGCCTGCTTGTCGCCCGATTTCTTGACGATCAGCAAGTCGCGCAGCTGTACGCGCTCAAATGTCGTGAAGCGCGCGGCGCAGGCGGGGCATTGCCGCCGCCTGCGAATTGCGGAGCCATCCTCCGTCGGCCGGGAATCCTTAACCTGGCTGTCGGTGTTCAGGCAGAAGGGGCAGCGCATCAGCGTCCCGGATAAATCGGAAACCGCTCACACAAAGCGAGGACGCGGGACTTCACCTCGGCCTCTACCGTGCCATTCCCCTCCGGCCCATTGGCGACCAGACCGTCGAGCACGTCGGCCATCATCTCGCCGATCTGCGCAAATTCCGCCTGTCCAAATCCCCGCGTGGTCCCTGCCGGAGAGCCGATGCGAATGCCGCTCGTCTTGGTGGGCGGCAGCGGATCGAACGGAACGCCGTTCTTGTTGCAGGTCATGTTCGCGCGTTCCAGCGCCTCTTCGGCATCCGCGCCCGTCAGGCCCTTCGGACGCAGATCGACCAGAACAACGTGCGTATCGGTGCCGCCCGCGACGATGTCGCAACCGCGACTTTTCAGCGTTGCGGCAATCGTTTTCGCATTGGCGATCACGTCCTTGGCATAGGCCTTGAAGCCGGGCTGCAGCGCCTCCCCAAATGCGACGGCCTTTGCCGCGATGACGTGCATCAGCGGCCCGCCCTGCAGGCCGGGGAACACGGCGCTGTTCAGCTTCTTGCCCAGATCAGCGTCGTTCGAGAGGATCATGCCGCCGCGCGGGCCGCGCAGCGTCTTGTGCGTGGTCGTCGTCACGACATGGGCGTGGGGCAAGGGCGAAGGATGCTCGCCAGCGGCCACCAGCCCCGCAAAATGCGCCATGTCGACATGCAGATAGGCACCGACCTTGTCCGCGATGGCGCGGAAGCGTTCGAAATCGATATGACGCGGATAGGCCGAGCCGCCCGCGATGATCAGTTTCGGCTGCGCCTCGACCGCCAGTTTTTCAAGCGCGTCATAGTCGATCAGCTGGGTGTCCTCGGCAACGCCATATTGAACGGCGTTGAACCATTTCCCGGACATTGCCGGCCTGGCGCCATGGGTCAGGTGGCCGCCGGCATCCAGGCTCATGCCCAGGATCGTATCGCCGGGCTTCACCAGCGCCAGCATCACCGCGCCGTTCGCCTGGCATCCGGAATGCGGCTGCACATTGGCATAGCTGCAGCCGAACAATTGCATAGCCCGATCGCGGGCAAGGTCCTCTACCGTGTCGGAGGGGCCGCAACCGCCATAATATCGCTTGCCCGGATATCCTTCGGCATATTTGTTGGTCAGGATGGAGCCTTGGGCCTGCAAAACCGCCTCGGAAACGATATTTTCAGACGCGATCAGTTCGATCTCCGTCTGCTCGCGATTACGCTCCGCCGTGATACCGGCGAAAACGGCAGGATCGGCCTGTTCCAGCGGGGTGGAAAAGAAACCGGAATAGTCGTTCGCGGGGGGAATGACGTTCGGATTGGTACTCATCTAGATAATGTCCTCTAATCCAGCAGATCGACGCGCCGCTGATGCCGCCCGCCTTCGAAATCGGTTTTCAGGAATTCGTCCAGGCAGTCACGCGCGACCGCATCCCCCACCAGCCGCTCCCCCAGCGCCAGGATGTTCGCGTCATTATGCTGCCGCGCCAGCCGCGCCATCAGGCCCGATGTGCAGTTCGTCGCGCGCGCGCCCTTCACACGGTTCGCGGCAATCGAAATGCCGATGCCTGATCCGCAGACGATGACGCCGCGATCGGCAAGCCCTTCTGCGACTGCCTTTCCGACGGCGCGGCCGAAATCGGGGTAATCGACCGATTCCGTTCCGTCCGTACCCAGATCGGAAATCGCATATCCCATTTCGGTCAGCCATCCGGAAATCTTTGACTTCAGGGCAAAGCCGGCATGGTCGGAAGCTATGGCTATGGTGCGAATGCTGTTCATGCCCGCAACATCTAGTGTGGGGAGGGCGAAGGTGCCACCGATTCTTCGGACCGAGCCATGATCTGTCCCAGCCGCCCCCGGATTGCAGCGACGAGCGCTTCGTCATCGCTGGAGATCAGAATCTCGGCATTCAGATATTGAGAGCGCGGATTGTAATTATAGCTGCCCGTCCATGCCCCTGTCCGACCATTTTCGGTCACCAGCAGCATTTTGGCATGCATCGGGGCAACGGCGGCAGACCCGCCCCTGTGGATCCGCACCCCTGCTGCGGAAAGCCTCGACACGACCGCTTCGGGCACGCGTCGTTCCGTTGCATGGGCCACCAGCCGGACCTCCGCACCTGACTTCGCCGCGCTCTGCAGGCTGTTGGTCAGGGGGCCTTCCTTCAGATGCGAAATTGCGCCGATCACCCTGTCCCCTGCGCGCAACCGTGCCAGGCGGCCTTCGATGACGGAGGTTCGCCAGCGCGGATAGAGGCTGATTTGCAAGCCCGGCACCGCCAGTGCCGCCGGCAGCCGCGGATCGAGACGCGCCAGCAGGGGCGAAACGCTTCCAAAGGCCGCGACGACGCGCCGAAGCCCCTCGACGATCGAGGGATTCACGATTTCCATCAGGATGTTATCGCCGCGATCCTGATCGCCGATGATATTGACGACCTCCGCATCTTCGGGAGTGTCGCCGGAAGGATTGAACGATCCGACCCACGCCCGGTCCGGATGTGAAAAGGCATAGATCTTCGCGTGCAGGCGTCCGGGCCACCAGCGCCGCGCGACAAGCTCAACTGCCGGTGACGCTGCCAGCATCGCGATGACGGCGCTGTTCGCCCGTCGCAGGCGCGGCCGTCGTTCCATTACCACGCGAACGCGAACGCCCCTTTCGCCTGCCGCGATCAGGCAAGCGGCGAGCGCCCGGTCGCGGAAATAATAGGTCGACCAGTCTATGGAGCCGCCGGAAGGGACGGCGGCAATTTCGGCTGCAAGCAAATCTCGCAGGGCGCGATGCGGCAGGTCGGGACCGCCAAAAGCGACGCGGCCCACGCATGGCGCCGTCATCGCGATGCCGGGTGCGGCAGCAGGGTCGTCAGCGGCAAGGCTTTCAAGCCGCCAGCCGTATCTCCACGCGATCCCATATCTCGACCAGTGCCTTCACCAGTTCGCCCATCATAAGCTCATCATGGTGCGGGCCGGGCGTAAAGCGCAGGCGCTCCGTTCCGCGCGGCACGGTGGGATAATTGATCGGCTGCACATAAACGCCATATTCCATCAGCAGGATATCGCTGATCTTCTTGGCCTTGATCGGGTCGCCGACATGCAGTGGCACGATATGGGTGGTCGATTCCATGACCGGCAGGTTTGCCGCCGTCATCATCGCCTTCAACCGCTCCGCCGCCAGCTGCTGGCCCTGGCGTTCCTCTTGCGATTCCTTCAAATGGCGCACGCTGGCAAGTGCGCCCGCCACCAAAACCGGCGACAGGCTGGTCGTAAATATAAAACCAGGGGCATAGCTGCGGATGACGTCGATCAGCGTTTTCGACGCGGTGATATAGCCACCCATAACGCCAAACGCCTTGCCCAGCGTCCCCTCGATAATGGTGACGCGGTTCGCGCACTCGTCCCGCTCTGAAATGCCGCCGCCGCGCGGACCGTACATGCCGACGGCATGCACCTCGTCCAGATAGGTCAGCGCATTATATTTGTCGGCCAGATCGCAAATGCGGGCGATGTCGGCGACATCGCCGTCCATGGAATAGACGCTTTCAAACGCGATCAGCTTTGGCGCCTCCGGGTCGTCTGCGGCAAGCAGCTCTTCCAGATGGGCATAATCATTGTGCCGGAACACCCGCTTTTCACACCCGGCGCCGCGAATCCCCGCGATCATTGATGCGTGGTTCAGCGCGTCCGAATAGACGATGCAGCCGGGCAGCAGCTTCGCCAGCGTCGACAGCGTCGCCTCGTTCGACACATAGCCGGAGGTAAAGAGGAGCGCGCCCTCCTTGCCGTGCAAATCCGCCAGTTCGCGCTCCAGCTGGATATGCAGGTGCGTATTGCCGCCAATATTGCGCGTACCACCGGACCCGGCGCCGACTTCGTGCAGCGCCGCCTCCATGGCCTCAATCACCTTCGGGTGCTGGCCCATGGAAAGATAATCGTTGGAGCACCATACGGTGATCGGCTTTGGACCGTTATGCCCGGCAAAACACTTGGCGTTCGGAAAGCTTCCGCGATTGCGCAAAATGTCGATGAAGACGCGGTAGCGCCCCTCTTCGTGCAGACGATCAATCGCCTTCTCGAAAATCTGGTCGTAATTCAAAATCTGCGCCCGCTGGTTCTTGCCGGATGTCCCACCTAATCATTGCGGACGCAGGATGCATCCCCTCTTTTGTCGCACGGGATTATTGCGAAACAATCGCAGTTAAAGCGTCAGATCGCCGTGTTCCGGCTCTGCAAAATATCCATCGACCATGTCGTCGGTGACATCGCGCAGGTTCGACGGGTTCCAGCGGGGTTTCCGGTCCTTTTCGATCAACTGGGCGCGGATACCTTCGTAGAAATCGTTGCCGTTCTTGATATTCCCGACCAAACGATATTCCCGTTTCAAACATGCGGCCAGATCGTCCCCTGCCCCTTCCCGCAGCGCACGCAGGGTCAGCTTCATGGAGGTGGGCGACATTTTCATCAGCAGGTCGCGCTGCGCCTCTGCCCAGTCATTGCCCATCGAAAGAGATGACATGATCTCTTCACAGGTGTTGCCATCGAAATATTTGTCGATGTCGGCGCGATGGGCTTCCAGCTCTGGCGGCTGTTCCGGCGACTGATGGAATTTCGCAATAGTGTCCTCGACACTTCCCGGACCGGCGGCCAGGGCATCGACCAGCAGGGGAACATCGCCGCTTTCCATATAATGAGTGGCGATTCCGGCATAGAGGCAGTCCTCCGCCTTCAGCCGCGCACCTGTCAGACCCAAATAGGTGCCCAGTTCGCCCTCCAGGCGGGGAAGTGCGTGAGTGGCGCCCACATCTGTGATCAGGCCGATCCCCGTTTCCGGCATCGCAAACAGGGTCCGCTCTGTCGCGACCCTATAGGGCGCGTGGATCGACAGGCCGACACCGCCGCCCATGGTGATGCCGTCGATCAAGGCGACGAAGGGCTTCGGATAGGTGCCGATGCGATGGTTCATGCGATATTCGTCGGCAAAGAAGTCTTGCCAATCGGCCGCCCCCGCCTTTCCGGCATGGTACAGGCCGACAACGTCGCCGCCCGCGCAGAAGGCACGGTCGCCGTCCCCCTGAATGGCAACGACCGAGACCTCTTCATCCTCCGCCCATTCATCCAGCGCAGCCAGGATCGCGATGCACATGTCACGATTCAACGCGTTCAGCGCCTTTGTGCGGGTCAGGGTTATCAGGCCCAGATTGCCGCGCTTTTCCATTTGAACGTCATCGGTATTTGCAACGGTCATGTTCGCTCCACAGCGTTTGAAGATGGGATTTCCGCGGCTGGACAGGCAGCGCGGTTGGTTTCACCTGCCACTAACACGCCCCGCCCGCGTCATTAAAGGATTTCGATGTCGGCATAGCCATGCCGCAAGAGTGCGGGCCGCAATGCCTCCACAGCGGGCGCGTCAGCCGTAAACACCACCTTGTGCGGCAGATGCGGAATGCGCCACTGTTGATCCGACAGCAGGTGCGCCGTGCGGCGGGCAATGCCTGCCCCTCCATCCACGAAGGCCAGCCGCTGTCCGGCGATTGCTGCCAGACGGTCGGAAACCAGCGGAAAATGGGTGCATGCCAGAACCACGACATCCATGCGGTCACCCCCCTCCGCGTCCAGCAGGCCCGCCATGGCATCGGAAAATGCGGCATCGGGCACCGCCTCCCCGCGCAACACAGCCTCCGCATGTGACGCAAGATCCGCAGCGCCGTGACGCAGGACGACGCAATGGCTGGCAAAGCGCGCAGCAAGATCATCGACATAACGCTGCCGCACCGTGGCGGGCGTTCCCAGAACGCCGATCACGCCTGTCTGCGTCAGTTCGGCCGCCGGCTTGATCGCGGGCACCGTTCCCACGACGGGAACGTCCAGCGCCGCGCGCACATGCGCCAGCGCGATCGTCGATGCGGTGTTGCAGGCGATAACGACCAGGGCGGGACGATAGCGTTCCACCAGCCGCCCCAGCAGCGCAGGGACGCGGGCGGCAATCTCCGCCTCTTCCTTCGATCCATAGGGAAAACCGGCATTGTCGGCGGCGTAAATGATCTGCGCGTCGGGCAAGGCGCGCATGATGGGGTCCGCAACGGACAATCCACCGACACCGGAATCGAAGATCAGAATCGGCGCTGCATCCATGCCGCTTCGATAGGCCGCCGCACCTGCACCTTGCAACCCGATGCGGTTATGGCAGAAGCTGCGGCATGACCCTCCGCGTTCCCTCCTCCAGCTCCGCCGCCCCCGCTTTTCCGGCATTGCGCCTGCGCCGTCCGCGCGCGTCGAACTGGTCGCGGCGCCTGCATGCAGAAACCGTCCTGACACCGGCAGACCTGATCTGGCCCGTATTCATCACCGAGGGCGAAAATGTTCGTGAACCGATCAAGACGATGCCGGGTGTCGACAGGCTGTCGACAGACCTGCTGCTAGAGGCCGCGCGGGAGGCTGTGGATCTGGGCATTCCGGCGCTGGCGCTGTTTCCCAACACGCCGGGTGACCGCCGTACCGAGGATGGCCGGGAAGCGGTAAATCCCGACAATCTGATGTGCCGGGGCAGCCGCGCGATCCGCGACGCCGGCCTCGACATCGGCATCCTGACGGATGTCGCGCTCGACCCCTATACCGATCATGGTCATGACGGCCTGATGTCGCCGGATCATCGCATCCTGAACGATGAAACGCTGGAGGTTCTGGCGGCCCAGGCGGTCAATCAGGCGCGCGCCGGCGCCGACATCGTCGCCCCCAGCGACATGATGGACGGACGTGTGGCCGCCATTCGCACCGCGCTGGAATCAGAGGGGTTTCGGGACGTTCAGATCATGTCCTACGCCGCCAAATATGCCAGCGCCTTTTACGGACCGTTCCGTGATGCCGTGGGATCGGGCGGGCGCCTGACCGGCGACAAGAAAACCTACCAGATGGACCCGGCAAACGCGAAGGAAGCGCTGAGGGAGGTGGCGCTCGACATTGCAGAGGGCGCCGACAGCGTCATGGTAAAGCCGGGCCTTGCCTATCTTGATATCGTCGCGAACGTCCATGCCGCCTTCAACGTGCCCATCTTCGCCTACCAGGTGTCGGGCGAATATGCGATGATGCGAATGGCGATGGACGCTGGGATACTGGACGCCGAACGCGGCATGATGGAGGTACTGACCGCCTTCAAGCGCGCCGGGTGCAGCGGGGTCCTGACCTATTTCGCGCGCGACGCCGCGCGCCTTCTGAACGGATGAGTGCCGCGACGGCGCGCCTGACCGCCCGCCTTCCCATGCGCAGCCTGTTCGTCCTGACCGTCTTTACGGGCAGCTTTCTGCTGTTTCTGGTGCAGCCCATGTTCGCCCGCCTGGCGCTCCCCCATCTGGGCGGCGCGCCGGCAGTGTGGACGGTTGCGATGCTGTTTTACCAGGCGGCGTTGCTGGCCGGATATATCTATGCGGACATTCTGGTCCGCCTGCGGCCCAAGCGGCAATATCTGTTCCATATTGCTGCCTTTCTGGTCGCGGCGGCGACATTGCCGGTGTCGCTGCGGGAAATCGGCGGCTGGCAGGAAACGGGGGCCATGCTGTGGCTGATCGCGGCGCTTGCCATTTCCATTGGTCCTGTCTTTTTCGTCATCAGCGCGCAGGCGCCGCTGATGCAAAGCTGGTTCGCGGCGGCGCCGGGGACGGCTGGCCGCGATCCCTATTTCCTCTACGCCGCGTCGAATGCAGGCAGCCTGCTTGCGCTGCTGATCTATCCTGTCTTCATAGAACCTTCTCTCACGCTGACCGACCAGCGCCTTTTGTGGTCCGCGGGCTTTGTCCTCCTTCTCGCCATGGTCGTGATTGTCGGCCTTGATTTCCAGCGTGCGGAACGGCCCGTCGCGCCTGCAGAACGCCAGCCCATTCCGGCGCGAACGGCATTGTCCTGGATCGCGCTGGCGGCTGTCCCATCCGGCCTGATGCTATCAACCACGACGCATCTGACCACCGATATCGTCGCCGTACCGTTGTTGTGGGTCTTGCCGCTGGGGCTTTATCTTCTCAGCTTCATCGTCGCCTTTTCGGAAGGCGGGCAGATATTCGTTCGCAATGCCCGCTTCATTGCGCCGCCGCTGCTGCTTGCGCTGGGCAGTTATACCTTCATGGCAGAGGGGCTGTTCGCGTTCCTGCTCGCCATGATGGGCCTCGTGCTGCTGTTCTACGTTGCGCTGGCCCTTCATGGGCAATTGGCGGCTGCACGGCCCCCGGCGGGGCAGTTGACCGGCTATTATCTTTATATGTCGGTGGGCGGCATGCTGGGCGGCCTGTTCGCGGCGGTCGTCGCGCCGCTCGCTTTCGACTGGACCTATGAGCACCCGATCCTGCTGGTGGCCGCCGCCGCTTTGTTGCCGGCGACGCCTTTGACGGGATGGTTCGGGCGGCTGTGGGAAGGGCGTCCGGCGCTGTCGGTCGCCGTGCCGGTGCTTGCCCTGCTGCTGTCCGCAGCGGCGTGGCAGCTGGACAGCGAGACGGTAACGCTGGTGCTGCGTATCCTGTTCGTCGTCATTGCCCTCCTCGCCATCGGGCAGCGCCTTGTCTTTGCCGGCATCTTCGCCGCGCTGATGCTGTCCATGGGCGGCTGGAGCACGCTGGCCGACAGTTTCGGCGAAGCATACCGGGTCAGAAGCTTCTTTGGCATCTACACGATCCGCGAGGAAAATGAGGAGAATGTGCGGCAATTGCAGCACGGGACGACGCTGCATGGTGCCCAGAGCCGCGACCGGGCGCTGGCGACGCGGCCGCTGGGCTATTACGGCCCGAGCAGCGGCGCGGGACGCATCTTTGCAAGTCTCGACGTGCCGCAGGCCAGTGTCGGGGTCGTCGGCCTGGGCGTCGGATCGCTGGGCTGCTATCGGCAGCCGGGGCAGGAGTGGACGTTCTTCGAGATCGATCCTGTCGTCGTAACCATCGCCCGCGACCGCAGCCGGTTTACATATTTGTCGCGCTGCGCGCCGGATGCGGACATCGTCATTGGCGATGCCCGGGTCAGCCTGGCGAGGGACGGGCGGCGAAATTTCGACCTGCTGGCCATAGATGCCTTTTCCTCCGACGCCATTCCGCAGCATCTGATGACCCGCGAAGCGTTCCAGCTTTATACCGAGCGGCTGAAACCCGGCGGGCGTCTGCTGGTGCACATTTCCAACCGCTTCGTCGATTTGGAGCCGGTCGTTGGGCGCATCACCGAGGATATGGGCTGGCACGCCCGCATCCTGGACGACGTCCCCGAACGATCGGCAGAAAACGGGCTGGAATATACCCGTTCCCTGTGGATCGTGATGGCCGCGGACGAAGCCAGCCTGCCCGACGCGGCAGAGTGGCGCCCGCTGAACACGCGCCCGGATCAGCCCGCATGGACGGACGATTTCGGGTCAATCCTGCCAGTCCTGCGCTATTAGATTCCCAGTCCTTAAATCCCCGCCGCCGCGATCGCCTGTTCCAGATCGGCGATAATGTCATCGGGATCCTCCAGGCCGATGGAAAGGCGCAGCAGCCCCTCAGTAATGCCCATTTCGGCCCTGCCCTCCTCTCCTACGCCATAATGGGTGGTGGAGGCGGGGTGCGTCATCAGGCTGCGTGAATCGCCAATATTATTGGAAATATCGACCAGTTGCAGCGCGTTCAGCAGCGCGTGCGCCTGTTCACGGCCCCCGTCCAGAAAGATCGAGATGATCGTGCCACCGGCGGACATCTGCGCCTTTGCCAGTTCGAGCTGCGGATGTGAATCGAGATGCGGGTAAAGCAGGCGCGGTACGCGATGTTCCAGCGCCTGCGCGATCTTCAGCGCATTTTCGGACTGGCGATGGACGCGCAGGTCGAGCGTTTCCAGCCCCTTCAGCACCACCCACGCATTGAAGGGCGAGAGATTGGGGCCGGTATTTCGCTGGAACGGCAGCAGCGTGTCGTTGATGAATTCCGCCGTGCCGAGAACGGCGCCCGCCAGCACGCGCCCCTGCCCGTCCATCATCTTCGTCGCGGAATAGGCAACCATGTCCGCGCCCATTTCCATCGGCCGTTGCAGGATCGGCGTCGCAAAGGCGTTGTCGACCAGCAGCTTTGCCCCCCCATCATGCGCGATGTCGGCAATGGCGCGGATGTCCGCCACCTCCAGCGTGGGGTTGGCGGGCGTTTCCAAAAAGAACAGCTTCGTATTGGGGCGCATGGCGGTGGCCCAGGCATCATTGTCGGTGCCGTCGACGATGGTCACCTCTATGCCGAAGCGCGGCAGCAATTCGCTGCCCAGCCATTTGCACGACCCGAACATCGACCGCGCGGTCACCATGTGATCGCCCGCCGACAATTGGCACAGCAGCGCCGTCGTCATGGCCGCCATGCCGGATGCCTGGGCCCGGCATGCCTCTGCCCCCTCCATCAGGCACAGCCGCTCCTCCAGCATGGCCACAGTCGGGTTTTGCAGGCGCGAATAGGTCATGCCCGGATCGTCGCCGCGGAAGCGCGCCGCCGCCGTTTCCGCCACGTCGTAGCTGTAGCCAGAGGTCAGAAACAGCGCCTCTGACGTTTCGCCGAATTCCGAACGCAGCGTGCCGCCACGAATCGCCTGCGTCGCGGGTTTCCAATTGCGGGTGATCTGCCTGTCATGGCCGGTCTTGTTCTTCATGCGCGGCGCAATGGCACGGAGCGCCCGGACCGGTCAAACAGGGAGATGAACCGCACACGGCAAAAACGGACGAACCGCACACACAGCGCGGGTGCGTGCGCGCCCGCGCGAGAAATCATTGAAGAATTTCGGGGGCGGCAACTGGCAGCAGACAGCGTCCGAACGCACCGCCGCAGGGCAAACCGCACAGCCGAAATATTGTGCGGTTCGGGCGACGCGCTGCGTTCGGCACACAAAAAATCGCCGGACGGGCGCGGAGGAATCTTGGTGGGGATAGGCATGGCGGAATTATGCCGCAGGCGGGCGGATGTAGGAAAATGGTTTCTGTTAATCCGCCAACCTGCCGAGTCAGTCTGCCGCCAGAGCTTCGTCCAGCATGGCGGTCAGGGGCGTCGAGGAACCGCCGAACGCCTTTCGCGTCCAATCATAGCCCAGCCGGTCGAGCGTCAGCGCGAGGGCCAGACCCTGCGCCTGCGTCCACGAACTGCCGCGCCGGGCAAAGCCGGTCATCGCGTCCGGCACGGGAACGGCGGCGCCGTCCGCATCGATCAGATATCGATATCCCACCCATTGGCCCGACCCCTCCATGCTAAGCCAGATATCCTCCGCCTGCGTCAAATAGCTGCCCGCGACGTGCAGCAGTAATATTCAGCCCTTCCTCAGGCTCATTCACCCCTGACCTGGTCCTTGGCGCTATCCTCCTCAAATTCTTCCATGACCTCTGCCGCATCGCGCTCATCTTCGGCGCTCGGGCCATCGGCATCATCATTGCGCGTTCGCGCCGGTGCGGGTGCAAGGCACAATTGCGCGATAACGGGACGGTGATCCGAACCCACCGGCGCGCCCACGCTCATATCTTCAAGCAAGAACTCTTCCGTCACGAACAGGTGATCGAGCGGCCAGCCGAGCCAGGTTTTGTCAGCCGGGAATGTCGCATAGGTTCCGCGCCCGATACGCGGATCGAGGAAACTGCCGATTTCCAGGAAAAGGCTCGTCGTATCGGACCAGGCGACATCATTGAAATCACCGATGGCAAGGACCGGCATTTGAAGATCGCGCGATTGCCTTGCAGCGATAACAATCTCCGCATCGCGCTCTTCGGTGTCCTGACCGGGCGTGGGCGGGCGGGGATGCAAGCCAATCACCCTGAATTCGCGCCTGCCCGCCATCAATGTTGCGAAAACTGACGGCGTATCCTTTTCCGCCAGTTCCTGAATGGTAGCGTCCTTCATGGGCAGGCGCGTGGCAAACATGAGGCCGTAAGTGTTGCTGAGCGGACGATCGATTCGGCCGGAATATTCTGCCATGATCGGGGCCATTGCATCTGCCCAAGCCTGATCGGTTTCCGTCAGCAGCAAAATGTCTGGATCGATATCCCGGATCAGATCTGCCGTGCGCTGATATTCGCGATCGGTTTGCAGCACGTTGAGCGTGAGCACGGTAAAGCAACCGTCACCATCAGCTTCGCCAGGCAGCGTACGCGCCACCTCAGTCTCCGCGATGGGCGTATAGGGATGGATTCGATACAGCTGCCAAACGCTCAGACCGACCAGGATCAGCGGGCCCCAAGGGCGCCAGCGGCGATCAAGGAACCATAGTGCGATTGCAGCGGAAACCATCGCGATGAGGATTTGCACCCTTGGGAAGTCCCAGACCCTTATCCACCATTGGTTGAGATCAGTCGTGCTAAGCAGGGTTCCCGCGATCAAACACAAAGAGAGCAGACGCAGGAGCCAAAGCGCCGCCTGATTCCAGTTGATTGTAAACGTGCGAGCCATTTCGTGTTTTCCCCCGCGTGCGCAATTAGCCGCCCCTTACGCGCCAGACCAGTACTTCGGCAGGAGCGAAACCCCAGCCGTAGGCCGGGGGTAAGTCGAATGTCCGCACTCAACCCAATTTCTGGCTTTCATTGGCTGACTTAGCCGACCAGCAAGAAAGATGGCTTTCGCTAAATCGCGACATTCTCGAAAGGAAAACGAGCCGAAAGGGCCTAGAGGAACAGCGGAATGGCGTTTCCGAAGGAGTGGAGCAAGACCGGCAGAAGCAGGCTGCCTGTGCGGAGGCGTAGCCAGACGGCGAGGAAGGCGGGAATGGCGGTCAGGGCCATGTAAATGGGGTCAAATGAGAACTGCCCGTCCGCATAACCAAAGGCGTGCGCGAGGCCGAAGAGCAGACAGGACAGGATCGCGCCCCAGCCCCATTCGACGCCCAGCCATGACACGCGCCCCGCAAATGCTTGGTAAAGCGCAAATAGCAGAATACCGCGATAGAACGGCTCCTCCTCGAGACTGGGCATGGTGAGTTGAAAGGCGATTATTTCCGGGGATGCAGCATCATTCGGGAACATCAAGGCAATGATCAGAAAGAACGCACAATATAGCCCGGCGACGGGCAGGCAGCTGCGCAGGCTGCCGGGGGCCTGCACCAGTGTCAGCCCGGACCTTCGCCGCCCGAACCATGGCAGGGATGCGATTGCCAGGGTGCCCGCCAGTGCCAGCACCTTGCCCTGCCAATTCCAGTCGGACGCGGGGAGCAGGTCGGGAATCAGGCCATATCCGTTTGTCAGCAGGACGTCATTCACGACGACGAGCGCAGCCGCGACGAGAAGCCAGCGAAACGAAAAACCCTGACGGTTCATCAGTCCGAGAGCGGTGCCACTCAATAGCAGGATTGCGACAATACCGGCTATGCCGACCAGTCCGTTCAACGCCCCTCCCCCTGCGGCTCGGCGTGATGAATGGCCCGACCGTCTTGGCTTTGCAATACAGCTCGTGCCGATGATGCTGGTTGTACAACGGCCGGATCAAAGGGCCCATTTACTAATCCAGTTGGACCGATAGAGACTATCCCGGGGATGGGAGAGAATCGATGTCCGTGGGATTATTTTATCTGGTCTTCGGCCTGGGGGTGTTGTTCCTTGAGATCGTAAAGGGGCACCATCGGGGGATTTATACGCGCGCCGACTGGTTCACCAATGTGTTGTGCGGCGCGGTGGGCATGGCGCTGGTGCGGCCGCTGGCTGCCGTGCTGACAGCGATGATGTTCGCGGCGCTGTTGCCGGAATCGAAGGGCGCAGCGGCGGATGTGCCGGTCTGGGCGGGCTTTCTGGTCACGCTGGTGCTGGCAGAGCTGCTGTTTTACTGGGTGCATCGCTGGGCGCACGAGGGGCGCGGGAAGCGGCCGCAGCTGGAATGGCTGTGGAAGCTGCACCGCACCCATCACAGCGGCAAGTTCATGAACAGCATCGTCATCTGGCGCATCAATCTGTTCTGGGCGCTGATGCAGCCGCAATCGCTGGTCATCGGCCTCGCCCTCTATCTGGGGCAGGTGCCGGCGGCGACGGCGGTGGGCCTGAGCCTGTATGTCTGGAACATCGTCACGCACAGCAATTTCCGCTGGGACGATCCGATCCGCCGCCACCGCCTGTTCGGCCCCGCATTTCGCGCGCTGGAGCATGTCATCGTATCGCCCGGCGTGCATCACAGCCACCATGGTTATGGCAAGGACGGCGCAAGCTATCGCAACTTTGCAGTTATCCTGTCGCTATTCGACTGGGCGTTTGGAACGCTGCACATCCCCAAGGGGCGGCCATGGAAATATGGTGTGCCTGGCCCAAATGCGCATTGGAGCGAGGAAGTCTTCTATCCGCTGGTGCGGCGGCGCCCGCCCGAGAAGCGCGACGGGAACGCTGCCGCCTGAACAGGCAACGTTCCCGCCAGCGAGGCATCAGAACGCCTTTTGCACGCCGACCGTCAGTGACCAGTCATCGGGCATTTGCGGCCCGTTGAGATCCTGCACCAGCGGCAGGCCAGCCTCTACGCCGACGCGCCACCCGGCAAGCGCACCGTGGGTGAAAACGCTGTTCACACCGACAAAGCCTGTCAGCTTCTCGCCGCCCTGAAAATCGGGGTTCGCGGTCTGAACCGGACCGGCGATGTTGGGGTCCATGCCATTCACCCGGCCCAGGGTTTCCCCCTGCAGCCGTGCGGAAACGGCGATAGCCTGATCCAGCGAATAGGCCAGCCAGGCCGTTGCCATATAGCGGTCGCCCTGACGGTAGCCCGCATCATTGGTGCCCAGGCGGATCGTGCCCTTTACCTGCGCACCCCAGCCGAATGCGGGGGTCTGGTCACGATAGGTGATGCCGGGTTCCAGGTCCCATGTGCCGCTGCCCAATTGCATCGCATATGGGACGCGGACGGTCGGCTGCATCCCCATGGGGGTCAGAATATCGTCCGTCTTTGTGATGGAACCGGTCGGCACGGATATTCCCGCATTCACATGGACCGTTTCGGTCAGGCCGATAAGCGCGGCTAATTTGGTATCGGCAAACCCCTGTGGCGAGGTAGTGAATTCGCCCAGCCGTCCGGTGCCCATGCCCCCCTGATAAGTGGCATGATCCATTTCCTTTGCGACATAGCTGCCCATGGCCATCAGCGTGATGCGATCGCTGATGCCGTACAT
Organism: Alphaproteobacteria bacterium UBA3612; assembly: GCA_002375465.1. Lineage (GTDB taxonomy): Bacteria > Pseudomonadota > Alphaproteobacteria > Sphingomonadales > Sphingomonadaceae > Pacificimonas. The sequence continues at coordinate 91,392 of DFLT01000005.1, read as the reverse complement.
CGCCCCAAGCATGTGCATGTCCATCCGCATCTGCAGCGGAACGATCCTGAGCGTCGGCGGCTGACCGGGAGCGCCGGCAAACCGGTTCGGGATCTTCGTTGCGACCGTATCCGGCGAAACGCTGTCGGTGCCGATCTGAACGCCGCCCATGTCCATGTGCATAAGGCGGTAGGAGAGCATGAATTCCCCCTGCCCGTGGCGATGGTCGCCCATGACGCCGATGGGCGCATGGTCCAGCGCGCTTACATCATGGGCGGACGCGCACAGAGGCGCCGCAGCCGCGAGGGACGCGGCGATAATCGTCTTTTTCATTGTCTGTTTTCTTTCTGTCTGAATCTTTCGGGAAGGGATCAGACGAGAAAGGGAGGTGCGCGGGAGCGAAATGCGAGAGGCGGCGCGCGCGGATCGGCAGAAAAAACAGATCGCAACGGCAATCGCGGCAGGCGCCCAAACCGGACCGGAACGGCCAGCAGAACCAGAAGCCCCAGCGCCGCCATCGCACACAGCGCGGCGCAGCTGCTGCCATGATCCTGCTGCGGCGCGGGATCGTCGACATCGATTTGCGTCGTGCCATTGCCCGAACAGATGACCAGAACGCCGCCCGGTGCCCAGGCCGCATCGGACCGCGCGGTCGCCGGGATACAGCAGCTGGCCAGCGACCAGAGCTGAAATACCAGCGCCAGCGGCAGGACCAATGCGAAAGCAGAATAAAAACGAAGAAGGCGTCGCACGCGCCGTCGTTATTGCCGGAGCGCTGCCCCGTCGAGTCCTGGGTTTATTCCGCCGGTTGCGGGATGTCGCTGTCGGAAAGCTGGGCCTGCAGCCGGCGCGTCACTGCCTCTGGACTGCCGGTATTACGGGCAAGCAGCCAGTAGAAGGTGGGAATGACGAAGAGGGTGAGAAGCGTCGAGATGCCGACGCCCCACACGATGACCGTGCCGATCGCCTGGCGGCTGGCGGCGCCCGCGCCGGTGGCGAGCATCAGGGGAAGCGCGCCGGCGACGGTCGCGATGCTGGTCATCAGGACCGGGCGCAGACGGCGGGTCGCCGCAGTGACGATGGAGGCAACGAATTCCTCTCCCTCATCGCGCAGCTGGTTGGCGAATTCGACGATCAGGATACCGTTCTTTGCTGCGAGACCCACCAGCATGACCAGTCCGATCTGGCTGTAGAGGTTCAGCGAATGGTCCATCACGACAAGGCCGAAAACGCCGCCGCCGACCGCCATTGGCACGCCGAGAATGATGACGAACGGAGTGACGAAACTTTCGAACTGAGCGGCGAGGACGAGGTAGACGAGAAGAATGGTGAACCCCAGCACCATCCAGATGGATCCGCCGGTCTGCCGCAGGGCACGGCTTTCCCCCTCATAGCCGATGGCGGCAACCTCTGGCAGTTGCGCCGCCTCAGCCTCAAGAAAGTCGAGCGCCTCCCCCAGAGATGCACCGGGGGCGAGCGTACCCTCCAGCTTGATGGCGCGTAGTTTGTTGAAGCGGTTCAGTTCGCCGGCCTCCGCCGTCTGGCGGACGGTCACGAGTGCGGACAGCGGCACGACCGTGCCGTCGCGTCCGCGCACATTGACGCCGCTGAGGTCCTCCGCAGTCACGCGGTCCTCCGCCTCTGCCTGCACGACGACATCATATTCCTCGCCCCGGTCCACATATGTACCGACGCGGCGCGACCCCATCATGGTTTCCAGGGTGCGGCCGATATCCTGGGTGGAAACGTTCAGATCCGCCGCGCGCGTGGTATTTACGTCGACGACCAATTGCGGGCGCGTTTCCTTGTAATCGGATTCCAGCGTATCGATGCCGGGAAAATTGTCGGCGGCGACGAACAGCGCATCGCGCGCGCGCGCCAGTTCCTCATATGTGTCGCCAGCGATCACGAATTCGATCGGCTGACCGCCACGATTGCCGAGACCGCCGCCCGGGAATACCCGGGCCTGAGCGGCGGGATACTCGGCCAGCATGGTGTTCATGTGCTGGGCGACCTCCTGCGTTGTCTCGTCTCTATGTTCCCATTCCTTAAGGAAAATGATCATACGACCATTGGAGAAATCGCCGGTGGTCCCCCAGCCGCCCGGCGCGCGCAGAACCGCGCTGCGGATGGGTCCGTCCCCCGACTGATCTTCACTAGGATCGACCATTGGCGCGAGCAGAGTTTCCATGTCATCCATGACATTGACGAGGCGCTGCCACCCGGCGCCCTCAGAAATATTGACAGTGCCGTTCAGAGACCCGGAATCTTCCTGGGGGGCAAGTTCGCTGGTGAGATTTGCGAGGCCCAGAAGCGCAAAAGCCGCCACCAGGCCCAAAGCCGTAAGCCCAATGAGAACCGGCCGATGCACCAGCCGTTGCAACAGGGATTCATAGCGGCTGGACATGCGGTTGAAATGACGGTCGACGAATTGCGTCAGTCCCGTGCCATTGCCTGACCGTTTCAGGATTTTCGAGCAAAGGACAGGGATCAGCGTAAGCGCCACGAACATGGAAATGGATACCGACACGATCATGGTGATGGCCAGTTCGCGGAACAGAAGGCCGGTATTGCCGGGCAGGAACATGACAGGCACGAAAACGGCGATGACCACGGCGGTCGTGGCGATCACGGCAAAACCGACCTGACGCGCGCCGGCATAGGCGGCGAGCAGGCGGCTCTCCCCCTCCTCGATGCGGCGATAGATGTTTTCCAGAATCACGATGGCGTCATCGACCACCAGGCCGATGGCCATGACCAGTGCAAGAAGGGTCAGCAAATTGATGCTGAGGCCGAGAATCCAAAGCACGAAGAAGCTGCCGACCAGGCTGATCGGAACGGTGACCGCGGGTATGATCGTGGCGCGGACGCTGCCGAGAAACAGGTAGATCACCACGATGACGAGCAGGGCGGCGATAGCGAGTGTTTCCCAGACATTATCGATCGCGGCATCTATAAACACGCTGCTGTCATAAGTGACGGAAAGCTCCACACCCGTTGGAAGAAGCTTTTGCACCTCCGCCAGCCGTTCCCGCACATCATTGGCGACGGCAAGCGTGTTGGCGCCGGACTGACCGACAATACCCATGCCGACGCCGGCAACGCCATTCGACCGGAAATAATTATACGGGTCTTCGGCACCCAATTCGATATTGGCAACATCGCCCAGCCGCAGCAGCGAACCATCGTCGCCACGGCGAAGCACGAGACCCTCAAAATCCTCCACCTGTCCGTAGCCACGCGCCACGCGGACCGTCAGGTTCAGGTCTGCGGACTCCAGCCGGCCGGCGGGAAGCTCGACATTCTCCCGCCGAAGCGCCTCTTCGATGTCGCCAGGCGTCAATCGGTAGGCAGTCAGCGCCTGTTTATCCAGCCAGATGCGAATTGCGGGCCGGGCGCTGCCCCCGCCCTGGACACGCGCCACACCGTCAATGGAGGAAAAGCGGTCGACGAGGACGCGATCAAGATAGTCTGCCAGCCATAATTGCGTCCGCCCCTCACCCGTCAGGTTCAGCCACATGATGGACTGGCTGTCGGAATCGACCTTGTTCACTTCCGGCGGATCAGCCTCCTCCGGCAGATTGTCGAGGACGCCCGACACACGATCGCGGACATCATTCGCAGCATTATCGACATCGCGATTGGGCGAGAATTCTATGCTGACATCGGCGCGTCCATCGCGTGATGAAGAACGGATCGTGTCGATCCCCTCTACCCCCGCAACGCGATCCTCGATCAGCTGCGTAATACGGGATTCGACGACACTGGCGGCGGCGCCGGGATAATTGACGTCCACCGAGACGATAGGGGGGTCGATCGCAGGATATTCCCGGACGGATAATTGCAGAAACGCCACCGCACCCGCGAGAAGCAGGATCAGGCTGAGAACGATCGCAAAGACCGGGCGCTTTACCGAGACGTCGGAAAGCATCATCCCCGGGCCACAGCCTCCTTGGTGGCTGCATTATCGGCGCAGGCAGCAGCGCCGGAACGACGCTCCGGCATTTTCGCATCCACAGGGGCATCGTCGCGCACCTTCACGGTGCCATCGGCGACGATCGGCGTGCCGAGCGCCAGGCCGTCCCGGACCTCTATCATGCCATCGGAACGCAATCCGGTTTCGATGCGGGTCCGCCGCGCAATGCCTTCATCGTCGATCTGAAAAACAAAGGAATCGTCGCCCTGCAGGATCAACGCCGTTTCCGGGATTGCCAGAGCGGTATAGGATTGCGACACGATATCGACGCTGAGCAGCATGCCAGGACGCAGTCGGCGATCGGGATTGGGAAGTACCGCGCGTACCGTGACGCTGCGGGAAAGAGGATCAACGCGAGGATCGATGCCGTCGATCTTCCCGCGGAATGGCTCCCCCGGATAAGCTGCAGCAACGGCCCTGATTTCCTGCCCCTCGTCGATGGCGGAAAGATATTGCTCTGGAACGGTAAAATCGAGATTGATGGATGAAATGTCGCTGATCGTCGCAATAGGCGAACCCGCACTGATGACGGCACCGGGAGAAATAGTGCGGAGGCCGATGACGCCGTCAAACGGGGCGCGAATGACCCGGTCTTCTATGCGGGACCGGATCGCACTGGCATCCGCACGGGCGCTGTCACGGCTGGCGACCTGCGTATCGACGTTCGAACGGGTAGCAAAGCCGCGGTCCTGCAGTTCCTGCAAACGGCCCAATTGTTGCTGCGCCTCTCTCGCGCGCGCTTCGACAGCGGCAAGATCGGCTGCTTCTTCTCCGCGTGAAAGCTGAGCGATCATGCTGCCCCGGCGGACGAAGTCTCCGTCGGAAAAACCCAGGCGCTCGATGCGCTCGGTAACGGGGGCCGTCAGAACCGTTTCTTCGCGAGCAAAGGCGGTACCTACAGCCTCTATCGCGCTGGAAAACCCATGTTCGGACACCCTTCCGCCTACAACTGTAGGCGCGCTTTCGTCGGGGCCGCCGCCCTGCCCCCCATTATCCGATCCGCATGCCGCCAGCAGGACGGTCATGAGACAGATCGGCAGAATGCGGTGTAGGATCATAACGGCCCTTATCAACTAGATCGGGCTACGTAGCGGAAGTGCCGCGCCCCTCGAATTCCCATACCATAATATCATTGCGCGCGCGTGTGATAAATGAACACATGCACTGTCGATATGCGCGCCTCAGCTAGACAAAACATAGGCGGCGGCTCCGTTCCCGGCAACCAGCTTTTGCCGCGCTGCACAAAAGCGCCGCCAAAGGTTCATACGCCTGCAATCGTTACGACCCTGAACCGTCAATAAGCACGGTTAACAGACCTTTAACGATCCCCCGCCCCTAACGTTCGCTTTGGAGGATCGGCAACTGTCAAAGGGAAATATTCGATGCGTTACCTGCTTTGTTCTGCCGCCCTTACCCTGGTCACTCTTGCTGCGCCTGCGCATGCCGACCGCATCAAGGTGAGCTTCACCGGCACCAATTCCAGCCCGGACCGCGCCAACGTCTTTGGCACGGCGATCCCGACCGTCACCGGCTATCTGATCTATGACGACACCAGGGCGGGAACCCCGTTCGTCGTCAATGACAGCCGTTCTGCGTTCAACTATAGCGGCGCTGTCACCGACCTGAGCCTGGATTTCGGCAGCGGCATCGGTACGCTGGTCGAAGACCGTAATTTCGGTTCCATCCAGGTGTCCGACCAGTACAGCTTTGGCCGCGACCGCCTGTCCTTCAACAATATGAATATCGGTCCGTCGCTGATCACCGGCGAGCCCGCCGGCACGAACAGCTATAATTTCACCCTGGGGCTTTCCGGACCGTTCGATGCGCTGTCCAGCTCCGACCTGCCGGGCGCGTTCGATCCCGATATCTTCGGCCTGCAGGATCAGCTGAGCTTCTTCGTTTCGCGCCAGTCCGGCTCGCAGCCGACCGGCGTTGCGGTCAGCTTCAACTATAATCTCAGCAACATCACCGTCGAGAACCTCGACGCGCAGGTTCCCGAGCCTGCCGCGCTGGCGCTGTTCGGTCTTGGCCTGGGTGGCCTTGGCGTCGGCAGCATCGCCGCACGTCGCAAAGCGGCTCGCAGCTAAATAGGCCAAAGATATACGGAGGGGGCAAACGCCCTCTCCGTTATCCTAAGTTGCGCTCAAATTGGCGGTGGGTGTAAACCCCGCTCCTAAGAGGAGCAACGCCATGAACGCGCCTATCGACCCGATCGAATTCCGTACCGACGACGGATCCACCCCCGTCGAACGTTATCGCCGCCTGCCGGAACCGACAGCGGCGGACTTCGCCCATCTGCCGGGCCCCGGCCATGCCTCCTTTCTGAAAAAACTGCGGACGCTGCGGCGTTTTCTGTTCGACACCGTCCGGTTGCAGCAGGAACGGCGAGAGGATTTCGGCGATGTCTTTGCCATCGAGACGCTGACCGGCCCCTCGGTCCAGATGATCGGCGCGGACGCCAATGAACTGGTTCTGATGAACCGCGAGCGGATCTTTTCCAGCGAACAGGGATGGTATCCCATATTGGGAAAGCTGTTTCCGCGCGGCCTGATGATGCAGGATTTCGAGGAGCACCGCGCGCACCGCAAGGTGCTGTCGGTCGCCTTCAAGCCCGCGCCCATGCAGGCCTATCTGACGCTGCTGCAGGAAGGGATACGCCGCCGCATCGCTGAATGGCCGGAACGGCTGCAGATATATCCGGCGATGAAGGAATTGACGCTCGACCTGGCCGCGTCCTCCTTTCTGGGGATACCCTGGGGACCGGAAGCAGACCGCGTGAACCAGGCGTTCGTCGACATGGTGCAGGCGTCCGTCACGCCGGTCAGAAAGCCGCTGCCCTTTACCCAGATGCGGCGCGGGGTGCGCGGCCGCGCCTATCTGGTCGAATATTTCGGGCGGGAAATCCCCCGGCGCAGAGGCAAGCAGGCCGACGACATGTTCACGCAGGTCGTCAACGCGACGGGCGATGACGGACAGCTGCTGACCGACCGGCAAGTGATCGATCATATGAACTTCCTGATGATGGCGGCGCACGACACGCTGACATCTTCCCTGTCTGCTACGGTATTCTATCTGGGCAAGTCACCCGCGTGGCAGGAGCGGGTCCGGCAGGAATCGGAGGCGCTGCGCGGCCAAGTCGGCAGCGATCTGCCCTATGACCGGCTTGGCGAACTGGAACTGGCGGATCAGGCGTTCAAGGAGGCGATGCGCCTGCGCCCGCCCGTGCCGTTCATTCCGCGCCGGGCGCTGAGGACGTTCACGTTCCGCAACCATGTCATTCCGGCAGGCACCCATGTCGGCATCTGCCCGATGATGGTTCACCGCGATCCGAACATCTGGCCCGATCCGGAACGTTATGACCCTGCGCGGTTCGAACGGGAACAGGAAAAGGCGCGTGACAAGCACGCCTATGTCCCGTTTGGCGGCGGCGCCCATATGTGCCTGGGCCTGCATTTCGCCCATATGCAGGCGAAGACTTTCCTGTTCGAATTATTGCACGCCCGCCATATCGATGTGGCGGCAGCCTATGAGCCGCGCTGGCAGATGGTGCCGATCCCGCGCCCGCGCGACGGCCTGCCGCTCGGCCTGATAAAACGGGCGGGGACTGCCTGAGAAAGGGCGGTCCCCGGCCTCCCCTATTCAGCCGCCTCTTCCAAGCCTTCGGGTGGCATGTTGTGGCCGAGGATCCGGAGCACGTCCGCAGCGGCGTCGATGACATTGGTGCCGGGGCCGTAAATGCCCGCGACGCCCGCATTGCGCAGGAATTCATAGTCCTTTTGCGGGATGACGCCGCCAGCGACGACGCGAATGCCGGACCCGGCCTCCTTCAGCTCGCCGATCAGTTCGGGGATCAGGGTCTTGTGGCCCGCCGCGAGCGATGATGCGCCGACAACATCGACATCCTGCTCCATCGCCTGTTTCGCCGCCTCTCCCGGCGTTTGAAACAGCGGCCCGGATATGACCTCAAAGCCCAGATCGCCGAATGCGGACGCGATCAGATTGGCGCCACGGTCGTGGCCGTCCTGACCCAATTTGGCCACCATCATGCGCGGCGCGCGGCCCTTGCGCTGGGCCACGGCCTCCACGCCATCGACGACGCGCTGCCATTCCGGATCGCCAGCATAGGCGCCGCCATAGACGCCCTTCACGGGTGTCGGGACGGTATCATAACGACCGAAGGCATCCTCCATCGCGGTCGAGATTTCGCCGAGCGTCGCGCGGGCGCGGGCGGCGTCGACAGCAAGCGCCAGAAGGTTGCCGTCGGCTTTCGCACCGGCGGTCAGTGCCTCAAGAGCGGCGCGGCACGCGGCATCGTCGCGGGCGGCGCGGTTCTTTTCCAGGCGCGCGATCTGGCCGGCGCGGACGCGGACATTGTCCACCTCCATCGTTTCGATGGGATCTTCCTTCGCCAGGCGATATTTATTGACGCCGACGACGACATCCTCGCCCCGGTCGAGGCGGGCGGCTTTTGCGGCGGCGGCCTCCTCTATGCGGGATTTGGGGATGCCGGCAGCCACCGCCTTCGTCATGCCGCCCGCCTGTTCGGCCTCCTCGATCAGCTCCAGCGCCTCGTCGTAAAGCGCCTGCGTCAGGCTCTCGACATAATAGGAGCCACCAAGCGGATCGGCGACCTGCGTGATGCCCGTCTCCTCCTGCAGGATCAGCTGCGTGTTGCGCGCGATACGGGCGGAGAAATCGGTCGGCAGGGCAATGGCCTCGTCGAACGAATTGGTGTGCAGCGATTGCGTACCGCCCAGCGCCGCCGCCATCGCCTCAACGGCGGTGCGGACGATGTTATTATAGGGGTCCTGCTCCGTCAGCGAGGCACCGGACGTCTGGCAATGGGTACGCAGCAGCTTCGATTTTTCGGACTGGGCGCCAAGATCGGTCATCATCTTGTACCACAGCTTGCGCGCGGCCCGCAGCTTTGCGATTTCCATGAAGAAATTCATGCCGATCGCGAAGAAGAAGGACAGGCGCGGCGCGAAGGCGTCGACGTCGAGGCCGGTTTCCTTTGCGGCGCGGACATATTCCATGCCGTCGGCGATGGTATAGGCCAGTTCCTGAACCTGCGTCGCCCCCGCCTCCTGCATGTGATAGCCGGAAATGGAGATGCTGTTGAAACGCGGCATGTTCGCCGACGTGTACCCGATAATGTCGGAGACGATCCGCATGGAGGGCGCTGGCGGATAGATGTAGGTGTTGCGGACCATGAACTCCTTCAGAATGTCGTTCTGAATGGTGCCGGAGAGCTTCTCCTGGCTGACGCCCTGCTCTTCCGCCGCGACGATGTAGAAGGCGAGGATCGGAATGACCGCGCCGTTCATGGTCATGGACACCGACATGGTGTCGAGCGGAATCTGATCGAACAGAACCTGCATGTCCTCGACCGTGTCGATGGCAACGCCCGCCTTTCCTACGTCGCCTGCAACGCGCGGATGATCACTGTCATAACCGCGATGGGTGGCGAGATCGAAGGCGACGGAAAGCCCCTTCTGCCCCGCGGCAAGATTGCGGCGGTAAAAGGCGTTCGATTCCTCGGCGGTGGAAAAGCCGGCATATTGGCGAATGGTCCAGGGGCGACCGGCATACATGGATGCATAGGGACCCCGCGTATAAGGGGGAAAACCGGGAAGGCCGGCATCCAGCCCCTCCGCATCCTTCGCCGTATAGACGGGATCGATCGCGATCCCCTCCGGCGTGTGCCAGGTCAGTTCCTTACCTTTGACTTCCTTTTCGGCCTTTGCCTGCCAGTCGTTCTTGTCCGCCACGAAAAATCTCCTTTGGGCGGGCTTAAAGCGCAGAACGGCCCTGCCTGTCACCCATAAGGTGAGAGGCAGGGAGGTACGAAAGTACTTTCGAGCGAGCCGGGGGGGAGCCGACTCGCAGCCAAGAGCGTAGATGAAGAGCGTGACCGAAGGATGAACCGCCCGGGACAGCCCCGCCCGGCGCCATTGCGGCGGAACGGAAAAGGGGCCGGGCGCTTCTTTTCAAACGGCTAGTCATGGACGTTTCGTGGCGATAAGTGATTTTGACACAACGGGCGAACGGTTTAACCAAGAGTATAAAGTATCTGATTTTGACCCGCACCTCGCTCTTGTTTCTGACCGGCCTGATATTGGGCAACCCCGTGTGGGCGCAGGACCAGCCGGCCAGTCCCGCCGTTCCCGCCGATGATGCGGCCGATGATGAACCGAGCGATCCCATCATCAATGACGAGGATTTCGAGGACGCGCTGCCGTCACTGGACGAGGGAGCGGCGATTTCTGGCGACGAAGAGAGCGGGGATGACGCGGCCCCCGACGCTATCTCTGACGCTGCCCCCGATGAAGAAGCACCGGGCGAGGCTGTCCCCGAATCCGGCGTTCCGGGCGATACCGTTGACCTGCCTGCCCTAGACGACGGCACCACCACGGAGATCATCGAGGACGTGCCCGTCGAGGACGAAGCGCTGGCAGCGCCCCTGGAACCGCTCGACAGTTTCGATGTCACGACGCCGGAGGAGCCGACGGAAGAGGCGGCGGAAGCAGCGCCGGCCATTCGCTACCGCTTGGTCATCGACGGGCTGGACGAAGCCGGGCTGGAGGGTCAGTTTCGGTCCCTGTCCGCATTGGAGCGGAGCGCCGAGGCGGCGAACGCCGCGATGCTGACAGCGCGCGCCGAATCGGATGCGGAGCTTGCCGTGCGGCTGCTGCGCTCCCAGGGCTATTTCGATGCGAGCGCCGACAGTAACATCGCATTGCCCGCCGAACCCGACGGGCGGTTTCGCGTCGACCTGGTGGTCGTTCCCGGCCCGCGTTATGAATTTTCCAGTATCGAGGTGGTCGGCGAGGACGAAGCGATCCCGGCTGGCCTGGTGAGCGACAATCTGGAAATCGAGGTCGGCGCGCCCATCGTCGCCGACGACGTTCTGAGCGCCGAGGCCACGATCAGTCTGCTGTTTCCGTTCAACGGCTACCCCTTTGCCGAGGTGGAGCAGCGCGACATATTGCTGGATGGCGACGACCATACCGGCGATTACGTACTGCCCGTCGACCTGGGTCCGCGCGCGCGCTTCGGCGGCATACAGGTCGAAGAAAACGCCGTTTTCGATCCCGAACATATCGAGGTGCTGAGCCGCTTCGACCGCGGTGAATTGTACGACGTTCGCAGGCAAGACGATCTGCGCGAGGCGATGGTCGCGACGAACCTGTTCAACAGCGTTTCCATAGAGCCCGTCAGGACCGGCGAAGAAGGCCCGGAGGGAACGGAATATGTCGATCTGCTAGTCAGGCAGGTCGAAGGGCCGGACCGGTCACTGCAGGCGGACGCAGGCTATGGCACGGGCCAGGGGTTCCGCCTGGAGGGACGCTGGATCAACAGAAACCTTTTCCCGCCTGAAGGAGCGCTGGAGCTGAATGCCGTAGCGGGCACGAAGGAGCAGGGCGTCGGCGCCCTTTTCCGCCGATCCAATGCAGGACAGCGCGACCGCACGGTGCAATTGGGATTCGATGTCAGGCGGCAGGATTTCCAGGCGTTCAATGCCCGCACGGCGAGTCTGGTCGGCCGGATCAGCCGCGATTCGACGCCGATCTGGCAGAAGCGGTGGACCTATGCCTATGGGTTCGAGCTGATCGGATCGCAGGAAACCCGCTTTGACGACACGGTGGGGGACCGCAACCGCAACACATTCGCCATCGCCGCCCTGCCCGGCCAGCTGGGCTTCGACAGCTCCGATAGCCTGCTGGACCCGACGGAAGGGTTCCGCGCCACCATTCGCCTGAGTCCGGAAGCATCGCTGCAGGGCGGCGATTTCGCCCCCTATGGCCGCGGCCTGATGGACGTCAGCGGCTATCAGGGCATCGGTGAGAGCTTCGTTCTGGCGGGGCGCGTCCGGCTGGGCAGTATTCAGGGCATCAGCCGCGACAATCTGGCGCCATCGCGGCGCTATTATGCCGGCGGCGGCGGCTCTGTACGCGGCTTCGGCTTTCAGGATCTCGGCCCGCGCGACAGCAATAATGATCCGCTGGGCGGCCGCAGCGTCAACGAGTTCGCCGTGGAGGGCCGCTATCGTTTCGGCAATTTCGGTGCCGTCGCCTTTGTCGATGCGGGACAGGTCTATGAAGCCACGACACCGCAATTTTCCGACATGCGTTACGGCGTTGGTATCGGCGCGCGCTATTATACCAATTTCGGACCGTTCCGAGCCGACATCGCCATGCCGGTGAACCGCCGTCCCGGCGAAGCACGCTTTGGCGTTTATATTTCTATCGGGCAGGCGTTCTGATGGCCGAGACCACGAACACCCCGGACGATGTGGAAGTCGAGGCGGAGGAATCCTCCGGCAGCCCCACTGCGCTGAAATGGTTGGGGATCGTCATTGCGGCATTGCTGCTGCTGATCGTGCTGCTGGTCTTTGCGCTGGATACCGGTCCCGGTCGCCGGTTCGTGGCGCAGCAGATCAGCGGACTGGAATTCGAAAACGGCATGGACATCGAAGTCGGTGCCATTGACGGGTCGCTATATGGCGGCATGGTCGTCACCGACCTAAGCATTGCCGATCCCGAAGGCGTGTTCCTGACCATTCCGCGCGCGGAAATGGACTGGCACCCATTGGCCTATGCCTCCGGCCTGATCGACATCGACCGGCTGGAGGTGCCGCAGGCGACGCTGTCCCGCCTGCCCGCCTTTCGCGAGACGCCGACCGATCCCAATGAACCGCTGATCCCCGACATCAACCTCGATATCGACCGGTTGAGCGTCGGCAGGCTGGATATTGGCGAGGCGGTGACGGGCAGCCGCCATGCCCTGACACTCGCGGGCGACGTGCTGCTGGATGGTGGGCAAGCAACCGTCGAACTGGACGCACGCGCTCTGTCGGAAGATGGCCTGGCAGGCGGCGACCGCTTCGACCTGTCGCTACTGGTAGATCCTGCGGACGACAAGCTGAACGTGGCCATGGATCTGATCGCACCCGCCGACGGTCTGGTGGCCGGCATGACAGGCATTGCCCGGCCCCTGCGCGCGCGCATCGAACAGTCTGTGGGCACATGGACCAACTGGAACGGGCGCCTGCTGGTCGATTCCGCAGGGGAGGCGATTACGCGCCTGGATCTGAGCGCGGAGGAAGGACTTTATCGCGTGCGGGGCCCGCTTGCCCTGTCTTCCTTTCTTGAGGGGCCAGCGGCGCGGATGGCGGGCGAACGCCTGACGGTCGATGCCACGGTCGATACACGCGCGGAAATCATGGGCATTGATGTGGCCGTGCGCGCGGATGCGTTCACCGTCGACGCCGCGGGCGGGCTGGCGCTGGACCGCAGCAGCTTTGAAAATATGGTGATCGAGGCACAATTGCTGGAACCGGGCGCAATCGCCGACGGCATTGCCGGTCGTGCGATCCGCACGCGCCTGGTCCTGAACGATGCCTTCACCGTTCCCGACGTGGATTATGAACTGACGGCGGAAGCGATCGGCATCAACGACATGCTGGTCGAGGATCTGGTCGCATCGGGCGATGGCCGGGTCGAGGATGGCGGCATGGTGGTGCCGCTGAACGCCACGGCGCGCCGTGTCAGCGGCCTGCCGGATACGGTTGGCGGCCTGATGACCAATTTGAAGGCCAATGGCACGTTCCGCATCGCCGACGGACGCGCGGTCAGCGACGATCTGGAGCTGACCACCGACCGGATCGATGTCACCGCCCTGATCGTCGCGGACTTTGCCAGCGGCACATATACCGGCGCCATTCAGGGCCGGGTCAATCGCTATGAAGTGCCGGGGCTGGGCCTCGTCGATCTGGTTGCCGATATAAAGCTGGTACCGGGGCTGAACGGCTCCTTCGGCTTGCGCGGCCCCATCGCGGTGCAGACGCGCCGCATCGACAATGAGACCGTGCAGGAATTTTTCGGCGGGCAGGCAAAGATGACGGCCGACTTCACCGCGCCCGGCGACGGCATATATGGCGTGGAGAATATCCGCGTCACGGCGCCCGGCCTGCGCGCAAGTGGCAAGGGGCGGTACACGCCCGATGGCCGCATCGCGCTCAACCTGGCGGGGACGAGCCGCGCCTATGGACGCTTCACGACGGCGATCAGCGGCACGACAGATGCGCCCGTTATCCGCGTAACCGCCGCCAATCCGACGCTGGGCATCGCCTTTACCGAAGTGGAGGCCGTCATTCGCGGCACCGCCGCCGGTTATGACGTGCAGGCGAACGGCGGCACCCCCTATGGCGATTTCGACGCCGATTTGCTGATCCGCACGGGAGATGCGCTGATCATCGATATCGAGCGCGTGGCACTGGCGGGGGTCACAGCGGCAGGCACGATACGTCAGGCCGCGGCGGGGCCGTTCGTCGGCGACCTCAGCCTTTCCGGCAATGGCGTGGCGGGCAATCTGTCGCTGGGCGCGCGTGAAGCGGTGCAGACGGCCCGGCTGAACGCGCGCATTCGCGATTTCAGCAGTGGCGGCGAGACGCCGATCGGCATTCGCCGGGCCGACATAGATGCGACAATCGCCCTGCCCGACAGCGGCCCCACCATCGATGGCGAGGCGCAGATGGCAGATGTGCGCTATGGCACATTCCGCATTGCCAAGGCGCGCGCCGAATTCGAGGGCAGTCCGGGGGGAACGGGAACCGCGCGTCTGGTCGCGGAGGGCAGCGCGCCAACACCCTATGAAATCGCCGTCAACGCCAGATTGGGCGCAGACAGCATATTGGCGGCAATCAAGGGCGAAATTTCCGGTCAGTCGGTCCAATCCGTGCGTCCGCTGCGCATCATGATGACCGACGAGGGATACAGGCTGGCACCCGCGACCTTGCGGCTGCGCGAAGGGGATGTGCGGATCGCCGGCAGCTATGGCGACGGCATCATGCTGCAGTCGCGGTTCGACAAGTTCGATCTGGGCATCCTGAATGCTTTTGCCCCGGCCGCGGGCTTTGGTGGCAGCGCGACCGGCAGCGTGGATTTCCGGCAAACGTCAAGCGATGCCTTTCCCGAAGCCGACATGCGCCTGAAGCTGGACGATTTCACCCGCTCGGGCGCGGTCGCCGTATCGCAGCCGGTCGATATCACCATGGTCGGCAAGCTGAATGGGGAGGGCGGCGATCTGAGCGCCCTGATGCGGGAACGCGGGCGGATCGTGGGCCGCATGAAAGCCGCCCTGTCCCCATCAGAGGGCGGCACCGGCAGCTGGAGCGAGCAGCTATTCGCGGCGCCCCTGTCGGGCGGGTTGCGCTATAATGGTCCGGCGAGCGCGCTCTTCTCCTTCGCCGGGCTGGCGGGGCAGCATCTGGAGGGGCCGCTTGCCATTGCGGCGGATGTTTCCGGCAGGCTGGATGCGCCGCGGCTGACCGGCGTCGTGAAGGCGAACAGCCTGGTATATGAAAACGAAACCTTCGGCACGCGCATTGCCGACCTGCGGTTGGACGGCCGCTTTACCAATACGGATTTCGTCCTGAACCAGATGGCCGGCCGCGCCGGGGAGGGCACTGTTTCCGCCAGCGGCCGCGCCAGCCTGTCCGCAGAGGACGGCTATCCCATCGACCTGAGCGTCACGATGGATAATGCCCAACTGGCCGAAGGCGAAGGGATTTCTGCACGCGTTTCCGGCGATCTGAACATCGTCAACGGACCCAACCGGCCGGCAAGCATTTCGGGCACGCTGACGCTGCCCGAAGCGCGTTATCGCATCGTGCGTCAGGGCGGCGAGGAAATCGCCGAATTGGCGGGCGTCAGAAGGCGGCCGGTGAGCTTGGAAAGCGTCGAGAATGCGGCAGGAGAGGAAGAGGAAGCAGTTCCGCCCTCCGACTGGAATCTCGACATCGACATACGTGCCGATAACCGCATCTTCGTCACCGGCATGGGCCTGGAATCAGAATGGCAGATGGACCTGAACGTCGGCGGCACGGCGAGCGACTATCGTGTACGGGGCGAGCTGGAAATCCTGCGCGGTACCTTTGGCTTTGCGAATAGCAGTTTCGACCTGACACGCGGAATCATCGAGATGACGGGCGAGAAAGAGATCAATCCGCGCCTGGACATCCGCGCCGAAACCGACGTCGATACGGTGACGGCCATCATAAATATCACCGGCCGCGCATATGACCCGCAGATCGCCTTCACGTCCCGCCCGGTACGGCCGGAGGATGAGATCCTGTCACTGATCCTGTTCGGCGGTCCGCCGTCGGAACTGGGGGCGCTGGAGGCGGTGCAGTTGGCGGCCAGCCTGAACAGCCTGCGCGGCTCTGGCGGGGGCGGGCTGAATCCGATTGCGTCATTGCGCGGCGCGACCGGCTTTGATCGCCTGAAGATCGTCGGCGCGGACGAGGCGACCGGGCGCGGCACCGCCCTGGCGGTGGGCCAATATCTGGCCGACGACATCTATGTGGAGGTCATTACCGACACGCGCGGCTTTACCGCGACGCAGATCGAGATCGCCCTGTCGCGGGCGCTGAGCATATTGTCCAGCGTGTCCACCTTTGGCGGGCAGGCGGTCAATCTGCGCTACTCGAAGGACTATTGAGGCGGAGCCGAAGCCCCGCAAGATCTCCGAAACCATCAGCTCGTCGCTGAAAAAGAACGGCTCGTCTGCCGTTGTGGGGGGTTCAGGCTCTTTCGTCCAATTGCGTACGTTCCCCTTCCACTTCGGAAAAGGAGTTGATCATGCGTACACTGATTTTTGCCGCCGCCTGCGCGGCCCTGTCCCTGCCGGTTCTTTCGGCACCTGCCGCTGCAGATCCGCCGTCATGGGCGCCCGCCCATGGCAAACGCGCCAAGGACCGTGCCCAGCGCTGGGACCCGGTGGACCATTACCGGAAGGGCGACAATTATCGCGCGCGGCGCTTGTCTGCCGATGACCGCGTCTATCGCGGACGCGATGGTCGTTATTATTGCGAACGCGATGACGGCACGGCCGGGCTGATCATCGGCGGCCTGACCGGCGGCACGCTGGGCAATGTCGTGGCGCCCGATGGCTCCAAGCTGCTGGGCTCCATCATCGGCGGCGCCGTGGGTGCCTATGTCGGCAAATCGGCGGACGATGACGGCGTAACCTGTCGCTAGACCCCCATCGACCTGTTAGGCGGGCGGGAGGATCCAACGGGTCCTTCCGCCCGCTTTTTTTTCAGGAATGATGTCATCGCCCGCCCTGCCCCGCTTTCCGGTATCAAGGTCCTGGACCTTTCGCGCGTTCTGGCAGGTCCCTGGTGCACCATGATCCTGGGCGATTTGGGCGCCGATGTCGTGAAGATCGAGAATCCCGTTGGTGGCGACGATACACGCCGCTGGGGACCACCCTATGTCGGGACGGAATCGGCCTATTATCTCTGTGCCAACCGCAACAAGAAAAGCATGGCCATCGACATTTCGACGGCGGAGGGGCAACAGCTGGTGCGGAGGCTAGCCGTCGACGCGGACGTTCTGGTCGAAAATTACAAGCTGGGCGGTCTGCAGAAATTCGGACTGGACCATGCGTCCCTGTCCGCGCTCAACCCCCGCCTCATCTATTGCAGCATTTCGGGCTATGGTCGGGTCTCCCCGCTCGCCGCACGGCCGGGGTATGATTACGTCATTCAGGCCGAGGGCGGGTTGATGTCCGTAACGGGACCCGCCGAGGGCGAGCCGATGAAGGTCGGCGTTGCGGTGGCGGATCTTTACACCGGGATGGCCGCCGCGCAGGCGATATTGGCGGCACTGATCGCGCAGGCACGCGACGGAGTGGGACAGCATATCGACATGGCCCTGTTCGACTGCCAGCTGGCCATGCTGGCGAATGTCGGCGCAGCGTTCCTCGCCTCGGGAGAGACGCCGCCACGCCTGGGCAATGGCCATCCCACGGTCGTCCCCTATCAATTGTTCGCGACGAACGATGGCAGCACGGTCATTGCGGTCGGCAATGACCGGCAGTTCGCCGCATTCTGCAAGGGGCCGCTGGCACGACCGGAGCTGGCGGAGGACGCGCGGTTCGCGACCAATGATGCGCGCGTGACCAATCGTGCGGCCCTGATCCCACTGCTGGCCGCTCGAATTGCGGAAGAAACGACGGATTTCTGGCTGCAGGGCCTGCGCGCAGCCGGCATTCCATGCGGCGAGGTCCGCACGGTAGGCGAGGCGCTGCGATCACCCGAAGCGGTGGCACGGGACATGGTGGCGACGCTATCCAGCGGCACCGCAGGACAAGAGGTGGAAATCGTGGCGTCCCCGCTGAAGCTGGGCGAGACGCCGACCGTGGCGGGTACGATGCCGCCCCGGCTGGGCGAGCATACGGAGGCGCTGCTGTCGGAGCGGCTGGGCCTGAGCGGCAGGGAAATTGCTGAATTGCGGGCGGCGGGGGCGCTCGGCCGATCGAAAGGCCCGACGGACTGAGCTAAGCCAGGCGAGCGCCGAACACCAGGCGCCCTTCTCCTTCGGAAATCTGGATTTCGGTGCCGGCCTCGGCAGCGAGCATGCAGACGAGATAGGCGCTGGCGGCCCGTGGCGTCAGACCGTCCTCCTTCGACTGTCCCTGCAGGGTCAAGCGCAATTCCTCGTCGAGGAGGAGGCGCGGCCCCTCCGCCCTGACCGCCACTTCGGTGGCGCCATCAACCTCTTCGCTGGCGACCTGTAACGTTCCGCCCCGTAACAGTGCATCGCCAGCAATCATTGCCAGGTTCAGGAGCATTTTCACCGCGCCCTTTGGCAGCGAGACACCCGACACCAGCCATTCTACCTCGATCCGCTTTTCGGAGCCATAAAGCCCCTCAAGCGCGGCCTGCGCCTCCCGCGTGTCGATATGATCGCCGAAGCCGCCAGCGGCCCCAAAGGCGAGCCGAA
The DNA here is from genome assembly GCA_002375465.1 of Alphaproteobacteria bacterium UBA3612. Taxonomy (GTDB): domain Bacteria; phylum Pseudomonadota; class Alphaproteobacteria; order Sphingomonadales; family Sphingomonadaceae; genus Pacificimonas. The sequence continues at coordinate 72,645 of DFLT01000005.1, read as the reverse complement.
AGAATTTCAGCTTGTTGGCTGTCTGCCGCGCGCTGTCGGCCAAAAGGTCCATGCAGCGCGCGCGCATGGCGGGGTCCGTTTCATCCGCCAGAAGTTCGACCCCATTGTAAAGCGATCCGACCGGACTGACGAGATCGTGGCAGAGGCGCGAACATAAGAGGCTCGCAAAATGGGCTGAGTTCATGGGCCACTCCTCCAAAAACAGGTGATCGGGCGCAATCCATCAAAACCGCTCGACCGTTAATCTAGCGCAACGCACCTAAAGCCGTCCCGGATCCCTTTTTCATTTCGGCTATGACGAAGAGATGGTCGTGACGTCAAAGGCGCTGACCCGCCCGTCGCGAAGTTGCGTCAGTTCGAACTGTACCCGATCCCCCTCTGCCAGAACACCCGGCCCTTCCCGAGAGAGGGATGAGACGTGGACGAAAACGTCGAGCACACCGAGATCCGGCGCGATGAAGCCGAACCCTTTCTTGCGATCGAACCATTTGACGACGCCCTGCGCCAAGAAACTTCCCCTGTTACGTCTCCAGAAGCTTGATAGGCCTAAATCGACCATGAAGGCCAGCGTCGCCTGCGATCCAGCCGGTGATGCCGGATGCACAGATAATCCACAATTTCCCGTCCGGCGCAGCCCGCGCCGCGTCAATGGCGGAGGGCTGGGTACAGCCGTTCGGGTGCGAATGATAATAGCCGAGCAGCCGGGGCCCGCCCCCGCGCGCTTCGCGGTGGGCACGAAAAAGCGCCTGCGGATCGATTTCGAAATTCGTGGCGGGCCGGTCCGACACGTTTGCAGTGGCCCGTGCCTCGCCTATCATGACCCTTTCGGCAGGCTGCAGCCCCTCCGCGTGCGGCCCCAGAAGCAGTCCGCACGCCTCCTGCGGGGCGGCGCGGTCGGCGTGCGCTCGAATCGCGTCGAGCGCGTCTCTTGCGATTTGCCATTCCATCGCCGAAGTCCTGCACGATGACGCGCGCCAAGTCGAATATCGAAATCGTGGTAACAAATGCCGGCGTGCGCCTGGATCGGGCGCTGGCCGACGCCCACCCGCAACTGTCGCGCGAGCGGCTGAAGGCGCTGCTGAAAGAGGGCGCGGTAACGGGCAGCGGCGGCGTCGAGCGCCAGGCATCCCGGCGCGTGAAGGCAGGCGAAAGCTTTACGATCGCGGTTCCCGCACCCATCCCCGACCGCGCCGCGCCGCAGAATATCCCGTTGAATATCATATTCGAGGACGACGAACTGATCGTCATCGACAAACCCGCCGGCCTGGTCGTGCACCCGGCGGCGGGCAATTCCGACGGAACGCTGGTGAACGCCCTGCTTTACCATTGCGGCGGCAGTCTGAGCGGCATTGGCGGCGTCACCCGCCCCGGCATCGTGCACAGGATCGACAAGGATACGTCGGGCCTGCTGGTGGCGGCAAAGACCGCGCATGCGCACATGGCGCTGGCCGCCCAGTTCGCCGCCCACACTGTCGGGCGCCGCTATGCCGCGATCACGCGCGGGGTGCCCGTGCCCACGGCTGACCGGATCGAAGGGAATATCGGCCGCTCCCCGAAAAACCGCAAGAAGATGGCGGTGCTGGAAGATGGCCGGGGCAAGGCCGCCGTGACGCATTATCGCACCCTGAAGGCACTGGGCAATGCGGCGCTGGTCGAATGCCAATTGGAGACCGGCCGCACCCATCAGGTACGCGTGCATCTGGCATCGCGGGGATTTCCCCTGCTTGGCGATCCGCTTTACGGTGGAACGGGCAAATCCGCGCAAAGAAAGCTGCTATCCTCGATGGGCTTTCACAGACAGGCGCTGCACGCGAAATACTTGCAATTTGAGCATCCCTCAGGTAAAGAAAACATGTCTTTCGAAAGCCCGCTTCCCGGCGATATGCAGGAACTGATCGCGGCGCTTTCCGTTCATTGAGATGAGTGAGACCGTGGTTCGTCGCCGTATAAGGGACGAGCGCGAGATGTCCCCGCGGATGCCGGAATTTGAGGGTCCGCATGAGAAGGAGTGAGGCCGAAATGGCAAAGACGAATATACCGGCGACCATCCCCGCCCTTGGCGGTGGCACGTCGCTCAATCGCTATCTGAGCGAAATCAAGAAATTTCCCGTCCTGACGGCGGAAGAAGAATATATGCTCGCCATACGCTTCAAGGAGCATGGCGACCGCGATGCCGCGCACCGTATGGTCACGAGCCATCTGCGCCTGGTGGCGAAAATCGCCATGGGCTATCGCGGCTATGGCCTGCCGACGAGCGACCTGATTTCAGAGGGCAATGTCGGCCTGATGCAGGGCGTGAAGAAATTCGAGCCGGACAAGGGCTTTCGCCTGTCGACCTATGCCATGTGGTGGATCCGCGCGAGCATTCAGGAATTCATCCTGCGCTCCTGGAGCCTGGTGAAGATCGGCACGACCGCAGCGCAGAAGAAGCTGTTCTTCAACCTGCGCCGCATGAAGAGCCAGATCGACGCGTTCGAAGACGGCGACATGCATCCCGACGATGTGAAGCAGATCGCCACTGAGCTGAAGGTGACGGAGGAGGAAGTTATCTCCATGAACCGTCGCATGATGCGCGGCGGCGATACCAGCCTGAACGCCCCCCTGCGCGCCGAGGAAGGCGATTCCGAATGGCAGGACTGGCTGGAGGATGACGAACCGCTGCAGGATTCGATCGTCGCCGATGCGCAGGAGGCCGACGTGCGGTCGGCTCTGCTGGCGGAGGCGCTGAGTACGCTGAACGACCGTGAAAAGCATATCATCACGGAACGCCGCCTGACGGATGAACCGCAGACCCTGGAAGAACTTAGCCAGGTCTATGACATCAGCCGCGAGCGTGTGCGCCAGATCGAAGTGCGGGCGTTCGAGAAGCTGCAAAAGGCAATGACGAACCTGGCCGAGGAACGGAACCTGCTGGAAGTGGCCTAAGGCCCCGTGCGGATAAGTTAAAAAGCCCCCGTCGTTCGAACGAACGGCGGGGGCTTTTTATATAGGCCTCAGACATCCTTCGCTGCGACGCCAAGGCGGGGAATCTCGATCTTTGGGCAGCGGTCCATGACGACCTTCAGCCCGGCAGCCTCGGCCTTTGCGGCGGCAGCCTCGTTTACGACGCCCAATTGCATCCAGACCGACTTCGCGCCCGCCGCAATCGCCTCGTCAACGGCATCGGCGGCAGCGGCCGAATTGCGGAAGACGTCGACCATGTCGATATCCACGCCGATTTCGTCGAGCGATGCCCAGACATGCTCGCCATGCACCTGTTCCCCCGCGATGGTCGGATTGACGGGCATGACGCGGTAGCCCTGACGCTGAAGAAACAGCATGACGCCGTTGGAGGCGCGGTCCGGCCTGTCGGACAGGCCGGTCATCGCGATCGTCTTCGTCGTCTCCAGCAAATCCTTGATGTCGGCATCATTCGTGAGGGGCATCGATCGTCTCCAACTGTTTCATCAGGGTGCGTGCCACCGCGTTCAAGGCGTCGGCGGCGGCACCGCCTGCCAGGACAGCGGGCGTCCCTGCATCGGCACTTTCGCGCAGGCTCATGGTGAGCGGGACGGCACCAAGAAAAGGAACGCCGCGCGCACGGGATGTTTCCTCTGCCCCGCCATGACCGAAAATATCGGTCGTCTCCCCGCACTTCGGACAGTGGAAGGTCGACATGTTCTCGACGATGCCCACCACCGGCACCCCCACCTTTCCGAACATGGCGATGGCCTTTTCCGCGTCGATCAGGGCGAGGTCCTGCGGCGTCGACACCACCACCGCCTTCGCGCCGCCGATCTTTTGCGCCAGACTGAGCTGTATGTCGCCCGTACCGGGTGGCATGTCGATGACGAGAACGTCGAGCTGTCCCCAATCGGCATCGGTCAGCATCTGCATCATGGCGGCGGCGGCCATGGGGCCGCGCCAGATGACGGCCTGACCGGGTTTGGTGAGGGCGGCGATGGAAAGTGCCTTCAGCCCATGGGCCTGCATGGGCTGAATCCTGCCCTGCACACCCTCTGCGCGGCCATCCAGCCCCAGCAGGGTCGGCACCGACGGCCCATAAATATCCGCGTCCAGCAATCCCACGCGCATGCCGTCCTGCGCCATGGCGACGGCAAGGTTTGCAGCAATCGTCGACTTGCCTACCCCACCCTTGCCTGAGGCGACGGCCAGAATGTGGCGGATGTTCGGGAAAGAGGCGGCGGGAACGTCATGCGGCGCCGCGCGCTTCGGCTGTGCCTTCATCTCGGACGTGGTGATGATGCGCGCGCCGGGGGCCGCCGCCTCCAGCGCCTCTTTCAATGCGGTCACCTCGCCCGCCGCAAGCCCGCCGACATCCAGCACGAAACCCGGCTGGCCGCCGCGCACCGTTATGCCGGAGACGCGGCCCGATGCGACAACGTCGGCGCCGGCGGCGGGATCGCGGACGCTGGAGAGGCTTTGGCGGAGTTCATTTTCGGTCATATCGGAGGTCCGGGTGGGCAAAAAGAGCGCGCCTATAGGAAAGCGCGGGAGGCGTTCGTATATAGGCACCGAACGGAAATGCGTAAGTGCGGGAAGGGCAGATATGCCTTGGGACAAGAATGAGGGCGGTGGCCCGTGGGGAAATAGTGGCGGGGGCGGCGACAAACCGCGCAATCCCTGGGGCCAGAAACCCACCAAGCCAAGCGGCGGCAACACACCCCCGCCAAAGTCCGGCAGCGTCGATTTCGACGACTTCATCAAGCGCAGCCAGGAACGGCTGCGTTCCGGTCTGCCCGGAGGCGGCGGCGGCGGCGGCGGCGGGGGCGGCGGTGGTCGCCGCGCCCTTCCGTGGAGCTGGATCTTTGTCGCGATCGCCGTCGTCTGGGTGGCCGCCACCAGCATCTATCGGGTCGAGCCAAACGAACGCGGTGTCGAACAGATGTTCGGCCGCTATGTGAAAACGACCCTGCCCGGCACGCACTTCAAGTGGCCGGCCCCCATCGTTACCGTCACCAAGCCGAAGGTGGAGCAGGTTTCCACCATCGCCATTGGTTCCGTCGACGCGACCGATCAGAACCTGATGCTGACCAGCGATCAGAACATTATAGATATCGCCTATCAGGTGCGCTGGAAGATCAGGGATCCCCAATTATACCTGTTCCAGATCGCCAATCCCGAGGGCACGATCCGCGAAACGGCGGAAAGTGCCATGCGCTCGGTTGTTGCGTCCGTGGAACTGGATGCCGCCATCGGTCCGCAGCGCGAACAGGTGGCAGCGGAAGTGGCGGCGCGGACACAGGCTCTGCTGAACGAATATCGTGCGGGTGTCGACATTGTCGGTGTCGATATCCGGCAGGCCGATCCCCCCGCCGCCGTGGACGATGCGTTCAAGGACGTTTCCGCTGCGCAGCAGAATGCCGAGGGCTATATCAACGAAGCGCGCGCCTACAGCCAGCAACTCGTGGCGCAGGCGCGGGGTCAGGCTGCTGCGTTCGACGCGGTTTACGAACAATATCGCCTGGCCCCTGACGTGACGCGGAAGCGCATGTATTACGAGACAATGGAGCGCGTCCTAGGGAAGGTCGACAAGACCATCCTGGAAGCCGATGGCGTGGTCCCCTATTTGCCGCTGCCGGAAACAAACAGACGCGCGCCGGTGCCCGCACCCGCCGGAGACCAGTGATGAGCCTGAAAAATCCGATCCTGATCCTCGCCCTGCTGTTCATCGGCCTGGTGCTGGTGGTCACGAGCTTCTTCACGATTTCAGAATCGCAACAAGCCATCGTAACGCGACTTGGCGACCCGGTTTCCGTCGTGAACGAATATGATCCAGACGTCGTATATGGGCGGACCGAGGCGGGCGTGCAGATGAAACTGCCGTTCATCGACGATGTCGTTTACATCGACAAGCGCGTTCAAGACCTGAACATGGAGCCGCAAACGGTTCTTTCGACCGATCAGTTGCGGGTCGTTGTGGACGCCTTTGCACGCTTTCGCATCGTCGATCCGCTGCGCATGTATACAGCCGTAGGCACCGAAGCCCGTGCTGCGGACGAACTGTCGCAGATTTTAACGTCGCGACTTCGCAACGAACTCGGCCGTCAGACCTTTGCGTCGCTCCTGAGCCCGGAACGCGCTGACCTGATGGATACGATCCAGACGGCGGTAAATCGCTCGGCGGCAAATTATGGCGCTGAAATCGTGGATGTGCGCATCAAGCGCGCCGACCTGCCACCGGGCCAGCCGCTCGATTCTGCCTTTGCCCGCATGCGCACGGCACGTGAGCAGGAGGCGCGCGGCATTCGCGCCGAAGGCGACCGGCAGGCCCGCGTCATCCGTGCGAACGCGGATGCGGCGGCGGCGAAAATCTATGCCGACAGCTTTGGCAAGGATGAAGGCTTCTATGAATTCTATCGCGCCATGCAGGCCTATGAGGAGGCATTCAAGGATGGCAACGCGTCCATGGTCCTGTCACCCGAGAACGAATTCCTGGAACAGTTTCAGGGGAACGTTGGCCGCTAGGTCGTAGGAAATATGAACCTGATCGTTGCGCTGGGTCTCGCAATCGCACTTGAGGGCGCGGCCTACGCTCTATTTCCGGATGCCATGAAACGTGCAGTTGATACATTGTTCGCCGATGGGTCGGATAAGGTTCGGATCATGGGTGCCGTCAGCTTTGCCGCAGGCGCGGCTATCGTATTGGGTACCCTATATTTAACATGAGGGCCTTATTCGCGTAAGGCAGACATTCTTATACTGGCGAAACCAGGCAGGAAACGACACGAACATGGCTAAACTTCGCACCGCCACCACCACTGCGACATCCTATATCGCCGCCGGACTGTTGTTTGGCAGCGCAGCGACGCTTGCCCTGCAAACGCCGGGAAGCGCGCAGGCAGAGGCACCGCAAAACGCGGCGCCCGCCGTCGCGCAGGCAACGCCGCCGGGCGGCGCGCCGAACAGCTTTGCCGATCTTGCGGCGCGTCTGCAGCCCGCCGTCGTTAACGTATCGACGACGCAGCAGGTAGAGGTGCGCCGGTCCCCCTTCCCCCGCCTGGGTCCGGGCTCTCCGCTGGAGGAGCTGTTCCGGCGCTTCAATGAGGAGCAGGAGGATGCAGAACCCGAAACGCGGGAGGCGAATTCGCTCGGTTCCGGCTTCATCATTTCACCGGATGGTTATGTCGTTACCAACAACCATGTCGTCACGGCGCGGACGGGTGACGATCCCGTCGACACGATCACAGTGACGCTGGGCGACGAACGCGAATTCGAGGCGAAAGTCATTGGACGCGATCCGTTGAGCGATCTTGCGCTGCTGAAGGTCGACGGCGAGGATCTGCCCTATGTCCGCTTCGGCACATCCGACAGCGTGCGGGTCGGCGACTGGGTTGTCGCGATCGGCAATCCGTTCGGGCTGGGCGGCACCGTCACCGCCGGTATCGTATCCGCCCTGCACCGCAATATCAGCGCCGGGCAATATGACCGCTTCATCCAGACCGATGCCAGCATCAACCAGGGCAATTCCGGCGGTCCCATGTTCGACCTGTCGGGCAATGTAATCGGCATCAATACCGCCATCTTCTCCCCCACGGGCGGGAACGTGGGCATCGGTTTTGCCATTCCGGCCAGCCAGGCACAGCCGATTATCGAGCAACTGAAAACCATGGGCCGTGTGCGACGCGGCTATCTGGGCGTGTCGATCCAGCCGATCAACGAAGAACTGGCCGAAGGGCTGGGCCTGGACGACGATAATGGCGAGATCGTCGCCGCCGTCGAACCGGACGGCCCCGCCGCGAAGGCCGGCATTCGTCAGGGCGATGTCATCGTCAAGATCAACGATCAGAGGGTTACCAGCGAAAATACGCTGAGCTTCCTGGTGGCGAATAGCGGCATCAATTCCACCATTCCCATCGAATTGATCCGCAACGGCGAGCGCATGGAACTGTCGGCGACCCTGACGGAGCGGCCGCCCGAAAATGAAATCGCTGCCAATCAGAGCGGCGAGCCGGAGATGAGTGCCGACGAGAACGCCCCCGGCAGCGAGACGGCGCGCAAGTCGCTGGGTATCTCGCTGGCGGAACTGACGCCGCAAATCCGGCAGCAACTGCGCATCGACGACGAGGTTCAAGGCGTCGTGGTGGCAGGGGTCGACCGGCGCAGCGATGCCGCGCAAAAGGGTATCGGCCGCGGTGCGGTGATCGTCTCAATCAACGGCCGCGCAACGCGCACCCCGGCAGACGCCACTGCGGCAGTCGACGCCGCGCGCAAGGCCGGTCGCAACTCCGTCGCCATGCTGATCCAGCCGCGTGGGTCGAGCAATGCCGTCTTTGTCGGCGTCGAGATGATGGAAGCGGAGACGGAATAGAGCCTGGCCCCTCCCGCAATGGGAGGGGCTTTGCCATGCCAGCACGATGACAGCCCCCCAGGACATCCTGACCTTCTGGTTCGACGAAACGCCGTCCGAGTTGCATTTCAAGCAGGACGATGAACTGGACCGGAGAATCCGCGACCGCTTCGGTGCGGTTCACGAAGATTTATCCAACCACATTCCGGACGCATGGCTGGCGACGCATGACGGTCTTCTGGCCGCCATTATCGTTCTCGATCAGTTCAGCCGTAATTTGCACCGGGGCAGTGCACGTGCGTTCGCGCAGGATCAGGACGCGCTGCACCTGGCGCAATTGGCGATCGAGCGGGGCTGGGACCAGGATTATTCCGAGGAGGAGCGGCAGTTTCTCTATATGCCCTTCATGCACGGTGAAAATATGGACGCGCAGGACCGCGCCGTCGAATTGTTCACCGCGCTTCGCGGCGAGGAGCGCCCGGAATATGCGCTGGGCCACAGGGACATTATCGAGCGCTTTGGAAGGTTTCCCAACCGCAATGCCGCGCTGGGGCGGGAGACGACACCGGAAGAGCAGAGCTTTCTGGACGAGGGCGGCGGATATTAGGTCGTCACGCCGATTCCCCTCCCCTCATATGGAAAAGGCAGCTGCGCCACCTTCCCACTAGGCTGCACCCTCGCTACATGCCGTCCTCTATGACCGACGACACGCCCCCCGATTATCGCGACACCGTTTTCCTGCCGAAGACCGACTTTCCCATGAAGGCGGGACTGGCGCAGAAGGAACCTGCCATTCTGGACCGCTGGGCGCGGACGGAGGTCTATCAGCGGCTGCGCGAAAAGCGTGCGGGGCGGGACACATGGATCCTGCATGACGGCCCGCCCTATGCCAATGGCGATATCCACATCGGCCACGCGCTGAACAAGATCCTGAAGGACATCACCGTCCGCATGGCGACGCTGCGCGGTTTCGATGCCCCCTATACCCCCGGCTGGGACTGTCACGGCCTGCCCATCGAGTGGAAGATCGAGGAGCAGTATCGCAAGAAAAAGCGCGACAAGAACGATGTCGATCCCATCGAGTTTCGCCAGCAATGCCGGGACTTCGCCGCAAAATGGGTGGAAATCCAGTCTGAACAGTTTCAGCGCCTGGGCATCATGGGCACGTGGGACCGCCCCTATCTGACCATGGATTACGACGCCGAGGCGATCATCGTCGAGGAATTCCTGAAGGTCGCCGGGTCCGGCCGCCTGTATCAGGGCGCAAAGCCCGTCATGTGGTCGCCCGTCGAACAGACCGCGCTGGCCGAGGCGGAAGTCGAGTATAAAGACATCATCTCAACGCAGATCGACGTGGCGTTCGAGATCGTCGAAGCGCCGAACGCGCCCGAGCTGGTCGGTGCACATGCGGTCATCTGGACGACGACGCCCTGGACCATTCCGGTAAACCGGGCCCTGTCCTATGGCGAGGACATTGAATATGTTGCCGTGAAAACCGGCGGACGCATCATCCTTGCCGCCACGGAGTTGCTGGCCGACACGCTGGGCCGTCATCCGGCAAGTAGCGACGATGACGGCGTTGAAATATGGCGTGGCAAAGGTTCCGAGCTTGCTGGCGCCGTTGCACGTCACCCGCTGCATGAAGTACATCCGTTCTTCGCCGAACCTCGCCCGCTGCTGCCCGGCGATTTCGTTACCACCGACAGCGGTACGGGCCTCGTCCACATGGCGCCTGACCATGGCGAGGACGATTTCCGCCTGTGCGGGAAATATGGCATCGAGCCGATTTTCGCGGTCGATGACGGCGGCGTTTACAAGGCGGACTGGCCCGTCGTAGGCGGCAATCACGTCTATAAGGTGAACGCGCCCGACGGGCCGATCTGCACCGCCCTCAGCGAAGCCGGTGGCCTGCTGGCGGCGTCGGCGGATTACGAGCATTCCTATCCGCATTCCTGGCGGTCGAAGGCAAAGCTGATCTATCGCTGCACGCCGCAATGGTTCGTCCGCATGGATGGCGAGCACAGCCTGCGCGACATCGCCCTTGCAGAGATAGAGAAGACCCGCTTCGTCCCGGAACGCGGATATAAGCGCCTGAAATCCATGGTTGAGGGGCGGCCCGACTGGGTGTTATCGCGCCAGCGCGCCTGGGGCGTGCCGCTGACGCTGTACGTGCACAAGGAAACCGGTGAGTTCCTGACCGACGAGGCCGTCAACCGCCGCATCATCAATGCCGTGCGCGAACGCGGTGCCGATGCCTGGTTCGCGGCGGACCATCAGATCCTGCTGGGCGATCAATATGACGCCGCGGACTATGTGCCGGTGCGCGACATTCTGGACGTCTGGTTCGACAGCGGATCGACGCACGCCTTCGTGCTGGAATCAGGCAAGTGGCCGGACCTGTCATCGCCCGCCGACCTGTATCTGGAGGGAAGCGACCAGCATCGCGGCTGGTTCCAGTCGTCACTGCTGGAAAGTTGCGCCACGCGCGGCCGCGCGCCCTATAAGGGCCTGCTGACGCATGGCATGACGCTGGACCAGACAGGCCGGAAACAGTCGAAGTCGCTGGGCAACACTACCGACCCCAAGTCCATCATCGATGTACAGGGCGCGGATATATTGCGCATGTGGGTGTCCGCCGTCGATTATACCGAGGATCACCGGATCGGCGACGAAATCCTGAAGGGGATCGGCGACCGCTACCGCAAGCTGCGCAACAGTTTCCGATATTTGCTGGGTGCGCTCAGCGATTTCGACGCGGCGGAGGCGGTGGAAGCCGCCGATATGCCGGAACTGGAACGCTGGGTATTGCACCGGCTGGCGACGCTGGACGCGACATTGCGGGCGAAGGCGGAGGCGTTCGAATATACCGGCTATCTGACCGCGCTGGAGGGCTTTTGTGGCTCTGACCTGTCCAGCTTCTATTTCGACGTGCGCAAGGATTCGCTTTATTGCGACGCGCCGGACGATCCCCGGCGGCGCGCATGCCGCACCGTGCTCGACATATTGTTTCATGCGCTGGTGCGCTATGCCGCGCCCATCTTGGCGTTCACGGCGGAAGAAGTGTGGCAGACACGCTTCCCGACCGAAGATGACAGCGTGCATTTCGCCGACTGGCCGCAGGTGGATGCGGGCTGGCTGAACCCGGATCTCGCAGAAAAATGGGACCGCCTGCGCGCGATACGCGGCGCAGTGACCGAAGCCATCGAACCGTTGCGGCGGGAAAAGACCATCCGTTCGTCCAACGAAGCCGATGTCGCGCTGGTGCTGGCCGATGTAGAGGCGCTGGCCGATGTTGACAGTGTCGATTTTGCCGAACTGGCCATCGTCGCCCGGGTGGATGCCCGCACGGACGCCGTCGGGGGAGCCGCCGCGTCAGAGGCGTATCCGGACGCATGGATAAGGGTGGACCGTACCGAGCTGGAAAAATGCGCCCGATGCTGGCGCCACACGCCGGACGTGGATACGGGGCCGCAGCTATGCCGCCGCTGCAGCGAGGTCGTGCAATCATGACGGCCCGCACCGCCTATGTCGTTGCATTCGTGATTTTTATCGCCGACCAGCTGTCGAAATGGTGGATCGTCGAGCGGCTGCAACTGGAAAGCCTGGGCTCCGTCCCGCTGCTGCCGTTCCTTAATTTCACCTGGGTCGAGAATGTCGGCATCGCCATGGGGCTGATGCAGGCGGGTAGCGATCTGGGGCGCTGGCTGCTGGTCGCGTTGACGGGCGGTATTGCCATTGCCATCGTCTGGTGGATCAATTCGGAGCGTGACCGCACCGACCTGATCGCCATGGCGCTGATCCTGGGCGGCGCGATCGGGAATATCATCGACCGAGTGCGCCTGGGCTATGTTGTCGATTTCGTTCACTTTTATGTGGGTGAGTGGAGCTTTTACGTTTTCAATGTCGCCGACGCGGCCATTACGATAGGCGTGGTCCTGCTATTATTACGTGCGTTTTTCGGGCAGAATGCACACGCCAAAAAGGAAGAAAATCATGCGTAACCTGATTGCCATCACCGGGGCAGCTCTTGCCCTTAGCGCCTGTGGCGGCGGGGACGGTGTGTTTGGCGGCGACCGGGGTGCACCGGACGAGTTCGCCATCAGCCGCAACGCCCCCCTGGTCGTGCCGCCGGATTTCAACATGGAGCCGCCGCGCCCCGGCGCACCGCGCGCCATCGAATCCGATGCGCAGACGCAGGCGATGGAGGCGCTGTTCGGTCCCGGCGTGCGTCCCCCGGCGAAAAGCCAGTCGGAACAGATGTTGCTGAATGATGCCGAGGCCACGAGCCCTGAACCCAGCACCCGTTCGACCGCCGGAGACCCCGACACGTTGGTGATCGACAAGGGCGCGCAGGTGAAGGACATCGTCGCCGCACCCGCAGGTTCACAGGACGCCGATACTGCCCGCGCGAGCGTCAGCGGCTAAGCGGTTGAGGAGGCGTCAGGGGCTGACAGCGCTGTTAGCCCCGCCGCCTCCTACAAGCTGAAGTTCTTCGCCACGCTGCGGCTGAAGGAACCGAGTACGCCGCGACCTATGCGAGCGCCGGTGGTGCCACCGATTGAGCGGCCGATTTCCGCGCCCAGCGTGCTGCCCGCCATTCCCACAGATTTTGCGGCTGTCGACTGGCGAGCGCGTCCGCTCGGCTGTCGGCCCGCAAGCTTTTCGCCCAGATTGCGCGCCTGATCCGCGACGACGGCGCCCGCAACACTGGCTGCGACCTTGCCAAATATCTTTCCCAGCCACCCACCTGCAGCGGCGGAGCGGTCATTGGTTTTCCTGGCGGCGCGTGCCTCTGCCTCCGCCTGCTCCAATTCCTCCGCCTGAGCGGCGTCGGCCGCGCGTGCAGCGAGCAATTCATAGGCAGATTCGCGATCGATCCCCTGCCGGTATTTGACGCCGAGATCGCTGGAAGCGATGACCGCGATCCGTTCCGCCCCCGTCAGCGGACCAAGGCGAGAAGCGGGCGGGCGCACCATCGTCTTTTCAACGGGCGTCGGGGCGCCATCCTCGGTCAGCATGGAGGTCAGCGCCCAGCCGGTTTTCAATTCCGTCACTTCGCTGCGCACATCGACGTCGGGATTCGGCCTGAATGTGTCCGCGACGGCGCGAATTGCCTTTTGCTCCTTTGGCGTGAAGGCGCGCAGGGCATGTTGGACGCGGTGCGCCAGCTGGCCGGAGACTTCGTCAGGCACATCGGCGGGATTTTGGGTGATGAAATAGACGCCCACGCCCTTTGAACGGATCAGGCGCACGACCTGTTCGATCTTGTCGACCAGCGCCTTTGGCGCCTCATCGAACAACAGGTGCGCCTCGTCAAAGAAGAAGACGAGCCTTGGTCTGTCCGGGTCGCCCACCTCTGGCAGCATCTCGAACAGTTCCGACAGCAGCCACAGGAGGAACGTGCCATAAAGGCGCGGATTTTCCATCAGCCGGTCGGCAGCGAGAATGTTGACCACGCCGCGGCCATCGTCCGCCGTGCGCATGAAGTCGGAAATGTCGAGCGCGGGTTCGGCAAAGAACTGCTCCCCACCCTGCTCCTCCAGTTGAAGCAGGCGACGCTGAATGGCGCCGATCGATGCCGTTGAGACATTGCCGTATCTGGTCTTCACCTGGCCGGCATTGTCGCCCAGCCAGGTCAGCATGGCGCGCAGATCCTTCAGATCGAGCAGCAGCATCTTCTGCTCGTCGGCAATTCTGAAGGCGATGGTCAGAACGCCCTCCTGCGTGTCGTTCAGGTCGAGCAGGCGCGCGAGCAGAAGCGGTCCCATCTCGCTGATCGTCGCACGGACGGGGTGCCCCTGTTCGCCGAACAGGTCCCAGAAGGCGACGGGCATGGGTTCGTAACGATAATCGTCGAGGCCGATTTCCGCCGCGCGCTCCAGCAGTTTTTCATGATGTTTGAACTGAGGAGAGCCCGGCATGGCGAGGCCGGCAAGATCGCCCTTCACGTCCGAAAGAAAGGTCGGCACGCCCGCGCGGGAAAACCCTTCGGCGAGGATTTGCAGCGTCACCGTCTTTCCCGTGCCGGTGGCGCCCGCGATCAGGCCGTGGCGATTGGCCCGCGACAGCAGCAGTTCCTGCCGCGTTTCGCCGCCCTTTCCCAGAAATATGCCCTCAGATGTCATGAACCCTCCCCCGGTGAAGCTGGCGCACATTTAGCGAGAGTCATGCAGATCGACAAAATCCGCTGCAACTGTCCATCGCCAGCAGTCCGAAGCGGGCGTTTCAGGAAGGCGGATTTTCGCAGGGGACGATCTCTTCGGGGGCGGGACGAGGCCCCGTCGCGCGGAAAACCGCGACATAGGTGCGCCCCTCCTCAAGCGGGGCCTGTGCGACCTGGGTAAACTTCATCGCCTTGAGCTCGCATTCCAGCAGCGCGGGGGGCGTGCCATGCTGGCTGGTAATCCGGTCCGCATCCACGATGGCGATGGTACCGTTCGGCTTCAGGCTCGACCGCAAATGCCACAGAAATGCGTAAGGGTTTTCGATTTCATGATACATGTGGATCATCAGGGCGTGATCCAGGCTGTTTTCGGGCAGGCCGGGGTCCGCCGGGCTGCCCAATATCGCCTCTACATTGCCAAAGCCGTTTGCACTCGCCCGCACGCTGAGATCCTGAACCACGTCAGGAAAGATGTCCTGCGCGTAGACCTGCCCGTCGGGGCCCACGGCCTCCGCGAGTTTCTGCATGTAGAAGCCGAGACCGGCGCCAATATCGGCAACTGTCTCTCCCTCCTCAACACCCAGCACGGAAAGGACGGTTTCCGCCTCGCCCGTGCCTTCCCGGCTTTCCTCATCCGAATATTGGTTGGAGGTGATGGCAGATACGGGCCGCTCGACCGGAGGGAAGGGCGTTATATCGGCGCTCGGCTCCGCTTTTCCGTTGTCGCAGGCCGCAAGACCGAGAAGGCAGATGGAAAGAAGCAGTTTCGTGGACATGGACACCATCTAAACCTACTTGGCAGGAATGGCACGACCCTTCTTCAAAATGCATGGCCTTGGCAATGATTTCGTCATCTTTGACGCGCGCCGCGAGGAACTGACATTATCGCGCGCGCAGATCCGCGCCATCAGCGACAGGCGTACCGGCGTCGGCTGCGATCAGTTGTTCATCATGGAGCCGTCCGAACGCGCCGACGTCTTCATGCGCATCTATAATGCGGACGGCAGCGAGGTGGAGGCGTGCGGCAACGGCGCCCGCTGCATCGCGCGGCTGGTTGCGGAGGGCGACGCGCCCGTGCGGATCGAAACGGTGGCCGGGATCATCGAGGGGCAGATGGAGGGCGCGCTGGCCGCGCTCGATATGGGCCGTCCCGCATTCGACTGGGACCGGATCCCGCTGGCCTATGCCATGGATACGGTCGAAATGCCGGTCGGCTGGGAAACGCTGCAGGGTCCGGGCGCGGTCAATGTCGGCAATCCGCACGTCGTCTTCTTCGTGCCGGATGCCGCCGCCGTCGACCTGGAACGCCTGGGGCCGCTGATCGAGACCGATCCGCTGTTTCCCCAGCGCATCAATGTGGGCGTGGCCCAGATCAACGCTCGTGACGACATTGTGCTGCGCGTCTGGGAGCGCGGCGCCGGGTTGACGCAGGCTTGCGGTACCGGCGCATGTGCCGCCGCCGTCGCCGCCATGCGAAGAAGGCTTACCGACCGCGACGTCAGCGTGCACCTGCCGGGCGGTACGCTGCGCATCGAATGGCGCCCCGACGACCACATCCTGATGACCGGCGATGCCAATATCGCCTTTACCGGCGAAATCGCATTGTGACGGCGGACATCATCAACATGGGCTGCCGCCTGAACATTCACGAGGGCGAGGTTATCCGCGCGCATCTGGCGGGGCGGCCTGACATGGTGGTCGTGAACAGCTGCGCCGTTACCAATGAGGCGGTGCGTTCCACCCGCCAGACGCTGCGCCGCCTGCGCCGCGAGCGGCCGGACGCCACCATCGCCGTCACCGGCTGTGCCGCCCAGATCGATCCCGACAGCTTTGCCGCCATGCCGGAGGTGGACCGCGTCATCGGCAATGCCGACAAGCTGTCAGCGGCAGCATGGCGGGACGAAAAGGACAGCGTTTCCGACATCATGTCGGTCAAGGAAACCGCACCGCATCTGGTCCCCGGCATGAGCGCCAATACGCGCGGCTTCGTCGAGGTTCAGAATGGCTGCGACCATCGCTGCACATTCTGCATCATTCCCTATGGCCGGGGCAATTCGCGCAGCGTGCCCGCCGGCCTGGTCGTGGAGCGCGTGAAGGCGCTGGTCGATCACGGCCATCGTGAAGTCGTGCTGACGGGTGTCGACCTGACCAGCTATGGCCCCGACCTGCCGGGCAGGCCAACGCTGGGCAGCCTGATCGCACGCATCCTGAAGCACGTCCCCGCACTGGAACGGCTGCGCATTTCGTCGATCGATTCCATCGAAGCGGACGATGCGCTGATCGACCTGATCTGCCAGGAAAGCCGCATCATGCCGCACCTGCACCTGAGCCTGCAGGCGGGCGACGACATGATCCTGAAGCGCATGAAACGGCGCCACACGCGCGACGACGCCATCCGCTTTGTGGAAAGCGTGAAGACACGGCGGCCAGAGGTCGCCATCGGTGCCGATATCATCGCCGGGTTCCCAACGGAAAGCGACGCCATGTTCGGCAACAGCCTGGCGCTGATCGACGAGTGCGACATCGTTTTCGGCCATATCTTTCCCTATTCCGCCCGCAATGGCACCCCGGCGGCCCGGATGCCGCAGGTGCCGATGCAAATCAGGAAGGCGCGCGCCAAGGAATTGCGCGCTGCGGCGGCGGCGCGGCGCGACCGCTGGTATACTGGACTCTCGGGCGCGGCGGCGTCCGTGCTGGTCGAACAGGGCGGCGGCGGACATACGGACCAGTTCGCGCCGGTGCGCCTGACCGGGCGGGCAACTGCGGGCGATGTCGTGACCGCGCGTATCATGGGTCATGCCGACGGGCGATTGCTGGCCGAGGTCGCATGATCCATTGCCAGCCCGTAAAGGTCCGCCTGTTGCGGAATGACGACTGATCTAGGAAACACATGAGCGAAACAGACGCCCCCACCCCGAAAACATCCTGGCTTGGCCGGCTGCGGTCCGGCCTTGGTCGATCGTCGAGCAAGCTGACGGAGAATCTGGCCGTTCTGTCGCGCCGGCCCCTGGACGATGAATTGCTGGAGGAGATCGAGGACGCGCTGATCGCCAGCGACCTGGGCCCTGCCATGGCCGCCCGCATCACCGCAAAGCTGGCGGCGGAGAAATATGACCGGCAGGTCACCGACATGGACGTGAAACGCCTGGTCGCGGACGAGGTCGAGGCGGTCATGACCAAGGTGGCCAAGCCGCTGGACATCACCGCATTTCCGCGCCCGCACACCATCTTGGTGGTCGGCGTCAACGGGTCGGGCAAAACCACGACAATCGCGAAACTGGCGCATCTTTATCAGGAACAGGATTATCGCGTCATGCTGGCGGCAGGGGATACTTTCCGCGCCGCCGCCGTCGAACAATTAAAGGTCTGGGGCGACCGGTTGGGCGTGGAAGTCATTTCTGGACCCGTCGGCGGGGATGCCGCCAGCCTGGCCTTCGACGCGCTGACGAAGGCGTGGGAACTGGGTTCCGACGTTCTGATCATCGACACGGCGGGGCGCCTGCAAAACAAGCAGGGCCTGATGGACGAGTTGGCCAAGATAAAACGCGTGTTGAAGCGCCGCATGGAATCGGCGCCCCACGATGTCGTGCTGGTGCTGGATGCGACGACGGGTCAAAATGCACTGACGCAGATCGATGTCTTCAAGGAGGTGGCGGGTGTCACCGGCCTGACCATGACCAAGCTGGACGGAACGGCGCGCGGCGGTGTTCTGGTCGCGGCGGCGGAACGATCCGCCCTTCCCGTACATGCCATCGGTGTCGGCGAAAAGCTGGGCGATCTGCGCCCCTTCGATCCGCGCGCATTTGCGGAAGCGCTTGCCGGGATCAGCGATGAAGAGGAGCAGACCTAGCCGCGACTTACCATTCGTCTGAAGCGCCTAACCTGCCGGCAAATAGCCGCGCGGATCGACCGCCTTTCGACCGCGCCGCAACTCGAAATGCAGCTGCGGCTCCGTCACCGAGCCGGTCTGCCCCACTTCGGCGATGACCTCACCACGACCCACGCGGTCACCGCGTTCCACATAGAAGGCGTCGGCATGGGCATAGGCGGAGACCCATTCGTCGTCATGCTTCAGGAGGACCAGATTGCCCCAGCCCTCCACGCCATTGCCGGCGTAGATGACCGTCCCGGTGCCCGCCGCACGGACGGGGGTTCCTGTGTCCGCCTTTATGTTGATGCCGTCATTGTAAAGGCCGCCTGCCTTTGCGCCGTAGCCTGACAGGAGGCGACCCTCGACAGGCCAGATGAAGCGGCCGTCAAAAGGTGCGGGGGGTGGCAGCTCGG
Organism: Alphaproteobacteria bacterium UBA3612; assembly: GCA_002375465.1. Taxonomy (GTDB): domain Bacteria; phylum Pseudomonadota; class Alphaproteobacteria; order Sphingomonadales; family Sphingomonadaceae; genus Pacificimonas. The sequence continues at coordinate 53,908 of DFLT01000005.1, read as the reverse complement.
ACGCCGCCGCCTGCGGGGCAGAGGCATCGGCGACGGCGGGCTCTCCGCCAGTGATGATATCGTCAATATCGATATCGAAGGCCGCCTGCTGCGAAAGCGGGACATCTGCGGGGGGTGCGGTGTCAGGAGGGGAGGTGTCGGGCGTTGCAGGGGCCGTCTCAGCCACTTGCTGGGGCGGGGCACCGTCTGGCAGCAGCAGTCGTTCGCCTACCCGCAAAAGGTAGGGCGGCTGAAGATTGTTCGCGGCGACGATGCGGTCCCATGCCACGCGATAGGCGAGCGCAATGGCGATGCCCGTTTCGCCGCGATTGACGCGGTGATAGCGCCCGCCGGGAATGCGGAGCCGCTGCTGCGGGAAAATGACATAGGGCGGCGACAGGCCATTGGCGTTCGCGATTGCACGCGTACTGGCCCCGGTCCGCTCCGCGATCCGCGACAGTGCGTCGCCCGGCTGAACGACATAATCCTGCCCCGCGACGGTTCGCGCATTGGTCTCGACATCGCGCGGTTGCCAGCGTTCGCGCGCCTCTGGCGGCTGCGGCTGCGCGGCCGCCGAAGCCGCCGGTTGCGGGGCCGTGGCGAAGGGCGGGCTGCTGCTGCGCGGTGCGACGCAGGCAGTGAGTGCAATCGGAACGGCAAGAAGGACGGCGCGGCGCATTGGCGAGGAATAACGCAGCCGCAACCGGCGCGACAAGGGCGGCATCGGGCTAGTCGAAGTCTCGCACCGCAGTACGCAACCGCTCCATCGTGGGATAGTGGGTCATGTCGAGATGCAGTGGCGTTACCGAAATCCGCCCCTGCCGCATGGCGGTCAGGTCGGTCTGGTGCCCAGGCTGCGGCGATTCCCGGCCAAGGCCGAACCAATAATAGTTGAAACCGCGCGTATCCGTGCGCTGTTCGATGCGGGTGTGGCCGTAGTCGCGGAAACCCTGTTCGCAGATGCTGATGCCCTCCACCTGATCCGGCGCGACGGGCGGAAAGTTCACGTTCAACAGCGTGCCCCGGTCCCAGTCCATGTCGATCAGCGGTCGCAGTACCTTCGCACCCCAGGCCCGGGCAGTATCGAAAGCGCTTTCGTCGCGCAGCGCCGCCATTTCCTGACTTAGCGCGATGGAGCGGATACCGTAGAGCGTGCCCTCCATCGCGGCGGACACGGTGCCGGAATAGGTGACATCCTCCGCCAGATTGCCGCCGCGATTGACGCCCGACAGCACGAGGTCAGGCGGCGAGTCCTTCATGATATGGCCCAGCGCCATCATCACGCTGTCGGTCGGGGTGCCGACCACGCTGAAACGGCGTTCCTCATGCTTCCTGAGGCGCACGGGCACGGTCAGCGTCAGCGAGTGTCCGGCGCCGGACTTCTCCTCCGACGGTGCCACGATCCAGATGTCGTCGGAAACCTGCCGCGCGATCTCCTCCAGCACGGCAAGGCCGGGGGCGTGATAGCCGTCGTCATTGGTCAGGAGAATGCGCATAAATGTCCTTTACTCACTCATCATTGAACGCCGGCATGTGGCGTGCGGGCGAACGCCGCCACCTCCGCACGACCCGCCGGTCAGCGCCGCCTAATCATTACCGGGTGTCAGCTCTGTGACACCGCCCATATAGGGATGCAGAACCTCTGGCACCGTAACCGAACCATCAGCCTGCTGATAGTTTTCGAGGACGGCAACCAGTGTCCGGCCTACCGCGAGGCCAGAGCCGTTCAGAGTGTGCATGAACTCCGTCTTCTTCTCGCCCTCCCGCCGCATGCGCGCATTCATTCGCCGCGCTTGAAAATCGCCGAATTGGGAAATGGAGCTGATCTCCCGGTACATGTTCTGCCCGGGCAGCCACACCTCCAGGTCGATTGTCTTGCGGGCGGTGGCGCTCATGTCGCCGACCGACAGCAGCATACGGCGATAGGGCAGGTTCAGACGCTCGAGGATGGTTTCGGCGGCGCGGACCTTTCGCTCCAGCTCCGCCTCCGACTGGTCGGCCGCGACGACCGAAACAAGTTCCACCTTCTCGAACTGGTGTTGGCGGATCATGCCCTTCGTATCGCGCCCGGCGGAGCCCGCCTCCGACCGGAAACACGGGGTCAGGGCGGCAAAGCGCAGCGGCAGCGTTTCCGCCGCCACGATCTGATCGCGTACCAGATTGGTCAGCGGCACCTCCGCCGTCGGGATTAGCCAGCGGCCATCCGTCGTTCGGAACAGGTCGTCGGAGAATTTCGGCAATTGCCCGGTGCCGAACACCGCCTCGTCACGCACGAGCAGCGGCACATTTGCCTCTAAATAGCCGTGGTCCCGCGTCTGTACGTCAAGCATCCACTGACCCAGCGCACGGTGCAGGCGCGCCACCTGTCCGCGCATCACGGCAAAACGCGCGCCGGACATGGCGGCGGCAGCTTCGAAGTCGAGACCCAGCGGCGCGGCGATGACATCATGTTCGCGGGCATCGAAATCGAAACGGGGCGGATCGCCGACGGTCTTAAGGACAACATTGTCCTCCTCTGTCAGACCCTCTGGAACGTCATCCGCCGGATGGTTGGGAAGGGCGGCAAGCATGTCGGCGAGTTCCGCCTTCAACACGCGTTCGCGCTCTTCCATTTCGGGAATGCGCGTCTTCAGCGCCGCAACCTCCGCCTTCAGCCTTTCGGCCTCATCCTTGTCGCCTGCGCCCATGGCACGGCCGATCGCCTTTGACGCGTCGTTGCGGTGGGCCAAGGCCGACTGAAGTTCCGTCTGAACGGCGCGTAATTGTGCGTCACTGGCCACGATGCCGGTCGCAGCAGGCTCGTGGCCCCGGCGCTTTAGCTGGCGGTCGAACGCGCTGGGATCGTCGCGAATAATTCTGATGTCATGCATGACGCTTCATCTGCCGCGACAGGAGAACCTTCGCAACCGTCACGCGCGCGCCGCGTTGATGGCAAAACCACAATAAACTGGAGACCCCATGGACCTTCCCAACAAATGCGAAATCTGCGTCGTCGACGGAGAAAAGCTGCTGCTGCTCGTGAATCAGGGCGATAGCGATTATCCGAATCTGGAGGTGATCCGGAAGGATACGCAGGACAATCCCTCCGATGGGGAACAATCCGCCAACCGCCCCGGACGCCAATCGGAATCTACGGGGCCGCGCAGTTATGCGTACAGCGATACCGATTTTCACCAATTGGCCGAAGATCGTTTTGCAGCTGATGCAGCAGATATTCTTTATAAACGCGCGCATTCAGGAAAATTCGACCAGTTGATCGTGATTGCCCCGCCAAACACGCTTGGCGAACTGCGCAAGCATTATCACGTTTCCGTCAAGAACAAGCTGTTGGGTGAAATCGACAAGGAGGCGACAAACCTGCCCCCGGACGATATTTCCAAAATGGTGAAGGCCGCCTAGCGCCGGACGGTCCGCGCTGTCCGGCATGAACAGCGTGGGCCGCCGATGCCGGGGTATCATGTTCGCGATTTACAGAATTTCGCGAACGCGCCCGCTATCCCCGGAAGCGCCGTAGCAACGAAGATGTGTCCTGGCGCCCGCCGCCGAGACGCTGGACGTCCTTGTAGAATTGATCGACGAGCGCCGTCAGCGGCAGTGAGACGCCGCGCGCCTCTGCCTCGGCCAGCGCAATACCCAGATCCTTGCGCATCCAGTCGACAGCAAAGCCGAAATCATATTCCCCCTTCGCCATGGTGCCTGCGCGATTGTCCATCTGCCAGCTTTGCGCCGCGCCCTTGCCGATCACGTCAAAGACCGCATCCGGATCAAGGCCCGCCTCCATGGCAAAGTTCACCGCCTCTGACAGGCCCTGAAGCACGCCCGCAATGGCGATCTGATTCACCATCTTGGTGGTCTGACCCGCGCCCGCCGGACCCATGTGGCCGACCCGCTTTGCATAGGCCTGCATGATCGGCTCGCCGGCTGTGAAATGCGCTGCGGAGCCGCCGACCATCACGGTTAGCTGACCATTTTCCGCACCGGCTTGACCGCCAGAGACAGGCGCATCGAGTACACCGAACCCGTTTTTGTCCCCCTCCTCCGCCAACTCTCTGGCGATGGCGGCGGAGACGGTCGTATGATCGATAAACAGGCTGCCCGCCTGCATCGCCGCGAAACAGCCATCTTCGCCCAGCGTGACCGCGCGCAAATCATCATCCCGCCCGACGCAGGTCAGCACAAAACCCGCGCCCCTGGCGGCCTCGGCAGGCGTTGCCGCGAATGTACCCCGATGTTCGGCGGTCCAGGCCTTCGCACGTTCCGCAGTCCGATTGTAAACGACAAGCTCGTGTCCGGCGGCGGCCAGATGGCCGGCCATGGGATAGCCCATGACGCCGAGGCCCAGAAATGCAATCTTGCTCATGCAGCGGGGGTATAACGGTGCGGCCGGGTGCGTGAAAGGCGCTCATTGTCCCTTAATCCCGGGGGCCTTAGATGCAGCGCGATGCGCGCACTGAAATTCCTGTTGATCGCCATTCTCGTGGTCGGACTTGCCGTCGGCGCGTGGTTCGGCTGGCAGCGCCACCAGGAGCAGGCGCTGTTTCGTGAGACCATCGCAGCGAATATCACCGCGCCGACCGGCACCGGCCTGTTCGTCGAGCAGCTGAACCACTGGGTTTATAACAAGGAAGGCTTTGAACAGTGCCAGGCACGCTATGTCTGGTCGCCGCTGGGCGCGACGCCGCTGCAAATATATCAGCAGGGCGGCGACTGTTCGGACAAATCGCGGCTGCTGTCCGCAATGCTGGACAGTGTCGGCATGGATTCGACGCTGGTGATGCTGTCGCCCTGCCGAACCTGCGCATCGACGCATACCATCGTGAATGCGGAGGTGAAGGGAGACGTGGTGGCCGCAGATCCCGTCTATGACATCGTATGGCCTGACCCGGCAGGCGGCTATCGCGGCGTCGCCGAAATCCGCGACGATCCCGCCATTCTGGCCGAGCGTCTGGCCGAGCTGAAGCGCCTGCGGCCCCTGCCCGACAAGATTCACTTCCACAGCCCTGACGAGATGAAATACGGCTTTCCAAAGACCGTGAACTGGGACCGCGACGCGGTCTTTGCAGGCATTGGCGGTATCGTTGGGCAATTTACCGATGAACCCTATCTGGTTCAGCGGCCCCGCATCTTTGAGGATCCGAAACTGTTCCTTATGTGGGTCGGCCTGGTGCCCGCCGGAGTGGCGGCCATTCTGCTGGTGCTTTTGCGTCGCCGTCTGCGCTAAGGCGCTCTCGACTCGTATCGATAGAAGAGGAATTCCCCCATGTCCGACTTTGACCTGATCGTCATTGGCGCCGGTCCCGGTGGCTATGTCGCCGCCATTCGCGCCGCGCAGAACGGCCTGAAGGTCGCCTGTGCCGAAAGCCGCGAAACCCTGGGGGGAACCTGCCTGAACGTCGGCTGCATTCCATCGAAGGCGTTACTGCACGCATCCGAATATTATGAGCAGGCGAAATCAGGTGCGCTGGAAAAGTTCGGCGTGAAGCTGGGTTCCGTAAAGCTCGACTGGGATGCGATGCAGGAGGAGAAAACCAAGGCCGTCGGCGAGCTGACCGGCGGCATCGAGTTCCTGTTCAAGAAGAACAAGGTGGAATGGCTGAAGGGCCGCGCCGCCTTCACAGACAAGAATACGGTTGAAATCGGTGGCAAGAGCTACACTGCGGACAAGTTCGTCATCGCGACGGGCTCCAGCGTGACACCGCTGAAAGGCGTTGAGATCGACGGCGAGGTCGTGATTTCCTCAACCGAGGCGCTCTCCCTGCCCAAGGTGCCGAAGCGCATGATCGTCATCGGGGGTGGCTATATCGGCCTGGAGATGGGCAGCGTCTACAGCCGCCTGGGGACAGAGGTCACGGTGGTCGAATATATGGACACGATCACGCCGGGCCTGGACGCGGAAGTCACCAAGGCATTCGCCCGCATCCTGAAAAAGCAGGGCCTGGAAATGAAGACGGGCACGAAGGTCACCGGCGTAGAGCGTGCCGGCAAGGGCGCGAAAGTCACCGTCGAGCCGGCAAAGGGCGGCGATGCGGAGGTCCTGGAAACGGACATCGTCCTGCTGTCCATCGGCCGCGTGCCGAACACCGAAGGTCTGAACCTGGAAGCGGCGGGCCTGTCGCTGAACGATCGCAAGCAGATCGAGGTGGACGAGCGGGGGCGCACAGCTGTCGAGCATATCTATGCGATCGGCGACGTTACGCCAGGCCCCATGCTGGCGCACAAGGCCGAGGATGAGGGGGTTGCCGTCGCCGACTGGGCGGCGGGCCGCACCGGCTATGTCAATCACAAGGTGATCCCCGCCGTCGTCTACACCCATCCGGAAGTCGCGAGCGTCGGCCTGACGGAGGAACAGCTGAAAGAAGCCGGTACCGCCTACAAGACCGGCAAATTCCCCTTCGCCGCCAATAGCCGCGCGAAAACCAACCGCGACATGGACGGTTTCGTAAAAGTACTTGCCGATGCGGAAACGGACAGGGTGCTGGGTGTGCACATCCTGGGTACCATGGCCGGAACGATGATCGGTCAGGCGGCGCAGGCCATGGAATTCGGAGCGTCGTCGGAAGACATCGCGCTGACGTGCCATGCGCATCCGACCCATTCGGAAGCCCTGAAAGAGGCCGCCATGGACGTGGAGGGCTCGCCCATTCACGCCTGATCGGCAATATAGCACCTTTGCCGGGGTCGGGCCGATCCGGCCCGACCCCGGCGCATGATGCCTAATTCTGCGGTGGCATCAGCACCGTGTCGATGATGTGAATCGTGCCATTTCCGGCGGCGACATCGCTTTCGACGATCGCAGCCTCGTCGCCATCCGCATCAACCAGGACGGGAACGCCCTCTTCGTTCATCTTTCCGGTGATCTGAAAGCTGTTGCTGGTCGTCATCGTGGCTTCCGAATCCGAGCCACCCTCTATCGCCGCCGTCAAATCAGCAGCCTTCATATCGTTACGCAGCAGATGATAGCCGAGAACCTGCCGTAACGAGGAGGCATTTTCGGGGTCGGTCAGATATTCCAACGTCGATGAGTCGACCTTTTCAAAGGCTTCATTGGTAGGCGCGAAGAGAGTGAAGGACTCTGCCCCGTCGATGAAGGGCCCCATATTAGCCCCCTCCACGAGACCGTTCAGTGTCGAAAGATCGGGATTGCCGGCAAGCACTTCACTGGCGGTTGGGCCAGCCGGCTCGGCGGCAACAGCTTCCTGCTCCTCGACTTCCACGGCGGGCTCGGGCTGCGGCGAATCACACGCAGCGAGCCCCAATATTGCGGAGCTGCAAAGAAAAACGGAAAATGCGGTACGCTTCATAAACTCTCTCCCCAGAGGTTTTAACCGCGAAAACTATATCAAGCCGCACCGAATATTAAACCCCTCATGTAATTCTTAGCGGGGAGGCAGACCCAGAGCTTCCTTGACCAGTTCAGTCACACGGTCGCGCGTCTCGAATTCCTCGAACAACCATTCCGCGCGGTCGGTCTGTTCGGGGCCAAGTGTTTCCTCCGTTCGCTCGCCATCAAGAACGGTGGTGCGCACGCCGCGGCGGCGCACACAATCAGTCTCTTCGCAAATCAGCGTCATTCCCCATGCCTGGCGCGAAATGCTGGCGGGGACATTGCTGCCGAGGGCGGCCGGGTCGAGAGATATGGACCAGCGCGTCGTCACGGCCTCCGCGCCTTCCGCATCGCTACGGGCGATCACTTCGATTTCGGTCCAGGACCATTCATCGCCTTGCAGCGAGACGTCCTGCACGTCCCAGCGAATGGCGATCACGGCATCCCCGTCCCGCCGACTTTGTGCCACGCCTGTCAGAAGCGGCGCGATCGCGGCGCGGGCCTGCTGCTGCTGTTCGGGCGAGGGGAGGCTGTAATTGCCGCAGGACGCGAGCGCACCGCAAAGGATCGAAATGATCGTGAGATTCAGTTTCCGCATTGAGATGCCCCCAAAACGCGAACGGGCCACCCGCAAGGGCAGCCCGTTCCGTTGATTGTGATCATTGTATCTTATGCAGCGGGGGTCGGCAGCAGTACACCATTAATCTCGTGAACCACGCCATTGCTGGCCTTTGCATCCGCCGTCGTAACATATGCGGCATTTCCGCGTACGTCGGTCAGCTTCACATTGCCCGCCTCTAGGCTAGCCGTGAGTTCTGCACCGTTGACGGTGCCAATGGTCGCTTGGCCGCCACCTGCTTCAATCTGTTCCATCAGATCCTCAGCCGTCACTTCGCCCGCGACAACGTGATATTTTAGGATCTCACCAAGCTGCTGGCTCATCTCCGGCTGCATCAGGCTGTCGATCGTCGCCTGACCGAGGCGCGAGAACGCGTCGTCCGTGGGAGCGAAAACGGTGAAGGGTCCAGGCCCGGAAAGCGTCGCGCCGAGTCCAGCCGACTCTACCGCAGCGACCAGTGTCGTGAAGTTATTCGCCAATTTGGCGTTTTCGACGATGTTGTTCGTGGGCAGCATTGCTGCGCCGCCAACCGTCACGGGTGCGCTTGCGGGCGTCGATGCAGATGCATCCGCTCCGGCCGATGCGCCCATTCCACCATCCGTTGATGCGCAACCGGTCACTGCCAATGCGGCTGCAGCGCCCATGCTCATCAATATATTCTTCGACTTGATCATAATTCTCACTCCCATTTTGATTGTGTCAGCCCCCTTATAGTGACTGATCCCGAGAAATGTTCCCTCCCTGACCTTAAGGACAATTTGACGCAAAAACGAGGGCGCGCCTTTATTTCCGCGCTGCCTCTGCCCTTTCCACGGATTCCATCACAATGCGTTCGGCGACATCGCGATCTTCCCACTTGCCGACGCGCACCCATTTCTCGCTCTCGAGATCTTTGTAGTGCGTGAAGAAATGTTCGATCTGCTGCATGACGATGTGGGGCAGGTCGGACCGCTCGCCGACGCGATTATAGTAGGGAAACGTCGTGTCGACCGGTACGGCGAGAATTTTCTCATCGCCGCCCATCTCATCTTCCAGCATCAGTACCGCAATAGGCCGACAGCGAACGACGCAGCCAGGAATGAAGGGCGATCGTGCGACCACCATGGCGTCCAGCGGATCACCATCTGGGGACAGCGTATGCGGAATAAAGCCATAATTCGTCGGATAGCGCATCGGCGTATGGAGAATGCGGTCAACGAACAAAGCGCCGGACGCCTTGTCGAATTCATATTTGACCGGCTCTCCGCCAACGGGAACCTCGATGATGACGTTGATGTCCTGGGGCGGGTTTGTGCCAATGGCAATCTTCGAAATGTCCATGCGGCGGCTCTCTAGGCGGTGAAAACTCTGATGTCATCAACTAGGATGCGCGCTGCATCAGAAGAGAGAAGATTACGACGGAGCGCCCACCAATAATTCGGGAAGGATCGCGTCGAGAAGCGGCCGCGCCGCCGGAGTGAGGGCAATGCCGGATGCGTCCATCCGCAGAAGCCCCTGATCCACGAGCCAGCCGGCACGAGCATTATCAATCGTTTCATCGAGGGAGCGTCCGGTCCGGCGCCCGAATGTTTCCCGATCTATGCCAGCCGACAGCCGCAGGCCCATCATCAATGCTTCGACTGACCTTTCCGCCGGCGAGAGCGGCGTCGCCTGCCGGCCAGTTTGATGCGTTTCGGCCATGCCCCGCAACCAACGTTCCGGCAGGCGTTCCCGCATGGTGGCCGTACCGCCGATGCGGCCATGCGCACCCGGCCCCACGCCAATATAGTCGCCATAATTCCAGTAGATCAGATTATGCCGGCTTTCCTGACCCGGACGCGCGTGATTCGAGGTTTCATAGGCGGGCAGCCCCGCCTCCTCCGTCATCTGCTGCGTCAATGCGAACATGTCGGCGGCAGGATCTTCGGCAGGCAAGACCAACTCGCCGCGTTTATGCCGTGCCGCAAAGTTCGTACCGGGCTCTATGGTCAATTGATAAAGCGAGATGTGGCCGGTGCCGAAGGCCAGGGCGCGGGCAAGTTCCGCCTGCCACGCAGCCTCCGCCTGCCCTTCGCGGGCATATATGAGGTCGAAACTAACACGGGTGAAATGCCGTTGCGCGATATCGAGGGCGGCAAGGCCCTCCGCAACGCTGTGTTGCCGCCCGAGCGCCTTTAGATCCCTGTCATCGAGCGCCTGCAGGCCCAGCGAAACGCGGTTGACGCCCGCATCGGCAAAGCCTGCAAACCGGGCCGCCTCCACGCTGTTCGGATTCGCCTCCAGCGTTATTTCGATATCTTCCGTGGCGCGCCATAATATCATGGCGCGCTCGATAATCTGCCGAACCGTCGACGGCTGCATGAGCGACGGGGTACCGCCGCCAAAGAAGATGCTGACAAGCGGTCGCCCGCCCGTAGACGCGGCCTCGAATTCCATGTCGGCAAGCAGGGCGCCCAGCCACTCCTCCTCGGGCATTTTCGCCCGAACATGACTGTTGAAGTCGCAATAAGGGCATTTGGACAGGCAGAACGGCCAGTGCACGTAAAGCGCCAACGGTTCCTGGGTTATCGCTTCAGGCAAGCCCGCACCAATTGATCGAATGCCGCCGCACGATGGCTGATCGCATGTTTTTCGTCCGGGTCCATTTCGGCAAAGCTGATGTCGTCACCATCCCGCTGGAAAATGGGGTCGTAGCCAAAACCCCGCGACCCCCGCGGCGGCCACACGATGGTGCCGAAGACCTTGCCTTCGAATGTTTCCGCATGCCCATCGGGCCAGGCGAGCGACAGGGCGCAGGTGAAATGGGCCGCCAGACTGTCGCTGTCCGCTGCCGTCATGCGCTCATGCACCTTGCGCATCGCAAGATCGAAATCCTTTGCTTCGCCGCCCCAGCGCGCCGAGTAGATACCCGGCGCCCCGTCCAGCGCGTCCACCGATAATCCGCTATCGTCGGCAAGGGCAGGCTTGCCGCTGGCGATCGCCGCAGCGCGGGCCTTCAGTTCCGCATTGCCGATGAAGGTCGCTTCGGTTTCCTCGGGTTCAGGCAGGCCCAATTCACCGGCAGACACCGGCTCGACACCGAACGGGCCGAGCAAGGCACCGATTTCGCGGACCTTGCCCGGATTATGGCTGGCGATGACCAGGGGGCCGGGATCGAGCCTTCGGTGCGCCATCGGTCAGCCGATCGCCCGGCGCTGTGCAGCGAAAATATCCTCGCACCCCATGCGGGCAAGGCGCAGCAGGCGCAGCAGCATTTCCTCGTCGAACGGCTCCTTTTCGGCGGTACCCTGAATTTCGATGATCCCACCACCGGGAATCATGACGAAGTTCGCGTCCGTGTCGGCATTCGAATCCTCGTCATAATCCAGATCGCAGACAGCCGCGCCATTATAGACGCCGCAGCTGATGGCGGCGACCTGGCCGTGGATCGGGTCCTCCATGCCGGGATTTTCCGCCATGATGCCGTTCACCGCCAGACGCAGGGCAACCCATGCGCCGGAGATCGCGGCGGTCCGTGTCCCCCCATCCGCCTGAAGAACATCGCAGTCGAGGGTGATCTGACGCTCCCCCAGCTTTTTCAGGTCGACAACGCCGCGAAGCGACCGCCCGATCAGACGTTGTATTTCCTGTGTGCGGCCGGACTGCTTGCCGCGCGCTGCTTCCCTGTTGCCGCGCGTGTGCGTCGCACGGGGCAACATACCATATTCGCCGGTGACCCAACCTTCGCCCTTGCCGCGCAACCAGGGCGGCAGGCGGTCCTCTACGCTGGCGGTGCACAATACCTGCGTCGCGCCGAACTTGATCAGCACGGAACCTTCCGCATGCTTCGTGAAGTTCGGAATGATTTCGATGGCGCGCATTTCGTCGGGCGCGCGTCCTGATGGGCGCATGAAAAATCCTTATGGCGAATTGTCTGCCCCCACATAGGCCGGTGATTGGCATGGGCAAGCGGACTCCCTACATCGCCATTGACATGCCCACGCTCGCCGATCTTTCCGACCGCGCACGGTCCGTGTTCCAGCAGGTGGTCGACGAGTATCTGGAAAGCGGCAATCCCGTTGGTTCCAAGACGCTGGCGCGCTTGCCCGGCGGCCTGGGCCTTAGCGCCGCGTCGATCCGGTCCATCCTGGCGGAACTGGAGGGCGCGGGTCTGCTCGCCAGTCCCCACACCAGCGCGGGACGGATGCCGACCGATACCGGACTGCGCCTGTTCGTCGACGGCATGATCGAGTGGTCCGTGCCGGGCGCGGATGAGCGTGCCGCCATAGAGGCGCAATTGCAGGATACCGACCGGTCCAGCGCCGCCGCCATCGAGCGCATGACCGGCGCGCTGTCGGGTCTTGCCGCCTGCGCCGCCGTCGTGATGGTGCCCAAGGGCGAAGTCATACTAAGCCAGGTGGCATTTACGCCGCTGACCGACCGGCGCGCACTGGCGGTTCTGATCGGATCGGACGGCAGCGTCGAAAACCGGGTTATCGAATCCGATCATCCGCTCGATCCTGCCCAGCTTACCCAAGCCGCGAATTACATGAATGCGCGCTTTTCCGGCATTTCGCTGGCAGAGGCGGTTGCGCGCATCGAAAAGGAGATTTCCCAAGGACGCACCGCGCTGGACAGCGCCGCACGGGATATTGTCGCCCGCGGCCTGGCAACATGGTCGCGCGACGAACGCGATCGCGCCGTCCTGATCGTGCGCGGGCAGGCGCACCTGATCGACGATGCGGCGGCGGCGGACCTGGAACGTGTCCGCCAGCTGCTGGACGACATCGACGGCAAGGAGGACCTGCTGGACGTTCTCGACCTGGCGCGGGAGGCGCGCGCCATGAAGATTTTCATCGGGAGCGAGAACAAGCTCTATTCCCTGTCTGGATCGAGCGTTATCGCTTCCCCATATCAGTCCGCAGAGGGCAGAATCTTGGGCGTGGTCGGGGTTATCGGACCTACGCGCCTGAATTATGCCCGGATCATTCCCATGGTCGACTATACGGCCAAAACGCTTTCGAGGTTGATGAAATGATGAGTGACGAGGATCGTTTGGCAGAGGAACAGGCACAGGCCGATTTCGAGGCGGAACAGGCAGCAGAAGCCGCCATGGCGCAGGATGAAGACGCGGTTCAGCCCGAAGAAGAGGCTGAAGACGTCGAAGATCCCCGGGTCGACGCCCTGATGACGGAAATTGCCGACCTGAAGGACAGGCTGGTACGACAGGCGGCGGAAACGGAGAATGTTCGCAAGCGTGGCGAGCGCGAGCGTAGCGACAGCGCGAATTATGCCATTACCGGGTTCGCGCGCGATCTACTTTCGGTTGCCGACAATCTTGCCCGCGCCCTTGAGGCGGCGGAAAAGGACGAGGTGGTCAATCAGGGCCTGCTGACGGGTGTGCAGATGACCCAGAAGGAATTGATGAAGACCTTTGAAAAGCACGGCATCGCGCGGATCGCCGCCGTTGGCGAGAAGCTGGACCCCAATCTGCACCAGGCCATGATGGAGGTAGACGCGACCGAAGAGACGCCATCGGGCATCATCGCGATGGAGCTTCAGGCGGGTTATACCATCAAGGACCGCCTGTTGCGTCCGGCGATGGTCACCGTAGCAAAGTAATCGCTCCGACGAACCGTGTCTGGGGCGCGGCGGCCTTTTGGAACGGAATGGCGTTTCACGGCTTAAACCCTTGGGACCTTCATCAAGGAGTAGGCTTATGAAATCGCGTTTCCTGATCGCAATTGCGCCGCTGGCGGCCCTTACCATGACAACTGCTTGTGCAGAGAATTATGCTGTCGAGGGCGCTGCAGCAGGCGCTGCGGCCGGTGTACTGGCAGACGAAACCGGTATCGTTGACACGGACACAGGAACTGCCGCCGCAGTTGGTGCAGCCGTAGGCGCGGCAGCAGGCTATTTTCTGGACAAGAATGATAAATGCGACGGGTATGACCGCAGGGGCCGCCTCGACGATGATTGCTACGGCACGCGGGGGTACCCGGTAAATCGCCCCAATTAAGGGCTAAATCGCCACCACACGACCGTTCGCCGCGTTTCCGCCGTTCAGCCCACATCCGGCCCGAATGGCAGGAGCGCGGCGAACGTGTGTCCGTCGGGCTTTCCCTCGGTCGCCCGTCCCTCTTTCGCCAGAAATGCATGGCGAACAATCTCCGCCTGCTGCTCCAGCCCATAGCCCGCGAAGGATTTTCCCGGAATGTACCGGTATTGATACCGGCAGAAGGGATGCCGCCTTAGGGGCAGGAAAATCCCCTGCTGATGCTGCCAGACATGGGTCAGTTCGTGCATGATATGCGCGCGAAGGCCCAAGGGGGCCTTGCTGTAATCGTCACGCCATAATCCGCTGTTCGGGTGCATCCAGATATTCCCGTCCGGCGACATGGTGATCCACGCCGGTTGCAGGAAATACCACTTCCCCAGGCAAAAGCGCATTGCATCCATATCCAGCGCAGCGCCGAAGATCGACGCCGCCATGCCGCGCTCCCCCAGGGTGGCGGGCCGCCGCTCAATCGCCCGCGGAATGCGTCATCCCCGCCTCTGTCGCCTGAGATCCGCCCATGGAGGTGGGCATGGTCCCCGGTGCGAGCGTTTGCACCGCGATGGTCTGCTCGCCTGCCTTTTCGAAGATCAGTACCACGTCGAGCGATGAACCGGGCACCAAAGTGGGCGGCAGATCGAACGCCATGCCGTGCAGGCCACCCGGCGAAAGCTCGACGGTACTTTCCGCAGGAATGGCGAAGTCAGGCCCCTCGATCATCTGCATCCGCCCGCCCTCACTGAGGGTTTCGTGCAGTTCGACGCGCGCGTCGTCGATCCTGATCGCGGTCAGTGTATCATCCTGGGAACCACCCCGCATCGTTCCGTACAGCGCCCCTGGACGACCGCGCACGGCGGGCAGGACCAGATAGAATTGTCCCAGCGCAACACCCTCGGCGCGCATGGTGAGGGCTTCCTCATTTGTCGCTTCGCTTTCCGGCTGCGCGGGCTGTCCGCACGCCGTCAGAGCGGCCAGCGAAAAAATGGCAGTCATGGCCATGCGTCTCAACATGTTTACTTCTCCTGTACGGGGGCGACGGCTCGGGTGCCGGGCGCCCTTGTATGGCAAATCGCCTCTTCCTACATCGGCCTCCGTACTCACGGAAGCTGCGGCTTTATGAAGCGCACATGTCCGTGGACCATTGTTTTGCTTAGGAAAGTTAAAGAGGAAACATAGATGGCAAAGGTTATCGGTATCGACCTCGGCACCACCAACAGCTGCGTTGCAGTCATGGATGGCAGCGCGCCGAAGGTAATCGAGAATTCAGAGGGCGCGCGCACGACGCCGTCGCAGGTTGCATTCACCAAGGACGGCGAGCGTCTCGTCGGCCAGCCGGCGAAGCGCCAGGCAGTGACCAACCCGGAAAATACCCTGTTCGCCATCAAGCGCCTGATCGGCCGCCAGTTCGACGATCCGATGACCCAGAAGGACAAGGATCTGGTTCCCTATACCATCGTCAAGGGATCGAATGGCGATGCATGGGTCGAGGCAGGCGGCGAGAAATACAGCCCGTCGCAGGTGTCGGCCTTCATCCTGCAAAAGATGAAGGAAACGGCGGAAAGCTATCTGGGCGAAACCGTTTCGCAGGCCGTCATCACCGTGCCCGCCTACTTCAACGACGCACAGCGCCAGGCGACGAAGGATGCAGGCAAGATCGCCGGTCTGGAAGTGCTGCGCATCATCAACGAGCCGACGGCGGCCGCGCTGGCCTATGGCCTGGACAAGGACGCCAACAAGACGATCGCCGTTTATGATTTGGGCGGCGGCACGTTCGACGTTTCCGTCCTGGAACTGGGCGACGGCGTGTTCGAGGTGAAGTCGACCAATGGCGACACGTTCCTGGGCGGCGAGGATTTCGACGCCCGCATCGTCGAGCACCTGGCCGATCACTTCAAGAAGGACCAGGGGATCGACCTGACGAAGGATCGTCTGGCCCTGCAGCGCCTGAAGGAAGCAGCCGAGAAGGCGAAGATCGAGCTCAGCTCCGCTCAGTCGACGGAAGTGAACCTGCCGTTCATCACCGCCGACCAGAACGGCCCGAAGCATCTGGTGCTGACCATGTCGCGCTCCGATCTTGAGAAGCTGGTCGGCGATCTGGTCGAACGCACGCTGGAGCCTTGCAAGAAGGCGATCCAGGATGCGGGCGTTTCCAAGGACGAGATCGACGAGGTCCTGCTGGTCGGCGGCATGACCCGCATGCCGCTGGTGCGCGAGAAGGTGCAGAAGTTCTTTGGCAAGGAGCCGTCCACGGGCGTGAACCCGGACGAGGTCGTGGCCATGGGCGCCGCCATTCAGGCAGGCGTGCTGCAGGGCGATGTCAAGGACGTGCTGCTGCTGGACGTGACGCCCTTGTCGCTGGGCATCGAAACGCTGGGCGGCGTGATGACGAAGATGATCGACCGCAACACCACGATCCCGACGAAGAAGTCGCAAACCTATTCGACCGCGGACGACAATCAGAATGCGGTGACCATCCGGGTTTTCCAGGGTGAGCGCGAAATGGCGCAGGATAACAAGATGCTGGGCCAGTTCGATCTGGTCGGCATCCCGCCTGCCCCGCGCGGTGTTCCGCAGATCGAGGTCACGTTCGACATCGACGCCAACGGCATCGTCAACGTCAGCGCGAAGGACAAGGGCACGGGCAAGGAGCAGCAGATCCGCATCCAGTCCTCTGGCGGCCTTTCCGATTCCGAGATCGACCAGATGGTCAAGGACGCCGAGAAGTTTGCCGATGACGACAAGAAGCGTCGTGAGGTGGCGGAAGCCCGCAATCAGGCGGACAGCTTGGTTCACCAGACCGAGAAGCAGCTTTCCGAGCATGGCGACAAGGTCGATGCCTCGGTGAAGTCGGATATCGAATCCAAGCTGACCGAGCTGAAGGACGAGTTGGGCAAGGATTCGCCCGACGCCGACGCGTTGAAGACCAAGTCTTCGGCGCTTGCCGAGGCGGCCATGGAACTGGGCAAGGCCATTTACGAGGCCGAGCAGCAGGCCAATGCCCCCGATCCCGAAGCGACCGCCGAGACCGGCGCGAAGCCCGAGGATGATGTGGTGGACGCCGAATTCTCTGAAGTCGACGACGAAGACGAGAACAAGGCGGCGTAAAGCAGAATTGGGGGACGGGGCGGTTGCCGTTTCAGGCAACCGGCCCGTCCCGTCTGTACCGCCCCTGGATCCGTTGCGCGTTCCGCGGTCCGCCCGCTGAAGGCCCGACGCTCAGATGCTGGATGTTGGAAATCGGGTTCAGCAGGACGATTATTGGGGAAATTAGCTGAACATGGCCGAAGCCGAATATTACGAAACGCTCGGAGTGTCGCGCGATGCGGACGGCGCGACCATAAAAACCGCATATCGCAAGCTCGCGATGAAGTTCCATCCCGACCGGAACCCCGGTGATGCCGTTGCCGAAGAAAAATTCCGCGCCTGCGCCGAAGCCTATGAGTGTCTGAAGGATCCGCAAAAGCGGGCGGCCTATGACCGCTATGGGAAGGCGGCGTTCGAAAATGGCGGCGGCGGCGGTGGGCGCGGCGGCTTCCACGCCGGTGGCGGTGACTTCTCCGACATCTTTGACAATATTTTCAGCGAGTTCATGGGCGGAGGCGCGCGCCGTGGCCGCCAGCAGCGCAGCCAGGCCATTCGCGGCGGCGATCTACGCTACAATATGGAACTGAGCCTGGAGGAGGCGTTCACGGGTGCCCGCAAGGAGATCGTCATCGACGTGGCGGCGACCTGCGACAGCTGTGCCGGTTCGGGCGCGGCGCCCGACGCGACGGTAGAGGCATGTTCTACCTGCCAGGGCCACGGCCAGGTTCGCGTGCAACAGGGCATGTTCGTGATCGAGCGCCCCTGCCCCGCCTGCCACGGTGCCGGCCGGGTAACGTCAAAGGTATGTGACGATTGCCTGGGTGCCGGACGTGTCGACAAGGAAAAATCGCTGGACGTAAAAGTCCCAGCCGGTGTCGACAATGGGACCCGCATCCGCCTGTCCGGCGAGGGCGAGGCGGGCGCGCGTGGCGGACCTGCCGGCGATCTCTACATCTTCATACATCTGATCCCGCACGAGGTTTTCGAGCGGCAGGGCACCAATCTGCACGTCAAGGTACCCGTTTGTTTCACCGATGCAGCGCTTGGCGGCACGATCGAGGTGCCTGCCATCGATGGTTCATTGGACGAGCTCGCGATCCCCGCCGGCACACAGGGCGGTCGAGAAATACGCCGCCGCGGCAAGGGCATGCCCGGCCTGAACGGCGGCGGTCGTGGCGATCTGGTCGTAGAAATAGAGGTGGAAACGCCCACGCGCATGTCGAAACGGCAGAAGGAACTGCTGGAAGAATTCCGTATGCTGGAGGTGGACGCGCGCAGCTCGCCCAAATCGGCCAACTTCTTTTCGAAGATGCGCGAAAAATGGGACGAATTGGCGAGTTAGGAGAAAAGCGCGCGGCGTTAGCGAATGGCCGCCGCGCGTTCAGCTTGTGAAGAGACCGAGTACTTCCATCACTGGCAGAAGAGCAACGAGCAGGATCACGGGCGAACAGCGCATGTCTGCACTCTTCGCCCGCAAATCCTAATAACGGGTTACGCGGGGGTCAGAACTTCGCCGAGACTTCCACCCCGTAGAGCGCCGGCTCGCCAGGAATGAACGTGGGCAAGCCAAAGCCGCCGCCTGTATTGCCCGCTTCGATGATGAACTTCTCATCAAGCGGGTTCGTGGCAAACCCCATGATCGAATATTTTCCGTCGCCAAAGCCGACACCGCCGCGAAGATTGACAAGGGTGTAGCCACCCTGGCTGATCGCGGGGTCGTTCGGAATTTCAAAGAAAACGCGGCTGCGATAGGTGGCAGTGGGCGTCAGCGTCAGGTTCATTCCGTTGCCCAGATCATAATTCACGTCGATCCCGGCGGAGGCGGAATGCTTGGGTTGCAGACGAAAGCGACTGCCCACGAAATCCACGCCCGGAAAGGTCTGATCGCTGGGCGAGTCGATCTGCGCGTCGATATAGGCATAATTGCCGAAGATCCGCACCCAGGGGGCAAGAGTGGCCGCAGCCTCCACCTCGACGCCGAAATTGGATGCCTGACCGGCATCGACGGGCTGCACGATGCCGCCTTCGTCGATGAAGCTGGTCTGGAAATTGGAATAATCCTGATAGAAGACGCCGACGCTGCCCGACAGATTGCCAAGGGCGCCCTTTATGCCGCCTTCGTAATTCCAGACTTCCTCCTGGCTGATCAGCGTCAGATCGGCGACCGGGCCATTCGGTCCCGCCTGCGCACTGAGGTCGAGCACGGGTGCGCGCCGCCCCTTTGAAACGGTGCCGTAGACGTTGATCGCATTCGTGATTTCAAACAGCGCGTTGAAACGGGGCAGCCATGCATTGAACGTGTCATCAGCGGTGAATATCTGACCCGCAGTGTCCACGATCGGAAGCAGCGGCGCGGGCGCGCCGAGCAGCCCGAGCAGCACCGAATCCGGCTGTACGGCCGAATAGGAGGAGCGGCGATATTCGGAGACCCAGCGGACGCCGGCGGTCAATTCCAGACGTTCAATCGGTGCAAAAGTGGCGTCCGCGAATATGGAATAGGCGCTGTTCTTGCCGCCATTGGTGAAGACGGATCGATAGGGGATCGCCGTCACGGCACCCATCGTCGCCTGTGAGGTAAAGAGCGGCGCCTGCGTCAGTGCATCCTCGCCCTGACAGAAACCCTGCGCACAGAACAGGTAGATGCCTTCTTCAGAAGAAAATGGCGCCGCTTGCGTGCCCTCCTCGTGGAAGAGATTGAACCCGACAAAGCCGCGAAGCGGGCCAGCATTGTCATAGGCGAGCCGCAGTTCGGTCGACATCTGCTCGCCCTCGGCGTCTTCCGAAAATTCCAGGAACGGCAGCGCCGACCCATCTGCATCGAACGTTTCGAGGCTGTCGAATTCGCGATAGCCAGTGACCGATGTCAGGGACAGTGCATCCGAAACCGGGATATTGATTGTCAGGTTCGCATCGAAAACCTGCCGCTCCAGCTTTAGCTTGCGTGTGCCGAGCGTCTCTTCGCTGTCCGCGATGCCGCCCAGTTCAGCAAAGCTGAAGGGGCTGGTATCGCCGCCGGTCGCCGGAATCGTGCCGGATATGAACGCGGTACCCGGATTATCCTGCTGCTCGTAAGTGGCAATCAGGTCGATCGTGCCATCGCCCGCTTCGATCCGTGCCGAGCCGCGAAGGCCGAATTGTTCAATACCGTTCAGATCGTCCTGATCGACCCCTACCAGCGCCGCGCTGGTCGTGCCGGGTTCACCGGCAATGTTGCGGACATAGCCGTCGCGCTGTTCATAATAGCCGGCAATGCGCCCTGCCACGCGCTCGCCCGCCAGATTGACCATCCCCTCGATCTCCATGGCGTCGAAATTGCCGTAGGAGGCTCTGATTGCCGCCTGATTCTCAAATTGCGGCTTGTTGGTGATGACCGAGATCGCACCAATGGTGGCCGCGGTGCCGAACAGGGTCGCCTGCGGTCCCTTCACCACCTCGACCCGCTCCAGATCGAACAGTTTGAAATAGGACCCGCGCGACCGGGATACGTCGACGCCATTATAATAGATCGTCACGCGCGGCGCGACCTGTGCGCTGCCCGAATCGGACGTAATGCCGCGAATGACAAAGCCGGGATTGTTCGCACTCTGCTCCTGAACGTTCAGGCCGGGGACAAAGGCAGACAGTTCGTCAAATTCATTGACGTTGATTCGCTGCATCTGCTCGCCGGAATAGGCCGTGACGGTGACGGGAACGTCGGTGATCAGCTCGGAGCGTTTTTGTGCTGTGACGACAATGACATCGTCGGGCAGCCCGTCAGTGACGGGAGCGGCGGTCTGGGCAAGGGCGGGGGAGGCGACGAACAGCGTCGCAACGGTCATAAGAAGACGAGTGCGGATCATGATAACTTCCGGCTGAATGTTGGAATTCGCGCCATTTACGCTTTGCTGCGGTGCAGCGGCGTGAAGTTTATACGCAGGAAACGTTACGAGTCTGTCACATTCCGCAGAGGATTTGCCGCGTGCCGCTGCAATAATGCCCGGCTATGCCGCCTCGGACAGCCCCGCCTCGATTTCCGCCGCCTTCGCCTCGACCAAGCCGACGATGTGGTCGATCATATCCGCACTTGCGACATGATGATCCGTGACGCCGGACAAATACACCATGTGCTTGCCCTTTCCGCCGCCCGTCAGGCCGATATCGGTCTCCCGCGCCTCACCCGGGCCATTTACAACGCAGCCCAGCACCGACAGCGACATGGGCGTCTTGATGTGCTCCAGGCGTTTTTCCAGCGTTTCGACGGTGCGGATCACATCGAACCCCTGGCGCGCGCAGCTGGGGCAGGACACCACCCTGACGCCGCGGGTGCGAAGACCCAGCGCCTTCAGCATTTCGAAGCCGACCTTCACCTCTTCGACCGGCTCGGCGCTGAGCGACACGCGGATGGTGTCGCCGATACCCGCCCACAAAAGACTGCCCATACCGATGGAGGATTTGACCGTGCCGCCGATAAGGCCGCCCGCTTCCGTAATGCCGAGGTGCAGGGGACAGTCGACCGTTTCCGCCAGCGCATGATAGGCCGCGACCGCCAAGAACACATCGGATGCCTTCACCGCGACCTTATATTCGTGGAAATCGTGGTCCTGCAGTAACTTGATATGATCGAGGGCGCTTTCGACGAGCGCCTCCGGACAGGGCTCTCCGTATTTTTCGAGCAGGTCTTTCTCAAGGCTGCCTGCATTGACGCCGATGCGGATCGAACAGCCGTTCGCCTTTGCCGCGCGCACAACCTCCGCGACGCGTTCCGACGAACCGATATTGCCCGGATTGATGCGCAGACACGCCGCGCCGGCATCGGCCGCTTCCAGCGCGCGTTTGTAATGAAAATGAATATCCGCGACCAGAGGCACAGCCGCCGCCTTTGCGATCAGCTTGAATGCCGCGGTCGATTCCGTGTCGGGGCATGATACGCGAACGATATCGGCGCCTACCTCCTCACAGGCGCGGATCTGGTCGATCGTCGCGCGCGCATCGGATGTGGGAGTGTTGGTCATCGTCTGAACCGCAATCGGCGCGTCGCCGCCGATGGGCACATTGCCGACCATGATCTGCCGACACTTGCGGCGTTCGATATCGCGCCAGGGGCGAACGGACATGAAGGATTTTTTCCAGCAACTTCTATTACCGGCAATATAGCAACGCCAGGTGACGAACGTAAGGCACCCCTGACATGTCAAAAAAAGAGAGGCCCGTCCCGACGGACGAGCCCCTCACCTATTCATGCTCAAGCAGCTTAGCTGGCAGCGGCACCGGACAGAACGGTCACACCGCGACGGTTCTGTGCATAGGCAGCCTCGCTAGACCCTTCGACAGCCGGGCGTTCCTTGCCATAGCTGATCGTCGTGACGCGACCGGATGTGACGCCCTGCTGCTGCATATAGGTTGCGACTGCGTTGGCGCGGCGTTCCCCCAGTGCGAGGTTATATTCGCGCGTACCGCGTTCGTCGGCATGGCCTTCGATTGAAACGCGAACATTAGGATATTGCGAAAGCCACGCGGCCTGCTTGTCGAGTGTAGAGCGCGCCTCGTCGTCCAGCGAGGAGCTGTCATAAGCGAAATAGATCGTATCGCTGCCGACCTTCTCCATGAAATCTTCCATGCTGCCAGGAACGACAGTGTTCGTAACGCCGGTGCTGGGGGTCGGAGTCGGCGTCGGGGTGGGTGTGGCAGTTTCCTGCGGCGGCGGCGGCGGCGGCAGGTCATCATTATTCTTCGAACAGGCCGAAACGCCAAGTATCAGGCCAATGGATAGAACACTCGTCAATTTCATATTCATCGTTTTACCCCGTTTGTTATTAGTGGTCGTTGCCGAGGCAACAGTTGGAAGCATGATCCGGTTCCGTTGCGACTTGGTTACGGTAACAAGGCTGACCATGCCGGATCCGACCCTTCCAGGGGAGTCGGAATCCGCCGTTCATTTATTCCCGTCAGGTCGATGGAGTGTAGATCCGCCCCTCCCCCCTGACGAGAGCGGAAAAACATGATGACGCGGCCATTGGGGGACCATGTCGGCCCCTCATCCTGCCAGCTGTCCGTCAGCAGGCGTTCGCCTGAACCATCGGGACGCATGACGCCGATGCGGAACTTGCCGCCGCCGATCTTCGTCATGGCGATCAGGTCGCCGCGCGGACTCCACACCGGCGTGCCATAGCGGCCGTCGCCAAAGCTGATGCGCTGCTGGTTCGATCCGTCCACATTCATCGTGTAGATCTGCTGCGATCCGCCGCGATCGCTTTCAAAGGCGATTCGCCGCCCGTCCGGGGAAAAGCTGGGCGCAGTGTCGATACCGGGCGAGGTGGTCAGCCGCCGCACATTGCCGCCATCTGAGTTCATTATATAGACGTCGGTATTGCCGGCACGGCTCTGGCTGAAGGCAAGCTGGCGACCATCGGGCGAAAAGCGCGGCGCAAAGCTCATATTCGGGAAATCGCCGATCAGCCGCTGCTGGCCAGAGGCGATGTCGTAGGAATAAATCCGCGGACGGTTCTGCGCATAGCTGAGATATGCCACCGTCTGGTCGTTGGCGGAGAAACGCGGCGTCAGCACCAGATTCTGACCATTGGTCAGGAAGCGATGATTGGCACCATCCTGGTCCATCACGGCAAGGCGCTTGATCCGGCTTGTCGCCGGTCCGGTTTCCGAAACATAGACGATGCGGCTGTCGAAATAGCCTGCCTCACCCGTCAGACGGGAATAGACCGCGTCCGCGCACTTGTGCGCCGCCCGCCGCCAGTTGCGCGGCTCGGTATTGAAACCTTCCCGCACCAGAACCTCTTCTGAAAAGACATCGTACAGATAGCAGCCCACCGTGATGGAGCCATCGGCCTGCCGCTCGGCAAAGCCGGTCACCAATGCCTGCGCGGCGACTGTACGCCAGTTGGCGAATTGCGGACTCAGAACGTCGGGGTAACGAACCGTGGTCGTGAAAGCGAGCTTGTCGATGGGACGAAACAGGCCGGACGATTTCAGATCGTTCGTAACGACCTCTGCCACGCGTACACCCAGTTGCGCCGTCGTTCCGGCGGGCGTTTCCACGTCGGTGCGCGTGGTGAAATCGGGAATCGCGATGGGAAGCGGGCGCGACACACCCTGATTGATATCGACGCTAAGATTTTGCGCGACCACCGGCGCGGAGATCATCAGCAGGAAGGTCGCGAAAAGCGTTCTGAGCATCTAAAAATCCTTCGGATCGAAATTCAGCGTAAAGTCTTCCCAGCCGCCTGCATAGAGTTCAGCTGGAAGACCCTTTAGCGAGCAACTGGGGTTCATCACCGCCCGAATCGCGGCATCGCGCGCGGCGCGCTTATATCCGGCATTGCCCGATCCGGTTTGTTTTACCATCGTCGGGCGTCCGATAATCTCACCGGACTTCGCCGCCTTTACCCGCAGCGTGGTGACGATAGACCCTGAATCGGGTCCGCCAGCAGAGGGGTCCCAGCATTTATAGATGCGATCGCGAATCGCACCCGCGAGCGTTGTCTGCTGAACCGACGACAGCGCCACCTGTTCAGGCAGCGCATCGGTAATCATCGAGGCGAAATCCTGTTCCGTTCGCACCTTGTCAGATTGCTTTTTCGACAGATCCACCGCCTCGGTCAGCTCCTGCTTCTTCGGTGCGGGCTTTGCCTCGGACTTGGGCTTTGGCTTTGCAGGCGCCTTGGCGGCAGGCGGTTTTTTCTCCGGCTTCGGCTCGGGGGGCTTCTCGACCGGCGGCAGCTCCGATTCGGTGCTCAGCTCGGGAAGTTCGGCCGCTTCCATCTCGAGCTCGGCCACCTCTGGCTCGACATCCGGCGCGTCCACGGTTTCCCTCGGCTGGGTCGCCAATGTGGGCTCCAGCCGCTCAGTTACCGTCGGCATGTCGCCGATTTCAACGAATTCCACCGATACCGGCTCATCGTACAGCGGCTCGTCATCACCGAACAGGCTCCAGCTAAGCGATAGTGCGGCAAACAATGCAATATGTGCCACACCTGCAAGAGTGAGAGCCCGACCCTCCGTCATTGGGAACCTGAGTCCGCCTCGCTGACCAGCGCCACGCGGCGAAATCCGGCCGCATTGACCTCTCCGAGTACGCGCATGACGAGGCCATAGTCGAGCGCCCGGTCGGCACGAATATAAACGCGCGGCTCGTCCGGCCCCAGACGGGCCTGCCGGATCGCGGCGAGACGCGCGGGGAAGGTCTCGGCATCCTGCAACTGCTCGTCGATGAATACGCCGCCCTCTCCATCCAGCGAGATCTGGATGGGGGTGTCGTCAGTGTTTAGGGAACCAGCGTTCGAATCCGGCAAGTCGACCGGTACGCCCGCCACCAGCAGGGGCGCCGTGATCATGAAAATGATCAGCAGGACCAGCATCACGTCGACCAGCGGCGTTACGTTGATTTCCGCCATGGGCGCGCGCCGGGCACGTCCACGCGAAGAGACGAGACCCATTGCCATGCCGCCTAGCCCCGCTCGTCTAGTTCGCGGGAGAGGAGGTTCTGAAATTCTTCAGAAAATCCGATCAGGCGGCTTTCGAGGGAGCCGATACGATGCAGCAGGCGGTTATAGCCAATGACCGCGGGAATTGCTGCAAACAGGCCCAGGGCGGTTGCGAACAGCGCCTCCGCAATGCCCGGGGCGACGACCGCGAGCGTGGTGTTCTGGCTGGCGGCGATACCGGTGAAAGCGCGCATGATACCCCACACAGTCCCGAACAGCCCCACGAAGGGGGACACGGACCCGATGGTGGCCAATACGTTCAGGCGGTCGGAAAGCTGGCCAATCTCGCGATCGATCGTCACCTGCATCGTGGATGCGAGCCGGGTCCTGAGACCCTGTGCCTGCACCTTCCCGCCCCGTTTCGAACGCCGCCATTCGGTCATGCCGGCATTGAATATCGCCGCGCTCGGGTGCGTCAGCTTCGATTGGCTGCCGTGAAAATCCTCAAGGCTGTCCGCCTTCCAGAAGCGATCCTCGAACGCGTCGGCCTGTTTGGCAACGCGCCGCATGCGGCCGGACCGGTCGAAAATAATGGCCCATGACCAGATCGACGCCGCCAACAGGCCCACCATCACCGATTGGACGATGATATCCGCCTGCAGAAAAAGCGCGAGTGGAGACAGATCGGTTGCGGCGGCCATTCCCACCTCTACGCTGTCAGACTGCATGATCCCCTTTCGCCTGTTCCATCAGGCTCGTGAATGTTTTCCGCCAATCGGCAGGCTGCCGAACCGGACGCTGTACGCCATTTGTATCTGGCGCAATCAGTGCAGCCGTAACAACCGCCCGCGTGACGAGTTCCCGCTTTTCCGCGTCGGAACGCATGATCGACTGCTCTATATCGGTGGCGGCGGCGCGGACACGGCTAACCCGGCTTTCGACGATCAGGACATCGTCCAGCTTCGCCGGTCGCTTATAGGCAATTTCCAGATTGGCCAGGGCATAAACGCCCTCACCCGCCTCGAATGTGCGTCGCTGGTCGATGCCCGCCAGCATCAGCATGTCGGACCGGGCGCGCTCCATGTACCGCAGATAATTTGCGTGATAAACGATACCCGACAGATCCGTGTCCTCGAAATAAACGCGGACGGGAAAGCGGTGTACGCCGCCTTCAAAGATACCGGACGCTGGTTGAGGATGGGTCATGGGTGGCCCATCTACTTGCCGTGCCGGGAACAGGCGAACGAAAAGTTCGTGCCGGAATCCGGGCACCTGACATCCGTGCCCATTGTGATACACATTCCCAACACGCGCTCCGCCTTTGTGGAAGCGAAATCGCCCCGGCGACGAAGGACCAAACCCATGACCGATCAGATCTTGGAAAAAATTGGTGCGGCGGGCCTTTTGCCGGTCATTACGATAGAGGATGCAGGCCGGGCCGCCGATTTGGGCGCGGCGCTGGTGGCTGGTGGCCTGCCACTGGCGGAAATCACCTTCCGCACACCCGCAGCGGCGAAGGCCATTCGCGCGATGAGGGATGCGAATCCGGACATGCTGATTGGCGCGGGCACGGTCCTGACGGTGGATCAGGCGCGCGCCGCGATGGACGCGGGCGCCACATTCCTTGTCGCGCCGGGCCTGAATCCCGCCATGGTCGAATGGTGCCAGAACAATGACATCCTGATGATTCCAGGCGTCGCCACGCCGAGCGACATAGAACGCGGGCTGTCCCTTGGTGTGAAACACATGAAGTTCTTTCCTGCCGAGGCCTTTGGCGGGCTGACGACGCTGAAGGCGATTTCCGCCCCCTATGGCGATGTGCGCTTCATTCCGACCGGCGGGATTGGCCCGCATAATTATACGGATTATCTGAAATTCGACCGAATCCATGCCTGTGGCGGCAGCTGGATGGTGCCGACCGACGCCATAAGCTCCGGCGATTGGAAACGCATCGAAACCCTGACGCGCGAAGCCGTGGACCTGCGCAAATCCGTGCGCGGCTAAATACCCGCAAAGCGCATTTAGCTGGCGTAGGGGTTTTCCTTCGATCGCATGGTCAGCCGCAGGGGGACACCCTCCAGCCCGAATTCGGCCCTTAGCGAATTCAGCAAATAGCGTTCATAGCTGCCGGGCAGCATGTCGAGCCGATTGCCAAAGACGACGAAACTGGGCGGGCGGGTCTTTGCCTGCGTGACGTAACGCAGTTTGATGCGCTTGCCTTTTGGTGCGGGCGGGGGATTGCGCTCCTGCGCGGCTTCGAACCAGCGGTTCAGCGCGCCCGTGGTGACGCGGCGGCTCCAGGCGTCGCGCTGTTCGAAGGCGACGTCCATCAGCACGTCGATGCCCTTGCCCGTCAGGCCAGACACGGTCAGCAGCGGGACGCCGGAAATCTGGCTGAGGCCATCGGCAAGCGCCGCCTTCACGCCGTTGAAGAGGCGCGACTGATCCTCCGCACTGTCCCATTTGGAGAGGGCGATGATCAGCGCCCTGCCCTCCTGCAGAACCTGATCGGCGATCTTCAGGTCCTGCGCCTCAAGGCCCAAGGTCGCATCCAGCAGAAGGACGACAACTTCGGCGAAGTCGATGGCGCGCCGCGTATCGGCGACGGACAGCTTCTCCAGTTTTTCGTGTACCCGGGCGCGCTTTCTGACACCTGCCGTGTCGATCAGGCGTACCTCCCGGCCCTGCCACTGCCACTCGATTTCGATGGAGTCGCGGGTAATGCCCGCCTCCGGGCCGGTGACGAGGCGTTCTTCCTCCATGATCTTGTTGATAAGCGTCGATTTTCCTGCATTCGGACGACCGACGATGGCGAGCCGCAGCGGCCCCTCCTCCTCCTCACCATCTTCACCCTCCCACACGTCGGCGGCATCGATATGCGGCGACAGGGCCTCGAACAGATCGCCCATGCACTGGCCATGTTCGGCGGAAATCGGAACGGGATCGCCCAGACCCAGTTCATAGGCTTCGTAAACAGAGGTGGAATTGGCGTCCTGCTCGACCTTGTTGGCGACCAGCACGACCGGCACCTTCGTCGTTCTCAGCCATCCCGCGAAATGACGGTCGGCGGGCGTGATCCCGGCGCGTCCGTCGATCACCATCAGGGCGGCGGCAGCGTCGTCCAGCGCCGCCTCCGTCTGCAGACGCATACGACCGGCGAGCGTTTCCGGCCCTTCATTTTCCAGACCTGCCGTGTCGACGGCGATAAAGTTCAGGTCGCCCAGCTCCGCCGCCCCCTCCCGCCGGTCGCGTGTAACGCCCGGCGTATCATCGACGATAGCGATGCGCTTGCCGACCAGCCGGTTGAAAAGCGTCGACTTGCCGACGTTCGGCCGCCCGATGATGACGACCTTTGGAAGGCGTGCCACGAGGCTTCTAACGCCAGGCGCTAAGGCGCCCGTCCTCGGACAGGAGGTAAAGCGTTCCACCGGCGACGACAGGCGGCAGATAGAAGGTTTTGCCGGCCTCGATCACCGTTTGCACGCTCCCGTCATACGGCGAGGCGGCAATCAGATCACCTTCCGACGAGGTTACCCACAGGCGGTCGCCAGCCAGGATCGGACCGCGATAGGAAATCGGGTTCTTCCGCTTTTCCATGTTGCGATATGCCGGCAGTTGCGACACCCACCGCAGGCGCCCATCGGCACGCGATACCGCGACCAATTCCCCCTTCAGGGTAACGGCAAACAACCACTCGCCAGCGACGACAGGACTTGTGACACCCGCAAGCGACTGCTCCCAGACGCGCTCACCCGTATTGAGGTCGACGGCGACCATCCGGCCACCATGGCCGATCGCGAAAACCCAGCCATCCTGGATGACAGGTGGCGCGTCGATGTCGCTGAGCGCAGCAAGTGAAGTGGACCGTCCCGTTCGTGCGAGAGCGTCCTGCCACACGGTGCGGCCATTCTCGATGCGCACGGCGGTAAGTTCGCCCGACGAAAAACCAATAATGGCGGTCCCCTGCGCCACAGCAGGCGACGCGGCCCCCAGAAGGCCCGCTGGCTCGATCGTCCCGATGACTTCCCATTCCCGCTCCCCGTCCACGGGGTTGAGCGCGATGAGCTGGTTGTCCTGCGTCATGACGAGGAGACGGCTCTCCGCGATGGTAGGGGAACCGCGAAGCGGGATGCCGAGGTCCTTCCGCCAGATTTCCCGGCCCGTGCCCGCATCGAAAGCAGCCACGATGCCATAGCCGGATGTTGCGTAAACACGCCCGGCAAACGTGCTGACGCCACCGCCAAAGGCGGCGCGTTCCTTCTCGCCCTCCTTGGTAAGCGTTGCGGACCAAATCTGCGCGCCATTATTGGTGTCGAAGGCACGGATTTCCGACTTCGTATCGATCGTATAGATCCGCTCCCCATCAATGACGGGGGTGGCGACCAGATAGGCTGCCCCGTCGGACCCGGTGCCGATTTGTGACGACCAGGCTTGTGACGGGCTGTCGGCAAGGGCGAGATGCCCGGTCGCCTTCGTGGCGCTGCCACCCGGTTGGCCCCAATCATTGTTACGGGCCGCCGGCGGCAGAGTGATTTGCGTCGATGCGAGCGCAGGATCCGCCTCAATCGCGGCTTCACCCGGCAGAACGGACAGGCGATTGCCGATCGTCGGCGTCCGGTCCTCGTCATCACCACCGAATATTCCGCAAGCCCCAAGGGACAGAAGAAGCGGAAAGATAATCAGACGCCGCATCATTCGGCGGGCTCCTGTTGCTGAGTGGGTGTGACGGCATCACCGTCCGCTATTGGCTCGTCGGGCGCGGCTTCGCTTTCAAGGGTGGCACCGCCATCCGACCCGCCCAGCATCGCCGCCAATTGGCTCATGCGGCCGCGAAGAGACGGCGGGATCGTTTCCGATGCAGCCATCGCGACATACAGATCGCGCGCCTTCGCAGTATCCCCCGCCTTCAAATGTGCCGCCGCGAGGAGTTCGCCGGCAACGCCGAACCAGGCGCTGTCTTCGGTCGCCAGCGGCGCAAGATCCGCCATCAGGGTTTCCGGTTCGACAGTATCAAAGCTGAGGCGCGCCGCCTGTACCGTCGCCAGGTCGCGAAGGGGCTGCTCGACGGAAACATCGGCGGCGACCGCGCGATAATTTTCCACCGCGCCCTCTATCTCGCCATCTTCTGCCAAAAGGCCGGCCTCGACAAGCCGCGCGAGGGATGAATATCCGTTAATATCTGACGCAGCGAAGCGCTCGATTTCCGATCGCGCCTCTGGATCGCCCAGATCAAGCCCGCGAATGGCCTGGTCGAAGGCTTCGGCATTTCTGCCGCGCTCCGCCGCCTGCTCCTGCTGCCACCACAGCACGCCGGCCAGCGCGATCAATACCGCACCGATCGCAATCAGCAGCCACCGTCCATATCTTTGCCAGAAGGATGACATGCGATCCTGGCGATAGGCATCGTCCACCTCTCGCAGAAATGCGTCGGACTCCGGGTTTCCTTTGGAATCAGGAAGGACTGGCGCTTTTGCCAAGAGTGGGCTCCAACAGGTCGGGAATGTAGGATCGCGTCATAGCGCGACATGAAGGAATGGGAAAGCGGCGTTGCTGTACCCTACGCGAGCCCGTCAGCTCTTCCCTTGCTTGACGCCATAAAGCTGCGCGTCTGTCGGAAAGCTGCGGTCCCGAACGTCGCTAGCGTAGGATTCCGCCGCCTTTGAAATTCGGCCTGCAAGGTCATCGAAGCGCTTCACGAAGCGCGGCGTTCTCTCGAACAGACCCAGCATATCCTCTGCGACCAGAACCTGTCCGTCGCACGCGGCGGAGGCGCCGATGCCGATGGTCGGGATTGCTACCGTCTCGGTTATTTCGCGTGCGATGCCCTCCATCACACCCTCTATGACCAGTGCGAAGGCACCCGCATCGACTGTTGCCTTGGCGTCCGCGACGATCTTTGCACGCTCGCTGTCGTCGCGCCCCCGCGCGCGATAGCCGCCAAGCGCGTTGACCGCCTGCGG
This sequence comes from Alphaproteobacteria bacterium UBA3612, assembly GCA_002375465.1. GTDB lineage: Bacteria > Pseudomonadota > Alphaproteobacteria > Sphingomonadales > Sphingomonadaceae > Pacificimonas. Next base: position 22,512 of record DFLT01000005.1, on the reverse strand, counting down.
CGTCAGTCCGACATGCGCCATCACGGGAATGCCGCGCGCGCTGAGGAAGGAGATCGTCTCCGCCATCACTTCGCCACCCTCCAGCTTGACGGCCGCGCAGCCTGTTTCCTTCATGATGCGCGCGGCGCTCTCAAACGCCTGCTGCGGCCCCGCCTCGTAACTGCCAAAGGGCATGTCGACGACAACCACGGATTTATAGGAACCGCGCGTGACCGCCGCGCCGTGCGCGCACATCATGTCCAGGCTGACCGGAACGGTGGAATCCAGCCCATAAATGACCTGCCCCAGCGAATCGCCCACCAGCAGAATATCGCAATGGGCATCCAGCAATTGCGCCATGCGGGCCGTATAGGCCGTCAGCATGACGATAGGCTGTTCGGTGCGGCCATCCGCCTTGCGGCCCTGAATGGCGGGGATGGTCAGGCGTCGCACCGGCTCCGGCACGGGATGCGAGCGGGACGTCGATGTGTTCAGCGTGAAAGTAGTGGACATGGCACCACCCCTTAACGGGAAAACTGCAAAAGGGCGAGACCGGCGGCCAGGATGCAGGCAGCAAGGATGCGCCGACGGCCCATTTGCTCCTTAAGGAACCAGGAACCGAAAATCGCTGCAAAGACGACCGCAGTTTCCCGCAGCGCCGATACCCGCGCGGTTTCAACGAGCGTGAACGCATAAAGCGCGGCCCCGTAGCTGAGGATCGACAGGAATGCGCCGGCCACGCCATAGCGCCATTTCTGGCGGACGATGGGCAGATACAGGCGCCTGCGCCGCCACAGCGCCAAGGTGGTGACGCCGATACAATCAAGCAGGAACAGCCACGCGATGAAGGTAAATGGCGATGGCGCAACACGCACACCGCGGGCGTCGGTGACATTATAGGCCGCGATAAAGGCGGCGGTCAGCACGGCAAACCCCAGCGCCTTTGCATCTGGATGCGCGAGGAGCCGGGTTCCCGCCTTCGGCAATGCGAACCAGAATACCGCTGCGGTAGAAATGAGAAGGCCGGCCATTGCCAGGGGAGACAATGCCTCCCCCAGAACAGCCCAGGCCAGCAGCCCGGTCAACAGCGGCGCCGCTCCGCGCATGACGGGAAATACAAGCGACAGATCGCCATGCTTCAACGCACCGATCAGTGCCAGCTGGTAAATGAAGTGCACCGGTACCGCGAACAGCAGGGCGTACCACGTCGCCATATCAGGCGGCGGCAAAAGGAAAATTGCCGGCAGAACCAGAATCGCCGCGCTCAGCTGCAGGATCGAGCGCGCCATCAGAATGTCGCTGCCCGCCTTTACGCTGAGGTTCGCCGCCGCAAGCGTGACTGCGGAAAACAGGCCCAGCAGGACGGCGAGCAGAGCAACGCTCATGCCCGCCCCCGGAGTGGATCGTTGCTCACCGCGCGATCACAAAAGCCCGGCGGCCTGCCACTCCGTCTCGTCAAAGCCGACCAGCACGACGTCTCCATGCTCGACGACGGGCCGTTTTATCAGTGATGGATTGTCCGCCATCAGCGCCGCCGCGGCCTTGTCGTCCTCTGCAGCGCGCTTGGCATCGTCGTCCAGCTTGCGCCAGGTCGTGCCGCGACGATTGAGGAGGCGGTCCATCCCTTGCGTCTCCGCCCAGCCCAGGATCCGATCGACCTCTATGCCCGCCTTTTTATAATCGTGAAATTCATAGGCAGTGCCAGCCGCGTCCAGCGCCTTGCGCGCCTTCCTGACTGTATCGCACGAAGCGATGCCATAGATTTCGATCTTAGTCATTGTAATTCCTATTAGCTTCGTCTGCGGCATTCGGACATGCGCTGCAATCGCACATGCAAAAAACCATGTCCGGTTTTTGAGGCACCTTAGCAAAAACCGGACATTCCGCTAACGACCCAATCGCAGACCTTCAGCCTAACAGTTGCGCTCTACTAGTTCGGACCAGAATGGGATGCGGCGCGCCGGGCCAACGCGATAGGTGTCGCCAAACTCGTTAGCGAAATACTCGCTGAGGTTCGCCCCGTAGTAGATCACATCCGCCTGCATCACCGAGAACACGGGGTTCCCGGCCTTGTGGGGTGTTTCCGGAATGTAGCGGTGAGAGATTAATGGAATGAGGCGAGGCGCGGCGGCTACAATCGCTGTTAGCACCTCGGCGCGTTCTTCATGAGATGCAGGCCTTTCTCCCCATTCCGGCCACCAAAGATCGTTATGTTCCAAATCGAACAGCAGTCCGTCGAGCGGGTGACTCAGGGCGCGTCGGATGCCAGCGTCATCGTTGCGCCAGTCCCATCCATTCGCTGGCCGCCGGTCGATCAGCAGTTCTACCAGGTCCGGTGGGAAGCGCAGCTCATAGCGTTCTTGTGCCGCCTCAAGCTCGCCTGACGTGTAGCCGTGGGTCCAACTCTCGCGCATTTACGGAGTATGCCACAGTGCGATGTCCGCTAACCACCCCATAATCGGCATTCGCAGGTTCATCGTAGTTCGCCTAAAGCGGCTGTTCAGCGTGCTTTTCCGTGTACAAGCGTTACGGATCGCTCGTAATTCGGAATACCGTACAGGACGGTCACTGTTCGCCTCCGATCGGTACGAACGACGGTTGCCGCCTATTCGTATCGTCGAGGAATTTCGGCCGATTTTCCGAACCCGGTCACAGAATCAGGCCGTCGGCACGGTCCCGCCGTCAATCAGATATTCGGTGCCGGTGATGCTGCCCGCACGGTCGGACGCCAGGAAGGCGATCAGACTTGCCACTTCGTCGGGCATTGACGGGCGACCGATCGGTATCCCGCCAAGCGATTCCATGATCATCCTTTTTCCCAGCTCGACATCCCCGCCATGTTCCGCTGCCAGCCGGGTCGCAAGGTCAACGGACGCCTCCGTCTCGATCCAGCCGGGGGATACCCGCACCACACGGACACCTTTCGGCGAGACCTGCTTTGAAAGGCTCTTGCTGTACGTCGATAGGGCCGCCTTGGCTGCCGCGTAGGCCGTCGTTGCATCCGGCAGAGGCAATTGACGCTGAATCGAGGTCACGTGGATTATGACGCCCCTACCCCGCGCCACCATCGCTGGCACCAGTGCGCGGTCGAGGCGCACCGCAGGCATCAGGTTCAGATCGAGTTCCTGGCGCCATATTTCGTCGCTCAAGCTTTCGAATCCACCGGCCGGGGCGGAAGAGCCGCCCAACATGTGAACAATGATGTCGACGCCTCCCAACCGTTCCTCAACGGCGGTCGCCAAGGCCGCGCAGCCATCGCTGCTTGTCAGGTCGGCAGCGACGAATACTGACTCGGACAAACCGGCTGGTCTGGTACGCGCGGCGGTCAGGACGTCCGCGCCGAGTTCACGAAAAAGGGCGACTGTCGCCGCACCAGCGCCACGGGTACCGGACGTGATCAACGCTCTCTTCCCCTGCAGGCTGAGAAACGGAGCGATGCTGTTGTCGAGGTTCCCACGCTCCACGTCGACAGTCATGGCAGGACCTCCAACTCAGCGATCTTTTCGCCAGCCAGAACGAAAAAATATCGCAGGTCGACCGGGCTTCCGGGGAAATTGCCGACCAGATGGCTCGTGACGACGGTCTTGTCGCCCTGAAGTGCCACCGAGACAGGCTCTACGCTGTAGTCGTATTTTTTTGAGGATTCCGACTTCCACTGCTGGATCGCATCGCGCCCGGTGTAGACATTGCCCTCGTCGCGCACCACCGCATCGGCGGTGAAGCATTCGGAAACAGCATCGGCAGCCAGCTTATTGTCGGCGGTGAAATAATCGGCGATTGCCTTGGGGAGTTCGACAGCCATCTTTCTTCTCCATGATCAGGTGCGATCGGCTTTACGGATCGTTGGCAAGGCTCCGTCCTCGCCTGATTGTCTAGGTAAGGATGGACGGCACCTTCGATAATCAGGATAAAGCGCCATGAGGCATTTCGAAAATGAGAATAATGGCAGGCCGTAGCCTGATCGAGTTCGACGCTGTGCTGGCCATTGCCCGCCGCACCTCTTTCCGGGAGGCCGCACTGGACCTCGGCATGTCCACGACGGCGCTCAGCAACACCATCGGCAAGTTGGAGCGGAAGCTGGGCGTTCGCTTGTTCAACCGTACGACCCGAAGCGTTTCGCTGACGGATGCTGGCCAGAAATTCGTCGATCAGATCGGCCCGCCGCTGCAGGACATTCACGATGCGATGGAGGCCGTGCGATCACAGCAGGAAACACCAACGGGAACGCTTCGCATAAACAGCTATGCGACTGCGGCGCGCGAAATCCTCTCCCCGCTTCTCTTGCGGTTCGTTCGACGCTACCCGGAGGTGCAGATCGACCTCGTCACCGAGGGCAGGCTGGTCGACATCGTCGCTGACGGGTTCGATATGGGCATCCGGAATCTGGATGACGTTCCCAGCGACATGATCGCAATCCCCTTGGGTCGACCTCGCCGCTATGCGGCCGTCGCTTCACCCACATATTTCGAGGAGCATGATAGGCCGCGTGTTCCTCCCGACCTCAGGGGGCATTCCTGCATTCGCGTCAGGCTGCCCAATGGAGCGCTCTATCGATGGCATTTCGAGAAGGAGGGGCAGCCCTTTCAGGTTGATGTCGACGGCCCCATCACGCTGGATGAGGCCAGCCTTGCAAGGATCGCTGCACTGGAAGGGGTCGGCATCGGCTTCTTCATGGAGTCCGACGTGCGCGAAGACATTGCAAAGGGCCGCCTGGTGCGCGTCCTGGACGACTGGACGCCGCCACTTTCCCCCTTATGCCTCTATTATCCCAGTCGCAGAAACCCATCGGCGGCATTCAGGGCCTTTATCGACCTTGCCCGCGATATCGCTGATCGGGGATAGCGGCAGCATTGATGCGCTGGCGCTATTCCCAATACGCGCTTGCCTTATCCCCTCATTCCCACTCGATCGTGCCGGGGGGCTTTGATGTATAGTCATAGACGACGCGGTTGATGCCGCGCACCTCGTTGACGATGCGCGTGGCGACGTTCGACAGAAATTCCGACGGGAAGGGATAGACGTCGGCGGTCATGCCGTCGGTACTGGTCACCGCGCGAAGGCCGCAGACTCGGTCATAGGTGCGGCTGTCGCCCATGACGCCGACTGTCCGGACAGGAAGCAGAACCGCAAAGGCCTGCCAGATGGCGTCGTAAAGGCCGGCCTTCCTGATTTCCTCGAGATAGATGGCATCGGCCTTTCGCAGGATGTCACATGCCTCCTTCGTCACCTCGCCGGGAATGCGAATGGCGAGGCCCGGTCCGGGAAACGGATGGCGGCCGACGAACTGTTCCGGCAGACCGAGCTCGCGGCCCAGCTCCCTCACCTCGTCCTTGAACAATTCCCGCAGCGGCTCCACCAGCGCCATCTTCATGCGTTCGGGCAGGCCGCCGACATTGTGGTGCGACTTGATCGTCACGCTGGGGCCGCCGGTGAAGCTGACGCTTTCGATCACGTCGGGGTAGAGCGTCCCCTGCGCCAGGAAATCCGCCCCGCCGACTTTCGTCGCCTCTTCATCGAAGACGTCGATGAAGGTCTTACCGATGAATTTGCGCTTCTTTTCGGGATCATCGACACCAGCAAGACCGGAAAGGAAGCGCTCCTCCGCGCGGACATGCACCAGTGGCATGTCGTAATGGCCGCGGAACAGGCTGACCACCTGTTCGGCTTCGCCCTGCCGCAGCAGCCCATGATCGACGAAGACGCAGGTCAGCTGGTCGCCGATGGCTTCGTGGATCAGGACAGCCGCGACGGAGGAATCGACACCGCCCGACAGGCCGCAGATAACGCGCTTGTCGCCTACCTGCTCGCGAATTTCCGCGATCTTCTGCGCGCGGAATTCCGCCATGGTCCAGTCCTCGGCAATGCCGCAGACATGGCGCGCGAAGTTCGCGATCAGTTTTGCGCCGTCGGGCGTGTGCACGACCTCCGGATGGAATTGCGTGCCATAGAATTTGCGCTTCTCGTCGGCGATGACGGCAAAGGGCGCGCCATCGGAAATGGCAACGATCTCGAATCCCGGCGCGAATTGCGTGACCTTGTCACCATGGCTCATCCACACCTGGTGACGTTCGCCAACCTCCCACAACCCATCGAACAGGGCGCAGTCCTGTGTCACGGTCAGGAAGGCGCGACCGAATTCGCCGCTGTCGCCAGATTCTACCCGACCGCCCAGCTGGTGCGACATCACCTGCTGGCCATAGCAGATGCCCAGAATTGGAATGTCCGCATCGAACAGCATTTGCGGCGCGCGCGGGCTGCCCTCCTCTGGCACGCCGGAAGGCGACCCGGATAGGATGATGCCACGCGGCTTCAGCCGGTGAAACGCTTCCTCCGCCTTCGTGAAAGGCGCGATTTCAGAATAGACGCCGGCCTCCCGCACGCGGCGGGCGATCAGCTGGGTGACCTGGCTGCCGAAATCGACGACCAGAATGGTTTCCATAGGGGTGACGCTCATGCCGGGCGAGATATGCCCGGCAGCGCGCCGAGTCTAGCGGATGCCGCAGGTCAGCGGGCCGCAAGCTGCTCGGCAAAGCGGAAACCGGTCACGGAACCATCCTCGGCAAAGCAGGTAAAGCCGGGCGAATCGATCCGCCCCTCGCGCCGATTGTCGATACGCACGGTACCGGTCACACGCATCTCGCCGCCATCATAGCCAACCTCGTCGATGCGGCTGAGGCGCGCGTCGGCACCATATCTGCCGCCAAGCGATTCAGCCTCTCGCGCGCAGGCGTCGATTGCCCTGCGTTCAGAGGGGAAGCGGCTGGCAAAACCGGGATCGGCGAATGCCCAGTCCGCCAGATCGGGGCCGTTCCGCGCATCATAGGGTTCGTTCGAAGCAGCCGGATAAGCATCGCCGGGATAGGCATCGTCCGGATAGGGCGCCGGCGGCAGCGGCCGCCCCTCTGGCATGTCGCGGTCCTTTTTACCGGCATTGACGATGCCGATCACCGCACCCAGCACAGCGGCGCCAATGATGGCATCGCCGACGTCGAAGCCGTCACCACCGCGCCCATGGCGGTGCCGGGATCGCGCATCGGCCCCGGTCGCGAGCGCTGCGGCGAACGCGGTGGTGATCAGGACGACGATCAAAAGCGCCCGCAGACCTGTGAACATGGCGGAACACCCCCTTATTGTTATCGCGCCGTAGAATGCAGGCATCCGGCTGTATGATTCATGAACCGTTCAGCGATGCAGCTGCCCGAGCCCCGCACGCCACATGTCCGGCAGCGGCACCGGACGCCTGGTTGTTCGGTCGACATAAACGTGCACGAAGAAACCTTCGGCGGCGGCGGCATCGCTGTCGGCGGCAAAGATCCCAACCTCGTACCGGACGCTTGAGGTGCCAAGCCGCGCGACGCGGATGCCGGCCTCTATCTGTTGCGGAAAGGCGAGCGACGCGGCGTATCGGCAGCCGGTTTCGACGACCAGCCCGACCATTTCCCCTTTTCCAATGTCGAGAAGCCCCGTTTCGATCAGCCAGGCGTTTACGGCCGTATCGAACCAGCTGTAATAGACGACATTATTGACGTGCCCATAGACGTCATTATCGGACCAGCGCGTGGCGATTGGGCGGAACGCGGCATAGGCGCTGCGCGGCCTCAATGGTTCGCGGCTCACAACGCCGCCCGATAAAGTCGAAGGGCATCCGCACGCGTGATCTCCGCCGGATTGTTGACCAGCAGACGCTGCTGCTTCATCGCTTCGTCGGCCAACAGGTCCAGATGATCGACCGTCACCCCGACATCGGACAATCGCGGGCTGAGACCGGTGTCCGCCGCAATGGCACGCAATTCCTCGACGAAACCCTGCGCCCGCGCCTGCGTGCCGAGCGCACCCAGGCTGGGATCGACCTCTACCGCCAGTTCAGCATAAAGCTCGCGCGCGGCGCCCATATTATGAGTGAGGACATGCGGCAGCATCAGGGCGTTCGACAGTCCGTGCGGCACATGGAAATGGCCGCCAAGCGGATAGGCTAGCGCATGCACACCCGCGACCGGCGCATTGGAAAAGCACACCCCGGCCAGATGGGCACCGAGCAGCATTGCCGCCCGCGCGTCCCGATTGTCCGGCTGATCGCACACGGTGCGAATATTTGCCGCCAATATCCGCAGCGCTTCCCGGGCCAAGGCGTCAGACAGGGGGTTTTTCAGTCTTTTGGAGGTGAAGGCCTCAATCGCGTGAACCATCGCGTCGATACCCGTCGCCGCAGTAACATGGCGCGGCAGGCCCAGCGTCAGATCCGCGTCCAATATTGCCCAGTCCGCATATAGCGCAGGCGAGACGATCCCCTTTTTTTCTGCGCCGCCCACGGTCAGGATCGAAATCGGCGTCGCCTCGGACCCCGTGCCGGCCGTTGTCGGGACCAGGATCAGCGGCAAAGAACGCCCCTTGGCCTGGTCGACGCCGTAAATATCGTCGAGCGCATCACCCGACCCCAGCAAATAGGCCGCCGCCTTGGCAACATCCATCGGACTGCCGCCGCCAAAGCCGATCACGGCGGTGGCACCGATATCATTGCCAGCAGCAACCGCTGCTTCCACCGTACCGGCGCTTGGGTCCGCCTCCACATCGTCGAACACGGTTATTGTCCGATCGGCGAGAGCAGCCAGAGCGCGCTCTGGGAGACCTAGATCGCGGACGCCCTTGTCAGTGATAAACAGAACCGCCCCGTCTGGCAGCAGCCCGGAAAGGTCGGCGGAGGTTCCCGAACCGGAGATTACACGCGGCCCGTAATTAAACTGAAACGTCTGATTCATGGCGCTATTAGTGCGCGGACGCGGCCGCTTTCGCAAGGTGTCGCACGCTTCACCGCAAGTATCGCACGATCCCGCGCCTTATCCCTCGACTCTGCTGCGACTCATCATCAACCATAAATTAATGTATGTGTGAGAGCTTCTGCGTGTTGAAGCGAGTCGTTTTGCCGGTGAAACAGGGCCGGGGCGGCGCTGATTTGGGGAACCACAATGCTGGGAACGGGACAATTACAGCACCGGGAGCCGCTGGAAACGGAGGCAAGACATGGATCGCATGTCGACACCGGGATGACCTATCGACGGAATGACGATCAGTGTCTCGCGCTGGTGAAATCCCTGGCGGGCGATATGCCGCTGCGTCTGGCCGCCGCGCATCCCGACGACTGCCCCAATGTTTCTGCAGCGACGATGCGGCTGCGGCGCTTTGTTCGTTTTTATCCCTCCTTCGCGGGCGCCGCATTGTTCGACAATGACGGAAAACTGCTGGCGAATGCGGATTTCCGCGCGCCATCGGACGCGCACGTCGATAGCGATTTGTTCCGGGACGGCAGCATGACGGCTGCGCCGGGCATTACGGAGGATGCCGGACTTGCGCAGGCCGTATCCACCTTTGGCAGCGACACGCTGCTGCATGTCAGCGTCGGATGCCCGCAGAGCGACAAGTCATGCGGCGTTCTGGTGACGCGGCTGCGCTAGGCAGCCTGTCTTAACCGTTGCGCTAGGCTGCCTGCCGCAACCTGAGGCCGGGCGGTGTGATCAGGCGTTCGGCCAGATCGAACAGACCCTGCATCAAAAGGGCCAGAACCGCCGCCGGGATTGCACCCTCCAGGATCAAGGGCGTCGATGCCAGCCGGATACCCGTCAATATCGGCTGCCCGTAACCCCCTGCCCCGATAATGGCACCCAGCGTGGCCAGACCCACGGCGATGACCGCCGCCGTTTTCACACCCGCCATGATCGTCGGCGCAGCCAAGGGCAGTTCCACGCGCCTTAGCCGCGCCCAGCGCGACAGGCCCAGTGCGTCGGCACTGTCCAGCAGGCCCGGCGCTATACCGGTCAGACCCGCATGCACGTTACGGACGATCGGAAGCAGCGAATAAAGAAACAGCGCGAATATCGTCGGCACGGTCCCGATGCCCATCAGTGGGATCAGGATCACGAACAGCGCCAGGCTGGGAATCGTTTGCAGGATACCCACCGCCCCCAGGATGGTGTTGCCGAATTTCGGCAGTCTCGCCGCCGCAATGCCGACCGGCACGGCGATAATCATCGCCGCAACCAGCGCAATGCCGACGAGCCCCAGATGCTCCTTCGTGCGCTGCCAGATGCGGGTCGCGGGTCCGTCCTCCGCCTGCGCCTCGATCGTTGATCCCGTTTGTTGCGACACGAACTCTGCCGCCAGCGCGGACGCCGACTCTCCATCGATCTGCGCCCGCTTGTTCAGCCGCTGCATATCCGCCTCGTCCAGCGATCCCGCCAGCGCCGTAAGCGCCGCCTGCGCCTCCGCCGGCAGATCGGCGCGATAGACGAAGACGGCATCATAGGCAGGAAAATGGCCGCGATCGTCCGCCAGCAGGGTCAGGTCATATTCGGCGATCTGCGGGTCCGTGGTATAGGCATCGATGACATCGATCTGTCCCGACACCAGCGCACGATAGGCAAGGTCATGGATCATCCCGCGGACATTCGTCTGGGGCAGATCATAGGCCGCCTTCAGGGCGCGCCAGCCATCCTCGCGGTCGAGAAATTCGTTCGACACCCCCAGGCTGGCACCGGGGTGCGCGCGCAGGTCGCCAATGGTCTGCAGGTCCATTTCGGCGGCCCGATCCGGCATCAGCGCAATTGCGTAATTGTTGGAAAAGCCGATGCGCGTCATCTTCAACCCGCGTTCTGCCAACGCCGCCTCCAGATCCACATCGTCCACCGTCCCGTCGCCCGACAGCAATTCGAACCTGAGCGTGCCGGTATATTCGGGATAGACGTCGACCTGCCCCGCAAGAAGCGCGTCGAAGACGATCCGCGATCCGCCAAGCTCCCGCGCATGGCTGGCGGCTTCGCCCGTGCGCGCGGTGATGGCGGCGCGCGCGATCTCTCCCAGCACGACGGATTCGGTAAAGGCCTTGGAGGCCACCTTCACCTCGGCCCGCGCCGCCTGGCCGGCGGACATGATCAGCAGGATCAGGCACAGGAACCGGGTCACAGCTTCCTCTCCGCCTCTATGAATTTCGTCACGAAGGGATCGGCGGGCGCTGCTTCGAAGCTTTCGAAGCTGCCCTCCTGCACGACACTGCCATCCCGCATCAGTACCAGCCGGTCGGAAAAGAAGCGCGCTTCGGACAGGCTGTGCGTCACCAATATTGCCGTCTTTCCCAGCGTCTCTATGATCGTCTTCAACTCATCCGCCAGTTCGGCGCGGATAATGGGGTCCAGCGCGGAAAGCGGCTCGTCCAGCAGCAGGACGTCAGGGTCCAGGGTCAGCGCCCGCACGATGCCGACACGTTGCCGCTGTCCACCGGACAGTTCCGCCGGATAACGATCGAGCTGGTCGGGCTGCAAATGCGTGAGTTCCGCCAGTTCGCGTGCACGGTCGGCATTGTCGAGGCCCAGTTCCCGGCTCATCAACAGGATGTTCTGACGCGCGGTCAGGTGTGGGAACAGGCCGCCATCCTGGATGACATAGCCGATACGCCGCCGTACCGTGCGCCAGTCCGTGACCGGCGCCCCGTCGAACAGAAGCTGGCCGTCGGAACGCACCAGCCCCGCCATAACCCGCAACAGAGTGGACTTGCCGGATCCCGACGGACCGATCAGCACGAGCGTGCGGCCAGGTTCCACGTCCAGATCCACCGGCCGCAGGGCAACCGTCGAACCGTAATTGACGCTGATGTTTTTAAGGGAAAACATATGCCGGCTCATGGGCTAACCTTGTGAGACTATTTTGCAAGCCGCCACCCTTGTGTTGCCCATATACAACACCCATTTCCTGTGCATCGATTATGGGGATCAAGACATGAACATCGAATCCTTTTCCGACCGTACCAAGGGGTTTCTGCAGGCAGCGCAAACTGTTGCCATTCGCAACAGCCACCAGCGCGTTTCGCCGCTGCATCTGTTGAAGGCATTGCTGGACGACGAGCAGGGCATGTCCGCGGGACTTATCTCGAAATCCGGGGGCGATCCGAAAATCGCCGTGCAGCTGACCGATCAGGCCTTGGCCAAGATCGCACAGGTCACGGGGTCCGGCGCGCAGGAGGTGGCGTGGGACAATGATTCCGTGCGCGTCCTTACCCAGGCGGAGGACAATGCAAAGAAGGTCGGGGATTCCTTCGTCACGGTACAGCAACTGCTTCTGGCCCTAGCGCTGTCGCCGGGAGAGGCCGGCACCGCCCTGAAAACCGCGGGCGTCACGCCGCAGACCCTGAACGAGGCCATTCGCGACCTGACCGGCGGTCGCACTGCCGATACGGCCGGTGCGGAGGCGCAATATGACTCGCTAAAGAAATTCGCGCAGGATCTGACCGAGAAGGCCAGGGCGGGGAAGATCGACCCGATCATCGGCCGCGACGAGGAAATTCGCCGCACAATCCAGGTGCTGGCGCGCCGCACGAAGAACAATCCCGTCCTGATCGGCGACCCCGGCGTGGGCAAGACCGCCATCGCGGAGGGGCTGGCGCTCAGGATAGCGAATGGCGATGTGCCCGACGGCATCAAGAACCGCACGCTGATGTCGCTCGACATGGGCGCGCTGATCGCCGGCGCGAAATATCGCGGCGAATTCGAGGAGCGTTTAAAGGGCGTCATCGACGAGGTGAAAGCCTCGGATGGCCAGATCATCCTGTTCATCGACGAAATGCACACGCTTGTCGGCGCCGGGAAAGCCGATGGCGCCATGGACGCATCGAACCTGATCAAGCCCGCCCTCGCGCGCGGCGAACTGCACTGCATCGGCGCAACGACGCTCGACGAATACAGGAAATATATCGAAAAGGACGCGGCGCTGGAACGGCGTTTCCAGCCGGTCGTGATCGACGAACCCACCGTCGAGGACACGGTTTCGATCCTGCGCGGCATCAAGGACAAGTACGAGCTGCACCATGGCGTCCGCATCACCGATGGGGCGCTGGTGGCGGCGGCGCAGCTATCCCACCGCTACATCTCCGACCGCTTCCTGCCCGACAAGGCCATCGACCTGATGGATGAAGCGGCAAGCCGTATCCGCATGGAGGTGGAATCCAAACCCGAAGAAATCGAAACACTCGACCGGCGCATCATACAGCTGAAGATCGAGGAATCCGCGCTGGCCAAGGAAAGCGACGAGGCCTCTCGCACACGGCTGGAAAATCTGCGGCAGGAATTGACCGACCTTGAGGAACAGTCCGCTGCGCTGACCCAGCGCTGGCAGGCGGAGCGCGACAAGATCAACGCCGAGCAGACATTGAAGGAAGAGCTTGATGCCGCCCGCATCGAACTGGAACAGGCGCAGCGGGAGGGCAATCTGCAACGCGCCGGCGAGCTCAGCTATGGCCGCATCCCCGAACTCGAAAAGCGTCTGACCGAGGCGGCGCAGGCGTCGGAAGGCGCAATGCTGCGCGAGGAAGTGACGGCGGACGACATCGCCTCCGTCGTGGCGCGCTGGACCGGCATTCCGATGGAGCGGATGCTGGAGGGCGAACGGGAGAAGCTCCTTAACATGGAGGAGGAACTGGGCAAACGCGTCATCGGTCAGGAGGACGCGGTAAAGGTCGTGTCAAAGGCAGTGCGCCGCGCCCGCGCCGGCCTGAAGGACCCGAACCGCCCACTTGGCAGCTTCCTGTTTTTGGGGCCGACCGGCGTCGGCAAGACCGAATTGACGAAATCGCTCGCCGCCTTCCTGTTCGATGATCCGAACGCGATGGTGCGCATCGACATGTCGGAATTCATGGAAAAGCACGCCGTGTCCCGCCTTATCGGGGCGCCGCCGGGCTATGTCGGCTATGATGAAGGCGGCGTCCTGACAGAGGCGGTCCGGCGCAAGCCCTATCAGGTCGTGCTGTTCGACGAGGTGGAAAAGGCGCACCCGGATGTCTTCAACGTCCTGTTGCAATTGCTGGATGACGGGCGACTGTCCGACAGCCATGGCCATGTCGTCGATTTTGCCAATACGATCGTCATTCTGACCTCGAACCTCGGCTCGCAATATCTATCGGATCTGCGTGCGGACCAGGCCGTCGAAGAGGTGGAGGACCAGGTCATGGAAATCGTCCGCAGCCATTTCCGCCCGGAATTCCTGAACCGGTTGGACGACATCATCCTGTTTCACCGCCTGGGCGAGAGCCATATGGGACCCATTGTGGATATTCAGTTGCAGCGCGTTCAGGATCTGCTGGCAGACCGCAAGATCATTCTGGAGCCGACCGATGCGGCCAGGGCCTGGATCGGCCGGGTAGGCTATGACCCGGTCTATGGCGCCCGCCCGCTGAAGCGCGCCATACAGCGCTACGTTCAGGATCCGCTGGCCGACATGATCCTGTCGGGCGACGTTCCCGATGGCGCGACCGTGCATATCGAAGAGGGGGACGGCGAATTGAATTTCGACGTTCACACTTTGCCCCGTTAGCTGCCTATGGTTCCGCCCGAACTGCGGCGCTAAGCTGATAGATTCAGAAGGGCGGAACCGATGCAGGGACAGTCGACAGATCAATCAGGGACGTGGGGAATTCCCCATCTGACCGCGATGGACGCGGACGGCCCCTTCGGGCCCCGCGCCTATGCGGCCATGTATACGCGCCAGGCGACGCTGAACCTGATCATCGTCGCCTTGTCCGTATTCGGATCCGTGATCGTCACATGGAGGCAGCTTCCATGGCGGCTTGAACTGGTCTGGGGCATTTTATTCGGCGGTAGCGTTATCTGGCAGGCACACCGCCGCTTCATCGGAGGCCGAAAGGAACTAACCGAGGAGCGGGCCCGCAGGATCCTGTCCAAGGCCTGTCGCCATGCATTTGTGGCGGGCGTTGGCTGGGCGGTCACGGCGTTCGCGCTGCCCTATCTGAATGGACCGAGCCAGGTCGCGATCAGTCTTGTCGCCCTCAGCCTGACGGTTGCCGTGACAACGACCTTAAGTTCGGTGCCGAGGGCCGCAGTCGCCTTCATCGTGCCGGTCGTGCTGACCTATGTCATGGTGTTCATCACCCGCGGCAGCCTGCCCTATTTTGCGCTGGGCGGCCTGGGTCTCGCCTTTCTGGTCGTCATCCTCATCGGCATGCGCATCAACGCCATCTCCTTAAAAAGCGAGCTGGTGGCGCGTTCGGAGGCGCTCACGGCCCGCAAAGCACTGGCAAGCGGCCAGGACCTGTGGTCCGAATTTTCAGGTTCGGCCGAAGCCTTTGCCTTGTTCGACGAGAATAAGGAATTGCTGCTGTGGAACGAGGCCTATCGCCGGCTGATCGGCGCGGATCACTTGTCCAGTGGACAATATTGGGAAGATATCGATGCAAAGAACAGCAGCCGTCTGCCAGAAGATATCGTGATGCGCGGGCTGGGACCCGTCGGCCCCGATTTCACGCAGACTTTTTCGCTGTCCAATCGCTGGTATCAGACAACGATCCGCCCGCTGTCGAACGGTCATATCGCCATCAACCACGCCGACATCACCACATTGAAGGACAATGAGCGTGAGCTCCTGGTGCTGCAGGGCGATCTGATGGCCGCCCGCGACCGGGCGCAGGCCGCGAACGAGGCCAAGACCGATTTCCTGGCCAAGATGAGCCACGAGCTTCGTACGCCGCTGAACGCGGTAATCGGATTCTCAGAACTTATGGTGCAGGATTATCAGCGCGAGCGTATCGATCCCGCGCGCCATGCCGGATATGCGCGCATCATTTCCGATTCGGGCCAGCATCTCCTGTCGATCGTCAATGATCTTCTCGACCTCGCCCGGATCGAGGCACGACAGATGAAGCTTTCCGAGAGCAATGTCGATCTGGCCGAAATGGTCAGAAGTGCGCGGCTGCTTATCGAGGGGCGGGAAGAGAATTTGCGCCTGTCATTTAGCGAGAAACTGCCGGATGTGCCGATCATTGCACGGGCCGATCGCCGCCTGCTCCGGCAAGCAGTCCTTAACCTTATCGAGAATGCAGTGAAGTTCTGCCATACTGATCCTTTTGTCGTTCTTTCCGTGGTCGCCGCCGAAGATGGGGGCGCCCATATTTGCGTCGAGGATAATGGCATCGGGATTCCAGAGCATCTCCGCGATACCGTCACCGATCCCTTCGTCCAGGCCGAACCGAGCGAAACCCGTCAATATGGCGGTGTCGGCCTTGGCCTTGCCCTGGTGCGCCAGTTTGCTGAGTTGCACGGCGGTAATCTTCTGTTGTTTCCCCGCGAGGGCGGCGGCACGCGTGCCTGTCTGACGGTACCCGCGGACCGCATCGTGCCATCTGCGGAGTGACCGTCTGACCGTCGGATTCTACGCAGCGGACGCGTTCTGCTACGACACGGGCGGACGGCGGCGATAGCTGAGCGCTTCGGCGATATGCACCCGCCCCACCGTCTCCGCTGCTGCCAGATCCGCAATGGTTCGCGCGACCTTCAGCACGCGGTGGTAGGACCGCGCCGTCAGACGCATTGCCTCGGCGGCCTTCGCCAGCAGGTCGCGCCCCGCTTCGTCGGGCGTCGCGACCGTTTCCAGCAATTTGCCATCTGCCTCTGCATTCGTGCGCGCGCTCTCGTTTTCATAGCGGGCCGACTGAACCGCTCGCGCCGTCGCCACGCGCGCCGCCACCTCCGCACTTCCCTCCGCGAGGGGCGGCATGGTCAGTGTGAGACACCAAAGCATATGAAAACTTTAGCTATGGAAAAAACAAACGGTGTGAGAAAATAGTCAAAAGCGGTGAGAGTGTGAGCACGAAAGAACGTTAGGAATGATGATCGAGGATCTGCCTACCCGAAAGGTCCCCCGGAAAGGAGTTTCCGTAAGCGGTCGATACAGCACGCCGCTCTACACCGCGCCGTGCCGCGCCGATTACCGCTTTCTGAATCTTGAATATGAAAGTCTTATTGAGAAAAATCACCTCACGATGCTGGAATTTCAACCCATAGTTAGACGGCTATGGACTCAGAAAACGTTTCAGATCGGCAGCTTAAAGTACACTGCTGATATCATTGCGGAAATCCAATCTTACGGGTCTTACCCCTGTCCGCTTATCGTCATCGAATGTAAGCCATATGACGATCTTAAAAAGAATTTTGTCAAACATGCAAAAAAGTTCCGACGTATCAAAGCGTGGACGGCTGAACGCGGCTTAATATTTAAGGTCCTGACCGAACGCTCGTTAAGCATTCGTCACGTGCAAAACATAAGGCATTTTAATCAATACCTTTGGCGACCTATGACCTGTACAGAAAAAGATTTAATTACCTCCCTATTTGCGGAGCGAAATATTTGGTCGCGGAACGAGCTCGTCGCTCACTGCTTCGATAACAAACTTGACGTACCGGCGGTCGACACCGCACTAGACAAGGCGATTGCTCAAAAACTCGTTCTCGTCGATTTCGCTAAACCCATTACGGATGACACTCCGTTGAAATGGCTAACTGATCTGCCAGAATGGCGTCACCCTTACCGAGAAGACTCGTATATTCGGATGCTCTTGGCTAATGCCAGCGCACTTTCCAGTGTTGTCCTGACCAATGATCTGGTTAGGTTTTAAAGCGATGATGCTTCAGTTGCAGACGGGAATGACCCTGCAATATCAGGGAAGGCGTCATTTAGTCCGAAAGGTCGCATCGGAGGACGAAATCGTCCTTGAGGACGAAAAGGGACTGCGCGCAAAGGCTACTCTGGCCGAGCTATCTGTCGAAAATAGCACTCCTCCTTCGGATAATTCGCAACTTTCATACAGTGGAGAGCGTCTGACTAAAGCTAGCCGCCTAGCCGATCTCCTGGCACCGTGGATCGATGGCGAGGCCAATAAAGCCGAGCGAGAAGAAATCGCGCAGCAACTGGGATGGTCAGTACCAAAAGTTTATCGTCAAATTCAGGCTTTTCAACGCTCAGGCGACATTCTCAGCTTGATCCCAAAGGGACGCTCCGGCGGCAAAGGCAAATCCCGGCTTCCCACCTATTTAGAAGAGATGATCCAAGATGCCATCGACGAGGTTCTACTCAAAAAAGGGTACGGGAACTTGCGGCAATTCAAAGCCGAACTTGTGAAGGCTTTGGCTACCAAAAAAGACGAGAACGGTAATCCCGTCGAAATAAACGCCGGAACCCTCCGCAGAAGAATCGAGGCTATTCCTCATGACAAAGTATATCGAAGCAGCAGAGGCAGGAAAGATACAAATCCGCCAGAGCTTCAAACCGGAAGAAAACATATCGCAACGCGGCCGATGCAGGCGGTAGAAATTGATCATTGGTTCGTGGATGTCAAACCACGCGCTGATGACGCAAGCGGCGATCTTCGTCGTGCATATGCAACCATAGCGATCTGCACCTACACAAAAATGGTCGTTGGTTTTCACCTATCTCTGTCCGAACCGTCTGCAACCACGCTGGCATGTGCGATGATAAACATGTTGATGCCAAAAGAGATATATCTTCGAGAAATGGGAATGTCTGGGGAGCGTTGGCCCGGAAGTGGTGTACCAAACGAGGTTGCTGTCGATAATGCGGGAGAGTTCCGCGGCAACTCACTAAATCACTCTGCCAAGCGCTTCAATTTCAATATTCAATTCCGGCCCGCAAAGAAAGCAAAATTCGGGGCCATCATCGAACGATACAATGGGACATTGGCAAATAGGCTAAAGATGATTGAAGGGAGCACGGGTTCGAATATCCGTGAAAGAGACGAGCTGGGCCTGCATATGCCGGCGATCTACACTTTCGAAGGACTTGAGCGACGCATCATCTTGGAGATTTTGCGTTACCATAGCCTGCCACATACAGGCGACGGGAACTTCGGCCGATCACCAAACGAAATGTGGGACGAGTATTATTTTGGTGCTGCAGGACAGAAAAAAGCTCTCCCCGCAGTATTCGGCAACGAGATGGAGCTTAGGTATCGCTGGCTTCCTCTAATAAATCCGAAGCCAACCCTGCAGAGATACGGTATACAATACAAATACTTGAAATATACATCGCCGGAGCTCTCCAAGCTGATTTCTGATGGGCATCTCGGGGCAAAACTTTCGGTGCGCATCGCAGCCGACGATGCAGCTCATCTTATTGTCGAGCACCCGGAACAGCCCGAGCAATGGTTTGCCGTTTATACAAATGCTCCCGCAGCCTATGATAGATCGCATCGCGAGCTTTCAGCAGCTCGACGGGCCGGCAAGAAGAAATCCCGGCAGCCCAGCTCAGCAGAAACGCAGAGATTTGACGCTTTGATTCGGCAGGAAGATGAAGAGGCCGCGGCCAAGTCGGCGACGGCAAGAACGAAGTTGAAGCAACGCGCTCAAGCGGAAAAAAACCGAAAAGATAGAGCTACGCAACCAAACACGAAAATGTCAAAATCCGCAGGAGGGAGTAGCGGTGGAACCCGCGACGCCTACAGCGACGGGCATGAAGATCTAGACTTTGATCTGCCGCAGATTGATGACCTTGATATCAGCGTCGATCTTGGCCCAGCTCAGACGGAAAAGCGCTCATGCAATTAGACATCGAATTCAGCCACCTTTCGGTCGAAGCCGCTGCAGCGGTTCGCTTACCTGATGACATACGTGTGAACAAAGTCTGGGAAAGTTTGTTTGTGGCAACGCCACAAACAAAAGAACTTCATTCCATTTTGCAGGAAATGAAAACACGTCCTGACACTTTGAAGCCTCGGGGACTTGTGGTCCATGGTGACACGGACGTCGGTAAAAGTTGGACTCTTGACCGATTTGTTCGAATCCATCCCCCGCGTCCGAATGCAGAGTCCGAATGGAGCGACTATGATGCGATCCGGATCGATACACCCGCAGATTATTCATGGTCGCGCACTTGTCACAATATCCTAGACGCTCTCAACTGGCCTAATCAGTTGCGGCCAACCGAACGACACCTGCACGCGCATACGGTTCACCTGATCGCTCGAGCGCAGGTGAAACTGCTTATCTTTGACGAGTTCACGAATGTCGCCGAGGCAGGTAAGTCCGGAGTTCGACTGGACGAATACCGCAGGATGCTTCGCGCGCTCATCAACGAAAGCAAGCGACCAGTGGTAGTGAGCGGGATGAAGGAGGTTACGAGCGTAATACTTTTGGATCAGCAGCTAGGGAGCAGGATTACGGATCAATACGAACTCAGGCCCTTAAAACTGAATACAGGCTTTCCCGCTGCCTTCACCTCATTCTGCTTTGCTTCGCCGCTTCGCCGAGCTACGGACATTAAAGACAAACTACTGATTCGGGATGCATTTGAGAAGACTGGCGGATGCATGGGTTCGCTATCAAATCTGATGCGGATAGCCAGCCTCATGGCAATCATGAGCGGTGAAGAACGAATTACAAGGGATATATTGAATGACATACAGGATCGTTCAATCGGCAATTCGGTAATTGATCGTTAATTCGGACTGCTTCGATGCTGCAACCCATCTGGAACGGCAGCCGCCGCATCAAACAAGCACTCCCGTACAGGCCGTCACCGCTCCCTGACGAACTTACCACATCCTGGCTGGTTAGAGTAGCGCACGGATTAAGGATTAGTCCGTTTGCCTTCTCAACTGGTTTCTGGCCACAAAAGGTAAGTCTGCTTGGACAGGATCTGGATGCCTATTGCCCGGAAGTCATCATGCGTGATCTAGCTACGGCCTGTAATTGCCCGTTTGATCGCGCTCTTCAAACAAGCCTTCGGACTTTGATTGGTAATTTGGTGGAAGAGATGCCTATCCGCGGCCGTAAAACGTGGGTGCTGCCGATAACGGCCGTTTCGCATAAGCGGAAACACCATGGTTTGCAGTTTTGCCCGACATGTTTGGCAACGGAAAGCTGGAAAATGGCAGCTGACTACGGACGCAGTGCAGCCGCCAACTTAGAAGAAGCGCGTGAAGCTATCGAAATAGCGCGCGGTTTTATAAGCCGCGTAGAAAGTGATATCGGTCCTGATAAACTTAAAAAGGGAATCGACCCCGCGGTTCTGGCTGCTCTTGCGGCAAAAAATCGCGGACATCAGCGATTACTCCTTCCTCCCGAGCTAACCTGAAACGCTGAATTCTGCTTATGGACATTCTGGCACGACAAGACTTACCCTTCCCGAATTCTTTACCGGATTTTCAGCGTCTTTTTCCTAATGATGCCGCGTGTGCGGCATATCTGGAAAAGGCGCGATGGCAAGACGGTTTTGTTTGTCCTTACTGTAGTGCGGTTGGCGAACCATTCCGTGTTTCGACCCGGCCAGGCGTGCTCGTGTGCCGGACATGCCGCCGGTCAACAGGTTTAACTGTTGGCACGATCATGGAACGAAGCCGAACGCCCTTGTCCACTTGGTTTTGGGCCGCATATCTCATCACCAGTCAGACGCCGGGCATATCAGCCGTTCAATTCCAACGGCAACTCGGCCTTTCCCGCTACGAAACTGCTTTTCAGATCCTTCACAAAATTCGCGCTGGAATGGTCCGCCCAGATCAAGATCGCATCGGTGGCCGTGCAAATGAGTATGTCGAGGTGGACGAAACCTGGATAGGCGGTCGGACTCGGGGCGAGGGCCGCGGTGTCCATCATAAAGTTTTGGTCTCCTGTGCCGTCGAGGTGCGCCATCGAAACCCTGGAACTGCGCAGGATAAGCGAAGAGATGGTCGCTATGCGGGTCGTGTTCGTCTAGCAGTCGCCCCAGACCGAAGCTCCAAGTCGTTAAGTGAATTTGTCGAAAGCGCCGTCACTCCGAAAACCCTGATCATTACAGATGAATGGAGCGGTTACTCCGATCTGAGACAGCGCGGTTATGCTCACCACACAATTGCACAATGTCGAGATCCTGAAGTGACCGATGAATTCCTCCCCATCATTCATCTCGTTTTCGCTAATCTCAAGTCGTGGCTGAAAGGCATCCATCACGGAGTCAGCCCGCAACATCTGCAAGCCTATCTCAATGAATTCACTTTTCGCTTCAATCGACGCTTTTACCCCTTCAACGCTTTCAGATCGTTACTGGGCATCGCTGGCGATGTCACCGCGCCAACATATGCCGAACTTTATTCCGGAGATTGGCAACACCCTACATATGGCAGCCGTATGTCTTAAGCGGATAGGCATGGTTCAACGGTCAAACGAAGGTGGAAAACTTAAGTTTATAGTACCTTAAGTTATAGAGTGTCCCCCCGTCGGATAGGGAACACATCGCC
Source organism: Alphaproteobacteria bacterium UBA3612 (assembly GCA_002375465.1). Taxonomy (GTDB): domain Bacteria; phylum Pseudomonadota; class Alphaproteobacteria; order Sphingomonadales; family Sphingomonadaceae; genus Pacificimonas. The sequence continues at coordinate 479 of DFLT01000005.1, read as the reverse complement.
AGAGGCCCCGTTCTCCCTTTACGGAGGACGTAGCATGCCCGATTTTGAACGCCGCCGGCGAGAAATGGTGGACCGGCAGATCGCCAGCCGCGGTATTCGCGACGAACATGTGCTGGAGGCGATGCGATCAGTGCCGCGCGAAGCCTTCGTGTCCAAAGAAATGGCAGAGTTTGCCTATGAGGATTCGCCGCTGCCAATCGAAGCGGGCCAGACCATATCGCAGCCCTATATCGTTGCCGCGATGGTGGAGGCAGCGGAGGTCCGATCCGGCGACCGCGTGCTGGAGGTGGGTGCGGGCTCCGGCTATGCCGCTGCAATCCTTGGCCATATCGCCGGAGAGGTTCATGCCGTGGAGCGTCACGGCGCCCTCGGCAAGCTGGCCCGGGATCGACTGCAGCGCCTTGGCTACGATGGTGTCAGAATACATGTCGGCGACGGCAGCAGGGGCTGGCCCGACGCTGCGCCGTTCGATGCCATAC
>DFLT01000014.1:206025-206170 GCA_002375465.1 Alphaproteobacteria bacterium UBA3612 | reverse complement strand
TCGTCAAATGTGGGCTCGGGAAGGGGTTCTTTGGACATTGACAGGCTTTCTGTGGGTGGGCGTTTCGAACGGCGCCCTCCTTGCCGAAAATAGCGTCGATGTGCAAGAATAGTCAGTATGGCTGACCTTCCGCAAACGAGCGTTC
>DFLT01000014.1:201675-205814 GCA_002375465.1 Alphaproteobacteria bacterium UBA3612 | reverse complement strand
TATATTTCGGCTATTACGATCTCATCAGTATCGCCGATGCGCGTCTGGCGAACAGCGGCCTTGGCCGCGCGCACCATCGGGCGATGTATTTTATCGCAAGGCGTCCTGGCCTGTCGGTCGGCGAACTGATCCGGCTGTTGAATGTCACGAAGCAATCGCTCAGTCGCGTCCTTGGAGATCTGGTGTCACGGGAACTCGCGACATTGGCAGTGGGAACGAAGGATAGACGAGAGCGGCGCATTACCCTCACGGATGCGGGTCTTCGGCTCGAGCATGAGCTTTTCGAACTACTGCGTCAACGCATGGCAGGGGCCTATGCCGCTGCCGGACAGGACGCTGTTACCGGATTCTGGAAGGTGCTGGCCGAACTTCTGCCAGAGACGCGAAAACCGGAAATTCTCAGGATGCAGGCAGAGACCTAATCCTCATTGGAGATTTCGCGGGAGCGCGTGGCTGCCGCGCGCACCGCGGCGCGTATCACCGCCGGCAAGCCTGGATCCGCATCCAGTGCTTCCAGCCCCGCCTCTGTCGTCCCATTGGGACTGGTCACCGCGGCCCGTAATTCCCGTGCCTCCCGCGCGTCATCTGCCAAGAGGGCGCCGGCCCCGATAATCGTCTGGCGGGACAGCAGCCGGGCAAGCTCTGGTTCCAGACCCACGCCCTCGCCCGCCGCCGCCAGCGCCTCGACCATGCGAAAGACATAGGCCGGGCCGGATCCGGAAACCGCTGTTAGCGCGTCGAATTGTACTTCTTCCGACAGCCAATGAGTGGCGCCGGCTACATCGAAGAGAGCGCTGATATTGGTCCGCTCAATCCCGGAAAGTTGTTCTGTGAACAGACCGGTGACACCTGCGCCCACCTTGCACGGCGTATTGGGCATGGCGCGAACGAGTTTCCCCGTGGAAACATGCTTTGACATGGCGGGAAGCGGAAGGCCGGCCATGATTGAAACGATAATCGTGTGTTCGGCAAGAAGAGGCGCAATTTCTGTCAGCACATCGGCTGCCAAATCAGGCTTCACGGCGACCACAACCACATCTGCCGTGCCGTCGATCCCGGCGAAATCCCTGACATGGGAAGCGCCGTCGGGGGCGTCGACATCCGCTGGATCGATCAGAAATATCTTCTCGGCGATGCCCGCCGCGCACCAGCGGGAAAGAAGCGCCCCGCCCATATTGCCGCCGCCAACGACACACAATGTTCCGATTTTGTTCGTACTCATGGGGCAGGCAGATAGCCGCGTGGTTGATCGCTATCAATAAGCAGAATCAATTCTTATCGCGACATGTCCACGCTTCCTCCGGGCATACGCAGCACAATTTCGCGCAGCTGCTCCGTTGCCATCAACTGACAGGAAAGGCGCGACTGCCTGGTTGCGCCATAGGCAAAGTCGAGCATGTCCTCCTCTTCCTCGCTGGGTGGGGCCGGGGCTTCGCCGTCGACAGACATCACGAGCACGTGACAGGTCGAGCAGGCCATCTGGCCTTCGCAGGTACCCTCCAGGGGCTGACCCGCATTCTGGGCGGCCTTGAGCACCGGTTCCCCGGCAGGGACTTCAACCTCGGCAGACATATGCCCATCGGAATCGAGGAAGCGGACCAGCGTCATGCCGCCATTTTCCGCTGCGCCTGAACGGCCTCTGCTATCATCGTGCTTGCTTCCTCAATGTCCTCTTCCGTTGTGAACCGCCCCCAGCCGATGCGGAGGCTTGCGCGGGCGAGTGCCGGGTCGGTGCCGATTGCCTGCAGAACATGACTTTTGCGGCCCGCCGCGCTGGCGCATGCCGCACCGGAGGAAATCATGAGGCCACGCAGATCGGACAGCAGCCGCGATCCATCAATGCCGGGAAAAGCGATGTTCAAGTTTCCGTACCAGCGATGCACGATACTGCCATTTACCTGAAAGGGTTGCGGAAGACGCCCAAGCATCAGGTCCCACAGCCTGCGGGAGTGGTCAGCGTCCTCCTTCATCTGCTCCGATGCCAGCTTCGCTGCAGCCCCCAATCCCGCCAACAGAGCTGGTGGCAAGGTGCCGGAACGAAGACCCCTACCCTCTTGCCCGCCGCCGTGCATCTGCGGCGAAAGTGACATTCCCGGCCTTATGAGCAGAGCGCCCACACCTTTTGGCCCGTAAATCTTATGCGCAGATATGCTGAGAAGATCGATTCCCAAATCATTGGTGTCGATAGGCATTCTTCCAAAGGCCTGCGCCGCGTCCGAGTGAAACAAGGCTCCGGCTGCTTTCGCGAGGCCGCCAATCTGCTTCAGTGGCTGGATCACGCCGATCTCGTTATTTACGGCCATCACCGACACGAGAGCGACGTCTTCGTCGAGTGCGTCCTGCAAGATGGTGAGATCAATAAGGCCATCCGACTCCACCGGTAGAATGGTCAGATCAAAACCTCGTGCCTCGAGAGCACGCGCGCTTTCCAATACGCAGCTATGCTCGGTGGCCAGGGTTACCAGGCGACGGCGGCCCTGCGGGGCAGCCTCCATCGCGCCCTTCAGCGCCAGATTGTTCGCCTCTGTCGCACCCGACGTGAAGATGCACCATTCGGCCGGTGCGCCGACGAGAGTGGCGACGTTTTCGCGCGCCAGATCGACGGCCGCCGCCGCCTGCCAGCCGCTGCGGTGCTGCGAGTGCGGATTACCGAAATGGGTATCCCAATAGGGCTGCATAGCGGCAAGGACCCTAGGATCGACGGGCGTCGTGGCCTGATAATCCAGATAGATGCTCATGCTGCCACCCGGCGCGCCGCAAGGTCTTCCCATGCTGTGCAGAAATCGTCGATGTCCGAATCCGTTGTTGTCCACCCGGTGCTGATTCGGATCGCTTCGCCAGCCTCTTGCGGGGCCACCCCCATGGCGGACAGCACATGACTGGCGCCAACCTTGCCAGAGGAACAGGCGGAGCCAGCGGATACGGCGAAGCCTTGCAGATCCATGCTGATCAGCTGCGTCGTTGCTGCCACGCCAGGCATTCTAATCAGACTGGTATTGGGCAATCTTTCCGCACGTTCGGCAAAGACACGGCCACCGGCCGCTTTCAGACGGGCTTCCATCCTATTCTGCCTTGCAGCCGCCTCAACGAGCCAGTCGCGGTCGCTGTTGGCAATGGCCGCAGCAAATCCCATGATGCCGGGAAGGTTTTCCGTTCCGCCCCGCAATCCCCTTTCTTGACCTCCGCCCTTCTGAACTGCGTGAAGGCCAGTCGCGCAGCGGGCGATGACAGCCCCTATTCCGGGTGGACCACCCAGCTTGTGCGCGGAAACCGCCAGGAAGTCGGCGGGCGGCAAAGGCCGTTTCCCCGCCGTCTGTACGGCATCGACGAACAGGGTTCCCCCCGCCGCCTGCACCAGTTCGTAAGCTTCCTCGATCGGCTGCAGTACGCCGGTTTCATTGTTCGCGTGCATCAGGGCGACAAGCGCTGGGGCCTGCCCATCCCCCAAAATATCGCGGAGGGCGTCGAGATCGATAATCCCGTCCTGCCCTACCCGCACCAAGGCCGCGTCAGGCGCACTCATCAACACGGCGTCATGTTCGATCGCGGAGACGAGCCGTCGCGCCGCCGACATTCCCCGCATGACCAATGCCGCCGCCTCTGTGCCGCCGCTGGTGAAAACAAGCTGGTCGGGAAAGACCCCAATGCCGGTGGCGATCCGTTCGCGCGCATCCTCGATCATGGCGCGCGCAGCCCGACCCGGTCCGTGAACGGAGGAGGGATTGGCCCATAGACCGGCAGCATCCGCCATGGCCGCCACCGCCTGGGGGCGCGTGGGGGCCGTCGCGTTCCAATCCAAATAAATCAGTCGTTTTTCCGTCAAGCTGGTTTCCGTTGAGAAAAGCGGAGTTCATCCTATATAGGCGCGGCCTCATTTCAAAGTTTCGGCCCTGAAAGTCTCATCCCATGCCCGAAGTCATAATTCCCGGCCCCGAGGGCCGTCTGGAGGGCCGCTATACGCCAGGCCGTGCCGCGCGCGTTCCGGTTGCGATCATCCTGCATCCGCATCCCGGAACGATGAACGACGCCCTGACAATGGCGATGTACAATAGCTTTACGCGTCGCGGTTTTGCTACCCTGCGTTTCAATTTTCGCGGGATCGGCAAGAGACAAGGCGAATTTGAGAATGGTATCGGCGA
>DFLT01000014.1:0-201576 GCA_002375465.1 Alphaproteobacteria bacterium UBA3612 | reverse complement strand
GTTTCAATTTTCGCGGGATCGGCGAGAGCCAAGGCGAATTTGACAATGGTATCGGCGAATTGTCCGATGCGGCCAGTGCGCTTGACTGGGTGCAGCAGTTCAACCCCGAAGCGCCGTTTACCTGGGTCGGCGGCTTTGCCTTCGGCGCCTGGATCGGCATGCAGCTATTGATGCGCCGACCGGAGATCCGGGGCTTCCTGTCGCTGGCGCCGCCCGCCAATCTTTACGATTTCGGTTTTCTGGCTCCCTGCCCCTCATCCGGGCTGATTCTCAACGGCGGAAGTGATGATGTTGTCACGCCCGGCGGCGTGCAGAAGCTGGTCGACAAGTTGAAGACGCAGAAGCACATCACCATTACCCACAAGGTCGTCGAGGGGGCCACCTATGGCTTCCCCGGCCGTCATGAAGAGGTGATGGCGGTGGTCGATCACTACGTCGACATGCGTCTGGCGACGGACCTGGCACGATAGGGTCGGGAGCCCGACGCGATGTCGGGCTACTTTCCGAAATCCCGGATTCTGCCGTCGACATTGCAGGTTCCATAGGCCTTTAACTGGGCGAGTGCAGGGTTCCACATACGACGGGACGGTCAGGGCCGCTGATTTCCGGAAAGCTTGTCGGCAAGCCGCGCAGGTGGCGGACCGCGAACCAGGCAAAGCCTTCTGCTTCCATCGAATCGCCGTTCCAGCCGACGTCTTCGACAGGAAGAGAGGTGACGCCTGTGCGCCGGGCGATTTCCTGCATCAACGTCGAGTTGTGCCGTCCTCCACCGGTGACGAGCAGGCGCTGGGGCCTTTTTGGGACATGGCGCATCGCCTGAACAACGGTCATGGCCGTGAACGCCGTTAGCGTCGCGGCGCCATCTTCGGCAGTGAGGCCCCGAACCGCGGCGAGTGAGAAATCCTGCCGGTCGAGCGATTTGGGCGGTGACCTGTCGAACCAGTCAGTATCGAGCATGGTTGCCAGCACCTCTTCATGGGCGGCGCCCCGTGCCGCTAGTTCGCCATCCTGGTCATAGGATGCGCCCGTCGCCTCCCGCACCCAGTCATCGATCAGCGCGTTGCCGGGTCCCGTGTCGAAGGCAATAATTTCGCCGCCCTGCCCCAGCCACGTCAGATTCCCCACGCCGCCCAGATTCAGGATACCCAAAGGTCGCGGCTGTCCCGTTGCGAGCGCGCGGTGGTAGGCAGGCAGGAGCGGCGCCCCCTGCCCGCCCGCGGCGACATCCGCACTTCGCAGGTCGTCGACGACTTCTGTCCGTAATAATTGTGCCAGCAAGGCGCCGTCGCCGATCTGCCATGTCCAGCCTCTATCAGGGCGATGTGCGATCGTGTGGCCGTGGAAGCCGACAATGTCGGCGGCGGCTCCCAGGGCGCCAACAGCTTCGGCATGAATCATGGTCAAGCGCCGGGAAAGGGCATCGTAAGGCGTACCATGACGCGGCACATCTTCCTGCAATGCCTGGGCCACCGCGTCACGAATGGCAGCGCGGGTTTCCTCGTCATAAGCGCGGGAGGCATTGGCAAGCGGCCTGATATGCGCTTCCCCATCGGTTTCGATCAGCGCTGCATCGACACCATCCATGGATGTGCCCGACATCAGTCCGATGGCGCGGTAAAGGCGGCTACTCATATCATCTCCCTCGTGCTAGGGGCGCGGCCGCCATGACGACGTACAGCTCCGATCTTCTACGCCTGCTCTCCGAGCGCGGCTATATTCACCAGATAACCGATGCCGAGGGGCTGGACGAGAAGGCAGCCGCCACGCCGATCGCTGGGTATATCGGCTTTGACGCCACCGCTGCATCCCTCCATGTTGGAAGTCTGGTGCAGATCATGATGCTGCGGCGCCTGCAACAGAGCGGCCACAAGCCCATCGTACTGATGGGCGGAGGGACGACGAAGGTAGGAGATCCGTCCGGGAAGGACGAGATGCGCCGCGTCCTCGACGACGACGCGATCAACGCCAATATAGCGTCTATCAGAACGATATTCGAACGTTTCCTGAGATTTGGCGATGGCCCTTCAGATGCCATAATGGTCAACAATGACGACTGGCTGTCAAAACTCGAATATATTCCGTTTCTGCGGGACATCGGCCGGCATTTCACCATTAACCGCATGATGACGTTCGACAGTGTCAGGCTGCGGCTGGATCGCGAGCAGCCGCTGACATTCCTTGAATTCAATTACATGATCTTACAAGGATATGACTTCCTTGAGCTGTATCGTCGCGATGATTGCGTATTGCAGATGGGCGGTAGCGACCAATGGGGCAATATCGTTAACGGCATGGAGCTGGTCCGCCGTGTGGAGGGAGGACATGCGTTCGGTGTTACAACCCCCCTCCTGACCACTGCCGACGGCAAGAAGATGGGCAAGACGGAGGCGGGCGCGGTCTGGCTGAACGAGGAGCAACTACCCTCGTATGACTACTGGCAATTCTGGCGCAATACACAGGATGCGGATGTTGGACGGTTTCTGCGTCTCTTTACCGACCTGCCCCTCAGCGAGATTGAGCGGCTGGAGGCCCTGGAAGGCGCCGATATAAATGGCGCCAAGGAAGTCCTTGCAAATGAGGCAACTGCGATGTGTCGGGGGAAGGCTGCTGCCGATGCAGCTGCGCAAACGGCTCAGAAGACTTTTGCTGGCGGGGGAACCGGCGAGGACCTGCCTAGCCTGACCGTCGATGCACCTGTCTCTATTCTTGATGCGCTTGTCGGAATTGGCTTTGCTGCATCGAAGGGCGAGGCTCGTCGCCTGATAAAGGGGGGCGGCGCGCGCATGGATGGCGAAGCGATTTCCGATGAGACTGCCCTGATAGGCACGGAGGCCGAAACCCGCCTGTCAGCCGGGAAAAAACGCCACGGCATCGTACGCCGCGCGTAATAGAAGCGAGCGGTATCATGAAGTTTGACACGGGGGCTGAGATCCCGTCCGCAATAGGTATGTGGCCCGCCCTCGTGCTCATCGTCATCGCGGCCATTTTCACGGCACTGGCAACCCGCGCCGTTTTGCCATGGTTGCGGCGGATGGCGATCATGGATGTGCCGAATGCACGGTCGAGCCATCATATGCCCACCCCGCGTGGCGGTGGCCTGGCGGTAGTGCCGGTATTGCTGTTGCTAATGATCGTCGGATGGATGGCCTACTCCGATGTTACGCTGGGGCATCTGGCGTTGCTGGCGGGCGCGGTGGGTCTGGCGATCATCGGCTTCATGGATGACCGCTCAGAACAGTCTCCGCTGCTTCGGTTTTTTGTCCAGACTGTCGCCGTTCTGGTCGCATTATCCTTCCTTGATGGGCCGGTTTTTCAGGGTGTTATGCCATTTTGGCTGGACCGTATATTGACGATTGTCGCGTGGTTGTGGATGGTAAACGCCGTAAACTTCATGGACGGGATCGATGGCATTACGGTCAGCGAGTTAGGCATGGTGGGCGCGGGTATTTTTTTACTCGGCATTATCGTTCCCGCGATCGGGGGTGATCTTCTGGTTGCCGGCGCCGTGACTGTTGGCGCGATGGTCGGGTTCGGCATCTGGAACTGGCATCCGGCCCGCCTGTTCATGGGGGACGTGGGCAGCTTGCCCTTGGGATTTCTTGCCGGTGGACTGTTGCTTGCGCTCGCGTCGCGTGGCTTCTGGCTGCCAGCGATCATATTGCCGCTTTATTATGCGGCGGACGCTACGATCACCTTGGTGACGCGCCTTCTGCGTGGCGAAAGGATATTTGATGCGCACCGCTCTCACTTTTATCAGCGGGCCGTCCAGGGAAAGTGGTCCCACGCGCACACATCGTCGGCAGTGCTCGCACTGAATGCGGTGCTAGTTCTGCTGGCCCTGCCGCTTCTTCATCTAGGGGAATATGTGCGGCTATTGATGGCAGCTCTGGCTACTGCTCTGTTGCTGCTTGCGATGACCCGCGCGGCGAAACGGGCATGATCGTCGCCGTAACCGGCTCGACCGGGTTCGTCGGACAACATCTGACGAAATATCTTGAGCAGACCGGGATCCAAACAATCCGCGTCGGTCGTGCGAGCGGGCCGTCCGTGGATAGAGCCGTCGGTGACTTCGCCTCAACCACAGATTTTGCGGACGCTCTTGCCGGTGCCGATGCCGTGATCCATCTGGCAAATCGTGCGCACGTAATGAACGAAACGGTCGCCGATCCCGAGGCGGAATATGATCGGATCAATCATTTGGCCACCGCAAAGCTGGCGCGCGATGCTGTTCGTGCGGGGCTGCGGCGGTTTGTATTCGTCAGCTCCATCAAGGTGAATGGGGAGACAGCGACTGAAGCGCAGCCTTTTCGCGCGGATGATGAACCGGCCCCGACGGATGCTTATGGCAGATCCAAGCTGGCAGCGGAGCGCGCACTGGCGAAGATAGCCCAGGAGACAGGTCTGGAGGTCGTCGTCATTCGACCGCCGCTCATTTACGGTCCAGGCGTGAAGGCAAACTTCGCTGCGCTGATTGAATCAGTGTTGTCGGGATCGTCCCTGCCGCGGCTGTTTGGTGCGGCGGAAAATCCGCGCGCCATGATTGACGTCGGATTATTTTCCGAAGCGCTGGTGCGGACGGTACGACACCCGAAAGCGTCCGGGCGCACCTTTTTGGTGGCAGATCCCGTCATATTGCCACTGAATCAACTGATTCGTGAGCTATTCCGAGCGTCTGGGCGCGACGAACCGTTATTCCCCGTACCCACGGTTCTGCTTAGAATGGCGGGTCTGCTAACGGGCCAGGGCGAACGGATCAGGCGGCTGTTGGACCCGCTCAGCATCGAACAGTCGGAGTTCTTCAGGTTTATGCAATGGCATCCCGATAAGGGACACGATCTGGAACGAACAGTGGCGTGGTTTCGAAACCATATTTCCGGTACGGGGATCCGCAGCGCCAGACAAAAGGTAGTATGAGTATGGAGTCACGGCGAAAGCTTTCCCGGTCAACCTTAGCGCTTCTGCATGACATCTTCATGGCAGCCGCGAGCTTCGTCATCGCGTTCGCGGTACGGCTGGAACCGGAAAGTCTTTTGGGCAACGGGTCGCTGATTCTGCAGACGGCATTCTGCGCTATGGCGGTCGGCGGCGTCGTCTTCATATTGATGGGTCTTTATCGGGGGATATGGCGTTATGCGTCGATCGCCGATTTGTCTCGCATCGTCCAGGCCGCGTTCGTTACGACAGCGGGCGTTGCCATCGCTCTGTTCTTCCTGAACCGACTCGAAGATTTCCCGCGCATGATCCTTATCATCGCCTTTGTCTTGATGGTGTTTTTGCTTGGCGGAACGCGGTTGGCCTATCGCAGCCTGAAGGACAGGGGTTTACGCGGCGTCCTCCGGAGTAAGCACGGAAAGGAACCGATCATCGTAATCGGCGCGGACGCGGAGGCCGACGCCTTTATCCGCCGTCTGAAGACCAGTTCTGACACCCCATATACGGTGGCATCGCTGGTTAGTCTGGACCCGCGCTCGAAGGGCAGTTCCATACAGGGCGTTCGCGTCGACGGGTCGCTGCGCGATCTGCAGAAGGTGATACACAAGCTAGTTGCTCGCGGGATCGAGCCCAAGCGATTTGCGCTGTCGCCATCAGCCCTGGAGGCCAGCGACATCGACGAGCTGATCGCGATGGCGGGTGAACTCGGCATGTCGCTGGACCGCATTCCGACATCGCTCACCCTACAATCCGGTCTGGACGAGGAAGTTCGGCTGCGTCCGGTGGCGATCGAGGATCTTCTGGGCCGTCCGCAAACTAAGCTGGACCGATCTCCGCTACGGGAATTTCTCGCCGGCAAGCGGGTTCTGGTAACGGGCGCCGGAGGGTCGATCGGCAGCGAGCTCGTGCGGCAGATTGCGAGCTACGGCCCCTCGGAGCTGACGCTATTAGATGCCAGCGAATTTGCGCTCTACAAGATCGATATTGAAATAAGCGAACGCTACCCCAGCCTTAACCTCAATTCGATGATTGGTGACGTGCGGGATACGCAGCGTATAGAGGATGTTTTCGGTCGGGCCGCTCCGGAAATTGTTTTACACGCCGCCGCCTTGAAGCATGTGCCGCTGGTAGAGGCGAACCCCAATGAGGCGATCCTTACCAACGCAATCGGTACGCGAAATGTGGCAGATGCCTGCCTCCGCCATCGCACCAAGGCAATGGTCCTTATTTCCACCGACAAGGCCGTGAATCCGGCAAATGTGATGGGCGCGACGAAGCGTTTGGCGGAAAGCTATTGCCAGGCGCTGGACCTGCATTCGGAGCGTCGCAAGCAGGATTTGCGCTTTGTCACCGTCCGGTTCGGGAATGTGCTGGGCAGCACGGGGTCGGTCGTTCCGCGGTTCCGTCAGCAACTGGAACGCGGCGGCCCCCTCACAATCACGCACCCGAATATCACGCGCTACTTCATGACGATCAGTGAGGCCGTCGAACTGGTCCTGCATGCGGGGGAAATCGGCAGCCGTGGCAGCGCGGCGGCCGGCAAGATATTTGTGCTCGATATGGGCGCGCCCGTGCGTATCATAGACCTTGCCAAGCGCATGATCGAACTGTCGGGCCTGAAGGTTGAGCGCGACATCAAGATCGAGATTACCGGCCTTCGTCCAGGTGAGAAATTATACGAAGAACTTCTGCATGACGGCGAGGAAGCCGTTCCGACGGAGCGCGCCGGCATCACACTCGCTCAGCCCCGAACGGTGGATTACCGGGTGCTGGAGGCCGCATTGAAGAAGCTGCAAGACGCCGCCCAGCGCAGGGACAGGGTCAGCACGTTGCGCCTGTTGAAGGAGCTGGTTCCCGAATTCACCCACGAGCATGAGGTGCCGCAAAGAGGCGCCAAGATCGTATCGCTGCCCTCGTCAGCCTGATTGTAGCAGCGGGACAGCCGTGTCGCGCTCGAACATGTAAAGTAGCGCGCGCATCGCATCGCGGCGGGGGCTAGCCTGGAACCCGCCCTCATGCTCAAGGAACAGTTTTGCATCGGCGCGGGCAGAATCGGCGAGGTGCATGATGTCGTCCGGCCGTGCCACGCGGTAGCTACCCTCCCCTGACTGTCTCGTGCCCAGCAATTCACCGCCGCCACGCAGCGCTAGATCCTTCTCTGCGATTTCAAATCCATCGTTAGTGCCACGGATCAATTTCAGGCGATCGCGCGCCGTTTCGCTGATTTCCGGCGCGCGCAGCAAAAGGCAGACCGATTTCCCCTCGCCCCGGCCAACGCGACCGCGAAGCTGATGCAGCTGAGCGAGCCCAAACCGTTCCGCCTGCTCGATGATCATCAGGGTAGCCTCTGGCACGTTTACGCCAACTTCTATGACCGTAGTCGCCACCAGAAGCCGGATATCGCCTGCGGCGAATGACGCCATGACGGCGTCTTTTTCGGGACCGGGCATCTGGCCGTGAACCATGCCGACAACATCATCGCCGAAGCGCTTCTTTAGGAGTGCAAAACGGGTTTCAGCGGCCGCCTGCTCACCAGCGCCGTTGCCCTCCTCTACCAGCGGGCAAACCCAATAGGCGCGACCACCGCTGTCCAGAAGACGCCCAGCGGATTCGACGATTTCGGACAGGCGGTCCTGGCTGATGACGCGCGTTTCCACGGGGACACGGCCCGGCGGCATCTGGTCCAAACGCGACTCGTCCATTTCCCCAAACTGCGTCAGCGTGAGAGTGCGCGGAATCGGCGTGGCCGTCATTACAAGGACATGTGGCGGCACCTTAGCCTTGGACATGAGGGCCATGCGCTGGTTAACGCCAAAGCGGTGCTGCTCGTCGATCACCGCGAGGGCCAGATCCTTGTACGTGACAGCGTCCTGAAAGATTGCATGGGTTCCGACCAGAATATCGATCTGGCCCGCAGCGAGTTCCGCATAGAGCGCCGTCCGTTTCGCGCCCTTTTCGCGGCCCGTCAGAATCGCGCAGCGCACACCCAAACCGGTGAGCATATCAGTGAGCGTTGCATGGTGTTGACGTGCGAGCAGCTCTGTTGGTGCCAGCATAGCGGCCTGCCCCCCGGCCTCCACGGCGCGCAACATGGCGGCCAGGGCCACGGCAGTCTTGCCGCTGCCGACATCGCCCTGCAGCAAGCGGAGCATGGGCGCATCTGCGGCGAGGTCGCCGATGATTTCTGCGATCGATCGTTCCTGTGCGCCGGTCAGCCGGTAGGGAAGCTTCGCCCGGAACTGGGTGATAAGACGGTCGTCCGCTTTCAGGGCGCGGCCACGCCGTTTCCGGGCCGCTTGGCGCATGGCCAGCAGGGCAACCTGATTGGCCAGCAGCTCGTCATAGGCCAGCCGTGTTCGCGCGGCTGCGTCATTGTCAGCAGCGTGCGCCTTCTCCAGCGCATTAGCCCAGCAGGGCCATTGCTGAGACGCGATGAAATTTCCGTCGGCCCACTCGTCAATGTCGGGAATTCTCTCCAACGCATTGGCTATCAATCCGCCCAGCCGTTTATTGGTCAGACCCTCGGTAAGCGGATAGACCGGCTCTCGCTCGGGTATTTCGTCGCTATTTTGTTGCGTTACGACATGATCCGGATGAACGATCTGAAGTTGATCGCCGTAGCTTTCCAACCGACCGGAAACGATGCGCGTTTCCCCGCGGGGAAGAATTTTACGCGCATATCCACGATCGTGAAAATAGACGAGGGTCGCTGGGCGCCCTGCCGCGTCTGTTACGCGGACGCGGGTAGGCCGGCGCCCATCGCCATCGTCGATTTGAAAGACCATCACTTCCGCGATGATGACTTGGCCCACCATGGCGGAAGCCAGACGGGCGACACGGATACGGGGAATATGCTGAACCGGAAGATGGTAGATCAGGTCGAGGACACGCTCGATGCCAAGTTTCGCCAATTGCTTTTTCAGGCGCGGCCCTACCCCGTCAATCGTGTCGCAGGGTGCGAACAGGGGGTTGAGGAGTTCCGGGCGCATATCTAGGTCACCTTATGTGAACGACGCCGCAGAATCACAACAGGATCCACTTGCCGCCCGTCGCCGTCGGCTTAGATTTCGTGCCTGGCATCGGGGTACGAAGGAGGCCGACCTGTTAATCGGTGGGTTTTGCGACCGCCACCTCGCCGTTTGGGATGAGGAGGCGATTTCCTGGTACGAGACCCTGCTGGAAGAGCAGGACGTCGACATCATGGCATGGGCCATCGGAACGCAAGCGGTCCCCGAGCGCTTTCAGGGCGAAACGATGCAGGAAATGCAAGTCCTAGACTATATCCCCAGCCCGGAAAGAAGCACCCGAACTTGAACAGAATTGAGACGATTGCCGCGGCATCGTCGCCGCTGGCAATCGGCGGTGCGCCCAGTGGATATCTGCCGCTTTTCATGACCCAATTGGCGACGCAGGCGGCACGCACCGGTGCGCGAGCGGTCTATATTGCGCCGGACGACCTGGCCGCGACGAACCTTGCCGACGCAGCGGCATTTTTTGCCCCGGATGCGAGAATCATTTCACTGCCTGCCTGGGATTCGCTGCCCTATGACCGGGCGTCACCCTCGCTGAAGGCGAGCGCAGACAGGGTTGCAGGGCTGGCCGCTCTGGCGGACCGTCCGCAAGGTGCCGAGCTCGTCGTGACGACGGTGAACGCTTTGACACAACGTGCGCTGCGACCAGAGAGAATTCGCGCGCTGACCGTCAGGATAGCAGCGGGTGAGGTCATTGAACCCACGGAGCTTGCCCAGCGTCTGGCCGCGAACGGCTTTACGCGCACCGATACGGTGCTGGAGCCGGGCGAATTCGCAGTGCGGGGCGGCCTGATTGATCTGTTTCCCGGTGGACGCGAAACGGCGCTGCGGCTGGATTTCTTCGGCGATGAGATCGAATCGGTCCGCGCCTTCGATCCCGGAACGCAGCGGACGGTGGGTGATGCGGATGCGTTCATCATGCAGCCGGTCAGCGAGCTTCTGCTTACCGACGATGCCGTGACCCGGTTTCGCCAGACCTATGTCGAACGCTTTGGTGCGTCTGCCACCAGCGACCCGCTATATCAGGCGGTCAGCGAACGGCGCCGACTGGCAGGCATGGAAAACTGGCTGCCACTGCTGGAGGGAGAATTGGGCACCGTCTTCGACCTCCTGTCTGAAAATGACGTCATTGTGGCTGATGAGGGCAGCGCCCTTGCCGCGGACCAGCGTTTCGAAGCCATTCAAGATTATTATGATAACAGAATGCAGGCGTTGGAAAAAAGTGCTGCAAGCTACCGGCCGCTCGCCCCGGATGCATTGTACCTGACCCCGGACGAATGGCATGAGCTGAAGGGCCGCTTCGGCGTTCACACGGCCAGCGCCTTCGAGCAGCCTGAAGGGGAAGGACGCAGTGTGGATTTGGGCATCCGCCCTGCCCGCAATTTCGCGCCAGAGCGCAAAGGGGAAAACAGCATCTACCAGGCGCTCGGCGCCCATGCCGAGACGCTGCGAAAGGATGGCAAGCAGGTGATCCTCGCCAGCTATACCGTCGGCGCGCGCGACCGGCTGAAGGGTTTGCTGGAAGAGCATGGGCTAGGGCCACTGAGCGAAGTGCCAGACTGGCAAAGCGCGCGTTCAGGTACTGACAGTATTGCGCTAGCGGTGCTGCCGCTGGATCACGGCTTTACCGACGACGACATCGCCGTGATCAGCGAGCAGGACATGCTCGGCGATCGGCTGGTGCGGCGGGCCAAGCGGGCGCGGAAGGCGAATGCCTTCATGGATCAACTGGCAATGATGACGCCGGGTGATCTTGTCGTGCATACCGATCATGGCATCGGTCGCTATGAGGGGCTGACGGCCATCGATGTCGGCGGACAGCCGCATGACTGCGTTGCGCTGACCTATGCTGGGGATGACCGGCTGTTCGTGCCGGTTGAGAATATGGATGTGCTGAGCCGGTACGGCGCCGGTGAGGATGTCGCCCTCGACCGGATGGGCGGTGCCAATTGGCAGGCGCGAAAAGCGCGCGCCAAGGAACGGATCGGCGAAATTGCTGCCGGGTTGATCCGTACAGCGGCGGAACGGTCGTTGCGCGAAGGCAAGAGGCTCGACGTCGATCCTTCGCAATTGGGCGCTTTCGTTGACCGCTTCCCCTATGAGGAGACGGAAGATCAGCAGAACGCCGTCGACGATACGCTGACCGACCTGGCGAGCGGCAAGCCAGTGGACCGCCTGATCGTCGGGGATGTGGGGTTCGGAAAGACGGAGGTGGCGATGCGTGCTGCCTATGTCGCGGCGTTGGAAGGGCAACAGGTCGCCGTCGTCTGCCCCACTACCTTGCTGGCGCGCCAACATGCGCGAAATTTCCAGCAACGTTTTGAGGGTCTGGGAATAGAGATCGGCCATCTGTCCCGACTTGTCGGCCAAAAGGACAGGGCGCGCACGAAGGCGGGCATTGCGGATGGCAGCATCGACATCGTCATCGGCACGCACGCGCTCTTGGCGAAGTCGATCGAGTTCAAGCGTCTTGGCCTCGTCATTGTCGATGAGGAGCAGCGGTTCGGCGTCACGCACAAGGAGCGTCTGAAGCAGCTGAAATCTGACGTGCATATGTTGACGCTGACTGCCACTCCTATCCCGCGCACGCTGCAAATGGCGATGTCCGGCATGCGTGACATGTCGCTGATTGCCACGCCTCCAGTCGATCGACTGGCGATCCGGACCTATGTGATGCCGTGGGATCCGGTGGTGGTGCGCGAGGCGCTGCTGCGTGAACATTATCGCGGCGGACAAAGTTACTTCGTGACGCCGCGGGTAAAGGATATCCCTGAGCTTGAGGCGTTTTTCCGGGAATATGTGCCAGAGGTGAAATACATCGTGGCGCACGGACAGATGAGCGCGACCGCGGTCGAGGAGCGCATGAGCGCCTTCTACGACAATGAATATGACGTTCTGGTGTCGACCACGATCATCGAAAGCGGCATCGACATTCCGAGCGCCAATACGATGATCATCCATCGGGCGGACATGTTCGGCCTTGCGCAGCTGTACCAGCTGCGCGGAAGGGTCGGACGGTCGAAAACGCGGGCCTATGCTTATCTGACAACGGCGGAGGATACACCGCTCAGTCCGACTGCGCAGAAACGGCTGCAGGTATTGTCCAGTCTTGATTCACTGGGCGCCGGATTTCAGCTTGCGGCACAAGACCTCGACATACGCGGGGCCGGAAACCTTCTTGGCGACGAACAGTCGGGTCATATCAAGGAAGTCGGGTTCGAACTTTATCAGTCCATGCTGGAGGACGCGATGTTGGTCGCGAAGGCCGACGCGGCGGGCATCGACAAACCGCGTGAAGCCTTCAGCCCACAGATCAACGTGGACGCCGCCATCCTGATCCCGGAGGATTATGTCGGCGACCTCAATCTGCGCATGTCGCTTTACAAGCGGCTTGGCGACCTCACGTCACGCGAAGAGATAGACGCGTTCGCTGCGGAGCTTATCGACCGTTTTGGCCCGCTGCCAGACGAGGCGAAGAACCTGATGCAAGTCATAGAAACGAAGGCACTTTGCCGCATCGCGAACATCGAGAAGATCGAAGCCGGCGCAAAGGGTGCCCTCATCACATTCCATGAGAATGAGTTTGCGCGGCCGGAGAAGCTGGTGGGATTCCTGCAGCGCAATGCGGAGGTGGTGAAACTGCGCCCGGACCAGCGCCTGTTCATCAGTCGCGACTGGCGCAGCCCACAGCAGCGCCTGGCTGGTACGGTCAAGATCGCGCGTTCGCTTGCGAAGATGGCAGGCTGAACCGTTGGCGCTTTGCCCGGCGCAAGGCCGTGGCTAGGCGGCGCGCACCCGGATCAGGAAAGCGTCGACTTCCTTTTGCAGCATTTCTGCCTGCGCGGATAATTGGCTTGCTGCCGAGAGCGATTGCTCCGCAGCAGAGCCCGTTTGCTCGATCCCCTTACGTACGCGGTCGATATTACGCGC
The DNA here is from genome assembly GCA_002375465.1 of Alphaproteobacteria bacterium UBA3612. Taxonomy (GTDB): domain Bacteria; phylum Pseudomonadota; class Alphaproteobacteria; order Sphingomonadales; family Sphingomonadaceae; genus Pacificimonas. Next base: position 188,683 of record DFLT01000014.1, on the reverse strand, counting down.
GACCAATTGGCTTCCGCTGGCAGCCTGCTGAGTGTTGGAGGCGATCTCGCTTGTAGTTGCGGATTGCTCCTCCACCGCCGCCGCCACTGTCGCGGCGATCCCGTCGATACCGCTGATGGATGCGGTTATCGATTCAATCGCCGCGATGGCATCGCGGGATACAGCCTGAATGCCCCCTACCCGCTCAGCGATCTGAGTGGTCGCCTTGCCGGTCTGGCTTGCTAGAGCCTTGATTTCACCAGCTACCACCGCAAACCCCCGACCGAAATCGCCAGCCCGCGCCGCCTCAATCGTCGCATTCAGCGCGAGGAGGTTGGTCTGCTCGGCAATATCGTTAATCAAATCGACAACTTCGCCGATTTTCGTCGCGTCCTCCGCAAGTCCCACGACGATCGTGTCCGTGGAGCGCGCTAGCCGAGCCGCATTTTGCGACTTTGCCGATGATTCGACGACCTGGGCCGAAACTTCCGCAATGGAGAGCGCCATCTCCTCTGACGCATGAGCAACGGCAAGAGCATTCTGGCTCGACTGCTGCGCCGCCACGGCGGCTTCCGCGGAAACCCGCGCACTGTCGCCTGCAGCGCCCGCAACCTGCCGCGCCCCGGCTTCGATCTGGCGAGCAGCCATGTTGACCGCGCTTGCAACATTTCGGACCGAGCTTTCGAAGCTGTCTGCAAGTTCCGACAAAGCCTTGCGTTTTTCGGCCTCAGCGAGCAGGCGTTCCGCTTGCCGTTCCTCCTCGCGTAGGCGCTTGGCCTGCGCTTCGCGCTTCTGGGCATCATCGGCGGCGGCGCGTTGCGCTGCGACCTCGCGCGCATTTTCGTCAAACACCAGAATCGCACGCGCCATATCGCCGATCTCGTCCTTGCGATCCATTCGTGTCACGATGACGTCTCGCTCACCGGCAGCCAGTCGCTGCATCAGATTGGCCATATTTTCTATCGGCGCGGCGATCAGTTCCCTGCTGACCAACCATGCAATGATCACGGAAAACAGGCCGACAATCAGAACGGTGCCCAGGATCATGAGCAGTAGGTTGAGAAGTCCCCGGACCGAGGCGATTGACCGGCCCGACATTTCGGAAATTGTCCGTCTCAGATCCTCGCCGTCCGCTTCGAAAGCTGGCCCCAACTCGCCGACCAGTTCCGCGACGCTGGCGTTGCGCGCATGGGTCAACTGATCCACCTGCCCAAACGCACGCTGGTATTGGCCCACGTTCCGGGCGAGTTGATCGGCGGCCTGGCTCATTGCCGTTCCGGCAACGGCGGTCACCAGGCCGTCCATCGACTGGTCCAAGCGTCTCAGATCCAGGCGCGCGGCCTCCGCCGCAGAATTGCTGCCCGTAAGGCGGAAAGTATCGACTTGGTGCCGCGCGGCTGAATAATCACGAAGCGCCTGAGCTGTCGATCTTGCCGCCACTAAACTGCCCGTGCGGAAGGTCTCCTCGATCATCGTTTCGAATTGCTCGTCGAGGGTGGGCGTCAGTTCATCAAGCGTGGCCCCTGCCCCTGCTTCAATATTTTCCTGCGCGCTCACGATGCGCGCGAAATTCGCCTCCAGCGCATCAAGACGTCCGTCCATCGCCTGATTGGCATGAATAAAGTCGGTTTCCTCAATATTGGCGGCTGCGCGTTCCAGGGCGGCTCGGCCTTTCGCGATCTGACCACGCACCTTCCTTTCGGGAGCATCACCGGGCGCGATGACATAATCCTTGATGCTGCTTTGTGCGCTTCCTACCGCCGCCTCTGCAGCGGTCACCGCCTGTGCTGTCTTCGCGATCATGCGCGCCGAGCGGGCTGCGTCGGCCATCATCACAACGCCAATGCCGATCAGCAAGGCTGCCGCGCTGCCGGCGATAGCCACGCCGCCGAACGCTGCCAGAACTTTCTTCGTTATGGGCCAGTTGCCCGTTCGCCGCCGCAGCCAATCGACCAGGGAGGTCTTCATGTTTCCAAGCCTGTTCATCCCGGTCGACCCCGATGTTCGAGCAGCAGTTCGAGAGATTCCTAGAACAGATGGACTTGCAGGAGGGTTAATATCGGCGGGCGGGGGACCAATCCGCCTATGACGTCAAGACGCCGTGTGGGATGGATGAGCATGGCTATCCCTAAGATCAGGCGTGTTCCAACTCGCCTGCGTGGTTCCAGACCTTCACAAAGCTTTGCAGATTTTCGGAAGAAAGCGCCTCGGAGCACAGATAGCCTTGGTACCAGTTACAGCCCTCGCGCACGAGAAGGTCCAGCTGCGCCTGTGTTTCTACCCCCTCTGCGATGACCGTCATGCCAAGGGAGCGGGCCATGTCGACAACCCCGCGCACGATGATCTTGTCGCGCACTTCGCCCTCAATATCCGCAGCGATCGTTTTATCGATCTTCAAATAGTCGAGGGGAAGCGATTTCAAATAGGCCAGCGATGAATAGCCGGTGCCGAAATCGTCAATGGCAATGCGAATGTGGCGGGCACGCAGACCCGAAAGCATGTGGGCCGTACGCTCAAGGTTTTCGACCAGCCCGCCTTCGGTAATTTCCAATGTCAGCCGCTCAGCGGGAAATCCCGTCTCGTTCAGGATCTCGATCAGGTTTGGAACGAAGTCGGTGCCCCGCATGTCCGCGGCGGTGACATTGACGGACAGACGAATATCCCCCAACTCCTCAGGCCATGCCGCCGCCTCCCGGCAGGCCTGGCGCATGATATTGCGCCCCAGTTCCACGCCAAATTCAGCCCGTTCTGCTGTCGCTAGCAATGTTTCGGCCGGCAGCAGGCCGTAGATCGGATGATCCAGCCGCACCAATGCCTCGACGCCCGAAATCCGTCCTTCGAGCGCGTCGACCTGAGGCTGGTAGCGAATGTCGAGCTCGCCATCCCGCGCGGCATCTCGCACAACCTGCTCCAGGCTTGCAAGACGCGCCGGATCGTCTTCCCGCCCGGTCAGATAGACCTGGAAGCTGTTCGGGTCGGCGTCGCGGGCACCGGCAAGCGCAGAACTGGCGCGATGAAGGAGTTCATCCGCGCGCTGTACACCGCGATCGGCGGCGGCAATGCCAATACGGCAGGCGACGTGGATAACGCGCCCCTCAATGACAAAAGGCCTGGAAAAGAGTTTGGCAATAGACTGACTTAGAAAGACCGCTTGATTCAACATGACAGGCCCGAAAGCCACGATGGCGAATTCTGCCCCGCCCAATCTTGCGGTGATCGCATTGGGCAGTGCGCTCTCCTCCATGATGCGGGTAAGGCGACGCGCGACCGCCTGCAAAAGCGCGTCGGCGACCACGCGCCCATAGGCCGCATTCACCTGATCCAGGCGCGAAACACCCAGCAAAATCGCAATCGCCGCAGGATCGTAGCTGTCCGCATGTGTCAGCGCTTCGTTCAGCCGCGCGCGGACGTGGGTCAGGCTGGAGAGTCCAGTCAGCGAATCATAATGGATAGAAAGCCGCTGCTGCGCCGCCGTGGCATCGATGTCCTCGACGGTGGCGGCAAGCCCGGTGACCGTGCCCCCCTCGTTCGTCAATGTCCGAACGTGATGAATGATGCGATGGGCCTCGCCCTCCACAAGGATCCTATGCGAGACTTCGCCAGAAATGCCGGCCGCGAGCAATGATTCCATGGAATTTCGCACATGCACGCGCTCTCGGCTGGCCAGCATCCCCAGCGCCGCGTCGACATCCAGCCGCGTTTCCGAGCGGGAAATGCCGATCATCTGCGCAAGGTCTGCGGATATTTCGATATCGCACTTGCCCCGTTCCCATCTCCAGCTTGGGGAGAGAGATAAATTCGCCTGTGCCTCGGCCACCGCCGCCTCGGTCCCGCTCGCCCGCATGCGCCGTATGGACCGCTCGACGAATTTCAACGCGGTGCCAAGTTGGTCAGCGCCAAACGGGCTGACCAAATAATGGGTGGCGCCCGCCTCATATACATCGGGCAGTGCAGCAGCGTCCTTGCGCGACAAAAGGACGAGCAGGCCGCCCCGCCGTTCACCGACATGTCCTGACAGCGAGCGCGTGGCCTCCAGACCCGTCGCAAGCGCCCCGCGTGCATCCACCACGGCAATGAAAGCTCGTGATGTCCGATAGCTGCGGCCGGGATTTTCGGTGGACCCGCAGGAAATCACCTCACGGCCCGTTCCCGCGATCGCGCTGGTCGCTTCGCGGCGATAGCGCGCTGAATACAGAAAGACGGGCGTCCGTTGCATGGCGAGAGTGACGGTCTCCTGCTCGAACCGCATTATGCCGGAACGATCCGTTCCGTTCCTACCCGAATGTACCCGCGGGTGGCCAGTGCCCGTTTGCCGCGCTTGCCCTGAAGGTGCGCAATGGATACGCACTAGCGAATAATGTCGGCACTTCCCCCTCTTGTGGATAAATTCGGTCGCCAGGTCACCTATTTGCGGGTGTCGGTTACGGACCGGTGCGACCTGCGATGCACCTATTGCATGGCGGAGGACATGGAGTTTCTGCCCCGCAAGGAAGTGCTGAGCCTGGAGGAGATCGATCGGATCGCCAGTGCCTTCATCCGCCGCGGCGTGCGTAAACTACGGCTGACCGGGGGTGAGCCGCTGGTCCGGCGCGGGATAGTGGGCTTAGCGGAGCGCCTTTCCCGGCATCTGGATAGTGGCGCGTTGGAGGAGTTGACCCTTACGTCGAACGGCAATCAGCTTGCCAAGCATGCGGCGGGCCTGGCGAATGCGGGGGTGCGGCGCATCAATGTCAGCCTAGACACGCTGGATGCCGACCGGTTTCGTAGCATCACACGCTGGGGAGATATTGAACGCGTGAAAGAGGGGATTGCGGCGGCGCAAGCAGCTGGCATCTCCGTGAAGATCAACGCCGTCGCGCTGCGCCATGTGAACGAGGACGAACTCGAGTCGATGATGCTTTGGGCGCACGGCGCGGGTCACGACCTGACGTTTATCGAGACAATGCCCATGGGCGATACCGGCGAGGATCGCGCGAATCATTACCTGCCGCTGTCCGTCGTGCGCGGCCGCTTGGCGGAACGCTATGAACTGACGCCGCTGGTTTATTCTACCGGAGGCCCGGCGCGTTACTTTCAGGTCGAGGAAACCGGCGGGCGGTTGGGGTTCATCACGCCGCTGACGCATAATTTCTGTGAAGGGTGCAACCGGGTTCGCCTGACGGCGACGGGTCAGCTTTACATGTGCCTGGGTCAGGAGGATCGCGCGGACCTGCGGGCCGTGGTGCGCGCCAGCGAGGATGAGGGCATGCTGGACGCGGCGCTTGACGAGGCGATTTCGCGAAAGCCGAAGGGGCATGACTTCGTCATTGAACGTGGCGCCAGCTCGATATCGACCCCACGCCACATGAGTTTTACTGGCGGATGAGCTTTCCTCGCGCTGCTCTTGCCGTGTCGCCGACGCAAGGAGGGCGTGACGCGGAACAGGTCGTCCGAACGTTGCATGACTGGGTTCCCTTGGAGGAAGCGGACATGGTCGTTGCGTTGGGCGGTGATGGGTTCCTGCTGCAATTGTTGCACGGAATGCTCAATCAGGGTCGCACCCTTCCCGTATTCGGTATGAACCGGGGAACGGTAGGCTTTCTGATGAACGAGTTTCGTGCCGAAGGTCTCGCCGACCGGCTTCGTAATGCCAAGAGTTTTCGCCTGCACCCGCTGAAGATGGATGCGCGCACCATTTCTGGCGAGCATGTCGTCTCCCCCGCGATCAACGAGGTGTCGCTGCTGCGCGAAACCCGCCAGACGGCAAAGCTGGAGATCAGTATTGATGGCCGTGTGCGTATGTCCGAACTGACGTGCGACGGCGTACTGGTGGCCACGCCCGCAGGATCGACTGCCTATAATCTTTCGGCCAACGGTCCGATATTGCCGCTTTCGAGCGATCTGCTTGCCCTGACGCCGATCAGCCCGTTTCGGCCCCGGCGGTGGCGCGGGGCGCTGATTCCCGCGGCAGCGCAGGTTACGTTCCGCATGTTGGAGGCGGGCAAGCGTCCGGTATCTGCGGTTGCCGATCAGCGTGAGGTGCGCGACGTTGCAGAGGTGACTGTGTCCTCGGACCGCCAGGTTGGTTTGGACCTGCTGTTCGACCCCGAATATGCGCTGGACGACCGCATCGTCATGGAACAGTTTTTGACGTGATCGCGTGTCTTTTCAGGAATGCCAACATATCGGGTTGGCAGGCTGTCACACCGTTGGTATAGGCCCGCCTTCAGTGTTCCCCGGTAGCTCAGCGGTAGAGCAATCGACTGTTAATCGATCGGTCGTCTGTTCGAATCAGACCCGGGGAGCCACTGAACCTTTTGGCAGGTTCCTGCGCATCGCCGGATAAGCCCTTTTCCATATTGATCAGTTGTTTGTCGGGTACATCGCCATAGGGGCGAGCTTGTGCTGGCAGGTACAGTTGAGGCTTCCACGGCGTGGTCGCCAATATGCTGCCACGGCGGACCGTTACATCTCGTCCGATATCGGGATCATTGCTGATCGGAGGACGGGCGGTGTGTGCAGGAGCGACCACGCTGCGCTCATGAGCAGACGCCCATGGTCGTCTGCTCATGAGAGAAGGGGTCGGCGTTACAGGTTTCTGGAACGAGAGGCCTTAAACTTGCCGCTCGACCACCATCTTCTTGATTTCCGCAATGGCCTTTGCAGGGTTCAGACCCTTGGGGCACACATTCGCGCAGTTCATGATCGTATGACAGCGGTAGAGCCGGAACGGATCCTCTAACTGGTCCAGACGCTCGCCCGTCATCTCATCGCGGCTGTCGGCGAGCCACCGATAGGCTTGCAGAAGAATGGCGGGACCAAGGAACTTGTCCTGATTCCACCAATAGCTGGGGCACGCCGTCGAACAGCAGGCACACAGGATGCACTCGTAAAGACCGTTCAACTCGTCGCGCTGCGCCTCCGACTGGATGCGCTCCTTGCCGGCCGGAGCGGGCGTCTTTGTCTTCAGCCAGGGTTCGATCGAAGCATATTGCGCGTAGAAGTGCTTGAAATCAGGAACAAGGTCCTTGATCACTTCCATGTGCGGCAAAGGAGTGATGCGAATCTCGCCCTTAAGCTCATCAATTGGCTGCGTGCAGGCCAGCGTATTCGTGCCGCCGATGTTCATTGAGCAGGATCCGCAAATCCCCTCGCGGCACGACCGGCGGAACGTCAGGGTCGGATCGATCTCGTTCTTGATCTTGATGAGCGCGTCAAGCACCATCGGACCACAGCTTGCCATGTCGACATCATAAACGTCGTAGCGTGGATTCTCGTCATCATCTGGTGACCAGCGATAGATGCTGAAAGAGCGAACCTTTTCTGCGCCTTCGGGCGCCTCGAACCGGCGGGTCTTGCCGGTGATCTTGCTGTTTGCAGGCAGGGCGAATTCGGCCATGGTCGAACCTTCGTAACATTCAATTTGCAACGGTCGATAGCGCCTCGCTAAGCGAACGTCACGCGCCGTTTTCCTTATTTCCGGTGTCAATGTGTCGCTTCAGCGACCAGGCGAGGGCTACCCCGGCGATCAGCGCGCCGCCGAGAATGGCAAATGCGATGCCGATCGCGTCCCAATATGCACCGAGTATAGCCATTGCCGCCACGGCGAGCGCGGTGGTCACGACGCGTACCTTCACCGCCGCCATCTCTCCTCCGCTGGCATAGAGTGCAGGTTCCAGCGGCACAGTCGCGAGACTGATCGCCGAGGCAAGCGCGATGAGAACGAGCAATGGATAGGCCGATGCGAACTCCGGCCCGGCGATGCCTGTAAGGGCGAATCTGCCGAACAGCACCACGACCAACAGAACGACCGTCCCTGCAATGGCGCCGATTGCGAGAGACGAATTTAGCAGGCGCCGGAATGCCTGCTCGCCGTTCTCGATCGCGAATGTTTTGGCGCGCATGAGTTCGGGCAGCAATGTCTGCACGGCAAGCGCGCCAACCTTCGTCAGGGCGTTCCCCAGTTGCAACGCGATCTGGAACCCGCCCGCGGCCGCCGGCCCGACAAATAATCCTGTCAACAGCACGGGAACCTGCTTGCCCGCCAATCCCACCATTTGTGCAATGTTGGTTATCACCGCGAAGCGTCCGAGTCCGGGTGTGTCCTGAAGCACCTGACGAGGGTGCGCTGGTACTTCCGACCAGCGAAGCGACCGGCTGGCACGAAGGGCCAGCACCCATGAAAGCGCGCACGCGGCAAATTCGGCCAGCGCCCATACAAGGATGAAGCTGCCGATCGATGGGGTGGCCAGCCACACGATGACCGCACCGACCAGCCTCGCGGCCGTCAGCGCAGCCTCAACATTGGCAGCGACGGCAAAGCGATCATAGAGGCGAAGGATACCGTTGGGCGTCGATTTTACGAACAGGAGCGAAGCTGCAGCGAAGATAAGCGCGTAACGGACCAGCTGATCCGACCAGCCGAACAACGGCGCGAGGCTGAGTACGAGAATCACGGCCAGCACAGCACCGACCAGGGCCCCGGCGATATCGAGCAGGATGCAGAATTTAAGCAAGGCAACGAGATCCCCCTCCCTGCCCGCGCGGAGCCGGTCCATTCCAAAGCGCACGACGACCTGCCAGGTCTGAAAGGAGACGAATGCGGTGACCGCCTGCGCCGTGCCGATGATCAGCGCGAACTGACCGTAATCCACCGGCCCCAGCGTGCGGGTAAGTATGGCGAGATAGATCAGGCTGAAAACGGCCGCGGCGGTGCGACCGCCGAGCAGCCAGGCGAAATTAGCCGCCAACCCTCGCAGACTGCCGGAACGTTGGCCGTGATAAATACCGTCGCTCATGAGCCAGCGCCTAGCCCGACACCGTGCGCCGCGCCAGCGGTTGGCGATGCGCTTCATCGGGTGTAGCAGGCCCTTCTAGAACAGTTTTTCTCCGCAGGTGATTATCAATGCCCGATCGTGTCCGCTTCACGGGCGAAAACAAGACAAGATTGTGGGGCCTGACCGCAGAGGAGCGTGCACGCCGCCTGGCAACGAAACATGAAGAGAAGAACGGTGCCCTGTCCGGCGACAATTACATCGAGGTTGATCGCCGCTTTGCCTTTGACCCGCAATGGTATGCTTATGTCGCTGAACGTCCCGGACTTGTCCTCACCCTCGGCGGCGAAACCGTCCTCGCTCATCGCGGCGCGCCGGAGCGCGTCGTCGCCCATGAAAGCGGCCGCACCATCTACAATCATGAACTGAGAAAACGGGAGCGCCCATTTCTCGATCGCTTGACGCCCGAGACAGTCCCGACTCTGGAGCGTGCAAGCTATTATTCCGCGTATAAGGGCGTCACAGATGCCTTGACCAAATATCTATGGCCCGAATGGGCGCTGTTCCTGACGCGCATTGCCGCTCGTCTTGGAATGACGCCGAACATGGTGACGTCGATCGGGGCCATTCTGTGTGTGGCGACGTTCTTTTTGTGGATGCACGGTTGGTATTGGACCGGCATGGCGACTGCGTTCATCTTCATGGTGCTCGATACAGTCGACGGGAAACTTGCGCGTTGCAGCATCACGTCCAGCTGGTGGGGAAATATTTTCGATCATGGTATCGACCTGGTCCACCCGCCCTTCTGGTGGTGGGCCTGGGGTGCGGGCCTTGGCGCTGTTGGCCTCGCGATGGATCCGACGCTGTTCTGGGGGCTGATCGCTGCGCTTGTCGCGGGCTATGTCTTGCAGCGCCTGATCGAAGGCTATTTCATCCGAGTAGCCGACATGCATATCCATGTTTGGGAGCGCGCGGACACCCAATTTCGGCTTGTGACCGCACGCCGGAACCCCAACATGGTCATCCTATTGCTCAGCCTGCTTTTCGCCCGGCCCGACCTGGGACTATGGGCTGTCACGATCTGGACCGGCCTGTCACTCGTCTTTCATTTCGTTCGGCTATGCCAGGCTGCGATGCGCCGCCGCAGGGGCGAAGAGCTGACAAGTTGGCTGGTTGGAACCGATATGGAAGAACCTGAATGAACGATACGATCGAGAAATTCGGATATCCAGCCACTCTGATTCACGAATATGATCAGTGGGTGGTGCTGTTGCGCCCCGCCCAGCCGACCCTGGGCAGTCTGGTTCTCGCGGCAAAAAGCGACGCGCTTGCCTTATCGAAGTTACCAGCCGAAGCCTTCGAAGAGCTTGCTGATGTGACAGCGCATATCGAAGCTGTCCTGTCGGAGGCAGTGAAGTTCGAGAAACTCAACTATCTCATGCTGATGATGGTCGACCCTCATGTTCATTATCACGTCATTCCGCGTTATGAGGGAGATCGCATCCGGGCCGGACAAGCCTATGCGGACGCAGGTTGGCCCAAGGTGCCGCAGTTGGGTGAGGCTGTGAACCTGTCCGAAGCCGATATTGCCGAGCTCACCGGCTGGCTGAAGGGCCTGTGGCCGCGATAACAACCCTTCCGTGGCGATAGCTGTGGGTTAGCTCATCCAGCTTTTCGTAAGGCTTCGGCCCGATTCCACATCTCGGGGAAAATCCACTTCACCCCATTCATGTCCCACGATTGGGGTCACGAAAACGGGGCTTTTGGGATCGAGCGCGAGATAATGAATGACACGCAGATACCAGTTTCTCAGCCCCTCGTCCGTGGCCATCATTTCCTCGACCTTGGCACGAAATTGTTTTGCGCCGTCGTCCTGAAAACGCAGCAGCCCGATGGATTCGGCATGGCTTCGTTCCACCGGCAGGCGCTTGCCAATGTCGAGAAGACGTTCGCCGTCTAGTTCGACGCGCATGTCGTCACTGTCATATCCCTGCTTCTTTATGTCCACCGTCACGCGGATGGGGGCAGAGGGAGCGGCCAGAACGAGGGCGATCAATTCGCGCGAAACCAGCGTATCGCCGTTCAACAGCAAGAATCCGCGGTCCATATATTCGCGCGCCAGCCAGACAGAACCCAGATTGTCTGCAACATTGTAAAATGGATTGAAGATGGTCTGGATACGCACGTTTGCCGGATCGGTTCGTGCCGTCAGCTCGGCATCGATCATGTCCGCCCGAAAGCCCGTGACCACGAAAATTTCTTTCATCCCATTAGCGATGAGCATGTCGAGCTGCCATGACAGCAAGGTCCGACCGTTGAAATCGATAAGGCACTTCGGCCGATCTTCTGTCAGCGGCAGCAAACGCGACCCCTGCCCTGCGCTCAGTATGATAGCTCTTTCAATCACGTACGCTCGGTTCCTCACGTTGCTTCAGAATAGATGTAACCTGCAGCAGGTCGGATTCAGTATCCACGTCGATAGCGGCCTCCGCTTCATCCAGGATAACGGCCTCCACCGTGCACCCTAATCGCCTGCCGGCAAAGCGGAGCGCCTGCTGCAGCGAAAGCAGCCGCATTACGACCCCTAGCAGAAGGAGCGGGCCAAAAGCAGCGACAATTGCGCGGCTGGCCTTTCTGTCCTGCTCCACGGATTGCCACAGGTCTACAGCGGCTGCGGCGCTGGGATGTGCAAGAAAGAAGAGGTTGGCACCGGAATAGGCGCCACCCCGAAATTTCAACCAGGTTCTCTTCGATTCAGGAAACCGCGCCATCAGCGTCGTGCGCTCGACAACGGCAAAGCAGACGTCGGCATTGCTGGCTCTCGCCGCGGCCAAAAATGTTTCCAGCAGCGCCGGCGTCAGAAGCGCGTGATCCGCCGTCGTCACGAGATACGGCCAGCAGCCGTCCAGCTCTGCGCGCACGGCGGCACTGACCGAGTTGCCACTGACTTTCGCCTCGACGTCCAAGGCACCCAAGCCTGCCTTTTCGACCATCTCGTCTGCGCGTTGGGAGATTATACGTGTGGTCCCAATCGAGGGCGCCTGCAGTAAGGCATCGACGACACGGCGCAACATGGAACGTCCGCCAATCTCAATGAGTGGCTTCGGAACATTTCCCCGCCCCAGACCGCGTTCGGCATGCGCCGGACGGGCGCCGGCAAGAAGCAGGGCCGTCACCAGATTGTCATTTTTCTTCACAGGAGCGGCCTATCCGTCCCGGTGAAGAGTGTCAGCCCTCTAAGGGCAATTCGAGAACGAACACGGCACCATTGCAGGGCCCATCTGCGGCAGGGTCCTCCACATAAAGCCGCCCCCCAAGCTCGGTCGCATGAGCTCGCGCGATCGCCAGCCCTAGTCCCTTCCCTTCAATCTCACTCTGCAGTCGCTCGAATCGGGAAAAAATTCTTTCACGATCCGCAGGCGGGATCCCAGGTCCGGAATCGCTGACCCGGATGTAGACCGGATCGCCGGCCTGCAGCGCCACCTCGACCGCTCCGCCATGCTCGCTGAATTTGATGGCGTTGGACAGAAGATTTATGAGGATCTGCCTGAGCCTTTTTCGCCCTGTACGTGCGACGATTGCCGGGCCCTCACCGCCCTGCAGCAGCAAGGTCACACCAGCGGCATCGGCGGCGGGCAGGAACATGGCCCAGACTTCCCTGACGATGCGCCGAACATCTCCCCGCGCGGCGTGAATTTCCGTTTCTTCTTGTTGGTCGAGATCGACGAGCACGCGGCCAAGATGTTCGCACGCGTGTATTATGTCGGCGGCAAAAGCATCGTAGGTGCCGTGATCGCGAATCAGGCGGGCCTGGCCCAGCATTGCGGATAAGGGCGAGGACAGACGCTCTCCCAATGTCTGACGCGCCGCCTGCCGCGTCTTGCGCGGGGGGCGAACCAACATGGTATCATGCCCGAACACGTGCAGCAGGTCATCGGCCGATACCGGCGTGACATCAACAAGCATGAAATGGGTCCATCGTTGCGTAGCCGTAACCGACTGGCGCACGAAAGGGAATATCATTCCGAAGCTGAAACGTCCATCGCCGTCCGCATGGCGGGGTCTATGCGCCAATAGCTAAGCAGATCTTCGCTGCCCCGGTTCGACAACAGATCCTCGATTGCAATCGCGGCCTCCGCGACATCTTCCTGCACAGCCTCCCTCGCCGTTGCTGCGAATAGCTGCCTCGCGATCGCGGCGATCTGTGTTTGCGGCAGCTTCATCGCGGTCAGCAGCGCCAGCGTCGCGTCGATCTGGACGCGGAATAACAGGCTCCACGCAGTTCCCAAAGAGATGCTCGCCTTTGCGGCCACGACCGCCGTTAGCATCAGAGGGTCGCCGGCAGCGATAAGACGACGCAGCAAAAGCGCGTCAATCTCACCGCGTTCTTGAAGGCGAGCGGCGAGACGCATGGCGCGGTGCTGGGCCGAATCCGAAACATCCCGGCGGGCGTTCAGCCGTTTCGCTGTCAGGCTCCAAAGAGGCAGACGAGCAGGCTCGTCGCTGCGGGCAAGCGCGGCGGCGGCAGTCCAACACAGGATGTTTGCCAACGGCGGCGGCAATTCCTCTGCATGCAATTGCGGCGCGCCTTCGCGATTGAGCCGTGAACGCATGATGTCCTGATAGGCGATTGCGGGTGTCGACAATGTATCGTCTTCCGACGCGATAAGTCCGTCGAGGAGAGACCCATCCGCTGCATCGACCTGTTCAGTACCATAGGCGCCCGCCCTGAGCCGCCGACCGAGCCTGTGCTCCTCAGCCCGGTGAATTACTGCTGAGGCCACCTCCGGCTTGCGCAGGGTACGATCCGCTTCGAGCGCGGCGATGACCGGTTCGAGATCGAGATCGGGCCGAACCGCCGACGCTGCGAGATCATCCACCAAACCGCGCAAAACGCTGGAAAAGGCGAAAAGGGCCAAGGAACGCTGCTCGTCACTGAGCAATGGCAGCACGGGATCGAATAACGCATCTACATGCTGACGGGAGGGCCGCGCAGCGCGTGAGGGCGCTGCAGCCAGATGCGCCAACCGCGCATCGATCCCCCAGCCTGCCGTTTTCTTCACTCGACTCGCCTGCCCTTAATCTGGCCGTGGATCGAAAATCCCCACCGGTCCGACGACCTTAGCTGCGCAGTGCTTCCAAAATCTTAAATTTGCCTCAACTTCAAGGCGTTTTTGTTTCTGGTGGAAAACGACTTCGTTCGAAAGAAGCTAGAACCGCGTTCGCCAGCCGATCTCTGCCGATATGCGGGCGGACGACCGGTCGGGCGTGTTCGGGCGGTCGTCCTGCAGACGAAGCTCTCCGCTGAGATCACCGAAGGAGGTTGGGATAACGGCGCCCGCCGTCAGCATGTTTACCCGCTCCCGATTGCGCGACAGCGCCATGTTTCCGATCCGATCCGGGCTATTGAGTTCGGCCCGCCGATATGCCGCATAATAGCGCCTGTTGCTGGTATCGGTGATTGAGCCCCGCAGAGTGATCAGTTCGCTGTCACCGCCAATGCTGGCACCAAGGACATCATCGCGATAGGTGAACCCCTCTCGGTAAATGCCATTATTATATGCGATTCCAACGAAAGTAATTGGATCGAGGAACGAGTTTGCGTCGAAATAGCCCTTGGCGAGGGTGTTGGTATATTCGACATTTGCGGTCCAGCTGGCTCCTTGTTCGCCGAGCGCGCCGGCTGCCGTTGCGCCGTACATGCGCACGAAGCGATCCAGCAGGAATATGCCTGCCTCATCCTCTGCTTCCCATTCCATGTAGGTGCTGGCCGCAACATTGCCCGCCATGAACCTATAGGTCAGGTCGAAGCCCCCCAACTGGTTGCCGGGCTCGTCTAACGTGCCCGTGTTTTCCGCGTCGCCAAAGGGGAACAGGGCATCGAAGACCGTGCCGGCACCGCAGGGGCGATTACGCCCGCAAAGCTGCAGCGCGCGATTCAGCCCAATTTCGAAACCATCGGCGGGTTCGAAGGATGCGCGAAAACCTACGACCGCGGGATTGTCATAGCGGGTCGATTCGCGCTTTTCGGTCAGTATTCCGGCGAAGGCGTCGAACTTAAAGGGGCCAAGCCAGCGCAAGACCGGCAAGTCGATAGGCGTCGGCTGCAGCCGCTTTATGCCGATTTGCGGTATGGGCCGCGCATTGTTTGAGAACAGCAGGGCACTATCCTGCCCCGGCCCCCACCAATGCTGCACATAGCCGGCATAAAGTGCCCAGTTTCCGGCGGCATAAGCGGCATAGCTGTTTTCGGCATGGAAGTCCCTGCCATCCTGACCGTCCCGATAGCCGCCACCCAATGATAGCGTCAGCCGACCACTGTCGAATTCATAGCGAAAGCCGGCATCTACCGTCTCGCGCGCTGTGTCCTCAAAGTCGCGCAGCAGATCGGGATCTGTTGTAGCCTGCACCCGGGCCTCTACCCTGGTGGATTGCAGGTCACGAGCGGATAGCCTCTCAAGCCGGCGCACGGCGGCAAGTATATGCGGTGCCGGCGCACCTTGCCTTGCAAGCGCCAGTCCTGGTGCCACCTGCATCCACGGCAGCGGCCAGCTACCGAGGGGGCCTTGGATAAATCCCGCAGCGGTCAAAAGCTCTACATCCTCGCGCACCTGGCGATCGCCTGCCGGCAGCCAAGGACCGGCATGCAGCGGCGGCGCACCGGCAAAAAGCAACAAAGTCATCGCAATCTTGACGCTAATTCGCACTTATTAACCCCGCTAGATCGCGCCTCGCCTCAGGGAGCGCAGTGATGATCGATTAGCCCGGTTACGGTGCGCTGCAACCCTTCATCCGTGCCCCCTGCCGCCAGAAAATGCTGCCGAGCGTGATCGCGCAGCCCCCGGCAAGAGCGAAGACGACGTCCCCCGACAACAGCCAGATCAAGGCGGCCAACGCCGTGCGGACGAGGACACCCGCACCTTTTGGCCATCCTCCGCCCGCCTGGCCAGAGGCGAGGACGCGCTCCCGCCGGTCAAGAACGATCAGCATGCACAATCCTCCGGCGAGCGCGACAACATTGGGGAATGGCCACGCCAACGCAGCCAGCCAGCCGAATTCGAGATGCCCGGCCCTGATTCGGGCCAGTCGGCTGCTCACTAGGCCGTGGTGCGTTATCCGGCCGAGGGGCAGCGCGAGCGGCGATGTGAGCGCGGACAGCAGCGCCAGCACAAATCCTGCCTTGGGCAAGGCAAACAGGAAAGCGGGTATCGCGAGAATCCCACAAGCGATGACAGCCATTGCAAACCAGCCCGGCTCCACACGCAGAGCCGTCAGACCTCTTAGAATAGGCCGGAGCGCGCGCGCAGTGTGGCGACCGGGAAGCTGCTGGATGAGCCAGCGTTCCGCCGCAGCGTTGTTCGCGACCTCGTGTCTTTCGGTTGCCGGGTCGAGAGGAATGAAATGCGGTGCGCTGCGCGCCTGCATCGCCCGCGGCATGGCAAGCTCGATGTCCCAATCGGCGACCTCTTTCAACGCATCGCTAACGTTCTCATGCGCGTAGACGGCGAGGCCTGCGCTCAGCATCCCGTCGCCAATCAACTGGTCGCTGGGCCCGGCATCCGGCGACCGTTCATAACTGGCGATGAAAACACCTTCGGTTTGCCTAGGCGGCAGTCGTGCCTGGATAGCATCCGAGAAAAGTACGCCGTCACGAACAAGAATCGCGGCATCGACATCATCCAGATGCGCGGCGATGTCGCGCGAATCCCGCAGCACGGTGACAGACGCTTCCCCCCTCAGGCATTCGAGGGCTGCGGCAATCCCTGGCGGCATCCGGTCGACGAAGATGATGAATTTTTCCGCGCCCAGATCACGACACAGCGCTGCTTGCCGCTCAAGAAGAGTGGTGCCGAGAATCTCCCGCTCCGCGAGACAGCCACCGTGAGCGTCCGTGGCGCGTGCGGAAAGGATGGCGAGGCGCAAAAAACAGATCTCCAGGAAGGTTCGGCTCCTCAAGCACAGGGCGGGCCTGTGCCGGAACCCCCTTACTCCGGAAATTCGGCGGCGAAGGCCTCGTCGATCAACTTCATGCAGTCTGCACGAGGTATCGCGCCGCTTTCCGCATCGGCGGCAATGGCGGCAAGGTGATCCGCTCCGATTGCGAGTGCGCCGCCCTTCAACCGATGGGCGCAATCCCGCCACTCCCGCTCCGTGGCCGTCGCCTTCATATCATCAATCGAGCGCAAGATGGCGAGCCGGAACTCCCGGATCAGCGCCTGCATTTGGACAGGGTCACCCCCGGTAATATCGTAAAGAGCGCTGGAAACCATGACTGCCCTCCTAATCACCTGAAGGTTAAGCGAGGATGCACGCAGACCCAATAGGCGACTGTCCAGCGCGGGGGTGTGCTGCTACAACGCGGATACCTGTTAACCGAGACGGAGCCCCGGGCCATCGCCACGCAGCCCTTAGACAATCAAGAGGCCTCGACGGCCCCGGTCACTCAGCCGCCCATGGACGCTGCCCCACCCATGGATGCCGCCACCGCCTGGTACCATGACGATGAGGACCCGGCACCCGCGCGGACGCCGCGGATCATCTGGATCGCGGCGATTCTCTCGATCATCTGGCTTGCCGCTGCGGCTGCGCTGATCTGGCTAATCCAACAAGACCTTGACCCTGCCGACGTTCCGCTGACCGAGTGGGCAGCGATATCCGCGGGCACCTTTGCACCGCTGACGATGTTATGGATGATGGCCTATTTCATGTCGCGGTTCGATCCGCGGCGCGGCCCCGAAACACTGGCGCGCATAGAGGCCGCAGAGGCACGTTTCGAAGAAAGCGCCACAATGGTGCGACGCCAGGTCGAAGGCGTCGACGGGCTGATTGCCGCCGTCGCTGCACGGATGGATGATCTGGGGTCTGGGCTTGGTCAGATAGGTGCGGACCTGGAGCGTGTGACGAACCGCGCGGCGGAAACGACGGAGGCCGCGTCGTC
Source organism: Alphaproteobacteria bacterium UBA3612 (assembly GCA_002375465.1). GTDB lineage: Bacteria > Pseudomonadota > Alphaproteobacteria > Sphingomonadales > Sphingomonadaceae > Pacificimonas. The sequence goes on along the minus strand of DFLT01000014.1, from coordinate 171,013 downwards.
CACCATGGCGGCGGATCGCGAGCAGATCGAGATCCTGATCGCGCAACTGGCTGAAAGGGCGGATCAGACGCATGCACGAATTGCCTCGCTCGGTGAAATTCTGCCTGAACTGACTGAACGGACGACCAGCATTGGCGACGCGCTTTCCGGGCATGCCGAGGCCGCGACGCTGCGCATCGACGAACTGACGGCTCGTTTTCAGCAGATAGACCAGCAGGATAATGAATTGTCGTCCACGGCGCTGCGCCGCGCGCGGGAGGCGGATACCCTGCTAGCGCATATCGATGCCACGGCGCGGGATGTGGAAGCGCAAATGCAGGAGCGAGGAAACGAGCTTCATGAGCGTATAGACCGGGCGCTTGAACGTACCGCCTCTGCGTTGGAAGAGATGCGAAGCGGCGTCGGCGCGCAGACAGACGTTCTGAATGCCGCGATAGAGCGGGCCAATATTTCGCTGGACGAGACCGGGCGCAGTGCGGTCGAAAGCATAGAAGAACGCCTTAATATTCTTGTCGAAAGATCGCAGGCGCTCGCCACGGGATTTGTCGAACAGGACGAACGCAGTGCCGCCCTTTTCGAGCGCGCCAGTGGCGGTTTTGCTGGTCTCGACAATCGCCTGAAAAATACGCGCCTGGCGCTCGATGGACTGATCGAGACGCTGGAGGGGCGGCTGATATGGCTGCAAGGCGAGGCAGAGGCAGCGGGCGCGCCGTTGGCACGACATGGGGCGCTTGCCGACAATCTGTCCGAATCAATCAGCACGGCACGGAGCGAGATTGAAGAGGTTATCGGGCTGATGAATGCTCGTTTGCCGGAAGTCACCAGTGGCAGCGCTGCAGAGGTAGAGCGGATGCGTACGGGCGTTGCCGAACTGCAGGCCGATTTCGACCGGCTGTCCGACGCCGCCGCGGCCCTTTCTTCGCCAGTGGCAACCACTCGCGCGGAAATCGGCGAATCGGTCGCCGCGATTGAGACTGCGCGGCTATCTTTGGCGCAAACCACGGACGAATTGAACGACAATTTACGGCAGGCGCACGTGTCCCTGACCGAGACGCAGCAATTGGCGGAAGGCACGGCGCTGGGATCTGCAAGCCAACTGATCGATGCGCTTGGCCGCGTGCGGGAGGTTGCCGCCCAAGCCTCCGAATCGGTCCGGGAGACGCTGGCACGCGTCGTCGACGAGGCGGTCGAAGCGCTGAAGCGGGCGAGTGACGATGCCGTCCGCGACAGTGCGTCCGGTCCGTTGAGGGAGCAGATCGGGGAAATCGAGGCGGTCAGCGCGCGTTCCGCAGACGCGGCGAATGCTGCCGCCGAGCGTTTATCGCGCGCGCTCGTGTCTGTTGCGGAGACGGCTGCGGCGGTGGAGGCCCGGGTGAAGGACGCGGATGAGCATCTGGACCGGGCGCAGAAGAACGACCTGTCGCAGCAGGCGAATCTTCTGATCGAAGCGCTGAATTCGAATGCCATCGACATTACCAAGGCGCTGTCCACCGAGGTCACCGAGGCCGCCTGGAAGCAGTATCAGTCCGGTGACCGTAGCGTCTTCACGCGCCGCGCCGCTCGTTTGGTAGAAGTTGCAGATTCGAAGTCGATCGCGCGCCACTTCGAGGAGGAAGCGGAATTCCGCGATGCCGTGCGCCGCTATATCCACGATTTCGAGGCAATGATGCGGCGGGTCATGACGGACCGCGACGGCGATGCCTTTTCCGTTGCGCTGCTATCGTCGGATGTTGGGAAGCTGTACGTTGCCCTGGCGCAAAGCACGGAGCGTTTGCGTAGTTAAACGCGCTAGAACGGATTTATCCGCCCGCCAGCACGGCGATCTTCAGTCCGGTTATTCCGCGGCGACGACATGTGCGTCAACGGGTACCGCGACGTCCGCCAGAATGCGCGCGAGAATACCGTCATCACCCTCGACCGCATTTTCCGCCTCGGCCTTTTGCAACGGGCTTGAGAGCGCGAGCAGCAAGGTCCGTGCGTTCGTGATCGTACGCTTCGACAGGCTGATCGCCTCCGCACCCCTGTCGTCGAGCATGCCGAGGCAACGGCGGTCGTCTGCTGCAGTCAGGGCCTCGTCAATGTCGGGTCCCTGCTTCAGCCCGATCACGCCACCGTCATCGTCCATCGTCAGAACGACGAGATCGAATGGCCAGTTCAGCGCCTGCAGGCGCGCATCGGCGTCGGCGGCGGCCCGCTTATAATCGTCATTGGCCGCCGACAGGGGCAGGACGCGCGCGCCCTTGGGCATGAAAATTCGGGCTAGAGTCGCAACGTTCGAAGTAGGATCGTCAATCGCAACGATACCGTCATGCGTCGGAACGATCATGACGTGGCGCCAGTCGCGCTTGCCCTCTGCCAGACGCGCATAAGCATCCAGCAGAAAATCTTCGGCGGGAAGAGCGATGATCGCCTCTCGCCTGGCATCAAGAGCCTGGTCGATAATGAAGCCGATATCGCCTGCCACGGAAGAGGAGAACTCCTCCGCATCTTCGGCTTCCCAAAGTTCGAATTCGTCGACGTCCATGGGACAAGCCTCCCGGCGTGAAACAAGAGCGGAGGGGAAGATGGTGGGCGCAGGAAGGTTCGAACTTCCGACCCCTGCGATGTCAACACAGTGCTCTACCACTGAGCTATGCGCCCACTCAGGAGGCGCGATGTAGCGGTGCGCTTCGCAGACTGCAACCGCCAATTACGCAGCAAGCATTCTTTCGATCTCTCCGGTCAATTCGCGCAGGTGAAATGGCTTCGACAGAACCCGCGCGCCCTCTGGGGCGCCGCCGTCTTTTGACAGCGCAACCGCCGCGAAACCGGTGATGAACATGACACGCATGCCGGGGGCAAGCGCCGCCGCGCGCTGGGCGAGTTCAATGCCGTCCATTTCGGGCATCACGATATCCGTCAAAAGGAGGTCGAAGCCCCCGGCGGCAATATGCGGCAGTGCCGTGGTACCCCGATCGACGGCCACGACATCATATCCGGCGCGCTGGATTGCGCGCTCCAGAAAGGCGCGCATGGAATCGTCGTCCTCGGCGAGCAGAATGCGTCCGCGTCCCGCGCGGCCTTCCGGCTGATCCGTCATGCTTTCACCTGATTATCTGATGCTGCCACGCGCATAATGCGCCTACCTTAAAACTCTATCAAGACGTTCTGCACAGGCGGCGACTTTCCGCCCCTTGTGGAACGCGCTACTGTTGGCGCCATGCTACCCTTCCACCTTCGCGACATAGCCGGCGAGCGTGTGCCGCCGATTGTGCTGGCATCTCCGCACAGTGGCACACATTATCCCGATAGCTTTCTGGCGGACGTCGCGCCGGGGCGGCTTGCGCTGATGCGGGCGGAGGATCGCTTCGTCGACATGTTGGTATCGCGAACGGCGGAACAGTTGGATCTGCCGCTTTTGACGGCCGTTTTCGGGCGGACCTATATCGACTTGAATCGTGATCCGACAGAATTGGACCCCCTGATCCTGACCGGCGCGCCGCGCTTCAAGCTGAGTGAGCGGGTAAGAGCGGGCCTGGGCGTTCTGCCCCGGGTCGCGACTCCGGGCGTGGCCATCTATCGGGGACCGCTGCGACTGGAGGAGGCATATCGGCGGATTGTGGAGGTTCATGAGCCCTATCATCGTCAATTGGCAACGCTGTTGGCGCGTGCCCGCGGAGCCAATGGATATGCGGTGCTGATCGATTGCCATTCAATGCCTTCCCTGCCCCCACGGCAGGGGCAAGCCGGCGCCGCAATGGTGATCGGCGACAGAAACGGGATGAGCAGCGATCCGCGCATTGGGGATTGGTTACAGACTTTGCTGGAACGCGATTTCCGCACTGCACGCAATGCGCCCTATGCGGGCGGCTATTCGACCGAATATCACGGGAATCCAGCGCTGGGAACGCATGCGGTTCAGCTGGAAATCGACAGGTCGCTATATCTTGATCCGGCTTCGCTGTCGCCGAACGGAAATTTTACCACAACAGAAGCCTCCATACGCGCGGCGCTTACCCGGCTTCTGTCGCGTTTGCGAACTGACTTCAGCTCTTTACGGCAGGCGGCGGAATAAAAGGCCGCCGGGTTGCGGAGGGGGGTATCCGGCCCGGCGGCAGTGATAAAGTCGCCCGCACAAAGGGGGAAATGCGAGCGATCTGACCAAGAGATGTGATGGCGATCGATCAATTCAAGGAGCGTGACAATCCGCCACGTTATGATTTCTCGCCCTTTCCATTCGGGCGCCGCCGTTCTCGACAGGCTTTGCCATTCAGCGCCGGCGAGCCGCAGGAAGCATGCGAGCGAGGACATCGTCCCTGTCCAGAAACTGATGCTTCAACGCGCCCAGAACATGCAGAACGAACAGAATAACGAGCGCCCAGGCGCCCAATTCGTGGAACTGGTGTGCCGCATCAGCCAGTCCGCCAGCAGGCAGGGCCGGCACCGGGAAAATTCCGTACCAATCCAGTCCTCGGTCCGCCGAAATGCCGAATATCCAACCTGACAGCGGCATGAGCAGCAGGAGGGCGTAAAATGCGACATGGGTGCCTCGTGCCAGCACGATTTCCCATCCAGCCATGTGCTGCGGCAGCGGAATGAACCCGCGGCGCAAGCGGATGAACAGCCTTATCAAGGTCAAGGCCAGGATCGTCAGACCGGTGGACTTGTGGATCATGTACACGGTCGCCATGGCAGGGTCTTCGCGGCTCAGCCCCTCGGCATATTGAATGCCCAAAAACTGGCCTATCACCGCGAGGGCAATCAGCCAGTGCAGGGTTATCGCCGCACGAGAATAAGAACTGCGTCTGTCGATCGCCATAGCCATAGCGGCGTCCTCCCTCCCTAAGACAGTGCCGTATCGTCGCCTCCCCACGACGATACGGCAATACGTGGCCGGAAAACCTCAGCCGTTGGTAACGGTTCCGTCGTCCGTGGGAACGCTCAGCGGCGTTTCCGGCACTGGAGTGCCCTTTGCGAACAGCTCGCGAATGATCTGAACGGACAGGAGATGCGCGTAAACCAGCGGCAGGGCACCGTTCTGTATCAGCTTGCGTGCCTGATCGCCGCGCAATTCCTTCAGCTTCTCCTCGTTGACCATCTGGAAACCGCGATAGATGGACGGCTTGCTGTCACCCGGAGGCTGAATGGACACCTCTCCATCCATCAGAAGCTCCTGAGTTGAGAGCTCCTGAACGAATGCGCGTGTACGCTGGATGGATTTTTCATATTCTTCGCAGAAGTTCAGAACGTTCTTCGTCACCTGCGACGGCTCGGTTCCGTCGAAAAACGCCTGCTCCTTCCCTTCGCCGATTTCATCGCAAGTATCGTCGAAGCACAGCGAAAGATCCTCCGATTCCTGACGCAGGCGGGCCAGCATGAAGGGATAGCGGCGAATATAGGCCGGCACGTAAACGCCCTCCTGCCAATTGCCGTCCTCCTTGACGAAGAAATTCTGTCCTTCCTGCAGACCAAGAAGGACGAGAGGAGCAGGCGTTGCGCCTGTCGAAAAGATAATGGGAAAATGGCGGCCCGCCGATGCGAATTCGTCCACCGTGATTGGAACGGCGTGAACACCCTTCACAAACTGCAGATTCTCGCGGCGGTCGATACCATAATTGCCGTGCAGCTGCGAGGACAGCGGTGTCAAGGACTTGTAAAACAAGGGCAGTTGCTGGGCGGCTGCGGCCGCGCCATTTGAAGGAGTGGTTGCCATGAATTTCCCTTTGGGATTTTAGTCGAGGATAAGCGAAATCTGTGCCGCGGGACTTAGACGCTCGCCCTCTTTCTCGCAAGGCGACACTCATTGCGTTTCCGCAGCGGCAGGCATAGCAATCCGCTGATGCAGGACATGAAAACCTATTTAGCCGTCGATCGCGATCAGGACGCCCGCGCCCTGATCCCCGTCACGACCTCCGAATTTGAGCCATGGAAGGAGGAACTGAGCCCGCGGGCGCGGGCGGCGGTGGAGGCGGCACAATTTACGGGCGAAGCCTTTACCCAGGCCATTCTGCCCGGCAGCGATGCAGGCGCCTGGAGCGTGGCCGTTGGCTTGGGCGCCGCCGGAGAGGCGGACATGTGGGCGCTCGCCACCTCGGCAAAGGCGCTGCCGCAGGGAACGTACCGCCTGGACGGAGAGGCGCCGCAGGGTGCGGCGCTTGGCTGGGCGCTGGGGCAATACCGCTTCGACCGCTATTTGCGTGGCGACGCGCCTCAGCCGCGGGTCCTCCTGGTCGCCGATCAAGACATCCTTACCGAGACCGCCATGCTTGCCGAGGCGCAGGCCCTCGTCCGCGACCTCGTCAATACGCCTGCGGAGGATATGGGGCCTGCCGATCTTGAAGCGGCTATCCGGCACGAAGCCGAAACCTTCGGAGCGGCGGTTAAGACGATCACGGGCCCCGCGCTTCTGTCGGAGAATTATCCTGCCATCCATGCCGTAGGCCGCGCCGCTGCGCCGGGGCGGGAACCACGCCTGGTACGGCTGGACTGGGGCGATGCAGACGCGCCGCAGCTGACACTGGTCGGCAAGGGCGTATGCTTCGATTCCGGCGGACTGGATGTGAAATCTGCCGCAGGGATGCGGCACATGAAAAAGGATATGGGAGGCGCGGCGCATGCCATTGCCCTCGCCCGGCTCGTCATGCAGGCGGCCCTGCCCGTCCGGCTGACGCTACTGGTTGCCGCGGTAGAAAATGCAGTCTCTGCAAATGCGCTGCGCCCCGGTGACGTCATGGCGACTCGCAAGGGGCTGTCGGTCGAAATTCATAATACGGACGCAGAGGGCAGATTGGTATTATGCGACTGTCTTGCGCTTGCCGAAGAGGAGGAGCCTGACCTCCTCATCGACTTCGCCACTCTGACGGGCGCGGCGCGGGTCGCCCTGGGGCCCGACCTGCCCGCCATGATGACGCACGACGACGATATTGCCGACGCCTTGCAATTGGCAGGCTCCAAGGTCGACGATCCGATATGGCGGTTGCCGCTTTGGTCCCCATATTTGAAGATGTTGAAGTCGGAAATCGCCGACCTGTCCAATGCGGCGAGTGGCGGCTTTGCCGGCGCCATCACTGCGGGACTGTATCTTTCCCGGTTTGTCGAAGCGGACACGAAATGGGTTCACTTCGACACCTTCGCCTGGATGCCCGCAGCCCGGCCCGGACGGCCGCTCGGCGGGGAGGCCCTTGGTCTTCGTGCAAGTTTTGCGATGATCCGGTTGCGCTACACGCCAAACTGATGCATCCATTTAACTATGTTTGCAAAGAGTGCGTTAAACTTCCCTAATCAATTGTGACCTTTCGACTGAGCGAGAGGGACCGGGGCGAGATATGACAGACTATCGCACAAATCGTGCCGCCTCCGTTACAAGTGGGCTGGCCAGTTGGATGCAGACGCTGATTGGTTACGTGCGTTCGGCAAAGCCCGACCTGACGAATAGACAGATGGCAATATTGTTGCTGGTCTATCTGGAGCGCGGTCCTCATACGGTTCGCGGACTGGCTGCGCGCCTGTCCGTATCGAAACCGGTGATCACGCGGGCGCTTAACACGCTGGGTGCCTATGGCTATATCCGTCGTCAGAAAGACGAAAGCGATCTTCGCAACATCTTCGTGGAGCGCACTGCATCCGGCGAAGATTTCCTCGAAAGTTTCGAGGACCTGATCGCCCGTGAGGATGAAAATGACCGCGACAGCGACAGCCGATACAGCCGGGACCAGCCCGCCACCCATTGATGCGCTGGATCCGCGTATTGCCGCCTACCGGCCGGAGGTGGCCGACGCGGCATTGACGGGTCATGTCGATGCACAGCGTTATGAAATGCCCGTCCCCCATCGCTTGGTGGATGGCGTTAGTGAGATGGTGCGCGAGGCACCCCTGCAAAGTGCGACCGCTGTCAGCGAATTGCTGCCGGGCGAACGGTTCGACATCATCGATGAGGCCGAAGGGTGGGCGTGGGGCTATTGTCATCACGATCATTATGTCGGCTACATCGCTTCCGAGCATCTGAGAGCCGATGCGCCGGAGCGCACACATCGTATCATTGCGCCGACCGCGCTCTGCTTTTCGCGTCCCGACATCAAGTCCGATGTTTCCCATACACTCCCGATGAAGGCAGAGATTGCTGCAGAGCCATTCGACGAGGCGTTCCTGCGCCTAAAGAACGGCACCTTCGTTCACCATCGTCATGCCAGCGGCTTCGCGGATTATCGCGACGATCCCGTGTTGGTGGCAGAGGCATTTCTGGGCTCTCCGTATCGCTGGGGTGGGCGCACGAGGCGAGGTATCGACTGCTCCGGCCTGGTCCAGATCGCTTTTGCCGCCTGTGGGATCGCGTTGCCCCGGGACAGCGACCAGCAAATGGCGGCCGTTGAAATGCAGGTTGAGAAACTATGGCTAAGGCGCGGCGATCTTGTCTTCTTCCCCGGCCACGTGGGGATCATGGTTGATGCCATACGCATGATACACGCCAACGCATTCTGGATGACGACCATCATCGAACCGCTGGATGACGTGATCGATCGCCTGCGGCCGAACTATGATGTCCCCTTTACGGGTGCGCGACGCATTGACGGGCTTAATTTGGGCTAGAGCGAAGCCCCCCGCTGCGTTTCCTATCAAATTCCCCGTTCACGGCGGAACGCGCGCCATTTGCGAACATTTTCATTATGTTCCGCCAGAGTCTTCGCAAAAACATGGCCGCCGGTACCGTCGGCTACGAAATAGAGGGCATCGGTATCAGCAGGGTTTAGCACCGCTTCCAGCGACGCGCGGCCTGGATTGGTTATCGGCCCGGCGGGGAGCCCATCCATCGAGTAGGTATTATAGCCGTCGACCCGCTCTATTTCCGATCTCAGTATTCGGCGACCCAGCGGTTTCCCACGTGTCTGCAGATAGATGATGGTCGGATCAGCCTGCAGCCGCATACCTTGGCGCAGCCTGTTTGAATAAACGCCCGCCACCATGGTGCGTTCTTCGGGCGTTCCCGTTTCCTTTTCCACGATTGAGGCAAGGATGATCGCCTCTTCCGGTGTCGTCGCCACCGTATCGGAGCTACGATCCTGCCACGCCGCCGCCAGTTCATCGGTCATTGCCTGCTGCATGCGTTGCAGCACGGCTGCACGCGTTTCATTTCGTTCATACTGGTAAGTGTCCGGCAAAACCGAGCCTTCCTCGGGTACGGGCACGGAACCGGTCAGAAAATCGGCAGCCATCAAGCGCTCGTGCACCAATATGGACGGTAGTCCCTCAGGGATGGTGATGCGCCTTTGCACCGGTTCCGCCGTCTGCATGATATTCAGCGCCTGAGAGGGACTGACGCCCGCAGGAAAGCGAAACTCCCCAGCCCTGATCGGCATGTCGTTGCCCAGGAATCTGGCTAGCAAGGTAAATCGCTGCGCATCCGCCAGCACACCCTGCTCTTCCAGCAATTGTGCCGCTGCTGTCTGGCTGCTGCCACGCGGAATAACGACGTTGCGCTCTTCCGCGAGCGGCCCCTCATCCGTCCATGACGAGACGACAGTGAAGGACCAGATCGCGCCACCGGCGACGATGGCGAACAGCAGGATCAGGAAAAAACGGCGCATCGCGGCACCTTACGCATATCAGTAGGGTTTCACCACGCTATCTCCCGCATATTCGTCAGTCGCTCATTCCTGGACGAAGCGGGGGCCCATCGATTCAAACCTTCTGCATGACCAGGCTGGCATTCGTGCCGCCAAAGCCAAAGCTGTTGTTCAGGATCGCCTCGATCTTGCGCTCCTTCGGTTGCAGAGGCACGAGATCCACACCTTTGCAGCCTTCGGAGGGATTGTGCAGGTTGATCGTCGGCGGGGCGACCTGATCGCGCATGGCGAGCAGGCAGAATATCGATTCGACGGCGCCTGCCCCGCCCAGCAGATGGCCGATCGCGCTTTTCGTCGAGGACATGCTGACCGTGTCGAGCGCGCTGCCGAACAGACGACGGACGGCGCCCAGCTCGATCTCGTCGCCAAGTGGCGTCGAGGTTCCATGCGCATTGATGTAATCGATGGCGCTGGGGTCCAGGCCCGCGCGTGCCAGGGCATTGCGCATGGCACGAAAGCCGCCATTCCCCTCCGGATGCGGCGCGGTCGTATGATAGGCGTCGCCCGTCAGGCCATAGCCGGTCACTTCGCCGTAAATAGTGGCACCGCGCTTCTTTGCGCGTTCCATTTCTTCGAGGACGACGATGCCAGCCCCCTCACCCATGACGAAGCCATCGCGGCCCTCATCATAGGGGCGGCTTGCCGATTCAGGATCGTCATTGCGCGTCGACAGGGCCTTTGCCTGGGCAAATCCCGCGATTCCCAGAGGGCAGATGGCGCTTTCCGCGCCGCCCGCCACCATGACATCGGCATCGTCGAGCATGATCAGGCGCGCGGCATCGCCAATGGCATGAGCACCGGTCGAACATGCCGTTACGACGGCGTGGTTCGGTCCCCTGAAACCATATTTGATGCTGACTTGGCCCGACACGAGGTTGATCAGGCGGCCGTGAACGAAGTGCGGGCTGACACGGCGCGGGCCGCGCTCGTGAAGGACGATGGATTCCTTTTCGATGCCGGGGAGCCCGCCAATGCCGGAACCGATCAGACACCCAATCCGCTCCGATTCCTCTTCAGAGACGTTGGTGAGGCCCGCTTCTTCTATCGCCTGGCCGGCGGCGTCGATGCCGAACTGAATAAACAGATCCACCTGGCGCTGGATCTTGTGATCCACGCGCTTGTTCAGATCCAGCTGACCTTCGCCCTCGCCCATGGGTACTTCGCAGGCGATGGTGCAGGCGTGGCCGGTGGTGTCGAAACGGGTAATCTGCCCCGCGCCCGATTTGGATGCGAGAATATTCTTCCAGCTGGTCTCTACGTCGCCGCCGAGCGGCGTATTGAGGCCAAGTCCGGTAATAACGACGCGGCGCATAGGGTACTCCTGAAACGAAAGCGGCGGCCCCTCCGCCTCGAGGAGGACCGCCGCACTCTTATCCGGTGAATTCGGGTCAGCGGCGGCGGTAGCTCAACCGTTCTGATGCTCATTAATGTAATTGATGGCGTCCTTGACCGTCAGGATCTTCTCAGCCGCATCGTCGGGAATCTCCACGCCGAATTCTTCTTCAAAGGCCATGACGAGCTCGACAGTGTCGAGGCTGTCGGCGCCTAGATCGTCGATGAAGCTGGCGTCCTCGGTAACCTTCTCGGGTTCCACACCCAGATGCTCGACGACGATCTTCTTCACGCGTTCGGCGACATCACTCATTCTGTTGATCCCCTTGGGTCTGTTGTTACGGCGAATGACCTAGTGCGTGGCCGGAACGCTGGCAAGGGCAAGAGCAGGGATTACCGGACCCGAAAGGCAAACAAGGCGTTAGAATAAAGATCCATTCCACAGGAGGAACCAGAATGCGCTTTCGCGGAAAGACCGTCATCGTCACCGGCTCGTCGAGCGGCATTGGAGAGGAAATCGCTCGTCGTTTCGCAGAAGAGGGGGCGAATGTTACGCTGAACAGTCGGAGCCGGGAGCGTCTGGAGCGGGTCGCCGCAAATCTGGAGGATGACCGAACCCTAATCGTCGAAGGCGATGCCGGAGAGCGCGAAAGCTGCGATCGCATCGTAGCGGAAACAGTCAATCGCTTCGGCGCATTGGACATTTTGATCAACAACGCCGGAGCCGCTGTCGCCGGGCCGCTGGAAGATGCCAGTGATGAGGATATCGACAAGGTGATCTCACTTAACGTGAGGGGCGTCCTTTATCTTTGCCGAGCCGCAATACCGCACTTGAAGAAAAGTGGCGGCTCGATCGTCAATATCTCCAGCGTTTCAGGCAGCGGCGGCGACTGGACCATGCCGATCTATAATGCGTCGAAGGGAGCGGTCACCAATTTGACCCGTTCGCTGGCGCTTGGACTTGGAAAAGATGGCGTACGCGTGAATGCCGTCCTCCCCAGTCTGACGCGCACCGAACTGAGCGCGGATCTGATGGAACAGGAGGAACTCGTGGACAAGTTCAAGGCACGTATCGCCCTCGGCCGTGTTGCGGAACCGGACGATATCGCGGGCCCCGTGCTGTTCCTGGCATCGGATGAAGCCAAATTCGTCACCGGAGTAAACCTGCCGGTCGACGGCGGTGTCAGCGCCTCGAATGGGCAGCCCAATCTGCAACGAGCGGAGTAGCGATGGCCATCTCGCGATGAGGAAATGGCGCTCTGGACTCGTCAGCCACGGTCTCGGAAGTCCAAAGCCTCTATCTTGCGACTTTCCAGCCTGCTTCTCAGCGTGTTACGATTCATGCCCAGGAGCGCGGCGGCTTTGATCTGATTACCCCCGGTGGCGGCAAGCGCAGCGCGCAATATGGGTGGCTCGACCTCTGCCATGATCGCTTCGTAAAGCCCGCCCTCCCCGCTTGCGACGAGGCGGGCAGCTTCCGTTTCTACCGCCAGGGCGAGGCCCTGCGCCTCTCCCTGAGTTGGTGTGCTGACCCTCATGCCCTCCATGGCCTGCCGGACAGCCGCAGTGCCAACCACATCCTCGCGGGCCAGTGCGGCCATCCTGCGAACGATATTTTGAAGCTCGCGCACGTTTCCGGGCCAGTCATGGGCGGCAAGCTGATCGATTGCTGGCTGACTGAGTTTCTTCTCTGGCAGGCCTTCCGCCGCCGCCAGCTTCAGGAAATGCGCGGACAGTTCGGCAATATCGTCCTTGCGCGCGCGTAGCGGTGGCAGCGCGATGGGAACGACGTTCAGGCGGTAATATAGGTCCTCGCGAAACTCGCCTGCCTCTATCGCCCCTTCAAGGTTTTGGTGTGTCGCGCAAATGATGCGAACATCCGTCTTGATCGTTCGCGCGCCGCCAACCGTCGTGAATTCACCGGACTGTAGCACACGAAGCAGACGCGTCTGCGCCTCGAAAGGCATGTCGCCGATTTCGTCGAGAAACAGGGTTCCGCCCTGCGCCTGTTCGAAACGGCCAGTAGAGCGGGCCTGTGCGCCGGTGAAGGCACCACGTTCATGGCCGAATAATTCCGTTTCAATCAGATCGCGTGGAATGGCAGCCATGTTGACGGCGGTGAACGGACCCGTGCGACGATGTCCGAGATCGTGGATCGCGTGCGCGACAAGCTCTTTACCGGTTCCGGATTCACCGAGAATCATAACGGTCAGCTCGGTGGGAACGACCCGCGCAATCAGCCTATAGACATCCTGCATCGCTTGACTGCGACCGATTAGGGGGAGCCCGTCGCCGGCGGCCGGTGGCTGCGCAAGGGGCTCATTGCCGCTACGCTGAAGTGCGCTCTCAACGGCTGCGGTCAACTCATTCAGATCGAATGGCTTTGGCAGATACTCGAAAGCACCTTGTTCGGTCGCGCGCACTGCTGTCGCAAGCGTATTCTGTGCGCTGACCACAATGACCGGGAGTTCGGGCCGCCGTGCGAGGAGAGCAGGCAAGCTGTCGAGTCCATCCCCGTCGGGCAAACGCACGTCTGTAATGACGACATCACCGATGCCGTCGTCCATCAGGCGCGCGAGGCCGGCCAGCGTATCGGTGGTACGAACCTCATGACCCGCGCGCTGCAGGGCCTGGCGCACCACCGTGCGGATGGCGGCGTCATCATCGGCGACGACGATGGTGGCGGCCGTCCTCATGACGGCGGCGCCATGGGCAACAATACGCGCATTATCGTACGGCCCTCCCGCTCGTCTCGTTCATATTCCACGTGTCCCTGATGATCGGAGGCGATCTTCGCGACCAGTGCGAGGCCCAGGCCGCCAAGCCCTCTCTTGGACGAAACGAACGCATCGAACATATCCTCTACAATGTCGGGGGGCGCGCCCGGACCATCGTCGATAACGCACACTTCTATGGGGACCTTTACCCGACCCCTTCCGCCCGGTACGCCGATTTTCAGGCCATGCCGATAGGCAGTGGTCAGGGTGACGGTGCCGCCCTTTCCTGCAGCCTCCTGCGCATTCTTCACAAGGTTCAGGAATAACTGGACCAAGGCGTCGCGGTCGGCCGCAACGGGCGGCAGGGATGGATCGTAGCTTTCGGCGATCTGGATGCCATCGGCCTGCGCAAGCTTGCGTACATGGCTAAGGATCGAGTGGATATTCTCGCGCCCCAAAATTGGCGGCCGGGGGTCTGTGAATCGTTCCATGCGCCCAATGAGAGCGGAAATCCGGTCGACCTCTGAAATGATAAGGTCCGACAGTTCATCGCGATCCTCTCCGCCCAGCAATTGCGCCGCGCCGCGTATGCCCGACAGGGGATTTTTGATCTCATGCGCAAGCATGGCTGCCAGCGCCGCTGCTGACCGGGCGGCGCCTCGATTGTCGGACTGCCGTTCGACGAGTGCTGCGACAGAGCGCCGTTGAAAGGCCAGGGTCATATGATTGCTTTCCCCCGTAACGGGAGAGATCAGAACGTCGGCGACGAAGGAAGGCGCGTCGATCAGGGCAATGCTGACATCATAGGCGCTGATGCCGTTAAGGTGGGTCGACGCTTCATGCAGCAGCGCCCGCACCGGGCTGTCCGCAGGTAGCAAGCCGGCCCACCCTTTCGTCGCCAAGGCGTCTTCCGATCGGCTGAATAACATTTCCGCCGCCGGATTAGCCTGAATTGGGTGACCGGAACGGTCCACCAGAATGATGGGGATCTGAAGGGCGTTTAACAGTTCCGCCGGCAAGGGCACTGCGCGTCGGCGGAAGCGCAGCGGCACGCGTACGCTCATGCAGCGAGTGCGTTCGGTGCGTAATCGTCGCCGGCATCAAGCCGCGCGGAATAGAAATCCGACATCATCGCCTTGACGGTCGAGGAATCGGGTTCCTGGTTGACCTTGTTGCGAAATTCCGCCGAGCCGGTCAGGCCTTTTGTGTACCAGCCGATATGCTTGCGGAACATGTTGACCCCATTCATCTCGCCATATTGCTCTAGAACAAGGTCGTAATGCTCGCAGATCAGTTCATATTGTTCAGCAAGAGTCGGGTCCGGCACTTTCGCCCGACCCGATAATTCGGTCATCACCTGGTTCAGCAGCCAGGGCTTTCCATAGCATCCGCGCCCGATCATCACGGCATCGGCACCGGATTCCCGAAGCGCGGTTCGCGCATCCTCGACCGAACAAATGTCGCCGTTTACAACGACGGGAACGCTGGTCGCCTCCTTCACGCTACGCACGAAAGCCCAGTCGGCAGATCCCTTGTACATCTGACAACGGGTGCGGCCGTGAATCGTGATCAGCTTGATGCCCAGCGATTCTGCCTTCGCCGCCAGTTCTGGCGCGTTCAGATGATTATGGTCCCATCCCATGCGCATCTTCAACGTCACCGGCAAGTTCACGGCGTTTACCGTTGCCTCCATCAGGCGTGCGGCAAGGTCGGGTTCGCGCATCAGGGCAGACCCGGCGTGTCCGTTGACGATTTTCTTCACCGGACAGCCCATGTTGATGTCGATGATCGCGGCGCCGCGCTGTTCGTTCAGCTTTGCCGCCTCTGCCATCACCGCAGGCTCGCATCCCGCCAGCTGCATTGACACAGGATTCTCGATGGGATCCCAGGCGACCTGCTGCAGGGACCGGCGGGTCTCACGAACCGCTGCCTGGCTCGCCAGCATTTCTGTCACCGTCAAACCGGCACCGTAACGCTTCACAAGTTTTCGAAACGGCCCATCGGTCACACCCGTCATGGGGGCGAGAATGACCGGCTGCTCGATCCGGACAGGACCGACATCTATCGGCTTCAATTCAGGCATATTGCTATCGTGCATAATAAGTCGGCAACATAGGGCGCACAGGGGGTGTTCGGCAAGGAGGCGTGGCAGTAAGGGGCGCTGCGATGAAAACCGTCGCCCTGATCGTTGCCGCCGGTAGCGGCGCCCGTGCCGGCGACGGCCCGCCGAAACAATATCGACTTTTGTCGGGAAAGCCCGTGCTCCGCTGGTCGGTTGAACGGCTGGCCTCACATGCCGCCATTGATGAAGTCCGGGTCGTCATCGGATCGGACCAGCGCGACGCATATGATGCCGCGGTCGGCGATTTGTCGCTCGGCGAGCCTGTCATCGGCGCGGCCACCCGCCAGGAATCGGTCCTCGCCGGCCTTCAGGCGATTGGCGCGGCCGACCGGGTTCTGGTCCATGACGCGGCGCGACCGCTGGTGACCGCGCCTGTTATCGACCGCTTGCTCGCCGCGCTTGACGAACATGACGGAGCCGTCCCCTCCCTCCCCGTGGTCGACAGCCTGAGAAGGGGAGAAATCACCGTAGAGGCAGAGGTAGATCGAGAAGGCCTACACCGCGTACAGACGCCGCAGGCATTTCGCTTCGCCCCTCTTCTCGCCGCGCACAGAGACGCACCTGCGGGGGCGACGGACGATGCAGAGATTGCGCGCGGCGCCGGCCTGTCGATCGCTCTCGTCAAAGGCGATGCGCAGCTCTTCAAGCTGACCTATCCAGATGATTTTTCCCGCGCCGAACGCATGCTGGGCGCCGCCGGGTTTCGGACCGGCATGGGTTTCGACGTGCACAGGTTCGCCCTCGGCGATCATGTTTGGCTCTGCGGAGTCGAAATTGCCCACGATCACAGCCTTGCCGGTCACAGCGATGCCGATGTCGCGCTCCACGCGCTGACCGACGCGCTGTTGGGCGCGATTGGCGAAGGAGATATTGGTGATCATTTTCCACCCACCGATGAAAAATGGCGGGGCGCCCCGTCGCACAGGTTTCTCTCGCATGCGCGTGACCTGGTTACCGCGGCCGGGGGAACGGTGGAGCACATCGACGTGACCATCATTTGCGAACGACCGAAAGTAGGCCCGCACCGCCTTGCCATGAAGCGCCGCCTCGCCGAGATCTTGCGGCTGCCAATGGACAGGATTAGCGTGAAGGCGACCACCACCGAACAGCTTGGCTTCACCGGCCGTGGCGAAGGTATCGCCGCGCAGGCCGTCGCGACAATCAGGATTTAGGTTCACCACCTGAGGAGACGAACGGATGGAATTATTTCCAAGCAATCTGACCGATCTCGCACGGAAGGTCATTGAGGAAAACCGGGCCGCCGGAAAGCTGATTGCGCTTGCGGAAAGCTGCACCGGGGGACTGGTGTCGGGCGTCCTTACCGAAATTCCCGGCAGTTCGGACGTCGTGGGTCGCGGATTTGTTACCTATTCCAACGATGCAAAGCGTGAATTGCTGGGTGTGCACGAGGATGTGCTGGAAACCTTCGGCGCGGTTTCCGTCGCCACCGCATGGGCCATGGCGCTCGGCGCGCTGGAGCGCAGCCATGCCGACGTGGCAGTCGCCGTGACAGGCATTGCCGGCCCCGGCGGGGGAAGCGAGCAAAAGCCTGTCGGCACAGTCGTCTTTGCGCGCGCGCGACGCGGAGAGGACCCGGAACAGGTCGTGGCGGACACCAAGATATTCGCCGATGAGGGACGCACTGCCGTCCGGCTTCAGGCGGTCCGTTGCGCGCTGGAACTATTATTGCCGGATGCGCCCGCCCCGGCATCGGACGGCCCGTAAATTTGGGCGGCGCGCTTTTCAAAGGCTGTCACCATACGGCGAAACGCCTCGTGAAAGAATGTACCGGCCAATCGTTCGAAAAGTTTTTGCCGAAATTCGAAATCGACGCAGAAGTGCACATCGGTTCCGCCCTTTCCGTCGGGCTCGAACCGCCAGTCATTCTTTAGATATTTCAGCGGCCCATCCAGATAATCGACATGCAGCGATTGCGGTCGATCAAGCCGTACGCGGCTGGTGAAGGTCTCCCGCACCATCCGAAACCCGACGATCATGTCGGCGACCAGTTCGATATCGGTGCGCGACTTCACACGGGTCGCCACGACCCAGGGCAAGAACTCGGCATAGCTTCCCACGTCCGCCACCAGGTCGAACATCTGGTGCGGGGTCCATGGCAGGTTTCGCGTTTCGGTATGTCGCGGCATGATGTCCTTCTACTTCGGCGGCGCTCGTTCGTGCTTCAGAGAGCGCAGAGATAGGTGCGACGCCCCGCCTTGCCCACCATTTTCAGGAACGCTCGAAAGCGCGGTGGGTGGTGACCCCGGCAGGATTCGAACCTGCGACATTCAGATTAGAAGTCTGACGCTCTATCCAGCTGAGCTACGGGGCCGTTGCCGCATGCCTACTGAATCGCGGCTGGCTGCATGTCAACGTAGCAAGGCAATCGGGCCTCGCGAAAGACATTCGCCGTATCCATAGCCGAAGCAGCCTTAACCGCGTCTTGCCTTTTTCAGAAGTTCGCTCGTTACCGGATAGCCTAGCCCATCTGGAATGCAAAGATGCGGCAGTCCATCGATGTCACGAATTTCTGGCGAGATCAGGCGGATGGCCGTTGCTTCGGCATGCGCGAACAAGGAATCCACATCGCTAAACTGAGCAAGCCGTTCCAGATTCCGATGGGTTGGAAAGACGACCTTCCCATCACCGCGTGCGGCGCTTTCCAAGGCATCCGTTGCCGTGGTCCAGAGACTGGTGACCGCTTCCGTTCCGTCATGTCCAGCCACCAGTTCGCCGGTCGCGCGCGCCAGATAGAAGCGGGTGTCATAACGGACCGTCTCGAAACGCACAGGCGGACACCAGCGCGACCAGGGTGTCAGACGATCTAGATCTATGCTGTGGCCGAGCCTCCGCAGGAATTCGCCGAAATCGAGGCTGCGATCGGCAATGCGCGGGGCTGCGTCCGCGAGCATATCCGGCTCAATGGCGGGGCCGCTCGTCAACAGCACGCCGGCCTCTTCGAAACATTCCCGCACCGCTGCCACACGCGCGGACGCGTCGGCGGGATCCAGCATTGCGGAAGGGTCCGCCGCGCGGGCGAGTCGCTCATCCGCCGGGTCCACCTTGCCGCCGGGAAAAACCATCATCCCCGCCGCAAAGCCCATGGTGTTCGCCCGCTTCTGCATGAAGACCAGTGGCGGACCGGCGGAATTTTCCTTCACCAGCACCAAGGTTGCCGCAGCCATGGCTGGATTTTTCGGGTTTTGGGGATGCGCCGGATGCGAAAGATCGTCCATGCCCCCGGTCATGGGGCGGCGGCGGGCAATTGCCAAGCCGTCTATTTAGTTTCCCGCATCATCCCGCTGGTGGGCCCGGAGGGACTCGAACCCCCAACCGAGCCGTTATGAGCGGCCTGCTCTACCATTGAGCTACAGGCCCCACCCGCGAGATAGCGGCGCTTAGCCTGCCGGTTTCGTTGCTTCAACCGCGGGAAGATCGCGGACCGATTCGGCGGCAGCAATAACTTCTTCGCAGGACACCGGTTTGACCCCCCGCCGCTGTAGCGTCCCCAGAACCATGTCGAACCAGTTGAAGAATCTCGACAGGTCTTCCGCATCGCGAACATAGGGCGTGTGCCCGGGCTCCACGGACGGAGAGTGAAAACTGATGGAAATCACCGGGACGCCCTGGTCCAGCATCTGTTCGACCGCCTGCACGGCGTCCCCTGCGGGAATCCCTTCTGGCGTGAGGGCAATGCGGCTGAGCAAGCCGCCCCGGGAGAGGATGCCGTTCAGATGCGGAATGCGACTGGCGAAGCGAAAGGCTGACTCGCCGAACCCGCGAAAACCGCCGGTGAACGCGCTGGACAATGGCAATTCCAGCAAGCGTTGCTCAGGCCCGGTCCAATACGGCGTAGGTTGAATGCGGCGAAAACAGGGTCCGCCCTCTTCCGTATAGTCAAAATAGGGCCGCACCGACACGTCCATACGGTACCCGAATTCGTCCAGCAGCGCCTCCGTATTCGGACCGACGCCATATCGACCGGCGCGATAGACAAACGGACGTTCGCCAAAGCCCGCCGCGATCGCGTCACTCAGGGCCTTCATTTTGGCGCGTTCTACGGAGCGCGGCAGGTTGCCTGGAAAGCTGTTCTTCTCGACCACCTGTTCGATAAAGGGGGGATTGACCCAGGGGTGCAACTGAGCGCCAATCGTCGCGCCCCCCTCATCCTGAAATCTGCGAAGAACCTCAATGGCGTCGGGGTCGGTCGCCACAGGATAATCGACCAGATAAGCGGGCTTTGCGCCATAGCCGCGCATCAGTTCATGGATAGCGGGCAAGGCGCGGACGGCCTTCACGTCTGTCGCATCGCGCCGCCGCGGCTGCGACCAGTCAAATTCCTCCTCCGTATCCACAAAGATCAGGAATCTCTGGCCAAAATCTTCTGAGAACCGGACATATTGTTCGGGGCGCGGAGCAAACATGGCAGGATGGTAGCTCATGGCCTCTTAACGAATACCCTACCTGGTGATTTCACGAATGGTAAAAACTGGCGTGAACAACCGATTGATGACATCGACCAACTTCGACGGACGGTTCGCGCTGGCAGTAGCCACGTAAATCAGATCCTTGTCACGCATAAAAAACCGCTGCGCGAGGAAGTAACCCGACGGACGCAGCAGGTCCACTCGATAGATGGCTGGCCCTGCCGGATCGTCACGGAATACGAACACTGCGCTGGGGTCCGCTATGGCCTCGGACGGCCCGCCTGCACGTGCTACCGCCTCTGCAAGCGTAACGGTTTCGGTCTCGAAGGGGATTTCGCGAACGCTGTTCAGTCCTCCAAAGGCGGTCAGGGATCGCCGGTCGGGCAGCAATTCAATCCGGTCGCCCTGCATCAGGCGCAGGTCGGCGGTCGAGCCGCTGGAAAGGGCGGAAAGCGGAACTTCGACGGTTTCATTGTTTCTGGTGAACCGCAGGCGCACTTGTTCCGCCGGCGCGGTGGGGGCACCCGTTAGTGCCAGTGCATCCGACAATGTTTCTGCCGCAGCCGACAGATCCAGGCGGCCGGGCCGACCCACGAGACCCGAGATCATTACCGTATTCGTCAAATTGCGGCTGATCGTTACCTGAGCCTGCGGCTCCTGGCTCAGGCCGCGATATGCCGCTTCTATCTCTTTCGCCGCCTCTGGCTGTGTCAGTCCTCCAACTTTTATCTCTCCAGCAAAGGGCAGCGGGATAGTGCCGTCGGCGGCTACTTCCAGCGCCCCCAGCGGGCGCGCCTTCGCGGACGAATCGAAACCTGCTGCCGGAATCCCCTCCTGGCGGGAAAACAGCGCAGCGCCCACTTCGTACAATGTCACCTGCAATATATCGCCTTGGCCGATACGTTGCGGCCCAGGCTGACCAGCCGCCAGCGCTGCGAGCGAGGATAAGTCGGCGGCCCTGTCGGGCGGGGGCGGCATAGTTGCCGTATCGAGGTCGATGATGCGATAACCGATGCTGGCCGCAGCAGCGGCTTCTTCATCCAGGACCTCCTTCGCGGTGGGTCCGGCCGTTGGCATGGTGGCGCATGCCCCCAGCAGCAAAGCTGTGACAAGAAGGAGGGGGCGCGCGGGAATGGTCATTTGCAGTGTCCGGCCCTAAACCTGCCTACGATGATTCGGCTACAGAATGTCACCAAGGGCTACCGGCTTCGGGGCTTTAACAAGTCCGTTTTGGCGGGCGTCGATTTGCTCGTGCAGCCCGGCGAGGCAATCGGCATCTTAGGCGCGAATGGCGCAGGAAAGTCCACGCTGATGCGCATCATGGGCGGGGTTGAGCGGCCTAGCTCGGGCACCGTGGAAAGGACCATGTCCGTCAGCTGGCCCCTCGGCTACGGCTCCTGCTTTCAATCCAGCCTGACGGGCGCAGACAATGCGCGTTTCATCGCCCGCATCTATCGCAAGGATCCCGACGCACTGATCCGGTTCGTGGAGAATTTCGCGGAATTGGGTCCGTTCATGCGCCAACCCGTAAAAACCTATTCCGCCGGCATGAGCGCCCGGCTGGCATTCGGCATCAGCCTGGCCATCGACTTCGATTGCTATCTGGTCGATGAAATCACCGCAGCGGGCGATGCGCGTTTTCGCGAACGCAGCCACGCGGCGTTGACGGAGCGGTCACAGAACCGCACCCTGATCATGATCAGCCATGACCCGGAGACGCTTCGAACCTATTGCCGCACGGGCGCGGTTCTGGATGGCGGGCGGCTGCATCAATTCGACAATGTCGACGAGGCCATTGAACGGCATTTGCATCTTCAAGGCGCCTGACCCAATTGCCGTTCCGAGCGTCGGCAATCGCTACAAATCAGCCGTCCTGGTCGAGCGGCTCCGCCTTCACCATCCCGTCGATATCCATCAGTCGCTTCATCAGATCCTCCAACCTGTCCAGCGGCCAGCTATTGGGACCGTCGGACAGCGCAGCATCGGGATCGGGATGCGTTTCCAGAAAAAGCCCGCTGATGCCGGCGGCAACGGCCGCCCGCGCCAGAACGGGTACAGTATTCCGGTCGCCGCCCGATTTCGTTCCTAGAGCTCCCGGCTGCTGGGCGGAATGTGTCGCGTCAAATATGACCGGACAACCGGACGCCCGCATGGCAACGAGCCCCCGCATATCGACCACCAGATTATTATAGCCGAAGGCCGTGCCCCGTTCGGTCAACATGAGCGCGGCATCTTTGCCGCCCGCAGCACGTGCCTTTGCCACCAGAGGGATGGTGTCAGCCGGCGCCATGAACTGGGCCTTCTTAATATTTACCGGTTTTCCGCTTGCCGCCGCCGCCTCGATCAGGTTCGTCTGACGCGAAAGAAATGCAGGGATTTGCAGAACATCCACTATTTCTGCCGCCGCCGATATCTGATGCACCTCGTGCACATCGGTCAGTACGGGTAAGCCGCAATTCGCCCGCACCCGTTGCAAGATGCGCAGCCCCTCCTCCAGTCCCGGCCCGCGGAAGCTGTCATGCGCAGTGCGGTTCGCCTTGTCGAAACTGGATTTGTAAATGGCAAAGATACCCAGCCGCTCGGCAATAGCGGCGATTTCATCCCCGGTTTTCAGCGCCTGGTTCTCGCTCTCGATGACGCAGGGGCCGGAAATCAGAAAGAGCGGTCGCGATAGCCCGACATTCCTGCCGCAAAGTTGCATTATGAAATTCCTCGCACCTTAAGCGCGGCTTCGACCAGAGGGACGTCGTCGGGATTGTTGACCTCCCAGAAATCATCCTGTGGCTCGATGTCGAGAACATCGATGCGCGTTCCAGCATTCAGGAACCGCAATTGTTCCAGACCCTCGGCGCCCTCCATTGGGGGAATAGGCAAGTCAGGATATGCCGCCAATGCGGACCGCCGATATGCATAAATGCCGAGGTGTAGCCTCAGCGCTAAAGAAGGATCGCTTTCAACGCCGAAGGGCAGCAATCGTTTGGAAAAATACATCGCCCGCCCTGCGGCATCGAGAACGACGGAGGTGCCCCCCACGCGCCCTTCTTCCGCGTCCGCGATCAATCGGCTGCGGACGCTGTCCGGCGCGATGAACGCCGCGCTTACCACGTCCGCTTCCGGATGGTCCGCCAGATACCGCGCAAGTCTGCAGGCGAGACCCCCAGGAGTAAGCGGCGAGTCGCCTTGCGCATTGACGATGATGTCCTTGTCCGGCAGCGCAGCGAGCGCAGCCGAACAGCGTTCGGTGCCATTACGGCATGACGGTGGCGTCATCAGCACCCGGGCGCCGAAAGCCTCCGCCGTTTCCCGAATACGTGGATCGTCCGTGAGAACGCAAACGCTGTCAGCCATCCCCCCTGCTGCTGCCGCTTCCCACGTGCGCTGGATCAGCGGTTTCGCGGCACCGGTCGCCCCTCTCAGCATCGCAAGCGGCTTTCCGGGGAAACGCTGCGACTCATATCGCGCCGGTATGAGAATTACGGCCTTCTCTGGCAGGGGGGAGAAGACGTGTTCCATGCGGCGATTCCGATCTCTCGCCTCTCGGGCGAGCGGCATTCGCCCTATTCCCTAAAGGCGCGTTGTTGCAAGCGCGTGATGGGCCGCAGAATATAGCTGCCGATGCTCCGCTTTTCACCAATCAGGCTGACGTCGGCGGTCATGCCCGGGCCGATCGGCAGTCTGCGACCGGCCTTGTCGATGATCGCCTGGGAGTCGGTCTGCACACGGACTTCATAGAAGCTTTCGCCCGAACGCTCATCAAGGGTGGCATCTGGGCTGATCGTGACGACCTCCCCGCTCAGCCCGCCATACACCGTAGGGTCATAGGCGGTGATGTTCACCTTCGCATCCTGGCCGATCGCGACCCAGCCAATGTCCTGCGGACGGATCCGTGCCATGACGACCAGCGTCTCGTCGTTCGGCACCATCTCTACAAGCGGTTCCCCTGGCCCAACGCTGCCGCCGACGGTTGTTTTCAGGACCCGGTTGATGCGGCCGTCGAGCGGCGCGCGCACAATGGCACGGTCGACACGACCCTGCAGTGCAGGGGTCGCTTGCCTCCGGGCGCTCAGATCGCTTTGCGCCTGAGCCAGTTCGGTTGCGGCGCGCGCGCGCCAGTCCTGGCGCTGCTGATTCAGGCTGGCACGGGCTTCAGCCACGGCCGCCTGAGCGCGCGTAACCCCGGCTGCCGCTGCGGCGGCGTCTGCGCGAGAGACGGCGACGGTGTTTTCTGCCTGAATAAGGCTGAGGCGGGGCTCGATGCCTCTCTCGACCAAGGGACGAAGCAGGGATAGCTCGCTCTCAGCAGCGTTCGCGGCACTGGTACGCGCCGCAAGCGCCGCCTCCGCCTCTGCAACGCTGCGTTCCGCCTGATTTACACGCGCCACCGCCGCATTCGTCAGGCTGGATAGGTCCGCCATCCGGCTGGCGTACAGAGAACGTTCGATTTCCACCTGTTCGGCGAAGGAACCGCCCGTGCCACCCGGAAACACGGGATCACGGCCGGCGACCTCTCCTTCCAGGCGCGCGATCTTTGCGCGAAGGGCCTCGACGGACACCCGGTTCGAACCAAATTCGGAACCCGTCTCGACATCGTCTAGGGTGATCAGCGGGTCGCCTTGGCTCACCACCTGACCGTCTCGCACATGAATGCGCTCGATGATGCCGCCCTCAAGATTCGATATCGTCTGCAATTGCTGCGACGGGATTACCCGGCCCTGCCCCCGCACGGTGACATCAAGTTCCGTAAGCGCCGCCCAGATCATGAAGATAACCACCGCACCGGCGATGACGAACAACAGCAGGTTCGCCGCCTTTCGCGGCTGAATCCGGGATACACGGTCTTCCAGCATTCCGGGCATCAGGGCTTCATCCGCGTGGTAACCAGACCGCCGGCATTGCCAGGACGCTGGTCCGATTGTCCGGAGGTTTGGGCTACGCTGCCCTGACGTTTCCTAAGCAGCTCCATAACCTTTTCTTTCGGGCCGTCGGCCACGACCTTGCCGCGATCCATCAGGATGATCCGGTCGACGAGTTTCAAGAATGGCGGTCGATGCGTAATCACGATCGTCGTGCGATCGGCAACCTCTTGCTGAATGCGTTGCAACACCTTTTCTTCGGTCTGCGCGTCCATCTGGCTCGACGGTTCGTCGAGTAGAAGGATATTCGGTCGCCCGGCAAGCGCGCGAGCAAGGCCAATCGACTGGCGCTGGCCGCCCGACAACCCCTCGCCCCGATCCGCCAGCCGGCGATCATAGCCATTCGTCACATGCTGCATGAACCCGTGGGTGCCCGCCATCTTTGCGGCCCGAAGCATCTCTTCGTCATCGATATGCTCGCGACCAAGGGTGATGTTGTCGCGAACCGTGCCGGACAACAGCACCGTTTCCTGCATCGTGGTGCCGATCTTCGTCCTGAGCGTCATGGGATCGATCTGCCGCACGTCCAGGCCGTCGACCAGAACCGTCCCTTCCTCCGGCTCGTACAGGCCAAGCACAAGTTTTGCGATCGTCGACTTGCCGGAGCCTACGCGCCCCAGAACCGCGACATGTTCCCCCGCGCGGATGGTAAAGCTGACGCCGTCCAGCGCCTTTTCTACCGTATTAGGATATTTGAAGCTGACATTACGAAACTCGATATCGCCGCGCGGGTTCGCCAGCTGCAGCGCCTCGCCCGACGGCCCTTCCCGGCGTGTATTCATCAGGCCGTTGATCTGTCGATATGCCGCACGCGTGGTCGTCAGGCGCGAAAGCAGATTGGCGATCTGCGCCAGCGGTGCGACGGCACGACCGGCGAGGATCGAGCAGGCAATCAGGCCGCCCATGGACAATTCATTCTCGGCAATCCGCCCGACGCCCACAATCACGACCCCGGCATAGCTGATCATCTGCGCCGATTGACTGAGCGTAATGCCGATATTGCCGATCAGGCGCTGGCGCAGCGACGTTTCCGCATGTTCGTCGATGGCGTCGACCCAGCGCCCCGTCAGCATACGCCCGGCACCCGCGACCTTGACGGTTTCGAGGCCGCCAATGGTTTCGACGAGGACAGTCTGCTTCAACAGCCCCTGCCCCATGCCCTTTGCACTCAGCCGATCCATTGCCGGGTGAGTCAGATACCCAGCCAGAATGACCAATGGCACCATTGCGGCAGGAACGAAAACGACAGGTCCGCCAATGACGGCGATAACGGTGAGCGTCAGGAGAATGAACGGCACATCGACGATTGCCGTCACGGTGGCGCTGGCGAAAAAGTCGCGCAACGTTTCCAACTCGCGCATCAAACCGGCAAGGGCACCTGTCGATCCCCGCTTCGCGTCCAGACGAACGGAGAGCAATTGTTCGAACACACGGCTGCCGACGTCGCGGTCGATACTGGCGCCGGCAAGATCGGTGAAATAGCTTCTCAGCAGTTTCAATATGAAATCGAAAATAATGACGATGCCGAGGCCGATCGAAAGCGCGATCAGCGAATCGACCGCATTGTTCGGCACCACGCGGTCGTAAACCACCATCGTAAACAGGCTGGAGGCGAGTGCAAAAATATTGATGAACACCGCAGCGAGCGCGACGCGGTGATAGACCGAGCGGTTCTCACGCATCGGCTCCATCAGCCAGTCGGCGAACCGCGGCGGTTTTGCCGTGAATTCCATGTCGGCAGACGCGGCCGTTTGCATGCTCACTCCAGATTTCCTCTTGTGTCGATGCCCAGCGCCTCAAGCAGGCGCCCGGTTCGGGCCAGCAGCACATAATGAGCGGCGTCGCGCTCGGTCAGTGCCTGCACATAGCGCCCCGCGACCGCGAAATAACTGTCTTCCGCCTGCAATACGTCAAAAAGACTGCCACGTGCGACGGCAAACCTTTCGGCCAGCACATCGCGGGTCCGGCGGCTGGCAAGATAATTGTTTTCCAGCGCCTCAAGCTCTGCCTCCAGCGCATCTACATCCGCCCAGGCGATGGCCGCCTCTCTTGCCGCCTCCTCCGCTACTGCGTCGGCGCGCGCGCGAAGTGCCGCCGCCGCCGCCTTTTGCGCATCTGCCCGCGCGAAGGTGCCGGCGAAAAACCGCTGCCGGACGTTGATCGTCGCCCGGATGTCGTAATCAGTCGAGCCGTCGCGGTCGAACACGCCATAGCGCCCGCCCTCCAGGCCGGCGGAAACGGATGGCAGGCGGTTGGCATCGACCGCGCGACTTTCATCATAACCCGCATCGGCCTTTTGGCGCGCCGCCTCGACCGAGGGCGATTCGCGCGCCAGAAACTGCGCCATGTCTTTCGTTATCGCAGGAACGTCGGGTGCCGGAGCGCGCTGAGTGCCCGGCGGTGGCGGCGATCCGATCATTTCTGTGTAGCGCGCCTCCGCATTCGCAGCGAGCCGACGGTATTGCGCCAGGCTGGCGCCAGTGGTCGCGAGCGAACTTTCAACGCGGGCGAGGTCGCCCTCCGCGTTGACGCCACTTTCGATGCGGCCTGAGATCGCCTCCCGGAACTCCTGCTGATTGGCAAGAAACGCTTCCGTCAGGTCGACCAGCGCGCGATAGGCGAATACGTCGTACCAGGCCGCCACGGCGGAAAGTGCGGTGCGTTCGGCAGCCGCGTCAGTTTCCAGGGCCGCAGCGGTCAATTCGTGCTTCGCCGCCTCGATGCGCGCGGAAGTGGCGCCGAAATCCAGGATCGTCTGTTGTACGATAAATGACGCGTCCAGGCGCCCTCGGGACCGCGCACGTTCGACCACGGTATCAACGTCATTCCCGAAATTGCGCGTGATGCTTTGCCGACCGGCGATGCCAAGTTCGATATCGGGAACAAGGCCCATCTGGGCCTCCCGCCGCTCGGCCCGCTCCCTGTCTACATTCGCCTCTGCTTCTGCGATGCTGGGATGGCGCGCGACGGCTGTCGCAATGACGGCCCGAAATACTTCCTGACTTTCAGTCTGCTTGGACAGGTTAAGAAGCGGGTCATTCTCGGCGGTGATCGAAAGCGGCGCGCCGGAGGGTAGCGGCAGTCGTGGCGCGCCGGCTGTGTTGTCCTGCGCCACCGTGTCGACGATGCGTTCCGACGCGCTTTGAAAATAGGCAAGCTGTACGGGCGAAGCGGTATGTTTCGCAGGACCATCCGGGTTTGATCCGGAACTGGGGGGAGACGGAGTTTGCGCTGGCGTGGTAGCAATACCGCTCGACCCGCTCTGCACGCGCGGGAGGTTGGCAGGCCTTAGCTTCGTTAAAGCCGCAAACGCTTCCGCGCTGGTTTCGGAGAGGGAAATGAGCAGCTTTCCATCCCGGTGTTCGCTGCCACTGATCTGCATGGGTTTTATCAAATCAAGGGCGAGCCGTGCCGTGTCGGGCTTATACTGGCCGACGCGCATGGATGCGATCGCCCCTTCGCCGTTGATTTTGCGATTTTCCGTGCGGATGCCAGGCAGGTCGAGCACAAGACGAGCGGGATTATTAAGCGCGAGAAATCTTGGCTCACCATGCGCTCCGCGCACCGACATTGTAACCGTTCCGCCGTCTTCGGTGCGTTCAAAGGCAAGGGTTTCAATGACTGCCTGCCCCGCCGCAGGAGCGGGAACAGCCAAGGTTATCATCAGAAAGATCATTGACTGGTGGCGGATCGCCATCAAACACCTCGGATAAACAGTGGGCCGCCGCCCCTTAGACGGTTAACGGCGCCGGGACCAATGCCTAGGGCGGACAGGTTAAGGAAGCGTTTTGCCTAGCAGGCACGACAGCCAGTGCCTGGCAGACGGCAAGCCGCGCCTTTCCGCTACCATAGCCTCGGAGTCGATGAATCGAAGGCCGACCATATCCCCTTCACGCCAGACCAGCCGAGCGGGACGACTTCCCATACGTACACTTTTGAAGGTCAGCACGCCATCCCCGGAAATTTTCGCACTGAGCTGAACTCTCGCACCAGTCATCGTGACATCCAGCACGCGAACGTTCAGGGTCTTCCCATCGACGTCCAGTGCAGCAAGATGATCGGTATCGGCGCGGACCTGGCGGCGCGGATCTTGGTCCTTCGTCATGGTTCGCATATGCCGCAGCGATCTGTATGAGACAAATTATGCCACAGCCTGTTCTCAGCGTCCGTATCGAGCGGTTTCCCACCGAAGGAGCCTTCACCATATCGAGGGGGGCGAAAACCCATGTCGATGTGGTGGTGGCGGAGATATCGGTCGGCGATGTGCGGGGACGCGGCGAATCTACGCCCATCTACTACCGGGGCGAGACGGCGGAAGGTGTTGCCGCCGAGTTGTTTCGCATGGCCGCCGCGGTCGGTGGCTCCATCTCTCGTGAAGACCTGCTCACGGAAATGTCGGCGGGGGCAGCGCGAAACGCGCTCGATGCGGCGCTGTGGGATCTGGAATCAAAATTGACGGGTACGCGGGTCTGGCAACGCCTCGGTCTGCCGCGCCCCTCCCCAATGTTGACGGCCTATACGATCAGCGTCGGTGAGCCGGAAGTGATGGAGGCGGCGGCCCGCAAGGCGGCCAATCGGGAGTTGCTGAAGGTCAAGCTGGCGGGCGAGGGAGACGAAGATCGTATCGCCGCCGTGCGCCGCGCCGCGCCCCATGCCCGCATTATCGCCGATGCGAACGAGGCGTGGGGCGACATAGACATACCGCGTATGGTGGCATCACTGTCCCCGCTCAGGGTGGAACTGATCGAGCAGCCCCTGCCGGCTGGGCAAGAGGCCGATATGGAGGCCCTGGGCGGAGATATCCCGTTCTGCGCCGATGAGAGTGCCCACGATCTGGCAACGTTGGACGACTGCCTGGGGCGTTTCGATTTCATCAATATCAAGTTGGACAAGGCCGGTGGCCTGACAGAGGCCATGAGGATGATTGAAGCGGCCAAAGCCGCCGGTGTTGGAATCATGACGGGCTGCATGCTGTCGACTTCGCTGGGGATCGCCCCGGCTTTTTTCGCCGCCATGAAGGGCCAGTTTGCCGATTTGGATGGGCCGCTGCTGTTGGCCCGGGACAGGGAACATCCTCTCACGTTCGAAAATTCGGACGTTCACCCGCCCGCGCCGGAATTGTGGGGCTGAATTGGGCATCTTGGGACAGGTTTGGGATTTCAGCCCGTCAGGCTGATGACCGGCCGGTCGGAGAAAAAGATCTGCGGAGAGGCTGGTCTGTACCAGCCTCTCCGAACTGACATCAGGCTGCGAAGCGGGTTTCGCGCTGATGCTTGCGTCCTTGTTCGTGGGCGCTCTTGTTGAAAATGGCGCTCGCCATTTCCTTCATGAACGATCCTGTGCCGGCTTCCCAGAACTCAGCGCGGCCCAGATCCACGCGGATCAGCGTCACCTGAGGATCGTCACGGCCTTCTTCGAACCAGGCAGCGACCATAGGCGACCAAAACTTGTCGATCTTTGCTTCGTCATTGTCGATCGTAATAAGACCGTGAACGCTTGCGAAGAAATCATGCCCCTTCGATGAAAAGCTGACTACGGCGTCACGCTCGCCAGCCTGCGCGGCCTTGACGAAGCCATTGTGGCTGGAGGTGAAGAAATAGAGGTCGTTTGGCAAATCATCGTCGAACTGAGCAGTCATTGGCTGGCTGTGCGAATGATCATTGCCACTGATGGCCAGCATTACGAAGGGACTGTCGTCCAGATGCTTCCAGAATTTTTTCTTGAAATCGTCGTCGGTCATATGTGCTTCCTCTCGTAAATCCAGTGCTTTTCCAGACGGGAAGGCAACGAGAGAGCCGGCGTCAATGTTCCGCATAAAGCTGGACGAAACGCCGCAGGACGGGACGCGCCCATGGAAGCGCGCTGGTCCGGAGATTCGAAACACCCCGGACCAGCGCGTACCGGTTACAGAACCTCGAACAGGCCGGCAGCACCCATGCCGCCGCCGACACACATGGTGACGCAGACATATTTGGCGCCGCGCCGCTTCCCCTCGATCAGCGCGTGACCGGTCATCCGAGCGCCAGACATGCCATATGGGTGGCCGATCGAAATGGCGCCGCCATTCACGTTCAGCAACTCGTTCGGAATCCCCAGCTTGTCGCGGCAATAGAGCACCTGCACCGCGAAGGCCTCATTCAACTCCCAAAGGCCGATATCGTCCATCTTGATGCCTGTCTGCTTCAGCAGTTTCGGGATCGCGAAAACAGGCCCGATGCCCATTTCGTCCGGCTCCAGTCCGGCGACCGCCATGCCGACATAACGGCCAAGCGGGGAGAGGCCGCGTCTCTCTGCCTCCCTGGCCTCCATCAAAACGGAGGCGCTGGCCCCGTCGGAAAGCTGCGACGCGTTCCCGGCCGTAATAACCTTGTCCGGCCCCATTACGGGCTTCAGCCCCTGCAGACCCTCCAGCGTTGTCTCGGGCCGGTTTCCTTCATCCTTGTCCAGCGTAACCTCGTGCTCGCTGACGTCACCCGTCTCCTTGTTCTTCATCAGCATTGTGCGGGTAAGGGAAACGATCTCGTCATCGAACTTGCCGGCTTCCTGAGCGGCGGCGGTTCGTTGCTGCGACTGCAGGCCATATTCGTCCTGCGCCTCGCGGGAGATGCCGTAACGTTCCGCGACGACTTCCGCCGTTTGCAACATTGGCATGTAGATGTCGGGGTGCATCTCGACGAGTTCGGGGTCGGCGCCGACGCGCATCTCTGGCGTCTGGACCATGGAAATGGATTCCACGCCGCCGCCAATTGCAATAGTCATATTGTCGACCATGATTTGCTTTGCTGCAGTGGCGATGGCCATCAGACCGGACGCGCACTGACGATCCAGCGACATGCCGGAAACGCTAACAGGCAGTCCGGCGCGAAGCAGCGAATTGCGGGCTACATTGGTGGCCTGAACGCCCTGTTGCATGGCGGCACCGATGATGACGTCATCAACCTCGGTACCCTCAATGCCGGCGCGCTTCACTGCATGTTCGATGGCGTGGCCAGCGAGCGTCGGCGATGGTGTATTGTTGAATGCCCCGCGATACGCGCGGCCAATAGGTGTCCGGGCGGTGGATACGATAACGGCTTCCCGCATTTAAGTTTTTCCTTTCGGTATTCTTTCGTCCTGATTTTTGCAGGACGCATTTAATTTCGGTTGGTTATCCAGATCCGGTCAGGTGTAGACCAGGTTGATCCACTCGGCCTTCAGGGCAGGCTTGGCTTCACCCTCTATCTCTACCGTGACGTCATAGGTCGTCTGTATAATGCCGCGGGCGCGCTCTCGGACCTCTGCCATTACATAGCGGCCGCGCACGCGCTTGCCGCTTTTTACGGGTGTCAGGAAACGGACCTGGTTCAGGCCGTAATTGACGCCCATCTTGGCGCCCTCCACCATCGGCATGACGCCAATGCCCATTCCGGCGATCATGGAAAGAGAGAGAAATCCGTGCGCTATGGTTTGACCAAAAGGTGTCTGCGCGGCCGCCTGGGGGTTGACGTGGATGAACTGATCGTCCTCCGTAGCCTCGGCGAAGCGGTCAATCCTATCCTGGGTTACATCAAACCAGTCGGAAACCCCCACTTCATTCCCGGTTAGCCCTAGAAATTCCTCTTTTGACATCATTTTTGGCGCCACACGGCACTCCTTGCATTGATTTGAGTTCTAGCTTCTCTATGCCTTCCCTCATGAATATGCACCCTATGACAGACATGAGCCCCGACCCCTTCCTTCAGGAGATGCGCCGACTGCACCGTGCGCCCGAACCTGAGGTTCTTTCCGAACTTGTCGATTCTGCGCGACTTAAACGAGCGGAGCGTAGTCGCGTCGAGGGACGTGCCTTCGGCCTGCTCGCGGACCTGAAAGCCGCGGAACGCGATAGCTGGGTCGCGAAATTCCTTCACGAATATCGACTTAACACCGATGAGGGGATCGCCTTACTCGCGCTTGCCGAGGCATTCCTGCGGGTACCGGACGATTCGACACGCGACCTGCTGATTGCCGACAAGCTGGGCGATGCGAACTGGAACACACATAAGGGGGCGAGCGACTCTCCCCTTGTAAACAGCGCCACTTGGGGCCTCGTTGTGACCCGCACCCTGGTAGGCGACAGTGCCAAGAAAACGGCGCTTTCCCGTCTGATCGGTCGAACGTCCGAACCTTTCGTACGCAGTGCCGTGGCCGCCGCGATGAAGATAATGGGCCAGGTGTTCGTGATGGGCCGGAGCATAGACGAGGCACTCGTCCGCATGGACAAGCCGGAGCACCGTGGCTTCACCGCCAGCTTTGACATGCTGGGCGAAGCCGCCCGAACAGAGGCGGACGCCGAACGCTATTTCGAAGCCTATGGCAAGGCAATCGACCGTCTGGGCGCCAGGCAGGGCGCGGATCGTCACTCCATTTCGGTCAAGCTGTCGGCGCTGCATCCGCGATACGAAACGGCGAAAGCGGAAACCTGCGTCCCTGCCCTTTCCGAAATGCTGCGTGCATTATGCGTTCGCGCAGCGAAGGCGGGCGTGGGCCTTGCCGTTGATGCCGAAGAATCCGAACGCCTGAAAATATCCCTGGATATCATCGCCGAAACGGCCCGGGCGCCTGAACTGAAGGGCTGGGACAAATTGGGCATGGCCGTCCAAGCCTATGCCAAACGCGCACGCACGATTGTCGGCTGGGCCGAGGCGTTGGGCGCCGAGACGTCGCGGATCATTGCGGTGCGTCTGGTAAAGGGCGCCTATTGGGACACAGAGATAAAGCATACGCAGCAACAGGGCCTGGAGGACTATCCGCTCTTTACCCGCAAGCCTTCGACGGATGTATCCTACCTTGCCTGCGCGCGTGATATGCTGGATTCCCCACATATCGAGCCTGCCTTCGCCAGTCACAATGCGCTGACCGTCGCCACCATTCTGGAACGGGCGGGCGACCGCCGCGACTTCGAGTTCCAGCGTCTGCACGGAATGGGCGATGGACTGTATAACAATTTGGTGCGGGATGAGGGCTATAAATGCCGCATTTACGCCCCCGTGGGCGGCCACAGTGACCTGCTCGCCTATCTGGTTCGGCGCCTCCTCGAAAATGGTGCGAACTCCAGTTTTGTGCACCAATTGGCCGACGAAAGCGTCAGTCCGGAGGATCTGCTGGCCGATCCGGTTCGGAAAGTCGAAAATGTAGATCTTAGCCGGCACCCTTCCATTCCACTGCCAAAAGACGTCTTCGAGCCGGCGCGTTCGAATTCCATCGGTATCGATCTGGAGGACAGCCTGATCCTTCGTGAGACCGAAGCCGCAATCCGTGAATATAAGATGCCCCCCGCGCCTGCCGAAACCTCAGCAGCCGAGGTGGAGAGCATGATTGCGAAGGCGCAGGCGGTTGCCGGCGAGTGGTCGCGGACGGATGTAGAAAAACGCGCGGTTGCGCTGGAGCGCCTTGCCGACCGGATGCAGGAAGAGATGATGCCACTGATCGCACTGTGCGTTCACGAGGCAAAGAAGACCTATGGCGACTCCGTTGACGAGGTTCGCGAGGCGATCGATTTCTGTCGCTATTACGCCCGCCGCGCGCGCGAGGACTTCGCGACAATCGAGCTGCCCAGCGTGACGGGCGAAACGAACGAACTGACTCTGGAGGGGCGCGGCGTCTTTGGCTGCATCGCGCCGTGGAATTTCCCACTGGCCATCTTTACAGGCCAAATGGTGGCGGCCCTCGTTGCCGGGAATACCGTCATAGCCAAACCCGCGCCGCAAACGCCCCGCATTGCGAAGCGCGCCGTCGAACTGGCGCATGAATGCGGCATTCCAAAAGACGTGCTGCACTTCGCCTGTGGTGGTGCAGAGCCGGGTCAGGCACTGGTCAGCGACCGCCGTGTCACGGGCATCGCCTTTACCGGCTCGACCGCCACAGCGAAGGGTATCCAGCGCACGATAGCCGAGGATGACGAGCGCCCTATCGTACCCCTGATCGCGGAAACGGGTGGCTTGAATGCGATGATCGTCGATTCGACCGCCCTGCCGGAACAGGTTGTTTCCGACGTCGTGACGAGCGCCTTCATGTCGGCCGGGCAGCGCTGCTCCGCGCTGCGCCTGCTGGTGCTGCAAGAGGAGGTCTACGACCGTACGATCAAAATGTTGATGGGCGCCATGGATCTGCTGCAGGTTGGCAATCCGCTGGACCCCAGAACCGATATCGGACCCGTGATCGACGCCGATGCGCAGGAACGGCTGGAAGCCTATCGTCAGTCCGTTCGGGCGCAGTGGGTCCACACGATCCCGGTCCCGGACGACGACACCTATGTCGCGCCTACCATCATTCGCGTTGAAAGCCCCGAGGATCTTGGACGCGAATGGTTCGGCCCCCTCCTCCATGTCACAACGTGGAAAGCCGGTCGTCTCGCGCATACCGTCGAGCGGATAAATGCGCGCGGCTATGGCCTGACCATGGGCCTGCACAGCCGAATTGTGGATGCGTCGGAGGAGGTCGCTACCCTGGCGCGGGTAGGCAATCTTTATGTGAACCGGTCGATGATTGGCGCCGTCGTGGGATCGCAGCCTTTCGGCGGGGAGCGCATGTCCGGAACGGGGCCGAAGGCAGGCGGGCCGCATTATCTGCCCCGCTTTGCAGTCGAACGCACCGTTACCGTGGATACCACCAGCGCAGGCGGTAATGCGAGCCTGCTATCCATCGACGCAACCTGACGTAGCAGGGGTCGATCCCGGCCCCTGCCGCGCGACATAAGGACGAGGGTATTTCATCCCCCCTTGAGTTCGGTAGGCTGCATCACGACCTAGTCATCGGCGCCGCGCTCTTCTGCCTGCGGGTTTCGTGTGGCGCGGATGCAGCTGAAAGAGGACAGATTTCATGGCCGTCGATAGCCACTGCCACCTGAATTACGAAGGCGTCGTGGAACGGCAGGCCGAGGTCATCGAAAATGCCCGCAACGCCGGCGTCACCGCGATGCTCGGCATCTCTACCCGCGCCTCCGAATGGGATGAGGTCGTGGCACTGGCGGAGCGGGAGCCAGATGTGTGGGCCTCGGTCGGAATTCACCCGCACGAGGCCGACAGTCATGAGGAGATTTCCACCGCCCGGCTTGTCGAGCGCGCCGCTCATGAACGAGTCATCGGCATTGGCGAGACAGGTCTCGACTTCTACTATGACAAATCGGATCGCGAGCGGCAGCGCGGCAGCTTTCGCCGTCACATCGCCGCATCGCGAGAGACGCAGCTACCGCTGATCGTGCACACGCGCGATGCTGAGGAAGACACGCTGAATATCCTGCGCGAGGAAATGGCGGTTGGCCCCTTCCCCGGCGTCATTCATTGTTTTACGGCCAGCGAGGCGTTCGGCTATGCCGCGCTGGATCTTGGTTTCTATATTTCCCTGTCGGGCATCGTCACTTTCAAGAATGCGGCCGACCTTGCGCAAACGGCGGCAAAACTGCCATCCGATCGCATATTGATCGAAACCGACAGTCCGTTTCTCGCGCCGGTTCCAAAGCGCGGAAAGCCATGTGAGCCTGCATTTGTGATGCACACCGCCGCGTTCCTGGCTGAAAAGCGCGGTGTCTCGGTTGCGAATCTTGACCAGCAGACCACCGACAATTTCTACAGGTTGTTTACGAAGGCTGCCCCCGCATGAAGATCACGATGCTGGGGAGCGGCACCTCCTCCGGTGTCCCCAGAATTGGCAATGACTGGGGCGCCTGCGATCCGGCAGAACCCCGTAATCGCCGCCGCCGCGTATCGATCCTCGTCCAGACTGACGAGGCCAATATATTGGTGGATACCGGTCCCGATTTTCGGGAACAGATGCTGGATGCGAACATCCGCCACCTCGATGCGGTATTTATTACACACAGCCATGCCGATCATACCCATGGTATCGACGACCTTCGTCAGTTCTTCCATCTGATGGGGCGGCCAGTGGAATGCTACGCTGCGCCGGGCACCTGGGACCACCTCTACGATCGTTTCAAATATGTCTTTGAGGGGCGGGAGGGTTATGAACCCACCGCGCGGGCGAACAGCTTTGGCCCGGGAAGCCTGACTATCGGCGATATACAGATCACGGCCTTCCCGCAGGTTCACGGCTATATCACCTCTTGGGGATTCTGTTTTGAACGGGAGGGGGAGCGTGTCTGCTATTCCACCGATTTCAACGAGATAACCGAGGAAGGTCGAAGTCGGGTCAGAGGCTGCGATCTGTGGATCGTCGATAGCCTGCGTCGCCGGCCGCATCCCACCCATGCCCATCTCGACCGCACGCTCGGATGGATAAAGGAGCTGTGCGTAAAGCGCGCCGTCCTTACCCACATGGACAATAGCATGGACTACCGCGCCCTTTGCGCCGAACTGCCGGCCGGAGTGGAACCTGGATACGACATGCTGCGGATCGACCTGTGAACAGCGAATGGCAGACGATGAATTTCGTCTATCTGGCAGGATTTCTGATATTTATCCTCCTTGCGTTCATTCCCCGTCTAAAGAGCGTAGGCTTCTCAAAGAGTGTCCAGATGGCGCTGGTTTGGGTATTGATTTTTGGTGGCCTGCTCCTCCTCGTGGGCGAATGGCCCCGCATTCGCGCGGCGCTCGACCCCTCGCAGCCAAGGATGGAGGGGGTCGAGATGCGGGTCCGCGCCGCTAATGACGGGCATTTCTACATTCGGGGACAGGTTAACGGCGCGCCGACAAGCTTTCTGGTCGATACAGGCGCGAGCGATATCGTGCTCAGCCCCGAAACGGCAGAGCGCGCCGGACTACCTGCGGAATCGCTGAACTTCGACGGTGTCGCCATGACTGCCAACGGCCCCGTTCGCATCGCCGCGGCGCGCCTCGATAGCTTGCAGATTGGCCCGGTCAGCCGGTCCGGCGTAGTGGTGTCGGTTAATGAGGGCGCTTTGGACCAGGACCTTCTCGGAATGTCCTTTCTGAACCGGCTTTCCGGCTGGCGCGTAGAGCGCGGCGAACTGATACTCACCCCGTAACGCCTCTGACGACTTATCAGGCAGCTGCGGCTTATCAGGCAGGGGCGGCGGCAATCCACGCGTTCATGTCTTCCAGCGCGCGCCGGGCATAGCCGGCCTTCCGCTCCTTCTTACCGTGCGCATAATCCAGCATGGGGAAGAGACCGAAATTAACGTTCATCGGCTGGAATGTATCTGCCTCCGCGCCGCCGGTAATGTGCGACAGCAGCGCGCCGTGGGCGGTCGTGACGGGCGGCGTCTGCGGCGTTTCCCCCTTTGCCTCTGCCGCCGCATAGCGTGCCGCCATCAGGCCAATCGCAGCGCTTTCGATATAGCCTTCGCAGCCGGTAATCTGACCGGCGAAACGGATGTTCGGCCGCGCCTTCAGACGCAGCGTCTCATCCAGCAGCACAGGGCTTTTTATGAAGGTGTTGCGATGCAGACCGCCCAGGCGCGCAAATTCCGCCTGCTCCAGTCCCGGGATCGTCCGAAACACCCTCACCTGCTCGCCATGCTTCATCTTGGTCTGAAAGCCGACGATGTTCCACAAGGTGCCGAGCGCATTGTCCTGCCGCAGTTGAATCACTGCATGCGCACGTTTTCCGGTAGCGGGATTGGTCAGCCCAACCGGCTTCATGGGCCCAAAACGCAGAGTCTCACGACCGCGTGACGCCATCACCTCAATCGGCATGCAGCCTTCGAAATAGGGCGTCGAAGCCTCCCATTCCTTGAACTCCGTCTTTTCTGCCGCCAGCAAGGCATCGATAAACGTCTCATATTGGTCGCGATCCAGCGGACAATTTATATAATCCCTGCCATCACCCCCCTCCGACGCCTTGTCCCAGCGCGACTGGAACCAGGCGGTCTCCATATCGATGGAATCGAAATGGACGATGGGCGCGAGTGCGTCGAAAAACGCCAGCTGATCCTGTCCCGTCAGGGTCGCAATGTCCTCCGCCAGCGCCGCGTGAGTCAGCGGACCGGTCGCGACGATCCATTGTCCATCGTCTGCGCCCGGCAGGCGGTCCACGATCTCTCGCCTGATTTCCACCAGCGGCTCCGCCTCCAGCGCAGCCGTCACGCCTGCCGAAAAAATATCGCGGTCTACCGCCAGAGCCGACCCGGCCGGCACACGTGCGGCGTCCGCCTCTCGCATGATCAGCGATCCCAGGCGGCGCATCTCCTCATGCAGGACGCCGACCGCATTGGCGGTCGCATCGTCGCTGCGGAAGCTGTTGGAACAGACGAGTTCTGCTAGGCCGTCAGTTGCATGGGCGTCGGTTCGTGCCACCCCGCGCATTTCGTGCAGGATGACGGGGATGCCGGCCTGCGCCAATTGCCAGGCAGCCTCGGAACCGGCCATCCCGCCGCCGATGATGTGTACGGATTGTGTCATGTGCAGACAGATATGCAGGCGCCGGGCCAGCGTCCACCTTGTCTGTTAAGGTGCGCCCGTTAACAGGGGCACATGCGTATCCTGATCATATCCGGAATGTTCCCCCCCAACGCGCCGACGGCCACGGTCCGTGCGCCCAAATTCGCTCGCTATCTGACAGAACGGAACCATGATGTCCGTGTGCTGGCCGCGCAGAATTTGCAATTTCCTGCCGCCGTCGATCCGGAAATCCCCCGCGACAGAGTTACCCATGTGCCATATGTACGTTTCGGCAAGTCAGCGCCCCTGACCGAGGCAGACCAAAGACGCCCTGCCCCGTCCGGCAAAGCGCGCGCCTCGCAGGATTCACCGTCACTTCTGACGCGGCTCAAGCAGAGCTGGTGGCGGCTGCGGCAATTGCCCGACGCCCACCGCCCATGGGTAGAACCCGCCATTGCGGCTGGCCTGAAGCTGATAGAGGAATGGCGGCCCGACATTCTGTTTTCCACCGGACCGCCCGACAGCTCCCACATGGTTGCCGCGGCGCTGAGTGAAAAGACAGGCGTTCCCTTCGTTGCGGAGCTTCGCGACCTGTGGGCGGACAATCTTTATGCCGACAGCCGCCCTTTCGTGGAATGGGTGGAAATGCGGCTGGAGCGCAGAGTGCTGTCAAAGGCATCCGCGATTGTTGCCGTTACCGAAGGTGCGGTGGAACGCCTGTCCGCGCGCTATGGCGTTCCGGTCGTGCAGGCGGCGAACGGATATGACCCCACTGACTTTACTGGATTGGAGAACGTGGCGCCGCTGGACCCCGAGGCGCTGACGATTGTCCATGCCGGGTCCACCTATGGAGGTCGCCG
This sequence comes from Alphaproteobacteria bacterium UBA3612, assembly GCA_002375465.1. GTDB lineage: Bacteria > Pseudomonadota > Alphaproteobacteria > Sphingomonadales > Sphingomonadaceae > Pacificimonas. The sequence goes on along the minus strand of DFLT01000014.1, from coordinate 130,725 downwards.
TTCGCCACGCCCCCTGTTTGCAGCACTGGGGACGATGGGCGCGGCGGCGAATGATGTACGCGTACGCCTTTACGGGGAAGACGCAGAAATCGGCCTCGAAATGGCGCAGGAGGAAGGGGTGGCGAATCTTGTAGAGACGCACCCGCCTATCCCCCGCGCCGAAGTTCTGCGGATCGAACGTGCTGCCGACATTCTGCTCCTGCTTCGTTTCGACACCGAAGGAGAGAAGCACGTCGTCGCCGGGAAACTGTATGAATATGCCGGCGCCCGTCGGCCCATCCTCTGCCATGGCCAGTTGGAAGGTGAGGCAGCCGATGTGATCCGGCGGAATAAATTAGGCCTCGTTTCTAATGATCCCGCAGAAATAGCCGCGTGGCTGTCGGAAAAGACCCAGCAACGTAAGGCAGGCAGGCTCCCTGACCTGCCTGATGGTCCCGCACTCGCCCTGACGCGCAGCGAACAATTTGCGAAGGTGGAAAGATTACTGAACGACGTCGTCGGTTAAAACATGGTCGGACGATGCGGTGGGGTCTGGTGGAGCTGAAGGGATTCGAACCCTCGACCTCTGCCTTGCGAAGGCAGCGCTCTCCCAACTGAGCTACAGCCCCCCGAAGTTTTGCGGGACTCCAGACCGGCGCGCGCTATAGGAAAGCAACGCGGTTTGGGCAAGCACCCTTACTCCGGCGCATTGGTGGGCTGCTCTTTCTTCTCTGGTTTCCCGGTCACGGCCAGATCCTCGTTCAATTGCTCGTCGGCAATCAATTCCCCCTTGTTCTTGATCGTCTTGGCCAAACTTTTGGGGTCCATTCCGTCTTGAGCGGGCGTTTTCATTTCAGTCCTTTCGGCGCTACCTCCTTCGACAACGGAGGACGCCCGAAAAAGTTCTAAAGCGGCGCGGTAAGCAGCCAGATGTTCACCACCGTCACGGCCGCGACGGCGATCATCAACAGCCCCTTCGTTCGTTCCGTGCGAGGACGGCGGAGGACGATAAAAATTCCCGCTGCTGCCAATATTACGGCGAACACCACCGCCAGTGACAAGGCAATCTGAACCACGCTTCCCATTCGATCCCCCTCTTATAATTCATTGAACAAAGCCGTGCCGGTCATGCCGAAAACGGCCCGCTGGAAACCCGCATCATGCACATCAGGGACGGGTTAGCACGGCGATCACGACAGCAGCCACCGCTTCCGATCAGAGCCCTGCCTTCACCTGAGCGACCGCCTTTTTCCACGATGCGCGGCGCTCATCGCGGGTCGCTTGCGACGCTTGGGGGGCAAACCGGCGTTCAACGTGGCGCATATTCGCAACCGCATCTTCCAGCGAGGCAAACAAGCCCGAACCCACCCCTGCCAACATCGCGGCACCCAGCGCAGTCGTCTCAATAATCTCTGGCCGTTCCACCTCGATATTCAGCGTATCAGCGAGATCCTGGCAGAGCCAATCGTTCCGTACCATGCCGCCGTCGATTTTCAGAATGCTTGGGTCTATTCCGTCGGCTGCCATAGCGTCCAGAACGTCCGCCGTCTGGTTTGCCATTGCCTCCAGACAGGCGCGCACGATGTGGGCCTTCTTTACGCCACCTGTCAGCCCCGAAATGACGCCCCGCGCCTCCGGCTCCCAATATGGCGCACCGAGACCGGCGAAGGCGGGCACGAAGACGACCCCGTCGCAATCCGGCATGGAACGCGCCAGGGATTCAGTTTCGGCAGCGCTCTCGATCAGGCCCAGACTGTCACGCAGCCATTGAACCGCACTGCCGGCGACAAAGATGCTTCCTTCAAGGGCGTAAACCGTCTGATCGCGCAGCTTCCAAGCGAGCGTGGACAGCAATTTATGTTTCGAGATTGCGGGCTGCGACCCCGCATTGGCGATCAGAAACGCTCCTGTCCCATAGGTGGCCTTCACTTCCCCAGCCACAAGACACCCCTGCCCGACCGCCGCGGCATGCTGGTCACCCGCCGCGCCGGTTATGGGCACCATCATATCGCCAAGGCGTGCCTCGCCCAGAAGGCCAGCACAATGGCCGATACTTGGCAACAAATCCTCGGGCACACCGAGCAGACTGCACAATTCGGGCGACCAGGATGCCTTCGTCAGGTCCATCAGCAGGGTACGCGACGCATTCGTGGCGTCGGTTTCGAATATGTCGCCGGCCGAAAGACGATAGCGCAGATAGGTATCGACCGTTCCAACACACAGACTGCCCGCATTGGCCGCCGCACGCACCTCTGGCCAATTATCCAGCGCCCATGATATCTTTGTGCCGGTAAAATAAGGGTCCAGCAACAGGCCGGTCCGCGCCTGAATCTTAGGCTCATGCCCTGCCTTTTTCAGCTCGGCGCACAGGGCGGCCGTGCGCCTGTCCTGCCATACGATGGCGGGGGCCAGCGGCCGCCCGGAGCGGCGGTCCCAGAAGACGACCGTTTCACGCTGGTTCGTGATGCCGATGCAATGGATGTTCGCAACGCCGATGCTGGTCGTAACGGCTTCTATGCAGGCTTTGGTGTCCGTCCATATCTGTTCGGCATCATGTTCAACCCAGCCCGGACGGGGGAAACTTTGCTTCAGCGGTTGCGCAGCCTCCGCCGCGATGCGCCCAGCCGCGGTAAACACGACTGCCCGCGTCGATGTCGTGCCTTCATCTATAACAAGAATATGTTCACCCATATCGCTTCCCTAGCGCGCAGCGGGCGTTAAGGAAAACGGCATGCCCCCCACGCCTGACAAGACTTTTCGCGACACGTGCGACCTCCTCGTGATCGGGGGTGGCATCAATGGCTGCGGCATCGCCCGGGATGCGGCGGGACGCGATCTGGACGTTGTGCTGGTCGAAGCGGGCGATATTGGCGGCGGCACGTCTTCCGCATCGACGAAGCTGATCCATGGCGGCCTTCGCTATCTGGAATTCTATGAATTCAAGCTGGTCAGGAAGGCGCTGGCAGAGCGGGAGGTTCTGTTGAACCTGGCGCCGCATATCAGTTGGCCCCTGCCCTTCGTCCTGCCGCTGTCGGAGGATACGCGGCCCGGCTGGCTCATTCGTATTGGCCTATGGCTGTATGATCGTCTGGCCAAGCGAACCTCCATCCCGAATTCCAGCAAGATCGACCTGAGGCGTGATCGTGCCGGTTTTGTCGTCGCGGCCAAGTACAAGCATGCCTTTCGATATTGGGACGGGTGGGTCGATGATAGCCGCCTGTGCATCCTGAACGCCCAGGACGCGCTGGCACGGGGCGCCGAAATCGTCACGCGTGACGGAGTTGAGAGCGCCTTTCCGTCGGACGATGGGTGGCTGGTCGTGCTGGAATCAGGACGGGAGCTATACGCGCGCAAGATCGTGAATTGCACGGGCCCTTGGGCAGAACAAGTCGCGCAAGATGTGCTGGGCGTTGAGGATGCGCCGCGGTTGAACCTCGTTCAGGGCGCGCACATCGTCGTTCCGCGCATCGGCCGACAGGAAGACGCGCTTATGCTGCAACAGCCAGACGGGCGCGTGGTTTTCGTTCTGCCATATCATGACCGTTATAGCCTGATCGGTACCACGGAAACGGCGATTGCCAGTCCCGACGAATCAGGGGCCACGGATAGCGAGGTCGATTATCTGCTGGACGCAGCCAACCGCTATATTTCCCGCCCGATTGCTCGTGACGACATCATCGCCGCGTTCGCCGGCGTGCGCCCGCTGGTTCTGGAGGAGGGCAAGGACGCGCGCGAAACCAGCCGCGAATGGCTGTTGCACGACCATGCCGGAACTGAGGCTCTGACGGTGATCGGTGGCAAGTTGACGACGTATCGCTTGCTGGCTGAGGCGGCACTGAAAAAATTATATCCCGAAACGAGGGCATGGACGGCGACGACGCGCCTGCCCGGGGGGGACATTCCGGTAGTCCGGGGCAAATCGGCGCGGGACGCCTTTCTGATCTGGCGAGCCGCACTTGTGGAGCGCTTTGCAGATTACGATCCCGACATCGTGGTGCGACTGGCCAATGTCTACGGTACACGCGCGGTGTTGATGCTGGAACAGGGGCTTGGCCGCAACCTGGGCGGGATTTTCGAGACCGAACTGGATTATCTTAGTGCGGAGGAATGGGCGACAAGCGCGGAGGATGTTTTGTGGCGCCGCACGAAATTGGGCCTGAGCGTGGAAATGGCCACCGTCACCAATATAGAAAGCTGGTTCGCGAAAAGCTTTGGCGCATCATATACGTCGCCTTAAGCCTTTAAGTTCTACTATTCCCCGTTGACCACGGGAGACCAAAGATGGACAGCTTGCCGTCCAGGATTAGCGAGAGTGCAACTGCCTGCGACTATGCGGTAGAAACCGTGATCGGGCTTCTGGACGCGCTGAATGACGCCATGACGCTGGCCAGGCCGGGAACGGATGCGTCGAGATTTGCATCCGACCTGAGGCGGCTGGGCGATGGTGCAGGTTTTGTCGCTCGGGAAATCGAGGCGATCATGCATGGCGCGGCGCAGGCCGCCTCTGTCAGGGATTCTAGCCCCGAACCTTTGAAACAGCGCGCATTCCAGTCATGATCGCCCGCGGCGTCGGCCGGGCAGAAAAGGCGCCAGCTTCTTCATCGCCAATACGCTGAAGAAGCTGGCACCCCGAATTGAGACTTACTGAGCGGGCGGCTGGGCAGCGGCCGGGGCCTGCTGCTGCGGTCGTGCTGCGCGCATGGTATCACCGGGTTCCCAGTCTGCCGGAGGCTGCACGGTAACGCTTTGGATACGGCGGTTAAGTTCGGCGACAACCTCGTCGGTCAGGTTCGCATCGCCGCCCGGCGCCATTGCCACGACAGCTTCCGGACGCAGCACCAGGTCAACATTCTTCGCCGTCATTGCGGCGCGAACGGCCTCGTCCAAATGAACCTCGATCTGTTCGGTTGCATAGGAATTTGCGAGCGCGATCGGCTGCTGAAGTTGCTGCTGTTCCTGCTGCGCGCGCGCCTGCAGCTGTTGTAAAGCCATTGCCGACGGCCGGACGCTTTCATCCGTGGCATTAGGCTGCGAGCGGGCGTTCTCGAAATTTGTCCTCGCCGTCGTCAATTCCGCCTGCAGCGCCTGAACCCGCGTTTCGAGGTTTGATATTTGCGACGCATAGGTCGTGCGAATGGCGGTCTGCGCATTCTGGAATGCGGTCGTGCCCTGGATCGCGCCTTCCGGGCTAATGATGGCAACGGCCTGTGCTTGCGCTAGGGCCGGAAAGGCCGGAGCAGTCAATACCGCCATGGAGAAAGCGGTGCCGGAAAGAAGAGCTTTGAATTTGGTCATCAGAAAGACGTCCCTACATTGAATTGGAAGACTTGGGTGTCATCACCCGGCTCCTTTACCAGAGCCTTTGCGATATCGAACCTGAACGGTCCGAATGGTGAATTCCAGGATGCACCGATACCCACGGAAACACGCGGCTTGGCGCTGTCGCCAAAAAATTCCTCGCGGAAAACCGGGACGTCGGTCGTCAGCGTGTCGTCCTCATCATCCGGGTTGGTGAATGTCTGCTCCTGTGAGAAGATTGGCGTGATATCATTCACCGGATCGAAGTCGACATCGAACAGCGCGCCGGCATCTACAAAGATTGACGGGCGGATACCCAGTTCCGCAACGCCTTCACCCAGCGGGATCTGCAACTCCGCGCGCGCCAGATAATAGGCCTGGCCGCCGATGGCGTCATCCTGCCGGGCATTACCCTCCTGCCCCAATTCGACGAAGTCGTCCTCCCCGTCGAAATCGATGTCGCCAATGTTGACGGCGTTCGGCCCGTCTTCGGTGCCTGTGACATAGCGTGTGCGGATAACGCGGGGACCAACGCCCCGAATGTCAAAGCCGCGCATCCTGGGTTCGCCGAGGAAATAGCGGTCGTTAATGCGGATATCATCGCCACCGAAGCCGCGAATATAGCCGCCTTCGACCCCGACACCGAGTACAAAGTTCGTGCGGCCAAAGCGGAAATATTTGTCCGCGTCCAAGCCTGTACGGATATATTTCACACCGCCAAGGCCAGCGACGTCCTGACTGAATACGACGCGTTGCCCGCGGGTGGGGCGAATCCGGTTGTCGGTATTGTCGAAGGCGATGCTGTAGCCCAGCGCCGACGTCGTTCGCTTGCCGATAGCATCGCACAGGAACCGTCCCGCGCGAAGCGGGTCACACACTGGCTCCAGAGGGCCGGAGGCACCATCCGGGTCTGTGAAGAATGCTCCTTCGTCCAGAAAGATGTCGTCTAGCTGCAAATTGTATCGCAGCGATGCGGACCAGAATTCCGTAATGGGGAAGCCGGTGCGAAGCTGGAAACCGGTCGAAACCTGCTCGTACGTGGTGTCGCGATTGCCACTGCCGTCGAAGCGGAAATTGTTGAAATCGCGGCGGAAGACGTCGAAACCAAGCGCAAGGTTCCGGTTGAACAAATAAGGCTCGGTAAAGCCGACGTCCACGGATCGTGAATAGCTGGACAGGTTCGCCGAAGCGCGCAATTCCTGCCCCAGGCCTCGGAAATTTCGCTGACGGATCGACGCAGAAACGAGGAACCGTTCAAGCGAGGAAAAGCCTGCGGACAATTGTAGCTCGCCGGTCGCCTGCTCTTGGGCGTTAACCTCCAATATTACCTTGTCCGGACCGGAACCGGGCTTCTGCTCGATTTCCAGCCCTTCCTGGAAGAAACCGAGGCTCTGGATGCGCGCCTGGCTGCGCTGCACCTTAAAGGTGTTGAAGGCGTCACCTTCCAGAAGACGGAACTCTCTGCGAACGACCTTGTCACGGGTGATGACATTGCCGTTGATATCCACGCGTTCGACGTAAACGCGCGGTGCTTCGCGCACGACGAAGGTCACATCCATGGTCAACGATTCGCGATTACGCACGAACTGGGGCTGAACATCAGCAAAGGCATAGCCAAGCAGGCCGGCAGTTTCCTGCAATACGGTAATCGTGTCTTCGATCCGTTTGGCGTTGTAATCATCGCCCTCCTGAATCGAGATCAGGTTACGGAAATTTTCCTCATCGATATCGCGAATTTCGGATTCGAGCGCCACCTCACCGAAATTATACTTCTGCCCCTCTTCAATGACGTAGGTTAGGACGAAATCCTCATTGTCTGGCGTCAGTTCCGCGACGGAAGACGCAACGCGGAAATCGGCGTAACCCTCCGTCAGGTAAAACTGCCGCAGCACCTGCTGATCATAGGCCGACCGGTCGGGATCGTACGTGTCATTGGAAGTAAACAGGCGATACCACTTGGCTTCGCGTGTCGCGATTTCGCCACGCAGCTTGCCATCGCTGAATTCGGTATTGCCGAGAAAATTGATCCGGCGGACCTTCGATTTCGGTCCTTCCTGAATCTCGAACACGACATCGACGCGGTTCTGATCCAGTGGCACGATCAATGGCTCGACGGAGGCAGCGAAGCGGCCCTGGCGACGGTAAAGTTCGACGATACGCGCAACGTCGCTCCGCGCCTTGGCGCGGGTAAAAATCTGGCGCGGCGCGAGGCGGATTTCAGGAGATATCTTGTCTTCCTTGACCCGCTCGTTTCCTTCCAGAACGATGCGGTTCACGACCGGGTTTTCCTGCACCTGAACGATCAGATTTCCCGTGTCGGATCCAAGGATGATAACGTCCGCGAACAGGTCTGTGGCGTATAGCGCCTTCAGTGCCTCATCCAGCCGATTGCGATCATACGCTTCGCCAGCCGAAAGACCGACATAGGATGCAACGGTTTCCGCCTCCAGTCGTTCATTGCCCCGTACCGTAATAGAGCGGACACGCCCCGCATTGTTGGGGTCGGTGGCTGCAACGCTGGCTTCGGGATCCGCCTCGGCTGCGGATGCATCCGGTGACACTGGAGCGCCCGCGTCGGATGTTGGCACTGCCTCTTCCGCCGCTTCCGCGTCGAGAGGATTCACTGCCTCGGTTTCTTGAAGTGGCGCGTCCTGTGCAAAAACAGCTGCCGGGGTCAGAAGCGTCGTGCTGCCCAAAAGCAGCCCCGTCACCAGACGCTGGCGCGCCGCGGAAAAAGCTGACATCTAACCCCTTACCCTTATCATTTTGCGTTCTACGCATGCCGTACGCTGCGTCACCCGCCGCAAGTCTAACCAATTAGTGAGAGGGCATGACGCCAGAGCCCGAAAGAAGCAAGGTCGTTGAATGTCACCACCACCATGAACGAGACCACCAGTGCAAAGCCGCCCATGAACGCCCATTGCTGCGCGCGTTCCGGCAGCGGCTTTCCGCCCCTGATGCCCTCGGCTGCATAAAGCGCAAGATGGCCGCCGTCGAGCATTGGAATGGGCAGCAGGTTGATGAAACCGAGGTTGATGGAAATAAGCGCCATAAAGCTGATGAATGCTTCTGGCCCCAAGCTGCCGATCTGCCCCGACATCTGACCAATTTTCAGCGGTCCGCCAAGTTCTGTGACAGACCGCTCTCCCATGATCAGATGGCCAATCAGGTCGAACATGGAACGGACCGTCCGCACTGTTTGCATCGTGCCGATCTGCACGCTTTCGAACAGACCGACTTCGCGAACTTCGGGTGTGGTCGCCGAGTAGACACCTAATTGCCCGACCTTGCCGCGATTGCCGAAGCGGTCGACCATCTCGACGACCTTGGGTGTCAGAACGACGTCGACAGGACGACCGACCCGCTGGACCACCAGGTCCATAGGAACGCCGGGGTTCATGCGAACCTCCTGCACCAGCGTTTCCCACTCTGAGATTGAACGACCGTCTATTTCCACGATCCTGTCATCGGGAAGAAGGCCCGCCTCCGCCGCCGCACTTTCCTCCACGACGCCGCCGACGACTGGCGGCACGGTCGAGTGGCCCATGGTAAAGGCAAACCCGGCAAAGATCAGAATGGCGAACAGGAAATTGATCATCGGGCCAGCAAGCACGATCAGGGCGCGTTGCCACAGAGGCTTGAACGCAAAATACTGATCCCGCTCCGTCGCCGGAATGTGGTCGAGGCCCTCCGACCCGGCGCCGGCGGCATTCGCATCGCCCGCGAACTTCACATAGCCGCCAAGCGGCAGCCAACCGAGTGCCCACACCGTCCCCCGTCGGTCCGTCCAGCCAGCCACCTGCTTGCCGAAACCAATGGAAAAGCTGTCAACCTTCGTACCGAACAGGCGGCCCATCAGGTAATGACCCATTTCGTGCACGAACACGAGCGGGCCGATCATCAACACGAACATGATGATGGTAAACAGAAACCCTGGCTGCTCGAAACCGGTCTGCACTCTCTTACCTCCGCTGCCGTGCCGACACGGCATCCCCGGCCAGTACCCGCGCAGCGCTGTCCGCTTGCTGAACGTCTTCCAGAGTCGCGGCGGCGGCACCGCTCATGCGGCCCATCACCTCTTCGTTGATGGCGCAGATGTCCAGGAAGCCGATGCGCTTCTTCAGAAAGGCCTCGACAGCGACTTCGTTTGCGGCATTCAAGGCGATGGGCGCACCCCCATCCATCTCCAGCGCTTCTCGGGCCAGACGGAGCGCTGGAAAGCGCTGCGGGTCAGGCGCCTCGAAATCGAGCCGGCCCGCAGATACCAGGTCCAGACGCTCGACCGGGGTGGATATGCGTTCTGGATAGGCGAGCGCATAGGCGATCGGCGTTTTCATGTCTGGCGATCCGAGCTGCGCCAAGACGGAACCGTCTATATATTCCACGAAACTGTGGACGATCGATTGCGGATGAACGACGACGTCGATCTGGTCCGGGCCGACCGGGAACAGCCGCGCCGCTTCGATCATCTCTAGACCCTTGTTCATTAAGGTCGCACTATCGACGCTGATCTTGGCGCCCATTGACCAGACCGGATGTGCAATGGCTTGGTCCGGCGTCATCGTGCGCATCTGTTCGCAGGAAAGCGTACGGAACGGTCCGCCGCTCGCAGTCAGAATGATGCGCGCGACGCTTTCGGGTGCATCGAAATCGAAGACTTGGAAAATCGCATTATGTTCGCTGTCGACTGGCAGCAGTCGTGCGCCGGACGCTTGCGCCGCAGCCGTTACGAGAGGCCCTGCGCAAACGAGTGTTTCCTTGTTCGCAATCGCGACGATACCGCCCTGCTCCACTGCGCGCAAAGTGGTAAGAAGCCCTGCCGCCCCCACAATGGCTGCGAGCGTGACGTCGGCAGAGCGCATCGCCGCCTCCTCCAGCGCCGCTGTGCCTGCGGCACATTCTATACCGGTACCGGATAAGGCATCTTTCAGCTCCGCATAGGCGCTGTCGGCGGCAACGACCGCCATATGCGCGCCGCAGGCCTTTGCCTGCCGGGCAAGTAGTTGCGCGTTGGTATTCGCCGTCAGAGCCTCGACCGACCAGCGATCCGGCTCGTGCGCAATCAGTTCCAGTGCGGAAACGCCGACCGATCCGGTGGCGCCAAAGATGGAGACGCTGCGCATCAGTTGCCCAGCAGCCAGACCGCACCCGCGACCACCACCGACACAGGCACCAATCCGTCCAGCCTGTCCATCACACCGCCATGGCCGGGTAGCAGATGACCGCTGTCCTTGACCCCGGCCTGGCGCTTCAAGTGGCTCTCATAAAAGTCGCCCGCCTGAGCGATCACTGCGAGACCCGCCCCGAGAAGTGCGGCCTGCACCGCATCGAAGGGGAGAGAAAACAGATGATCGACCAGAGCGCCGATGGCGCCGGCGGCAACCATGCCGCCCGCCAATCCGGCCCAGGTCTTCGACGGGCTGATGGACGGTGCGATCTTTGGGCCACCAATTGTACGCCCGCTGAAATAGGCGCCGATGTCGGTCGCCCAAACCACCGCCAACGTCCACACAATCAGGCCAAATCCGCTCTCCTGGAATCTCAGCCAAATCAGAGATATGACTGGAATTCCTGCATAAAGAACGCCCAACGCCGCTCGTCTGTCGCTGAACAGATACCATAAGGCTGCAACAGCAAGTACCACGAAGCCGAACGTCGTCATTGCCTCGTCACCCAGTACGACTGCTGCCGCAATACCGACGAAGCCTACCATCCGCGCATTCCCGCGCGTGGTTCCCACCATGCGGGTCCATTCCCGAAAGATCAGCAAGGCGGCGACGCCCATCAGGAAGTTGAAAAACAAGCCCCCCTGCCAGCCGCCGAACAACGCGATCGCGATCAGCAGTGCGCCGACGATCGCCCGCGGCAACAAATCCTTGTAACGAACCTTCAGTCGCTGACGTCGCGTGTCCTGCTGCATATCAAAGGCCACCATAGCGGCGCTCGCGGGCGGCGAAGGTCTCACACGCCTTTGCCAGCTCCTCCGCGCCGAAGTCGGGCCACAGGGTCGACGTGAATACGAATTCGGCATAGGCCGACTGCCACATCAGGAAGTTGGACAGGCGCTCTTCGCCCGAAGTACGCACGATCAGGTCGGGCGCCGGCAGGCCCGCCGTGTCAAGCCGCGCCTCTATCGCTTCTTCGGTGACCTCATCGTCAGAAAGGCCATCGGCAATGCACGCACGCGCGGCACGTACAAGTTCATCGCGGCTGCCGTAATTGAGAGCCAATACGAGGGTAAGCCCTTCATTATTCCGCGTTCGATCAATCGCTCCTTCGATCAGCTTTACCAGATCGGCGGGAAGCAAGCGCCATTGTCCAATGACCCGGATGCGCACGTCTTTCGCATCCAGTTCGGCGATTTCGGCATGAAGATAGGTTTTGAGCAGGCCGAACAGGAAGCCAACCTCCTCTTGGGGCCGCTTCCAGTTTTCCGAGGAAAAGGCATAAAGCGTCAGAACATCGATACCGAGGTCGGGCGCAGCGCGAACGACCGCGCGCACCGACTCCATGCCCGCCTTGTGGCCCGCCATGCGAGGCAGGCGGCGCGCCTTAGCCCAGCGGCCATTGCCATCCATGATGATGGCTACGTGCCGTGGCACACTGGCAGCACTACCCGCTAGATCGCTGGCGGGCGCTACGGTCACTGGCTCATAATTTCCTTTTCTTTCGACGCCATGACCGTGTCGACTTCGGCGATCTTGGCATCGGTCAGCTTCTGCACCTCTGCTTCGCCCTTCTTCTGCTCGTCCTGGCTGATATCGCCTTTCTTTTCGGCAGATTTGAGCGATTCCATACCATCGCGACGCACGTTACGGACGGCGATTTTCGCTTTCTCACCATATTGCGAGCAAAGCTTCACCAGTTCCTTACGACGATCCTCCGTCATGTCCGGCAGCGGCAGACGGATATTCTGGCCGTCAGTCACGGGGTTCAGTCCCAGGCCCGCAGCGCGGATTGCCTTTTCGACCGGTTGCAGATTGGACTTGTCCCAGACATTCACCGCCAGCATGCGCGCATCCGGCGCAGTCACCGTCGCGACTTGGTTCAGGGGCATTTTTGCGCCGTAAACCTCAACGACGACAGGATCGAGCAGTGCCGTATTGGCGCGACCAGTCCGCAGACCACCCAGATCGCCCTTCAGGCTTTCCAGGGCGCCTTCCATGCGGCGTTCGATATCGGCTTTGTCATATCCGGCGGACATAGGTCTATCCTTCGATCAATTGCTGACTGTTGTGGAAACGCTGTTGCCGGCAAGAACGCGGGCCAGATTGCCCCGTTCGCGAATGTTGAAGACCACGATCGGGATATTGTTGTCGCGGCACAAGGCCACCGCCGACGCGTCCATGACTTTCAGATTGTCGCTGAGAACCCGATCATAGCTGAGCGTATCGTAGCGGGTCGCGTCATCGTCCTTCTTTGGATCTGCGGTATAAACGCCGTCGACGCTCGTCCCCTTGAACAGTGCGTCGCATTCCATTTCTGCAGCACGCAGAGCCGCGGCGGTGTCGGTCGTGAAATACGGATTGCCGGTTCCGGCGGCGAACATGACGATCCGGCCCTTTGACATGTGCCGGGCGGCTTTGCGGCGGATATAAGGTTCGCAAACGCTTGCCATCGGAATGGCGGATTGGACGCGCGTATCAACACCCTGCTGCTCAAGGGCGTTCTGCACCGCCAACGCGTTCATGACGGTCGCGAGCATGCCCATATAATCGGCATTGGCCCGGTCGAATCCCTGTTCGGCAGCCGCCAGGCCACGAAAAATATTTCCGCCCCCCACTACCAGGCAAAGTTCGAATCCCGCCTCGCGTGCCAGTCGAATCTCAGAGGCAATGGCAGAAACAGTTTCGCTGTCGATCCCAAACTGACCGTCGCCCATCAGCGCTTCGCCGCTGAGCTTCAGAAGAATACGCTTATACGGTCGGGACGGCATTTGGCCGGATTGCTCCTCTGAAAGGCGAAGTATGTGGGGGTCTTAGAGCGACGCGCGCACAGCGGCAAGCGCGGCTGCAAGGTCGAAGTTGACCCCGGGATAGCAGGATAGAGGGCTAAAAATCAGCGAATGACCGCAGATGCGTAGCAAAATTCGCCCACGCCGACGAACATTGGATCAGGTCACGCCAGCCGCATCAGGGGCTGGCGTGACCTGACGCAGATCAGCCTCCGACTGCTGCGGCGACCTCTGCCGCAAAGTCGCTTTCCTCGCGCTCAATGCCTTCGCCCAGCTGAAAACGGACATAGTCGGCGATCTTCACCGGCGCCCCAAGTTCCTTTGCCTTCGCGGCCACGACGTCGCTGACGCGGGTTTTGCCGTCGATAACGAAAACCTGGCCCAGAAGGGTGTTTTCGCTAACGAACTTGCGGACCGAGCCTTCCACCATCTTCTCGACGATATTGTCGGGCTTGCCGCTTTCCTTCGCCTTTTCGGTGGCAATAGCGCGCTCGCGCTCTACCGTTGCCGGATCGACGCCGCTTTCGTCCAGCGCCAGCGGTGCGGCCGCGGCGATGTGCATGGCCAATTGCTTCGCGAATGCATCCAGCTCGTCCTTGTCGCCAGGCGATTCCAGCGCGACCAGCACGCCGATTTTGCCGAGGCCCGGTGCCGCCTGATTGTGGACATAGGGCGTTACCACCCCCTGCTCCACAGAGATTGTGGCCGCACGGCGCAGCGACTGGTTTTCACCGATCGTGGCGATATTGTCGGTCAGGACGTCCTCGACACTCTTGCCATTCGCCATCTGGTCGGTCTTGATCGACTGAATGTCGCTGGTGCCCTTTGCAAGGACCAGATTGGTGACTTCCTCGACAAAACCCTGAAACCTCTCGTTCTTGGCAACGAAGTCCGTCTCGGAATTCACTTCGACCGCAGATCCCTTCGTGCCTTCGGTTGCGACGCCGATTAGGCCCTCCGCTGCGGTACGCGATGACTTTTTCGCCGCCGCGGCGAGGCCCTTCGTGCGCAGCCAGTCGACCGCCGCTTCGAAGTCGCCATTGGTTTCATTCAGCGCCTTCTTGCAGTCCATCATTCCCGCGCCGGTCTTGTCGCGCAGGTCCTTGACGAGTTTCGCCGTGATCTCGGCCATGGTAATCATCCTTCTCTAAATGCCGGGAGGCGCCGACGACTATGTGCCGCCTGCGCCTGCCACCGGTTTGTTACAAGCGCGTTGGGCAGGTCAGGCAGTTGCCTCCGCCGCAGGTTCTGCGGCTGTCGCTTCGCCTTCTTCACTCGCTGCAGCCTTGGCTGCCATGTCGGAGCCAAGATCAGCCTGACGACCGTCGGACCCGCCAGCGCAGGCATCCGCAACCATATCGCAATACATGCGGATGGCGCGCGCCGCATCGTCATTGCCCGGAACCGGGAACGCAATACCGCTGGGGTCGGAGTTCGAATCGAGAACCGCGATCACGGGAATGCCGAGGACGTTGGCTTCCTTGACGGCGAGGTCTTCCTTGTTCGTGTCAATGACGAACATCAGGTCCGGCAGACCGCCCATGTCGCGAATACCGCCCAGAGACGCCTCGAATTTGTCGCGCTGGCGCGTCATCTTCAGGACTTCCTTCTTCGTGAAGCCCGACGTGTCGCCCGCCAGTTGTTCTTCCAGTTCCTTGAACTTACGGATCGATTCCGAAATCGTCTTCCAGTTCGTCAGCATGCCGCCCAGCCAGCGGTGATTGACATAATGCTGGCCTGCACGACGCGCAGCTTCCGCGATCGGCTCTGCGGCCTGCCGCTTCGTGCCGACGAACAGCACCTTGCCGCCCGCCTTTGTCGTGGCCTCGACGAAATCGAGCGCGCGCTGGAACAGCGGCACGGTCTGCGACAGGTCGATGATGTGGACGTTATTGCGGTCGCCGAAAATATACGGCTTCATCTTCGGGTTCCAGCGGTGCGTCTGGTGTCCGAAATGGGTGCCAGCCTCAAGCAGGGCCGACATTTGCACGACGGGTGCAGCCATGGATCAATTCCTTCCAGTTAAGCCTCGGCGCAAGGGAAAGGCGATCACCTGACCGCCCACCGGATATGTATCTCACGCCTGTGGGATGGCGCGCCAAATAACGGCACGCCCTTCTAATTGCAACCTGTCATCGCACGAAACGTGCGGCCAGCTCCACATGGGTGGACCAACGGAATTGCCCCACCGGCCACAGCTCGGCAATGCGAAAGCCGGCTTCAGCCAAAATCTTCGCATCGCGTGCGAACGTGTTCGGATTGCACGAAACATAGCAAAACCCCTGCAGCTTTGAGGGGCCGATCATGGCAATTTGCTCCTTTGCGCCTGCCCGCGGCGGATCGAGGACAATGCTGTCAAACTTCGAAAGCTCTGCGGCAGAAAATGGCCGCCGAAATAGATCTCGGTGCTGGGTTTCGATACGAAGCTTCTTCCGCTTGGCCGCCTTTTCCAGCGCCTGGATGGAGGCGCGGGCGGCATCGGCGGCAACAACGCGCGCCCGCTCCGCCAGCGGAAAAGCAAAGGTTCCCAGCCCCCCGAACAGGTCGGCAACCGACTTCGCGCCTTCAGTTGCAGACAGAACCGCTCGGACAAGCGCGGCTTCGCCATCTTCCGTCGCTTGCAGGAATGCACCAGGCGGAAAGTCGACCTGAGTGCCGGCAAAACGCACGGCCGGTACCGCGCGCTGCACCACAGGATCAATTCCGCCGGGCGTTTCCAGCGACACGCGGGCAACGCCTGCGGCCTTTGCCCATTCCGCCAGCCGGGCAATCGTATCGCGATCCGCTTTCACATTCGTCAGCAGCGCATCGAACCCAACGGGCGTCGCCGTCAGGGTAATCCCGCTGACCCACCCCTGCGGCAGCAGGTCAGCCAGATAGGGCCTCAATGATTGCGCGCAGAAGAACAGGTCCGGCGTCAGGACATGGCATTCATGCAGGTCGACGACGATCCGGCTGCCCTCCTCGTTGAAACCCAGCTCTATTCCGTCAGGCGTCCGCACGGCGCGCAGCGACGCGCGCCGCCGCGACAAGGGCGGCGAAAGATGAACGTCGTGCACATGTTCCGGCGCGATCTGCGCGCTGGCCAGCGTGCCCAAAATCCGCCCGCGGGCAAATCCGGCCAGCACCTCCTCGTCCGCATGCTGAAGCTGACAGCCGCCACATATTCCGAAATGCACGCATGGTGGAGCGACATGATGCGGTCCGGCAATGATCGTCTCACCCTCGACAATGTCGCCGGGCACGGCGCCCGCAATGAAATCGCCGTCGGCCGAAACACCGTCACCGCGCGCCGCCAGCCTCACAATCTCCTTTGCCATCAGCGGATAAGTTCCAGCAGATCCTCGGCAATCATGCCATCGCGCGCCTTCAGTCCCCCGTCGCCATGCCGCCAAACGCCGGCACAGGCGGCATCGAACGGCGAGCGGCCCCGGGCGATCTCCGCCGCGATAATGCCTGCGAGAATGTCACCACTCCCCGCGACCGCCAGGCGGGGATGAGCATGATCGTTGACGGCCACATCGCCGGCCGGAGATGCGATCACCGTATCCGCACCTTTAAGGACGATCACATTGCCGCTGCGCGCCGCTGCGGTACGGGCCCGGTCGATCTTCGATCCGGAAAGGTCGCCGAAAAAGCGTCCGAACTCGCCCTCATGCGGCGTCATGACGTCACCTCGGCCGAATAATTGATCAGGCTTGTCAGCAAAAATTGAAAACATGTCGCCGTCGATCACCAGCGGCACGCCTAGGCTCAAAAACGCCGCAGCCAGCGCCTCCGCCGTCTCGCCGCTACCGAGTCCAGGGCCGATAACCCCAGCATCAGTCCGGCGGGCGTCGAGGTCTATGACTTCCCGCATGACGAGCGAGGAGGGCGGAAAGGGTGAGGTATTTCCCGCCAGCGTGACAAACCCCGCCCCGGCCCGTTGGGCCGCGCGGGCAGCAAGGCCCGCGGCCCCCGGCATGTCGCCTGCGGCGACGGCGACCGAGCCACGCTGATATTTATGAGCGGTGGGGTCGATGTTGATCCGTTCAGGCGCGGCAAGAGCGAAGGTGCGGGCCTTGGAAGCGTCTATGTCGATCGGCACCACATCGACCCGGCCGCAGAATTGCGCGGCAGGATAGAGCAGGTGTGACGGCTTCAACGCACCAAATGCGAGGGTGCGATGGAATTCCGGGGTTGAGGACAGACACCGTCCGGTGTCGCTGTCCACACCACTGGGCAGGTCAAAGGCGATCCGCTGCTGGCTCCCCGCTGCCAGACGCAGAAGTGCCGCATGGGCCACCCCCTCTAACGGCCGTGACAGACCGGTGCCGAACAGGGCATCGACAAACACCGCGCAGGGATCAGCTGATTCCGGAGAAATGGTTTCGCCATTCCAGTAATTTGCAGCAGTCTTTGCAGGCTCCCTGTCAGGTTGGTCGAATGCAGCGACACGAACGTCGCATCCCATTCGGCGCAGGGTTTCAGCAGCCACATAGCCATCGCCGCCATTATTGCCGGTTCCGCATAGAACCAAAATCGGCAACCCGTTCGCTGAGGCGGCCATCGCCTGCCCCGCACCCCTGCCCGCCTGCTGCATCAGCACCCATTCCGAAATGCCGTTCTCGGCGGCCTGCTCCTCCGCCGTGCGCATTTCCTGGCCGGTCAATATCGTTCGCTGCCGGTTCATCGCACGGATTTATCTTTGACTGGCGATGTCGGTCGTGAATGTGATAGCTGCGCGGCATGCGTACGATATTCCTGTTGGCTGCGGCCAGTCTCGCAATTTCCGCCTGTGCACCCTCCCCGAACTATGCGGGCGGGCGCTCGCTTACGCCCGGCGAGGTTCCACGCAACGAATATGGAGCGCCTGTGTTCGAGGCGATGGGAGAGGCTCCGCCTGCGGAAGTACGCGCAACCGCCCTTCCGCCTGAAATGCTGGCGGACATTCCGCCGGCAAAGCCACTGCCGACCCAGCCCGATCGCCCGCTGCCTTAGCCGACGGGAGTCGGACTTACGTATCGGCATAAATATGCGTCTCTTTGCGCGCGCCGGGGTGCGTGCATGCTCCAGTGCGGGCGGGCCCGACCCCTTGCGCATATTTCCACAGCGCCCCCGCCTGGTAGTCGTTCATACGCGGTTGCCACTTGGCGCGCCGCTGGTCGAGAACCACTTCTTCCACCAATAATTCGATAGTCCCCGCCTGGGCATCAATGGCAATCAGATCGCCATTTTCCACCAACCCGATGGGTCCGCCGTCCGCTGCCTCTGGTCCGACATGACCTATGCAGAAACCGCGCGTGCCGCCTGAAAAACGTCCGTCCGTGATCAGCGCAACTTTGTCACCCATGCCCTGACCATAGAGCGCTGCCGTCGTGGACAGCATTTCGCGCATACCGGGGCCGCCCTTCGGACCTTCATAGCGGATGACCAGGACCTCGCCCTCCTTATACTCGCGCGCCTCGACCGCGGCGAAGCACTCCTCCTCGCAATCGAACACGCGGGCCGGGCCTGTGAACGTCAGTCCTTTCAGACCGGCCACTTTCACAATGGCACCGTCCGGAGCGAGAGACCCCTTGAGGCCGACGACCCCTCCTGTCGGAGAGAGGGGCGCCTTCACGTCATAAATAACATCCTGATCGGAGTTCCAACGGATCTCCTCCAGATTTTCCGCCAGCGTCTTTCCGGTAACCGTCATGCAGTCACCGTGCAGCAAATCGTTCGCCAGCAATGTTTTCATCAGCATGTAAATGCCGCCTGCAGCATGCATATCCTTCGCCACATACTTACCACCTGGCTTCAGGTCGGCAATGTAAGGCGTTGTTTTGAATATCTCTGCGACGTCGAACAGGTCAAAATCAATGCCTGCCTCCGCCGCCATGGCGGGCAGATGCAGGGCGGCGTTTGTCGATCCACCCGTCGCAGCCACGACACGCGCAGCATTTTCAAAGGCTTCCCGCGTGCAGATGTCACGCGGCCTGATGTTTTTCTCCAACATGTGCATGACTGCCTTGCCGGCCGCGATGGCATAATCTTCCCGGCTTTCGTGCGGGGCCGGAGCCATGTTGGAATTTGGCAGCGAAAGACCAATCGCCTCCGCGACGCATGCCATTGTATTCGCAGTGAACTGCCCACCACATGCTCCATGGCCCGGACAGGCAACCTTTTCCAGCGCGATCAATTCCTGCAACGGGCAGCTGCCGGCGGCATGCGCGCCCACAGCCTCGAAAACGTCGACCACGGTGACATCCTTATCGTGGAAGCGCCCCGGCAGGATCGACCCGCCATAGACAAAGACCGACGGTACATTCAGCCGCAACATGGCCATCATCATGCCAGGAAGGCTTTTGTCACAGCCGGCAAAGGCAACCAGCGCGTCGTAACAATGGCCGCGAACGCTCAGCTCGACGGAATCGGCGATGACCTCGCGACTGGCAAGAGACGCCTTCATGCCCTGATGTCCCATGGCGATGCCGTCAGTGACAGTGATCGTGTTGAACCGGCGTGGCATACCGCCCGCGGCATTCACACCCTCCCGGCATGCGTCGGCCTGCACGTCGAGCAGCGTGTTGCAGGGGGCGGAATCATTCCCCGCGGAAGCAATCCCTACGAAAGGCCGCGCGATTTCTTCCTCGGTCAGACCCATCGCATAATAATAGGAGCGGTGCGGCGCGCGCTCCGGTCCAACGGAGACGTGGCGGCTGGGAAGTTTCGATTTATCGATCACGGAGCGGTCTTTCCTTCTGTCGTGCCGTCGTTCTGCAGCACCTTCTGCGTGTGACGGATCAGCCTCGCAACCCTGTCCGCCCAAATCTCTATGCTGTCATCGTCCTGCAGATGATCGTTCCTCACCTCCAGAAACAGCGACGGAATTGCGTTGTTCTCCGCGTGGCGGATAATGGTGTATCCGGTCAGCGCACCGGAATAGGGCTGATTATCGCCGACCGTCAGGCCCTCGGCGCGCAGGAAATCGATGCCAATTTGAGCGGTGGTGTCGTCCTCATTGTATAAAAGACCCGCGTCCCACGGCCGCTGAACTTCGGGGTCGGTCTTCAAGGACTGCGTAAAACTGTGCAGCGACACCAAAAGAGCGGGTCGGCGTTCCGCGATCAGCCGCTCAATCTCCGCATGATATGATTGGTGAAAGGCGATCCTCGCCTCGCGCTCTGCTTCATTCATCGCGCGATTACCGGGCACGGAGGTTCCATCGCTGATTTGCGGTATCAGGCCCGGTTCGTCCAAAGAACGGTTGGGGTCCACGACAAGCCGCGAAAGAGTGGCAAGGACCGCGCGCGCATGAATCAGCTTTGCCACCTGTTCCGTCAGGGCCGCGATGCCGATGTCCACGGCGATGTGACGCCGCATCTCTTCATCGGACAGACCCAGATCCACCTGCGGCGGCACAGAGGTTCCCGCATGGTCGGCAACGATCAGGGCGTCGCCCGCTGCGTGCAAAGTTCGAAATGCCTTCATGGCGCGCCTGATGGCATGGCGAGCCGCGAGAAAAAAGGCCAGCTGTGACGCCAGACCTCGAACTCAGGGGGCACTGGGATGCGAAAGGGTTGGTATCGACAGGCCCCTCGGCTAGTCAGCCGCCATGAGCAGCACCATTCGAATCGCGGTCCTCGGAGCCTCTGGATACACTGGCGCGGACCTCGTGCGTCTTGCCCTCGGCCATCCCAATATCAGCATTGCTGCACTCAGCGCCAATGCCAAAGCTGGAAACAAGATGTCCGACATCTGGCCGCACATGGCGATGTTTCCCGACCTGCCGCCGCTTCAGCGAGCGGAAGAGATCGACTGGGACGGCATCGATGTTGTGTTCGGATGCCTGCCGCATGCCACCAGTGCGGAGCTTCTCTCTGGCCTGAACGGCCCCAGGATCATTGATCTCAGCGCAGATTTCCGGCTCGACGACGCGGATATATATGCAGAATGGTACGGCACGGCGCATCCCGCCCCCGCCCTCATGTCAGAAGCCGTCTATGGGCTGACCGAATTTGCGCGCGACGCCCTGCCGGATGCCGCGCTGGTTGCCTGCCCCGGCTGCTATCCGACCGCAGCGTTGCTCGCTCTCCTGCCGCTTCTGGAACGCGGCGATATTTCTGCACGTAATATTACCATCAACGCCCTTAGCGGAGTGAGTGGTGCGGGTCGCAGCCTGAAGGAGGCGAACCTGTTCCCAGAAGTGGCAGAGGCGGTTCACCCCTATGGTCTCGGCGGACATAGGCACATGCCGGAAATCGAGCAGGAGCTTGGTAAGCGCGCCGGGACCGACGTCACGATCAGCTTCGTTCCGCATCTCGTCCCGATGAACCGTGGCGAGTTGGAAACCATCACAGTTGAACTTGGCGAAGGGCGGTCGGTCTCCGACCTGAGAGACTGCCTTGCCCAAAGCTATGCGACCTCTCCCTTTGTGCACATCCTGCCCGAGGGGATTGCCCCTGCCACACGCATGGTGCGAGGGTCGAACCATGTCGTCCTGAACATATTTGCCGATCGTATTCCCGGCCGCGCAATCGTCGTTGCCGCCATCGACAATCTGGTAAAAGGGTCCAGCGGACAGGCGATCCAGAACATGAATTTGATGTTCGGGTTGGATGAAACCGCGGGTCTGACACAGGCACCCCTGTTCCCGTGATCACGACAGCGCGCCTCGTCTTGCGCGATTGGCGGGACAGCGACCGTCTGCCGCTGAATGTCATGAACAATGATCCCGAGGTCATGGCGCATCTGGGGCCGCCGCAGAGCCTGTCCGAGACCGACGACCTGATCGCAAGGCTGCAGCAATTTACCCGTGAGATGGGGCATAGTTTCTGGGCGCTGGAACGATCCGACACTGGCGAGTTCCTGGGCTTTTGCGGCCTGAAACGCTGCGAACACGGGCCGCCCGCCGGAAACCTGGAAATCGGGTGGCGGTTGAAGCGCGATGCTTGGGGGCAGGGCTATGCGCGCGAAGCCGCCACAGCCACGCTGGAATGGGCGGCGGAGCGCGATCCGGGCCAGGCTGTTATGGCGCTGACCGTTGTCGGCAATGAACGAAGCTGGGGCCTGATGGAGCGGCTTGGCATGCACCGCAGAACCGATCTCGACTATATTTTGCCAGACCCCGATGGACGGCATGAGGCGCGCCTTCGTAACATCATCGTCTACTCGACCCACCCTGCCTGAGACCTTTTATGCCGCTACACAGCTTCGACGACACGTCGCCCCGCATCGCACCGGACGCCTTCATCGCACCGGGTGCGCAGATCATCGGCAATGTCGAGGTGAATGAAGGCGCCAGTATCTGGTACAATTGCGTCCTGCGCGGCGACGTGCATTCCATCGTGGTGGGTGCGCGAACCAATATCCAGGATGGCAGCATCGTTCATGTCTCTCGCGGAACGCATGGCACATTCATCGGCGCCGACTGCCTGATCGGCCATATGGCAGTTGTGCATGGCTGCACGTTAAGGGATCACAGTTTCGTTGGTCTCGGCGCCATCGTCATGGATGGCTGCGTCATCGAAACCGACGCAATGCTGGCGGCAGGCGCGCTATTGACCCCCGGAAAGACGATCCCGTCCGGCGAGATATGGGCGGGCAGACCCGCAAAGTTCTTCGCCAACATGACATCCGAGCAGATCGAGCAAAACCGGGCTGGCGTTGACGCCTATGTCGGTCTGGCACAGCGGCACCGGCAACAGCTCGGCTAACCCGCTGCGGCCTCAATTTTGGCGGCATCGCACCGGTGGGAACAAAACTGTTGTAGAAGCGCTGTCCGGGCACTCGTTCACAGAAAAGGCTTCAACGATGCTTAAATGGGCAATCATCCTGCTGATCGCAGGACTTATTCTCGGCGCTCTCGGCTTCGGCGGTATTGGTGGCGCCTTTGTCGGCATCGCGAAAATTCTATTCTTTATCTGTATCGCCCTGTTCGTGATCTTCCTTGTTTTGGGCTTGATGGCAGGAAAGAAGGTTTCCGACTCGCTATAAATTATTGATCGGGACGATCTGTACAGGTCGTCCCGGTCTCTTCTCCAACAGCGTTCAGTTAGACCTTTGGGGCTTCGGCAGCGGAAGTGCACTGCGGTCGACATCTATCGGTGACCAGCCGAGCCCGTCGCTACCTGCTCCAGCAGGCAAATGGCGTAAAACCTCGCCACTTGAAAAATCGATTTCCGCTATCTGCGCCTTCGCTGTTTCCGCCGCAAACAGACGCTCGCCATCCTCTGACCAGACCAACGTAACCTGACCGCTTTCTTCGCTGCCGGAAACCTGGATGGTCCGCACATTCTCCCGCTTCTCGACGTCGATGACAGAAATCGATCCGTCGCGCATATTGCTCGTCACCGCCCACTTGCCGTCTGGCGAAATGGCGAGGCGGATGGGCATGTTGCCCACGTCGATACTGTCCAGCCGTGCGCCGCTGTCGGGGTCAAGGACATAAACCGTGTTCGACGCTCTGTTCGCGACCCATAATTCGCTGCCGTCCGGCGTCAGGTCGATGCCCTCCGGCTCCTCCGCCGCATTAAAGTCACCGATCTTCTTCCCTGATGCGAGGTCCAGCGCAGTGACGCTTTGGTCCTGCAGGTTGGACACGTAGGCGCGGTTACGCGCTTCATCGACAACCAGCATATGACTGCCCTTCTGACCTGTCGCAACGGAGGAGGCGCGGCCACAATCGGGCGTTACCAGCGTCACCGTGGAACTGCCCTCGGTTGTCGCCAGAATCGCGTTCGATTTCGTCCACACGATGCCGTGCGGGCGCTCATTGGGCGCAAGGTCGCACGTGCCGATCTTCTTCGCCTGCCTGACGTCGAACAGGTCCAGCGTCGTGCCGCCATAGGCGACCACCATCGCACGCGTTCCATCCGGCGAAATCGCCACCTCGTGTGGCTTGGGGCCGGTTTTTACTTCGGCAAGTTCCGTGCCGCTGGCCAGGTCTATGAAGCTGACCGTGTCGGCCTCCTTATTGCCCACGACCAAGGTCGCAGCGGCGGCGGGGACGGCCAAAGTCGCGGCCATGACGAGCGAGATGCATGTTTTCATGGCGTCATTCATACGCGGATCCGCGGGCGGCGTCATGGTAATCTTGGCGCCGGTCCTGATCTGAACTTGGCTGCGCGGCAAAACAGCTTAGACGGCACCCCCGTGAGCAAACATCCCCACCCCCTTCGCATTCCGAATTACCGCGCCTACTGGTTCGCCCGACTGTCGATGACCCTGGCGCAATATGCCATGCTGCTGATCATCGGCTGGCAGACGTACAATATCGCGCGCGACAGTGGCATGTCCGTCGCCGGAGCCTCCGGGCAATTGGCACTGATCGGCCTGCTGCAGTTTTTGCCGCTGTTCTTCCTGACGCCCTTTTCTGGCCTCGCCGCCGATCTACTGGATCGCAGGACCGTGGCGAAGGCGACCGTGGCGTTGCAGGCCTTGTGTGCGCTTGCCCTGGCAGGCACCACATGGTCCGGGGACATGGGGCTGCCGGTACTGTTCAGCATTGCGGTGCTGCTGGGCATCGCCCGCGCATTCACCGGCCCGGCAATCAGTTCCCTGGCGCCCAACCTCGTTCCCAAGGCGGTCCTGCCGAACGCAATCGCGCTTGGGTCGATCGCCTGGCAGGCGGGCATGATCGTCGGTCCCGCAATTGGCGGCTATTTCTACGAGGTTGAGCCTGCCCTTCCCTATGGAATCGCATTTCTTCTCTTCCTGCTCAGCTTCATCGCGCTCAGCCGCATCGGCGAGGTTCCGCGCAGCACGATTTCCGGCTCCAAGCGGCCCATTGGGCAGATCATCGAGGGACTAGCCTATGTGCGCCATAACAAGATCGTTCTTGGGTCGATAACGCTTGATCTGTTTGCGGTATTTCTGGCGGGCGCAACGGCGCTGTTCCCGGTTTATGCGCGTGACATTTTGCAGGTTGGCGCCCCCGGGCTCAGTCAGCTTGCGGCCGCCCCTGCCATCGGCGCGGCCCTGACGGCCCTGTGGTTCAGCTTTCGCCCGCTACAGACGGGTGTCGGGCCAAAGATGCTGGCCGCCGTCGCGGTATTCGCGGTTGCCACGATCATCTTCGCCTTTTCGCGAACAATGCCGCTCTCGCTTGCCGCGCTGTTCATTATCGGCGCTGCCGACATGTTCAGCGTCTATATCCGTGGCAGCCTCATACAATTGCACACTCCCGACGAAAAACGCGGCCGTGTCTCCGCCGTGTCGCAGTTGACGATCAGCGCCTCTAACGAATTGGGCGACGCATTTTCCGGCGGACTCGCCGCGCTGTTCGGCCCGGTAGTCGCCGTTGCAAGCGGCGGGGCCGGTGCGCTGGTCGTGGTTGCCGCCTATCTGGGCCTGTTTCCCGAACTCAGACGCGCACGGACCTTCGACCCGCCTGATGAATTGAGTATGACAGACATTGAGCAAAGGGAGACCGCACCATGATCGCCGACAGCATTCTCGACACCATCGGCAATACGCCGCACATCCGCCTGGCCAGATTGTTCCCGGATCACGATGTGTGGGTAAAATCCGAACGCAGCAATCCCGGCGGCAGCATCAAGGACCGCATCGCACTCGCCATGATCGAGGATGCGGAAAAATCCGGCGCACTAAAGCCCGGCGGCACGATTATCGAACCGACGTCAGGAAACACCGGCGTTGGCCTCGCCATGGTCGCCGCGGTGAAAGGCTACAAGCTGATCCTCTGCATGCCCGAGTCGATGTCCATAGAGCGCCGCCGGCTGATGCTGGCCTATGGCGCCACATTCGATCTGACGGACAAGACAAAGGGAATGAAGGGCGCCATCGAGCGTGCCGAAGAGCTGAAGGCCGAAACGCCAGGCGCGTGGATTCCGCAACAGTTCGACAATCCCGCCAATGTCGAGGTTCATAAGCGTACGACCGCCCCTGAAATCCTGAATGATTTTGACGGCAACCCGCTTGATGCCATCATCACGGGCGTCGGCACCGGCGGCCATATCAGCGGCGTTGCAGAGGTTCTGAAGCCAAAATGGCCTGACCTGGAAATCTGGGCGGTCGAGCCCTCTTTGTCGCCGGTCATTTCCGGCGGTCAGCCTGGCCCGCACCCCATTCAGGGTATCGGCGCAGGGTTCATCCCCGATAATCTGCACACCCAGTCGATCAACGGAGCGATCCAGGTCGATCCGGAGGACGCCAAGGAAATGGCCCGCCGCGCCGCCAGCGAGGAAGGCATGTTGGTAGGCATTTCGTCAGGTGCGACGCTGGCCGCAATCCGGCAGTATGTTGAAAAGGCGGAGGGCAAGAAGCGCATCCTCGGCTTCAACTACGATACCGGTGAGCGGTATCTTTCCGTGCCGGATTTCCTCCCGACGGAATAACAAGGATGAAGGACTGCACATGAGCGATTTTACCAATCTTTTTTCAATCGAAGGTAAGGTCGCTCTTGTGACAGGGGGCTCACGCGGGATCGGAGAGATGATCGCTGCCGGGTTCCTGGCAAAGGGGGCAAAGGTTTATATTTCTTCGCGGAAGGCCGATGCCTGCGAAGAGACGGCCCAGCGCCTGTCGCAGAAATATGGTGCGACATGCGTCGCTCTTCCCGCCGACCTGTCGACGGTCGCAGGGTGTGACAGCCTTGCACAACGCCTTTCGGAGGCGGAAGAAAAGCTAGATATCCTCGTCAATAATGCCGGCGCGAGCTGGGGCGCGCCGCTTGGTGAATTTCCTGAACAGGGGTGGGACAAGGTGATGGATACCAATGTAAAGGGTGTCTTTTTCCTGACGCAGCGTCTGCTGCCTCTCTTGCGCGCCGCCGCCAGGGAAACTCCCGCGCGTGTCATCAACATCGGCAGCATAGACGGCCTGAAATCCTCTCAGTTCGACGCCTTCAGCTATGGCGCCTCAAAGGCGGCCGTGCACCATCTGACCCGCTTTCTTGCGACACATCTGACGGGAGAACGCATCCTCTTCAACGCCATCGCGCCTGGTCCCTTCCCGACATGGATGCTCTCCACCGGTGTCGGCTTTGGCGGCGAGACGGAGGATGTCGACTGGGATAGCGTGGGCAAGGGAAATCCATCCGGACGGGTCGGCACGGCGGAGGACGTGGCGGGCCTCGCTATATTTCTGTCGTCGCGCGCCGGAGAATATGTCGTCGGACAGACCATTGCCCTCGACGGAGGCATTGTCGGCACCGCATAGGGCGCAGGCGTAAAGCGACCGATGATCGCTGCTGGGCCTTATTGCGCGGCTGTGCCGCCGCTAACGCGAGCGAAGAGCGTCGCGCGCCAGGGGGACGCCCAGCACCAGTCCGGCCAGGAAGCCGCCTACATGCGCCCATATGGCGATTCCGCCCCCTGCCCCGCCGGAATTGAACACAAATCCAATTGCCAGTTGCAGGCCGATCCAGACCAATGCCAATCTCAGCGCCTGGCTGCGTTCCGACGCGTGATCGGCGCGGCGTCCGAATATCATCGCATAGGCAGCAAACACCCCGGCAATCGCGCCGGAGGCGCCCACATGCGGCACGGGTGAGCTTGGCGACAGAGCGACCTCCAGCAAGGCGCCGGCAATACCACTGACCAGGTAGAGCGCGATAAACCGACCCGGGCCGAGCAGCCCCTCTACGAAACGTCCGATGAAGATCAGGAACACCATGTTCAGAAACAGATGCCCAATCCCTGCATGCACGAACTGCATCGTGATCGGCGTCAGAATGGCGGGCGCGGCGAAGCCCGGGACATAGGATTGGCCCGTCAGGCGTGCCGGGATCAGCGACAGACCGTACCCAAGCTCTGGCCAGACAAGATCGGCAAGCCACAGAATAACGCAGGCCGCCGCCAGCATTGTGGTCGCAGGGGCGATCCGGGTCAGCGGTGGGGAGGGATTACGCATCGAAGCTATTGCTTTCCCGCACAGCGCAGGACGACCGATAGATGTTCACCCGCCGACCATTGAACGTCCATGGTCGAAGCGAGTGAACACCATTTCT
This sequence comes from Alphaproteobacteria bacterium UBA3612, assembly GCA_002375465.1. Classification (GTDB taxonomy): domain Bacteria; phylum Pseudomonadota; class Alphaproteobacteria; order Sphingomonadales; family Sphingomonadaceae; genus Pacificimonas. Next base: position 102,559 of record DFLT01000014.1, on the reverse strand, counting down.
GAATAACGTCGACCTGACCTGGCAAACTACTTGAATTCGATTTCGGCAATCTCGTAATATTTCTCACCCGACGGGGTGGAAACCTCGATCTCGTCACCGACGCGCCGACCGATCATGGCACGGCCCAAGGGCGAGGTATAGGAAATCCGGCCGCCCTTGGCGTCCGCCTCATAGGGGCCGACGATCTGGTAGGTGACGGGCTTGTCATCCTCGTCGAGCAGCTTCACGGTGGCGGCAAAGACTACCTTGTCGCCGCTCAAATCCGCCGGATCGATGATCTGCGCGCGGCTGATCTTGTCCTCCAGATCGGTGATCTGTGCCTCGATCTGCCCCTGGCGTTCCTTCGCAGCGTGATATTCCGCATTTTCGGAAAGGTCGCCATGAGCGCGCGCCTCCTCAATGGCCGCAACGACCTGATGGCGTTCGGTGGATTTCAATCGCGTAAGTTCGGCGGTCATGCGATCATAACCCTCACGCAGCATTGGCGTCTTTTCTAGCGTTGCCATGCGCTTATCATCCCTCGCAAATATGAACAGCGAAGCCACCGGTGCAACCCACACCGCATTCAGGGCATCGACTGTCGGAAAACCTCAGGTCGCTGAATAATAGGATTGCAGAGAGCGGACTTCAAGAGGTCCCGCACGCAGGGCGGCGATCGCGCCCACCGCAGCCCGGCTGGCGGCAGCCGTGGTGTAATAGGGGATCTTCCCATAAACCGCAGAGGATCGGATCGATTTTGAATCATCCATAGCCTGTGCGCCTTCGGTGGTGTTGAAGATCATGGCAATCGCGTCATTCTTGATCTCGTCGACGATATGCGGAGACCCTTCCAGTACCTTGTTTACCGCCGTGACCGCGAGGCCAGCCTCGCGCAGGAATGACGCTGTGCCACTGGTGGCAACCAGGTCGAAGCCCAGATCGAGAAGCTGCCGCGCAGCGTCCAATATCTGCGGCTTGTCTGTATCCTTTACCGAAATGAAGACGGAGCCGCTGTCTGGCAGTTTGGTGCCAACGGCAAGCTGAGACTTTGCGAAGGCGATCGAGAAATCCATATCGATTCCCATGACTTCGCCCGTTGACTTCATTTCCGGTCCCAACACCGGGTCAGTGCCGGGAAAGCGCCCGAACGGGAAAATAGCTTCCTTCACTGCGATATGTGGCGTCGCGCGCGGCGGCATGTCGAAATCGGCCAGCGATTCACCTGCCATCACGCGCGCGGCAATCTTCGCGAGCGGCGTTCCCTTCGCCTTTGCCACGAATGGGACGGTGCGGCTTGCGCGCGGATTCACCTCGATCAGGTAAACGTCGGTGTCCTTCACCGCATATTGCACGTTCATCAGTCCGCGCACGTTGAGTGCCCTTGCCAGTGCCTCGGTCTGGCGCTCAATCTCCGCAATCACCTCGTCCGAAAGAGAATAGGGCGGCAGTGAACAGGCACTGTCGCCGGAATGGACCCCCGCCTCTTCGATATGCTGCAAAACGCCGGCAATGTGGACATTTTCGCCGTCGGACAGGGCATCCACGTCTACCTCTATCGCGTCGCGCAGATATTGGTCGACCAGGACTGGCAACCCGTCTTCCACCAGCATGGCGGCCTTCATGTAGGTTTCCAGCTGGCGGTCGGAATCGACCACCTCCATGCCGCGTCCGCCCAGGACGTTTGACGGGCGCAGCAATACGGGGAAGCCCACCGTGGCGGCTTCACGCTGCGCCTCCTCCAGCGTGCGGGCAATGCCATTGGCCGGCTGTTTCAGGTCCAGACGGCGAACGAGCGCCGCAAAGCGTTCTCGATCCTCCGCCTCGTCGATGGCACTGACGGCCGTGCCCAGGATAGGGATCCCTGCCGCCTCCAGCGCCGGGGCCAGCTTCAATGGGGTCTGGCCGCCATATTGCACGATGACGCCTTTCAGCGTCCCCGCCTGCTGCTCGCCGTGCAGGATTTCCAGCACATCTTCCGGCGTCAGCGGCTCGAAATAAAGCCGGTCCGACGTATCATAGTCGGTTGAAACCGTCTCCGGATTGCAATTGACCATGATCGTCTCATAGCCTGCATCCGCCAGCGCAAAGGCGGCGTGACAGCAGCAATAGTCGAATTCGATCCCCTGCCCGATCCGGTTGGGTCCACCGCCCAGAATAACGACCTTCTCCCGGTCCGTCGGCGCGGCCTCGTTTTCCGGCTCCCCGAAGATCGGGGCTTCGTAGGTCGAATACATGTACGGCGTTTTGGCTTCGAATTCAGCGGCACATGTGTCGATGCGCTTGAAAACGGGCCGCACGCCCAAGGCGCGGCGCTGGCGTGATACCTCGCTCTCACTCGTGCCGGTCAGCGTGGCGAGCCGCGCGTCGGAAAAGCCCATGGCCTTTACAGCGCGCATTCCAACCGCGTCGCCTGGTAGGCCTGCCTCGGCAATCCGGGCTTCCGCTTCAATGATTTCCCGAATGCGGGCCAGAAACCAAGGATCATAGAAGCTCAGCCGGTGAATCTCTTCATCGGGAAATCCGCGCCGCATCGCCTCTGCAACGACCAGCAGGCGATCTGGCGTCGCGTGTGCCAGACGCGCGGCAATTCCACCATCGCCCTCGCCTTCCAGCTCCGGCAGGGGATCGAGCCCGGTCAGACCGGTTTCGAGGCCGCGCAGCGCCTTCTGGAAACTTTCGGCGAAGTTGCGTCCGATTGCCATCACCTCACCCACCGACTTCATTGCTGTCGATAGACGGTTGGATGCGCCGCGAAATTTCTCGAATGCGAAGCGCGGAATTTTCGTGACGACATAGTCGATGGTTGGCTCGAACGATGCCGGGGTCGCCCCGGTAATGTCATTGTCGATCTCGTCGAGTGTATACCCGACGGCCAGTTTCGCGGCGACCTTGGCGATGGGAAAGCCCGTCGCCTTCGATGCCAGCGCAGAACTGCGCGACACACGCGGATTCATTTCAATGACGATCAGCCGGCCCGTTTTCGGATCGACGGCGAACTGCACGTTCGATCCCCCGGTTTCGACGCCGATCTCGCGCAGCACAGCGATGCTGGCATTGCGCATGATCTGATATTCCTTGTCGGTCAGCGTCAGCGCCGGGGCGACGGTTATGGAATCGCCGGTATGGACGCCCATCGGATCGACATTTTCGATGCTGCAGATGATGATGCAATTGTCGTTCTTGTCGCGAACGACCTCCATCTCATATTCTTTCCAGCCGAGAACGGATTCCTCGATCAGGACCTCGTTCGTGGGGGAAGCGTCGAGGCCACCGCGCACAATATCGAGGAAATCTTCCTTATTATACGCGACACCCCCGCCGGTGCCGCCCAGCGTGAAGGATGGCCGAATGATCGCGGGCAGACCAACCGCCTCCAGCGCCTCCAGCGCCTCCTGATCCGAATGGGCGATGGCGGAACGAGGGCTTTCAAGGCCGATCTTGTCCATCGCCGTGCGGAATTTCAGCCTGTCCTCGGCCTTGTCGATCGCCTCTGCATTGGCGCCAATCAACTCAACGCCATATTTATCCAGCGTACCATCCTGCGCGAGAGCAAGTGCGGTGTTGAGTGCCGTCTGGCCCCCCATCGTGGGTAGAACGGCCAGCGTCTCCCCAGGATGAAGATCACGCTCCTTGGCGATCACCTTTGCGACGATCTCCGGTGTGATCGGCTCGATATAGGTGGCGTCGGCCATATCCGGATCGGTCATGATCGTCGCCGGATTGGAGTTGACCAGAATGATCCGGTATCCCTCCTCCTTCAACGCCTTGCACGCCTGCACGCCCGAATAATCGAACTCGCATGCCTGCCCAATAATAATGGGACCGGCGCCAATGATGAGAATGGAGTCGATATCGGTACGTTTAGGCATCAAACAACACTCCGCACAAATGCTCGAATAGCCTCTATCAAGACTTGTACAGCCATTTTTTTATTAATATCAGAAATTAAGCCCTCAGCGTCCTCAAGTGCCATAACTATTCCCACTTGTACTTGAATTACTTTCAGTTCAATTGACTTCCAAAGCTCATTTGCACTTCGGATTGACCTGATAATTCGATCTCTATTTTCTTCAGATAAGTCGTTTGCTAACTCTCGATGTATGCTCTGACTTAGCTCGTTCAGTTCATATGATATCTTTTGGTATTCGGGTTTGTTATGATCTAACGATACCACGCGATCCGATGCAGGAATATCGACATCAACAAATGCATAGGATAAATTGTTGGGTCCCAAATTTAGATATTTTTGCAAAAAAGAGTCTTTATTATCTAATTGTTTCTCCACTTCCTCAACGCCTATCGCGGTAAGTCTAACGAAGGAGAACCCATCAGAATATGATCGCGCTACATGCTTCATATCCGATAACTGGCGGAGAGCCATTTTCATCATGGCATCATTAATGTTTGGACTTATCAGGTCGGGCAAATCAGCCGCATCCATTCGGTCAAGCCCATCTTTCACCATACTCTTATAAAGAAAAAAGCGCGCCAGTGTTGCTACGGCGGCAAGCTTCATTGGCAAACTTTTCGGTTGATCCCACGATTGGCCCCAACTTTTGCCAAATGCGCCACCCCACGCATCATTGGCGTCGTCGCTCATTGCATCCCACCGACAAATTTCTCGAACAGATAGTCGCTGTCCATCGGACCGGGGCTGGCCTCCGGGTGATATTGCACACCAAATGCCTTTTTGCCGGTCAGTTCGATCCCGCACAGCGTGCCGTCGAACAGGCTGGTGTGCGTCGACACCATGCCCTCCGGCAAAGAGTCAGCATCGACGGCGAAGCCATGGTTCATGCTGGTGATTTCCACGCGCCCGTCACTCAGTCGCTGCACAGGATGGTTCGCGCCCCTGTGGCCCTGGAACATCTTGGCGGTCTTCGCACCGGCGGCAAGGCCAAGGAGTTGATGGCCCAGGCAGATGCCGAAGATCGGCACATCCGCGTCCAACAACTGCTTGATGACCGGCACGGCATATTCGCCTGTCGCTGCCGGATCGCCCGGACCGTTGGACAGGAAAACCCCCGCCGGTTCCAGCGCCATGATCTGCTCGAATGTCGCGTTTGCCGGGACAACGGTAACGCGCGCACCGGCGTTCACCAGTCGGCGTAAAATGTTCTTTTTGGAGCCATAATCGATGGCGACCACGTGCGGGCCGTCGCTGGGGCCGATGCCGAAGCCCTGGCCCAACTGCCAGGGGCCGTCGTTCCATCCGCCCGTTTCTTCGCGGGTCACGTCCTTCGCAAGGTCCAGCCCTTCCAGGCCGCTCCAGTCCCTTGCGGCGGCCAGCAGCGCGTCCATGTCGAACTTGCCATCCGGGTCATGGGCGATCACCGCATTGGGCGCTCCCTGCAGTCGCACCTTGCGTGTCAGCGCACGGGTGTCGACGCCGGAAATGCCGATGCGGCCGTTCTTCGCCAGCCAATCGTCGAACCGGCCGACCGAGCGAAAATTGGAGGGAGCAGTGACGTCCTCGCGCACGACGCAACCGATGGCGTGGGGGGTGTCCGCCTCCACATCCTCCTCGTTGACGCCGACATTGCCGATATGGGGAAAGGTGAAGGTCACAATCTGGCGCGCATAGCTGGGATCGGTCATGATCTCCTGATAGCCGGTCATCGCGGTGTTGAAGCAAACCTCCCCCACCGCATGACCCGCCGCGCCAAAGCCGCGACCCCATATCACCTCTCCCGACGCCAGAATCAGCACGCCCGTTGCTCCGGATGGGGGACGCGCAAAATCGTTTGTGGCCACGCCGGGGGCGCTCCTTCAGGGTTTGATCAGGCTGTAAGCTAAGTGGGCGTGCTACGCACCGGATGGATTCGCGTCAATTGCTGTTAAACGGCGTCCACCCGCATTATCTGGCGTGCGACGCATTCAGGAGAGACATTATGATCGCCGAAAAGGTGAAGACTGCCCAGATCGCCGCCATGAAATCGGGCGACAAGGAGAGGGTGGCGGCCACGCGGGCCATTCTGGCCGCCATCAAGCAGAAGGAGATCGACGAGCGTCTCGAACGCGGCGGCGCCACTGACGAACTGGCGGCAGGCGTGCTGACAAAAATGGCGAAGCAGCGGCGCGAATCGATCGACATGTACGAAAAGGGCGGCCGCCAGGAACTCGCCGATGCCGAGCGTGACGAGTTGACCGTCATCGAGGAATTCATGCCCCAGATGATGGCCCCGGCAGAAGCGCAGGCGGAAGTTCGCAAGATTGTCGAAGAGCTTGGCGCCGAGGGACCGAAGGATATGGGCCGGGTCATGGCGGTGTTGAAGGAACGCTTCGCGGGACAGATCGACATGTCGCAGGCCAGCGCCATGGTGAAGCAGGAACTGGCACCGCGCGGGTGACGACGGCACGTCAGGATAAGGTCGCAGCGGCGCCACTCGTTGCGGCACTGTCGTGACGATACCGCCCGCCTTTCTGGAGCAGCTTCGCGCCCGCGTACCCCTTAGTGAGGTGGTCGGGCGGCGCGTCAAGCTGATCCGCGCTGGCCGGGAAATGAAAGCATGTTGCCCGTTTCATAATGAAAACACGCCCAGTTTCTATGTGAACGACGACAAGGCATTCTATCATTGCTTTGGCTGCGGCGCCCATGGGGACGTCATCGAATTCCTGATGGAACAAGGGGGGCAAGATTTCCGCGGAGCTGTGGAGGAGCTGGCCGGCATGGCAGGACTCGACCTGCCAGAAGAAAGCCCGGAACAGCGGGAGCGGGCAAAGGCCGCCAAAGGGCTTCACGATGTCGCCGCCATGGCGGAGGACTGGTTTCGAAAAAAACTCGGTTCGATCGAGGGAAAGGATGCCCGCGCCTATGTCGAGCGGCGCGCACTGACCCCCGAAACCGTCTCGACCTTCGGACTAGGTTTCGCACCGGACAGTCGCGGCGCTCTTGCCAATGCAATCGACGCGCCCGTTGAAAAGCTGTCGGCGGCGGGCCTTTTGGTTCAGCCGGACGACACCGCACGCGACCCGTATGACCGGTTTCGCGGCCGGCTGATGTTTCCGATCCATGACATGCGCGGCCGAACCGTTGGTTTCGGGGGGCGCATTCTGGGTCAGGGGGAGCCGAAATATCTCAACTCCCCCGACGGACCTTTGTTCGACAAGGGCCGCCTTCTTTACAATCTCAACCGCGCTGCTCCGCCCGCGCGGAAATCCGGTCGGCTTGTCATCGTCGAGGGATATATGGACGTCATCGCGCTGGCACAGGCGGGCCTTCCAGAGGCGGTGGCCCCCATGGGCACCGCCATGACAGAGGCGCAGATGCAGCTGGCCTGGCGCACGGTGCCGGAACCCGTGCTTTGCTTTGATGGCGATGCAGCGGGCGTTCGGGCATCGCATCGCGCAGCGCTGAGGGCATTGCCGCTGCTGGAGCCGGGCAGGTCGCTTCGCTTCGCCCTGCTGCCGCAAGGAAAGGACCCGGACGATCTGGTGCGCGCGGAGGGTTTGAGAGCCTTTGAGACCTTGATCGACGGGGCGGCCACGCTGATCGATCATCTGTGGCAAATGGAAACCGAGGGGGTGGATCTGACCACGCCAGAGCGCCGCGCGGCCGTTCGCCAGCAACTTGGTGAACATGCTTCGGCGATCCAGGATGGCAGCGTTCAACAGCTGTATCGCAGCGAATTCAAAACGAGATTCGACGCTCTTTTCGTGGCGCGAAGCGGTTTCCGGCCCGATGCGAAACGCGCGCCATGGGCACGTACGCAGGTCGGCGCCTCCGCGGGTGTCAGGCAATCGGCCGAACGTTCCCCCCACCAGCGCGAGATCAACGCAATCCTGGTTGGCCTGCTTACCTTTCCGCAGCTTGTCGACACTTGTGGAGAGGCGGTGGCACAGCTGCACATCGCCGATCCCGAACATGCGCGCCTTCGCGCAGCCATTTTTCGTGCTGTTTCAGGCAATCCGGCGCTTGACAAATCGCAGCTGGCTACCGACTTGACATCCAGAGGGCTCGGTCACCTCGCGGAACAGGTCACGGTATCGAACCGGTTGGACTTTTCATTCACGCGATCCCGGACGCCCAGTGCCCGTGCGGCAGAAGACTTGGCTTGTGTCGCCGGCCATCTTATGGCGCTGGCTCACATTGAGCTTGAGGAAGCGGATCTGCGCGCGCGCTATGACACGCTTTCTCAAGAAGAATTCGACCGCCGCAGCGCGCTCACCTATGAGAAGCTGCGGATCGAGGACGAACTAAGGGCACTCGCGCTGGGCAGGCGTATCGAGGCCGAGGAGGCTGCAGCAGCAGTTGAGGCGGCATCACAGAATTGATTTCTCAAGACGGTTTTGGATCGAGAACATATGGCAACGGCGGCAAAGAACAGGGAAGCGGAAGACGGCACACCCCTGATCGACATGAATGATTCGGGTGTAAAAAAGCTGATCGCCGCGGCGAAGAAGCGCGGATGGATCACCTATGAGCAGCTGAATGAAGCGCTGCCGCAGGATCAGATGTCGTCGGAACAAATCGAGGACGTGATGGCTGCCCTCAGCGAAATGGGCATCAACGTCACCGAATCGGACGAGGTCGAAGAGGATGACGGCACCCCTGCCCCCGCCGACATGAAGACCAAGGACGATGGCACGACGCCGGAAAAATTCGTCGCGTCCCGTTCCAAGGAAAAACTAGACCGAACCGACGACCCCGTTCGCATGTATTTGCGGGAAATGGGCGCCGTAGAGCTCCTGTCCCGCGAAGGCGAGATCGCCATCGCGAAGCGTATCGAGGCCGGGCGCGACATGATGATCGTCGGCTTGTGCGAAAGTCCGCTGACCTTCTCCACAATCATTTACTGGGCCGAGGCCGTGAAGGCCGGTGAGATGCAGCTGCGCGAGATCCTGGATCTCGACACAATGCTCAACCAGGGCCCCACTGACGAAGAAGTCAAATCGGGCGGCAGCGAAAGCGATCTGCCCAAGGGCGTCGAACTTAAGGAAGACGACGACGCGGTCGAGAACGAATCCGCCGACGATGACGAAGACGAGGACAATCTTGGGTCCCGGTCTGGGAAGTCCGCATCCAAGGATTCCGACGATGATGACGATGCCAACGTCTTGTCCCTGGCCCAGATGGAAGAGCAGCTGACGCCGCAGGCGCTGGCTCAATTCGACGAAATCCAGAACGTATATGCGAAATTCGCAAAGCTGCAGGATGCCCGCCTTGAGGCGATGCACGCCGGCGAAGATTACGACACCAAACTGGAAACCAAATATCAGAAGCTACGCGCCGACCTGACCGACAAGGTCGAGGCCGTTTTCTTCAACAATGCCAAGATCGAATTCCTGGTCGAGCAGCTTTACAGCTACAATAAGCGCCTGATGTCGCTGGGCGGCCAGATGCTGCGGTTGGCGGAGCGGTACAAGATTCCGCGTCGCGATTTTCTGGAAACCTATGTCGGCAACGAGCTTGATGAAAACTGGCTGGACGAGGTGAAGTCGCGCGGTCCGAAATGGGCCAGCTTTGCCGAGGGCGAGACGCAAGCGGTTGAGAATATCCGCATCCAGGTTACTGACATTGCGGCCCAGACGGGCGTATCGCTGAACGAATTCCGTCGCATCGTGAACATGGTGCAAAAGGCGGAGCGCGAAGCGCGAATCGCCAAGAAGGAGATGGTCGAGGCGAATCTGCGCCTGGTGATCTCCATCGCCAAGAAATACACCAATCGCGGGCTGCAGTTCCTCGACCTCATTCAGGAAGGCAATATCGGCCTGATGAAGGCCGTCGATAAGTTCGAATATCGCCGCGGTTACAAGTTCTCCACCTATGCGACCTGGTGGATTCGTCAGGCGATCACACGCTCGATCGCCGATCAGGCGCGCACCATCCGTATTCCCGTGCACATGATCGAAACGATCAACAAGCTGGTGCGTACCAGTCGCCAGTTCCTGCACGAATTCGGGCGGGAGCCGACGCCGGAGGAAATGGCCGAGCGCCTCGGCATGCCGCTCGACAAGGTGCGCAAGGTGATGAAGATCGCCAAGGAGCCGATCAGCCTTGAAACGCCGATCGGTGACGAGGAAGATTCCCAGCTGGGCGACTTTATCGAGGACAAGAACGCCATCATTCCGGTGGATGCGGCCGTTCACGCCAATCTTAAGGAAACCGTTACTCGCGTCCTCGCTTCCCTGACCCCGCGCGAGGAGCGCGTGCTTCGCATGCGCTTCGGCATCGGCATGAACACGGATCATACGCTGGAGGAAGTCGGCCAGCAGTTCAGTGTGACCCGCGAGCGCATCCGTCAGATCGAGGCAAAGGCGCTGCGCAAGCTGAAGCATCCCAGCCGTAGTCGCAAGATGCGCAGCTTCCTGGACGTATAGATCCGGTCATGGGCAGGGGTCCGCTTGGGCGGCCCCTGCCCCACCGCCCCTCCGATCAAGCTCAGTCCGCGCCGGGAACGTACCCCTCCAGGCTATAGACCGCTGCTGAGGCAGCGACAGGATCAAGCCGCACCCATAACGCGATGGCCAGCGCGACGAGAAATAGCATTGCTGCGATCGGGAACGTCAGTCTGCGGGACAAGGATTGTCCGGCGATGGCAGGCCACAGGCTGACGGCTGCGGCGAACAGCGGCAGTGCTGCCACATAGGGATGGTCTTGTCCCACAGCCTGGAAAAGCTGATGGCCGAACATAAACATATATCCTGTCACAAGAATTGCTGCGACCGAGGCTGCGGCCCGCCCCGCTTTGCCGCCAAACAAGAAGGTACCCACCATACCGATACCGGTGAGCAGCACGGTCAGGACCAGCGGGTATGCTGCGGTTGGCGCCAATATCTTGGCAAGCAACGTGACCAGCATCAGCGGCACGGCCGCCCCGACGCACACCGCCGCCGCTATCTGCCGCCGCCCAAAGCAAGTGCCCGTAATTACCAGAAAGCAGGCGCTGCAGATCAGCAACGCCTGCACCTCCAGCCGTGGTATCGCGGCCAACCGGTCATAGTAATTGGTCGCCCCACCGGCGCCGGACAGCAGGTTCGCGCCATATAGTGCCGCGGCGGCCAGAAGCGGCAGCGCGATGCCAGCGCTCAGCCCGCGCAGCAGATCCCGTACCGAAGCTCCCCCCGCCGCGATCCCCGCATAGCAGCCTATGCCGATGGCCAGCATGATCCACCCGAATACCGGCGCGTACGTCACCATGAAGAGTCCGAACACGTCGAAGAAAACTACGTCGGGCATCGGAGCGGGCAGCGGCTCGCCGCCGCTCAGCGAGCGGACCAAATCTAGTGTCTGATCACCCATGTCCTGCAGAGAACCCCGGTCCAGCCGGTCGGGGGTCGCGAAGGGTGAATGATAAAGGCCGGGCCGACCGATAAATGCCAGATTATAGGCCGCATAATCCTTCTGAAGGGCCGGAGTGAGATCGGTATTGTTCGGCAGAACACGATAGATGAACACGCTTAGCGACGTCCCCGCTGGGCGCTTCACGGCATCGGCGAAGCGTTCCACCGTGGCCCCATTTGCCTGGGAAGTCTCGAAAAGCGAGACACGACCGCCGCCACCGCGCGCCTCCATGTTGACGATGGCACCAATGCGCGCACTCAATGGATGGTCTCGGAAAAAGCCCCGTGCCCCAATCAGGCCGGCCTCTTCGGCATCGGTCAGCAGCACGATTATGTCTCTCTGTGGGGTACCGCTTGCGTTTACCGCGCGCAGGATCTCCAGAATGGCGGCAACACCTGTTGCATCGTCTGACGCACCCGGTGAGCCCGGCACGCTGTCATAATGCGCCATCAATGCCACCGCAGGCAGGCTGCGATCCCGACCTGCTAAGACGCCCAGGACATTTACTGCCTCCGCAGGTGCGCGCCCCTTGCCAAGCCAGGCTTCAAGGCCCGCAACAGCATCGTCGTCGAGCGTGATCCGGGGAGTCGTTACGGTCAGGCCCAGATCGCCCAGTCTGCCGACAAGATACGCGCGCACCCTATCGTTTTCAGCGCTGCCGCTGGGGTGAGGCGCCCTCGCTATCTGGCGCACATCATTCATCGCCCGCTCGGCCGAAAAATCGTTCGCGGGTGCATCCGCCGCCACTGGCGATGGCGGCGTCGTTCCGATGATCGCAAGAGCGACCGCAGCGGCCAATATCAGCAGCAATTTCAACCAGGCCGCCATTCTACACCCCCCAATGTCGCCACTGATATCGGCTCTCACACGGGATCTTGCGCGGAAGGCGCCGTAAAGACAACTCAGCCAGCCGCGCCAGAAGTCTCTTAACGGTTCGTAAGGCGGCACGGCGTATATTCCCCCCACGACCCTCGTGAGGAACATGATGCTCGCACCCGCACCTTCTGCCCTACGGCCAATCGAAGCCGCCGACGTGCGTGACCTGCTCGGCATCGTGCAGGCATCACTGACCACGGCACGCGCGCCGCTGATTTCTGCCGTCGAGGGCGATAATAGCGAACCGGATGCGCTGGTCGCCGACGTCGCGCACTTCCTGACCATCATACATGGTGAACTGCCAGGCCTGATGGACCTTGTGGCGAAAGAGGTTCCGGCATTCCGGCTGCCGCTACAGCCTGCCATCGCCGCGTTTCAGGACGACAGGCAATGGCTCACCTCCCTGTGCCTCGAAAGCGGCCCCCGCAGGGATCGTCGAGGCCTGACGGAGGCGGAGACGGTGGTACGCGGTCTGCGCGAGGCCATGCTCACACTGGCACGTTCCAGTCGAGAAGGATGCGCGGTCGGCGCCGTTCTTGCTTTCCTTTGCGATTGGCCCGGGCTTCGCTCAACACTGAATGACGCCGGCAGGCTTGCCTTCGCGGCGCGTTGGCCCGCCAGGCCCGGCGCATGGCCAGCCGACGCCCTTACGGAATGCACAGCCTCGGCCGACCCGCTTTATCAGGATCGCTCCGGTGCCCGGGCAATTGCCTTCGGCGCTCAGCAATTTTCGCTGTTCCACGCGCAGCTATTCGAAATGATCGCAGCGCGGGCGAAGGCCCGCCACCTCGGCGCCCGCTAAACCCCCGCAAGGCGATAAGGCGCTCATCCCGGTAAAAGCGACTGGTTGCCCCTGGGTCCAGCGGGCCTTAGCGTGTCCCCACTCTCCCTCGATAAGGATGATTCAGGATGCGTTTCGACGGCACGCGGGATTATGTTGCCACCGAAGATTTGAAAGTTGCCGTCAATGCCGCCGCGACGCTTCGGCGACCCCTTCTGATCAAGGGCGAACCCGGCACCGGCAAGACCGTGCTGGCGACCGAGGTGGCAAAGGCAATGGGCGCGCCGCTGATCGAATGGCACATCAAATCAACGACGAAGGCGCAGCAGGGCCTCTACGAATATGACGCCGTTTCCCGGCTGCGCGACAGCCAGTTGGGCGACGAGCGCGTTCACGACATTTCCAACTACATAAAACGCGGCAAATTGTGGGAAGCCTTCACCGCCGAGCAGACGCCGATTTTGCTGGTGGACGAGATCGACAAGGCGGACATCGAGTTTCCGAACGACCTGCTCCAGGAACTCGATCGCATGGAGTTCTTCGTTTACGAAACCGGCGAAACAGTCCGGGCGAAGGAACGCCCGATCATCATCATCACGTCGAACAATGAGAAGGAATTGCCGGACGCATTTCTGCGCCGCTGCTTCTTCCATTATATCCAGTTTCCTGACGCCGAGACGATGCAGGAAATCATCGACGTACACTTCCCCGACATCCAGAAGGAATTGGTGAAAGAGGCGCTGTCGATCTTTTTCGATATGCGCGAAGTGCCCGGCCTGAAGAAAAAGCCCTCGACCAGCGAACTTCTCGACTGGCTGAAACTCCTGATGCACGAAGACCTGCCGCTGGAGGTTTTGAAATCGCGCGATCCCAAGAAGCTGATCCCGCCGCTACATGGCGCGCTCCTTAAAAACGAGCAGGACGTGATGCTGTTCGAAAAGCTCGCCTTCATCAACCGGCGCGAAGGGCGGCAATAGCGGTTTCATAGGAAAAGCGATGCAAGCTACTTTGGCACTGGACCGAGACAGATGTTCCTGAATTTCTTTACTGAGCTGCGGGCGGCGCGGATTCCCGTATCTCTAAAGGAGCATCTGACGCTGTTGGAGGCGCTGAAGTCCGACGTGATCGGCAAGCGCGTGGAGGAGTTCTATTATCTGTCCCGTTCCACCTACGTGAAGGACGAGGCGATGCTGGATCGTTTCGACCAGGTCTTTGGCAAGGTGTTCAATGGACTGGAGACGAGTTTCGATCAGGAAACCGCCGAAGTTCCGGACGAATGGTTGAAGCAACTCGCGGAGGCAGTTTTCTCGGAAGAAGAGATGAAGGCCATTGAGGAAAAGGGCTTCGACGAGATCATGGAGGAGTTGAAGAAGCGCCTCGATGAGCAGGAGGGGCGCCACGAGGGGGGCAATAAGTGGATCGGAACGGGGGGCAAATCGCCCTTCGGCAATTCCGGTTATAATCCTGCCGGCGTTCGTATCGGTGGCAAGGGCGGCCAAGGCCGCGCAATCAAGGTGTGGGAGAAGCGCGCCTTCAAGGACCTGAACGACGATGTCGAAATCGGTACGCGCAACATCAAGGTCGCGCTGCGCCGATTGAGGAAGTTCGCGCGCGATGGCGCGCAGGAGGAACTCGATCTGGATTCGACCATCCGCGGCACCGCGAACAAGGGCTACTTGGACATTGTGATGCGCCCCGAGCGGCGCAACGCCGTAAAAGTGCTGATCTTCTTTGATATTGGCGGATCAATGGATGGGCACATTCGTACCTGCGAAGAATTGTTCAGCGCCGCGTCTTCAGAATTCAAGAACATGGAATATTTCTATTTCCACAACATGCCCTACGAGGCGGTGTGGAAGGACAATAAGCGCCGCTGGTCGGAGCGTATCCCCACCTTCGACATTCTGCACAAATACCCGCACGACTATAAGCTGATCTTCGTCGGCGATGCCTCCATGAGCCCCTATGAAGTCAGCTATCCCGGCGGCAGCGTCGAACATTGGAACGAGGAGCCGGGCGAAGTCTGGCTGCGCCGGATGACCGACGTCTATCACAGCGCGGTCTGGTTAAATCCGATCCCGGAAAAGCACTGGCAATATGGCCAATCGGTGCAGATGATTAAGACACTGATGGAAAACCGCATGTACCCGCTGACCCTCGGCGGCATCGAGGAGGCGATGAGGACCCTGACCCGGTCGCACTAAGTGATCGGATCATCTGCTGCGAGACCGATCAACTATCCGGCAGCAAGCCCGGGGCGACGCTTTCGCCCTCATAAGAGACCAGAATGTCGCCATCGTCCGACAAATTTATGGTCGTGGGGCCGGTCAGGTACAGAACCTCCCCCGCATCGGCCGCGACCCCATCCGACGAAACGGAGCCCGCCACCACGGTGAGCCAGACCGGTCGCCCCGCCTCCGGCGCGACAGCTTGATCGCCGCGACGTACCAGCCGCTCGACAACGAACTTCTTCCCCTCGCAAAGGACCGTCCGCCCGGGCGAAACAAGCCGCGAATGGTCCTCTATGCTGAACGGTTTCGCCTCGGCAACCGCCACGCCCTCGTCCAGATGCAGTTCCCGGGGTCGACCATAATCATATAGCCGATAGGTCAGATCGACATTCTGCTGCACCTCGATCAGCGTCACGCCGGGGCCGATGGCGTGGACCGTGCCGGCAGGCGAATATATGAACTGGCCGGCCTTGGCAGGCTTCCAGTCGATCAAATCCTCTATCGATCCATCCAGCGCGGCGGCGCGCAGCTCTTCCGAGGTTAATGGCCGCGTCGTGCCGATTCCCACCGTCGCATTCGGCTTTGCATCGAGGATCAGCCATGCCTCCTCCTTGCCGCGCGCATGGCCCGCCGCGCGCGCGGCGTCGTCGTCGGGGTGCACCTGCACACTCAGCTTTTCGCTGGTGAACAGATATTTGATCAGCAGTTCGGCATCCGAACCGTCCGGCATCTGATACCATATCTCGCCCAGCTTTTCGTCGCTGTCCGGTACATCGGGAAAGAAGGGCTGCAAATCACGGCGGCCCCACACCTTGTCCACACGGTGGGTGGTTAGTTTGGTAACGGACATTGCTGAATCTCCGGTGGAAAGGCCGCTTCACGCGCCCACGACGCGATAGCTTAAATTTTCGAGGACGTCATTCCTGGCATGGCAGGTCCTTATAAATCCCTGCTAGATGCCAGCAAACGTTCAAGGATGAGCTATTTCGCCACGGCATCTATCCCTGACAGGCCAGCCGATTAAGAGGCGGATTTGCGTATGCGTACCGTCATCCATCTCCTTCTCTTTGCCCTGCTGATCGTCGGCGTGTGGCAGGCAAAGATCTACGCGGAACGCGAATTTCCTGAAGACCTACCGTGGACACCTCTCGTCATCGAACAGCCCGTCGGGGCAGCGACGCAGACGAAAATCACGCAACTTACGGGCGACAAGCCAAGATGCCTGGCGCTCTTTTCGGAAAGCGAACTCTCCGTAGTTCCGCGCGACGACGAACGCGTGAATGAAACCTGCGCACAGGTCGACTCGGTCAGCCTGGAGCAGATGACGGCAGGCTATGCCCCCGGAACGGTACGGCTCGCATGTCCCTTGGCCGCTGCGCTCGCCATCTGGGAAACAAACGTCGTGCAGCCTGCGGCCGAACGAACGCTGGGCAGCGCGGTTGCGCGGATAGATCATCTTGGTACTTATAGCTGCCGCCGGATGTACGGCGCGGCAGAGGGCCGCTGGTCGAAACACGCAACGGCCGAGGCAATCGATATTGCCGGATTCAGGCTGGAGGACGGACGGCGGATTTCGCTCATCGAGGACTGGGGGGCAGACTCGGACGCGGGGGCGTTCCTGGAAGAAATCCGGACCGGAGCGTGCGATATCTTCGGCACGCTTCTCGGCCCGGATTACAATGCCGCTCATCGCGACCATTTTCACTTGGAGGCAACAGGCTTTGGAACCTGCCGCTAGCCAAAGCTAGGCATTCGTTGAAGGGGGTGCCTTTTTCGGGTCCTTTGGCTGGGGCTGCGTCTCTGATGGCACGTCGCTCGCTGGATAGGTTTCTTCCAGACCCTCTTCCAATTGCGCTTCATCGTCGTCCAGCTTTTCTGGAACATGATCCGCATCCTGCGCGGGGCGCATTTTTGAAGGAGTCGTCGGTGGCGTGTCAGCCTTCGTTCCTGCGGTTTTATTCTGTTCGGTCATTCTGACGGTCCCTTCTTGATGTTTCCGCGTCAACCGATGAGCGTGCGCGGCGTTCCCCTTGCAGCCGCTGTCTTATGCAACTAAATCACCAGCAGAGGAGAACGGCGCCATGACAAAGCTCAAAGACGATCATTCCGACAAGAAGAAATCGAAGCGGAAACGCGACCGGGACGAGATGGAGCTTGAGCGCGCATTGGCAAAGGCCGAAAAAAAGCTGGCGAAAGCGGAGGCCGCGTTGGCAGCGGCGAGACATGATGCCGCCGGGGCAGACCCTGGTACGACCGAAAAAGAAACCTTCGCAGAGGAAAAGGCACCGAGGCCCGGTCTCCCGCCGGAACTCTCTCAACTTTTGAAGGCCACCGGCAAGAGCTGGCAAGGCAAGGTTGAAGCCTCCCTCGCCCTATGGCTCGACGAAGCGAGTCTGGCCCTGCGAAAGGACGGTCTCGATGGTCTTTCCAACGTTCTGAAAGCAAAGACTGGCCGGACCAAACTGAACGTCACCTCCGGTGCTTCCGAGGCGCGCATCGAATCCGCCGTCCGCACTGCCGTCGACGGTATCGGTCGGGATATTGCCGGAGCAGCCCTGGCGGCGGCCTTTGCCACATTCACCGCCGGTAAGGGCGCTGCACCCGGCGAAGGAAAAGCCGCCGGGAAGAGTGAAAACCCCGATAAGCCGAAAGGCAGTGAGGGCGGAGGTCCCACCGCTACGCAGGCGCCCGAGCGCGATAAGGAAACAGCCCCCTTTAATCCAGAACGCTGAGAGCGGTAAATTCCAGCAGGCTGATTGCATTTCCTTTCCCGTCGACGGTCTTGTCGGTGTTCGTTCTCACGATCTCGATCAAAGTTCCTCCGCCGAATTCAAGATCCGCTGCGGAAAGATCGCCTTCGACAGCGGCGGCAAGTGCATCCACGTCGGCCTCCCGCCCCCTGATCGAAAGGCAGATACGGTGCTGCGTTCCTTCAAACGTGGCGCTTGCCCAGGGTGAGGAGGTGACATCGACCACATCCATGACAGGAAAGTTCCTATCTCCACCGCGCGAGCGGCTGATTATGTGGCCGTCTCTGGATCGATCGGGTATGCTGCGAAGCACGGATGCGATAGACGCTGGTACGATTTTGCGGCGCCGCACCATTACTCCCCCTGCCCCGCCTGGCTCTCGACCGCGCTGAGATAAGCGAGTAATTTCTTTTCAGTGTGTGGCCTTAGTTCACGTCCGCGGCGAATATCGGCAATCAGCCGGGGATCCCCCAGGGCCTCCCTACCAATGCGCGTTGCGCTGACACCTGTTTGCTCGATGCAGCGATTTATGAGGGTTAAAAGAGTCATTGTGTTCTCGTATTATCGTAGGCACATAATGATCCCATCCCAAATCCTACATTGAAAGGAGAAAAACGATCGCGTTGATTATGTTCCTTTTTTGTTCTAATGTGGCACACCGAATCGGGAGTGAAATGTGAACGACTCGACCATGGTCAGGGAGCGCCTGGACGCGCTGATCCGCGCTGGCGGCGGCGATTACACGTCCTTGTCGCGTCTATTGGGACGCAATCCCGCGTATATTCAACAGTTTATCAAGCGGGGCGTGCCGCGCAAACTGGATGAAGAGGACCGGCGCAGGCTGGCAGCGCATTTCGACGTTCCTGAGTGGCAACTGGGCGGGCCGCGCAGCTTTGCCGGGCGCGCCGTTCGGGCCGGCGAAGCGCATAGCGCGGACGATTATGTTCTGGTGCCGTATTTCGCTGCCATCGGTGCGTCCGCAGGTGCCGGTGCGCTGACGGAGGAGGAGGAAGCGGCAGAAAGCTCCCTCGCGTTCCAGGATCGGTGGGTCAGAAGCATTTCGTCGAGCGGCCCTGAACTGTTGTCGGTCATTAAGGTTCAGGGAGATTCCATGTTGCCCACGCTGGGCGACGGAGATCCGATCCTCGTCGACCGGGGCGATGGCGTCGATCGGCTGCGGGACGGAATTTACGTCATGCGGATCGAAGATACGCTGATCGTAAAGCGTGTGACGCGCAGCCCCGCATCGCGCAATATACGCATCACCAGCGACAATAATATGTATCCGGACGTCGGCGATTGCTCACCCGACAGTGTCGACATCATCGGTCGCGTGATCTGGGTGGGGCGGAAGCTGAGGTAGCGTCCGGCAGGCCAGGCTTGCCCATCCGGGCGCCTGTCATCCGGCTTGTACGGGACTCCTCAATCGTGCCCACCCGGCGCTTGCTTGCCGCTCTGCCTCCTCGAAGCGGCGACGCTCGATATATCCG
The DNA here is from genome assembly GCA_002375465.1 of Alphaproteobacteria bacterium UBA3612. Taxonomy (GTDB): domain Bacteria; phylum Pseudomonadota; class Alphaproteobacteria; order Sphingomonadales; family Sphingomonadaceae; genus Pacificimonas. Next base: position 83,168 of record DFLT01000014.1, on the reverse strand, counting down.
TTAAGACGAACGCCAAAGCCCACGGCAAGGAAGCAATTCAGCGCAACAGAGGGCGGGCCCCACGCATAGGTGGCAACGCCCGTCACGACGCATATGAGAGTAAGTATCGGGAAGGCGCGGCAGTAGAATGCGTCGCCCGTGGTAAAGCCGGTCATATCCAAATCTCGATCAACGTGCCCCTGATCGCCGCTAACTAAGCACGGACAAGGTTAATTCCGCGTCAGGGAACAAGGTAAACGCCGCCGATTGTCATGAGGATTTGTCCTCAAAAAGAGCGGACATTGCCGTCCCGCAGAAGCCGCGAAGAGAGAATAGCGGCGAGCACCAGCTGCGCCTGATGATAAATCATCAAGGGCAACAGCAATTCACCCGCCGCCGATGCCGCGAACAACAGGCTGGCCATGGGCGCTCCGGCGGCGAGGGATTTCTGCGTGCCGCAAAACAGCATCGCTACGCGTTGATCCCGCGGAAGGCGGGCCGATACCAGCCAGGCAAGTGCGTTCATAGCCGCCAGTAGGGCCAGGCAAATTCCGATCAGCATGAAAAGGCTGACGGGCCCCAGCTTCGTCCATATCCCCTGCAGCACCGCGGCGGAGAACGCCGTATAGACAATCAGGACGATCGCACTCTTGTCTGCCAGCCCCAGCAGCTTCTTTCGGCCAGCCGCCCAATCGGCCAACCAGCGCCGCGACAGATGCCCAAACAGAAACGGCGCCAGCAGCAGCGCGACGACCTTCATCGTCCCGTCGGCGCCCATCCCCGCCCCATTTGCCCCCATCAGCACACCCACTAGAAGCGGGGTCAGCCCAACGCCCAGAATGTTCGACGTCGCCGCCGATGCGACACCCGCTGCCACATCGCCTTTGGCGACGGCGATGAAAGCGACCGACGACTGGATCGTCGACGGCACCAGCGAAAGATACAGTAAACCAGCCGCAATTCCCGCTGGCAGCCAATATGTCGCTACACGGGAAATCAGCAGGCCGGCGATCGGAAACAGAACGAACGTCAGCACCAGAATCAGGCCGTGCAGGCGCCAATTTGTAACCGCGCGACGGATGGCGTCGAACGGCAGCCGTACGCCGTGAAAGAAGAACATGAACATGATCAAGGCGTAAGCGAGAATGTCCATCGCATCGGCGAGCGCACCGGAAACCGGCAGCAGCGAGGCGGCGACCACCGCGCTGGCCAGCGTCATGACGAAGGGATCTAACTTCGGAATGTCAGCTTCCTTCACTTAGGGCTGATGGACGACGGCAGCAGTGCAACAGTGCGGCGGACAGCCGCACTGTTCCGACATGGACCAAGGGGACGGTCGATAAACCGACGTAAGAGGCTATGTCACGTTCATCCTTCTCCTGTTATAAGCAGAGCCTGTATTTTTCCGGAGGCTAATTCGCCGCTATGAAACACCGCATCCTCTATGCGTTCCTGCCCATTGGCATGGCCGCGCTCGTGCCCACTCAAACGAGTGTGCAGGCCGCCAACACATCATCCGAAACTTTCCGGCAGCTGGACCAGCTGATGGATATCTTCGAACGCGTGCGTACCGAATATGTTGAAGAGGTGACGGAGGAGCAGCTGATCGAAGGCGCGATCGATGGCATGCTGGCCAGCCTTGATCCGCACTCCAGCTTTCTCGCGGCCAGCGACTTCGACCGCATGCGGACGCAGACCGACGGTGAATATGGCGGCCTCGGCATGTCCGTTTCCCTGGAGGAGGGCGTCGTCAAGATCATCGCGCCCATGGACGACACGCCGGCCCAGAAAGCCGGGATCAAGGCGGGCGACTACATCACCCATATCGACGACGAGTTGATCTACGGTCTTTCGCTGGAGGAGGCCATCGAACTTATGAAGGGTCCGCCGGGAACCCCCGTCAGCATGACGATCGTCCGTCAGGGCGAGGAAGAACCCCTGGAGCTGACCCTGACCCGCGCGATCATCGAATTGAAGCCGGTGAAATGGGAAACGCAGGACAATGTTGGCGTCATCCGCATTTCGACCTTCAACAAGCAGACCGGCCCGGCCACGCGCGACGCCATCGACGCGATCGAGAAGGAACTGGGCGACAATCTGCTGGGCTTCATCGTCGATCTGCGGTCCAATCCGGGCGGACTGCTCGATCAGGCCATAGAGGTCAGCGACGCATTCATGGACGATGGTGGAGAGATCGTTTCCCAGCGTGGCCGCGGCAAGGATAATATACAGCGCTATTTCGCGCGAGATGAGGACATGACCGATGGAAAGCCGGTGATCGTTATTGTCGACGAGGGGTCGGCTTCGGCTTCGGAGATCGTCGCGGGAGCGCTGCAGGATCATCGCCGCGCGCTCATCCTTGGGGCACGCAGCTTCGGCAAGGGTTCGGTGCAGTCGCTTATCCCGCTGTCGACAGACACGGCCCTGCGCCTCACCACCGCGCGCTATTATACCCCGTCCGGCCGATCGGTTCAGGAAGCGGGCATCGAACCCGACATCATCGTGCCGCAATTGTCGGACGAACATGTTCGCGACCGCCGCGTCGTGCGCGAAAGCGACCTTCGCCGCGCACTTCGGAACGAGAAGCTGGACGATGACAGCGTGATCGAAAGCGACGACAAGGACAATCCGCGGTTCGAGGTCACTGCCGAAGAATTGGAAAAGCAAGGCGTTGAAGATTATCAGCTGGACTATGCGGTGAAGATGCTCGGTCGCCTGGGGGGTGCGGAGGTAAAGACGGCCAGCGCGGAACGCTGACCCTTGCCCGCACGCCGTTCACCTGCGCCCGGACGCGTGGCCCTGATCGTGCTGGGCGGCGGAATATTGTTTGCCGGGTTATCCGCGTTGTTCGTGCAATTGTTGCAGCCCTTCCCTCTCACCACTTCGGAAGGTGCAGGGTCGCGTGACTTTCTCGCTTCGAATGAAGAGGCGCCGGTGCCAGATGTGCAGTCAGATGCAGGCCCCCGCGCTTTAGACCAAAGCGCCGTTAGCCAAGGCACGCGGGCAGCCGCTGGCACGTCGGCACCGGCGGCGGACCCCACGGCAGACCCCCTGCCCGAGGGCGCGCTGGTTGCCATCCTGATGACTGAACTGGGTCCCGATGCAACCGCGTCTCGCCGCGCCATCGAAGATCTGCCGGAGGGTGTAACATTCACATTCTCGCCTTATGCAGAGATATCGCCCAGCCTCGCTCTGGAGGCGCATGCGGACGGTCACGAGGTTTTTGTGTCGGTCCCTATGGAGCCACAGCGTTATCCGCGCATCAATCCGGGTGAGAACACCCTGCTGCGGAATTCAGGCGCTTCGGAAAATCTCGAGCGGCTGGCATGGGCGCTTGACCGGTTCGACGACACGGACGGAACGACCGGAATGATGGGCAGTGCCTTTACTCAGGATGCAGCGGCGCTGCGGCCTGTCATGAAGGCGCTTCACATGCGCGGCCTGACCTATATCGATGCCCGTGCATCGGCGCGCAGCGTCGCCGCCGAGACTGCGCGCGACGCTGGCGTACCCGCGCAGTCGAATGACCGGTTTCTGGACGAGCCGGCGACTTCCGCCAATATAGAGACGAACTTGTCTGCATTGTTCGCCACGGCAAAGCGCCGTGGCTATGCCATTGGCTATGCACGCCCCACCGCCGCGACGATAGATGCGCTGTCAGATATTGACGCGCGCGCCGAGGAGGCAGGCATAAGCCTGGTGGGGGCATCCCGGCTTGCGCGCGGATTGCAGGACCGGCCATGAAGCGCGCCGCTGGCGATACGGCCAGACACTGAACGGTCAGGTGCAGGCGCTTCCCATCTTCGTTACCGTGCGCGATCGCCCCGTCCTGATGCGCGGCGATGGCGATGGCGCGGGCCCCAAACGGCGCCTGCTGGAGCTTGCGGGTGCGCTTATCGTGGACGAACCTACCCCCGCGACCAGACTGGCGGTACTCGCCATCGATGATCCGGAGGAAGCTGCCGAGGCGGCGGCGAAACTGCGTGACCAGGGCCTGCTCGTGAATGTCGTCGACAAGCCAGGGTTGTGCGACTTCAGTTTCCCCGCGATTGTCGATCGGGCGCCCGTTACCGTGGCCATCGCAACGAACGGCGCATCTGCAACCCTTTCAAAGGCCGTCCGCGAACGGCTGGAGGCCTTGTTGCCCTCTACCTTGGGCGCGGTTGCCGCTGCGGTGAAGGCCGCGCGACCTGCGGTAAACGCACGCCTTACCACCGCTTCCGCACGGCGCCGCTTCTGGGACGCATTGATGGCACCCGGCGCCGCGCTGGACCCGCTGGCCCCCGTCACGGATCCCGCCGCCGCAATCATGGGCCACCTGGCGGGTGAAACCGGTGCAGCGCCCACCCCATATTCCCTGAAGCCGCTGTCCGACGATCCCGACGATCTCACCTTGCGTGATCTCAGGCATTTGTCGCAGGCAGATCGGATCTATGTGCAGGACGGAGCAAGCCGACTGATCGCCGAACGCGCGCGCCGCGACGCGGAGGTCGTGCACTTTTCCTCCGACACGGATATCCAGCCCACAGGCAGGTGCGTCATTCTCTATCGGCGGATTTGAGCGTCAGGCGGCGGCCTTTTCTCCCACCGTCCATGCGATGAACTGCTCTTCGGTCATGGGGCGTGCGAGGCCATATCCCTGCATGGTGTCGCAGCCCATGATGGTCAGCACATCCTGCTGGATGGTAGACTCAACTCCTTCCGCAACGCTTTGATAGCCGAGGCCCCGCACCAGGCCGATAATGGCCTGCACAATGGTCCGGGCGCTGCCCGACACCCCGATGTCACGTACAAGCGACCGATCGATCTTTACGCGATCGATGGGCAGCGTTTTCAAACGCGCCAGATTGGAATAACCGGTGCCGAAATCGTCGACGGCGATGCTGATCCCCAGGGAGCGCAGATAGGCCAGTTTAGGGGCAATATCTGACAAATCCTCCATCACGAGGGATTCCGTAATCTCGATCTCCAGGCGCCGTGGATGAACCCCATGTTTCGTCAAGGCATTTTCAACAAACTCGAGGAAATCCGGGGCCTCCATCTGTCGCAGAGATACATTGACCGACAGGCGGAAATCCGGGCCGATACCGCGCAGGCGACCGATCATCGCCAGCGATTCCTCCAACACCCAGCAACCGACATCCAGAATCATGCCCGTATCTTCGGCAACGGCGATAAATTCAGCCGGTGACAGGAGGCCACGCTCTGGATGGTTCCAGCGGATCAGCGCCTCGGCACCGCTCATCTCGCCCGACTGACAATCGATCTGCGGTTGCAGATGCAGGACGAACTGTCCCGCTTCCGATGCCCCGCGCAGGCAGGTTTCCAGATCCAGCCGCTGGCGGGCGTCCTCGTGCATCGTCGGTTCAAAGGTCTGCGCCCGGTTTCGCCCCAACGCCTTTGCGCGGTACATGGCGGCGTCCGCATTTCGCATCAGAATGTCGAAATTGTCGCCGTCCTTTGGCGCCTTGCAAATGCCGATACTGGCGCCAATCGTCAGTTGATGCTCGCCGATACGAAACGGGGCGTGCAGCGCCTGCAATATGTTTTCCGCCACCTCCTCCGCCGCGTCTACGCCCGCCATCCCGGGCAGCAGAATGGTAAACTCATCCCCCGCAAACCTGGCGAAGATGGCATCCTCCTGCGTCAGCAATTTTCTGGTGCGGCGCGTGAACGCACGCAGCAGTTCATCGCCCATGGCATGCCCCAGGCTGTCATTGACAGATTTGAACCGGTCAAGGTCAAGGAACAGCAGTGCGCACCCCTCCCCGTCCTGGCAGGGCAGATATTTGCTTGCCAGGTCAACGAAGTGAAGCCGGTTCGGCAGGCGCGTGACCGTGTCGGTCCAGGCGGCGCCCATCATCTGGACGTAGGACCGACCGATGCGCTGAACCGCCCGGTCAATCGCCGCGGTCATTTCCGGCAGGATCTTGCGCGTGCCGGCACTGAATTCCGGCGGGTGGATTTTACGGCCCGCATCTCTGATGATGCCCTCGATATCTTCGACGGCACCGCTCATTCGTTGCGACCATTTCCCGATGATCAGGTAGGACGCTATTGCAGCAGATAGGCCAATGGCCCCCAGCCCTGCCAAGACAGACCAATAGGCAATGGAGGGGTTCGCCGGCGCGTCAGCCATTACTGCCGCGGTGAAGACAGCCGCCAGGAATATGCCCTGCAGCAACAATAAGCGGAGTTTCAGCCACTTTGCGAACACCAGCTATTGTCCCGTAAGCCCCCCTTGTGGAAAACCCGTGGATCGGCCTTTCCTCCGCCCGCTCTTCGTCCTTATGAGTAAAGAAGCAGTTAGTCTCAACGACCGGAAAGCGCAGCAATGGATGTTTCGGGCCGAAAAGGCGAAGCCATTTTGCACGCGGATCAAGAGAACTCCGCGCATGAACGTCAGGACGATACGCTGCGACTGCTGCACGACGGCCCGGCCGCTTATGATGCGCTGATCGAGTTGATCGAGGGCGCTCGCGAAAGCCTGAAGCTGCTATTCTACACATTCGCCAGCGATAAATGCGGGAAGCAGGTGCTGGAGGCTCTCGTCGCTGCGCAAAGACGCGGCGTTGCGGTCGAATTGGCCGTCGACGATTTCGGTAGCCTGGAGACCGACGACGATTTCTTCGCGCCGCTTGATGATGCCGGCGCACGCTTCAACGAGTTTCAGAGTCACTTGCTACGCGCCTACCTCCTCAGAAATCATCAAAAGGTCGCTATCGCGGACGGGGCACGCGGGATCGTCGGCAGCTTCAACGTCGCAGACCCTCATCTTCTGGGAGAGGAGAGCGGCTGGCGAGATATTGGCGTCTATATCGAAGGCCCGGCGGTTGGGCGGCTGACGGTCTATTACGACCGGCTGATGAAGTGGATGTGTTCGGAAAAACCACGAACGCGCGAGTTGCGCGAGATCTTGGAGGATTGCAACGAAACCTCGGGCAAGGTCCGCTGGATTCTTGGCGGGCCGGCACGAGGCGACAATCATTACGTTCAGGCGATCGAAGGCGCTTTTCGGGAAAGCAACGCCGTCGACATGATCATGGCCTATTTCTCGCCCCCCGGCCATGTCCTGAAAGCCGTTCGCGCCCTGGCAGCGCGGGGCAGGTTAAGGCTGATCGCAGCCGGAAAAACAGACGTGGGCATTTCCCGCCTGGCAGGGTGGCACACATTCGGCCGTCTTTTGAAATCGGGCGCCGAGGTGTGGGAATACCAGCCGTGCAAATTGCACACGAAACTGATCGTTACAGACGACGCCGTCTTCATTGGCAGCGGCAATTTCGACGTGCGCAGCCTTTATGTGAATCTGGAAATCATGCTTCGCGTCGAAAATGCCGATTTTCGCAAGCAGGTCTGCGACATGTTCGATGGGGAACTGAAGGAATCCACACGCGTCGACATGCAATTGTACAAGTCGCGCGATAGCCTCCTGCGGCGCGCGATCTGGGGTGTCAGTTACTGGGTGATGGTATGGCTGGACCGCAGGCTCTCGCGCTTCTTTGCGCAATAGCTCCTTGTCAAAATCGTAAAGGCACCCGCGACCAGCCTTTGGTCACCACGGCCCTCCAACCGCCTAACTCTCGTAATAGGGCTCGACCGTGCCTTTCAGCTTTATGGTCATCGGATTGCCCTTGCGATCGCGGCTGTTGCCGGCGGCCACTTTGATCCAGCCTTCCGACACGCAATATTCCTCTACATTGTGCTTCTCCACCCCATTGAAGCGGATGCCGATGCCACGCTGCAGATGCTCCGGTTCATAATGATCGCTGCCCGGGCTGACCGACAGGCGGTCCGGCGGCGTGTCCGTTTGGGCGGCGGTTTCCGCCCCCGTCTCTGCTGCGGTCTCGACTTCGCTGTCTTCGGTCATCTTACTCTCCTGTCAGTGCGCCTCGCCCCAGGTCGTACCGGTACCGACGTCAACCACCAGGGGGACATCCAGCTCCAGCACGGGGGCGCAGGCCGTTTCCATTGTCTTCGCGATAATCTTGCCGGCCGCTTCTGCATCGCGTTCCGAAACCTCGAATACCAGTTCGTCATGCACCTGCAACAGCATCTGCGCGCTTTCCAGCCCCGCTTCGGCCAACGCAGGTTCGATGCGCACCATGGCGCGGCGGATAATATCCGCGGCCGTTCCCTGAATGGGCGCATTGATCGCCGCGCGCTCGGCAAAGCCCCTCTCATTCTGGCGAGCGGACTTGATGAAGGGCGTATGTGTGCGACGCCCGAACAGGGTTTCCACATATCCCTTTTCGCGCGCATGCAGCTTCGTTTCGTTCATATACGCCTTGATGCCCGGAAAGCGTTCGAAATAGCGCTCGATATAGGCTGCCGCTTCGGACCGTTCGATGCCCAGATTTCGCGCCAAACCAAACGCCGAGATACCATAGATGATGCCGAAATTGATCGCCTTGGCCTGTCGCCGGATCAATGGCTGCATGCCCTCCACCGGCACTCCGAACATCTCGCTCGCCGTCAGGGCGTGAATGTCGATCCCGTCTGCAAACGCCTGTTTCAGTTGCGGTATGTCCGCAATGCAGGCCAGCAGCCGCAGCTCGATCTGGCTATAGTCCGCCGCCAGCAGAACCTTGCCGTCTTCTGCGACGAAGGTTTCGCGGATCTTTGCGCCCTCCTCCGTCCGAATGGGAATGTTCTGCAGGTTCGGATCGGACGAGGACAGCCGCCCTGTCGTGGTCGCGGCCATCTGAAAACAGGTGTGAACGCGATTTGTGTCCGGATTGATCGCCGCCACCAGCGCGTCGGCGTAGGTGGACTTCAGCTTCGACAATTGGCGCCAGTCGACGATCTTCTGCGCGATGCCGACGCCCTCGGCTGCCAGACGCTCTAGAACATCAACGTCCGTCGAATAGGCACCGGTTTTTGACGACTTCTTGCCACCCTCCAGGCCCATTTCACCGAAAAGGATTTCTCCCAATTGCTTGGGTGAGCCGACGTTGAACTCCCGGCCGGCGAGCTCGTAAATTTCCTTCTCGAAACCCGTCATCCGCTCCGCATAGTCCGTGCTGAGGCGGGACAGGGCCGCGCGGTTCACGGCAATGCCGCGCCGTTCCATGCGCGCGATTACGGGAACGAGGGGGCGTTCCAGACGCTCGTAAACCTTCGTCAGGCGCTCTCGCCACAAGCGGGGCTTCCAGGCGCGATGCAGGCGCAGTGCCACGTCCGCGTCCTCAGCGGCGTATTCGGTCGCGCGGTCCAGCGGCACCTTGTCGAAGGTCACTGCTGATTTTCCGCTTCCTGCGACGTCCTTGAATTTCAGGGTGGTATGATCGAACTCGCGTTTCGCGGCAGCATCCAGGCCGTGGGCGCCGCCGATATGGCGTCCAGCCTCCAGCGCATATCCGATCAGCATCGTGTCCTCGACCGGCGACAGTTCCACGCCTTCCCGGTTCAACAGCACGAGCATGTCATACTTCAGATTATGCCCGATTTTCAGGACCGATGGGTCCTCAAGCAGCGGTTTCAGCCGGGCGAGCGCGTCCGCCTTGGCAATTTGCTTCGGCGCCTCCCCCAGCAATCCCTCATCGGACACATGGGCGATGGGGATATAACATGCCTTGCCCGGCGCAACGGCGAGGGAAAGCCCGACGAGTTGCGCCCGCATGGCGTTCAGATCGTTCGTCTCTATGTCGAAGCCCACCTGTCCCGCCTCGCGCGCGGCAGCGATCCAAGCGTCCAGCGCTTCCACGGTTGTCACGGTTTCATAGGCACCAAGGTCGAATGGCACCTGCTCGACCCGCACCGGCGCCTCGGGAGAGGCAGGCTTTGGCGTTCCGGCGGACCTGACGCCCAGCTTTGCCAGCATGGTCTTGAAACCGTGATGCTCCAGGAATTCCTGTAACGGCCCCGCGGCGGGTTCGGCAAGCGCCAGGGCATCGAGCGGCTGGGACAATTGCCAGTCGCAATAAAGCTCTACCAGCTTGCGGGAAATCCGAATGTCCTCGACGGAGTTCTGTATGTTCTCCCTCAGCTTGTTTTGCTTGATATTGTCGGCATTGGCGATGACGCCTTCGACGTCGCCATATTCCACGATCAGCTTTGCCGCCGTCTTCGGCCCGACACCCTTCACCCCGGGAATATTGTCGACGCTGTCACCCATCAGCGCCAGCAATTCGCCGATCTTCGCCGGCGGCACGCCGAACTTCTCTTCGACCTCCGCAGGGCCGATGCGGGCATTCTTCATGGTATCAAGCATGTCGACATTTTCGCCGTCGACCAGCTGCATCAAATCCTTGTCGGACGATACGATGGTGGTTTTCCACCCTGCGCTTGTCGCGGCATGGGCGTAGCAGGCGATAATGTCGTCGGCTTCGATGCCTTCCTGCTCGATGCACGGTACTGAAAAAGCGCGCACCGCATCGCGGATGATGGGAAACTGGGGGACCAGGTCTTCTGGCGGATCGGGCCGCTGCGCCTTGTAATTCGCATACATGTCATTGCGAAAAGACCGCGACGAATGGTCAAGAATGACCGCCATGTGGGTCGGACCGTCGGCATCGTTCAGCTCGTCGATCAGCTTCCACAGCATGGACGTAAAGCCATATACGGCCCCCGTCGGCTGCCCATGCTTGTTCGTCAGGGGGGGCAGACGGTGATAGGCACGGAAAATATAGCCTGAACCGTCGACCAGGTAGAGGTGATTTTGCTTTGAGGTCGCCATGGCAGGTTCCTAGCTGCCCGATGGGAACTACCCAAGAGCCAAAGTCACTTCGACGACCGTCGAGATTCTTAACACATTTTAAACTTTCGAATTGGCTGGTCAGGAAATTTGTCATAAATTCTTCTGATTACGGATTTGGCATGCGTCGTGCATGGCATTACCCGGCAGCAGTGTTTCGCTGAACTCATCCCCAGTTTCATACGAATACAAAAACCGGGAGCATCATCGTGACCAAAAAAATCCTTCCTTTTCTGCTTGCATCTGCGATCGCAGTGCCAGCAGCCGCCGTTCCTGTGGAAATCGGCAGTTTCGACGTAGATACCTTATCTTCGGATCCGGGTCTCGTTATTCAGACGGAGCCACTTGCAACTCCCCTGCCTTATTTCGTTGGGGACCTTGCAGTTGGCGAAAGCGAAGTTGTTGAACTGTTCAGCATCTGGACGGAAGAAGATACAGCCAACGTGGATGATTATCTGCCAGGCAGCGCTTCGTTTAACCTGACGCTCAGCCAGCCTGGCGGCTCGGGCAGCATTGGTGGCCTGACCCTCGCCTTTACCATTCCCTTCTTTTTCACAGAAGGCGTTCTTACCTGGGAAGACAACGGCATCTTTGACATCGCGTACGGCGATGGTGGCATCATTCAGGTTGATCTGACTGACGCGACCTTCAACCGCGAGTCCTGCAGTGGTTTTCTCAACCTGGATTGCAGTGGTATCAATGGTGGCGAGGTATTCGGCGATATCGTCGACGGCAAGTTCACCAACCTCGTCGATGGCGGCCCGCTGGAACTGCCGGTTCCAGCACCTGGTGCGCTCGGTCTGCTCGGCCTCGGCCTCCTCGGCCTCGGCGTGGCTCGCCTGCGGCGCGCATAAGCGACACCTTCGTGTCCGAAAGGGGCGGCTCCGATGGGGTCGCCCTTTTTATTTGTCCTCGACCATCGCCGCGCGGCTGAGCCGGTCGTTGATGGCCGCGCCTAACCCCTCCTTCCGAACAGGCGCCACGGCAATTGCCGCCCGCTCGCTGGCATCGGCCGTGTGAAGGGCGGCGAAGAGTACCGCTGCCGCTTCAGTAAGGGAGCCGGCGACGCTCAGGTTAAGATCTCCCGCAACCTCTCCGAACCCGATGTGAAACTCATCATCACGCGCAGTCGTTGCGTCCAGTCTCACCGGCTTGGCCGGGGCATAATGGCTTTTCAACTGCCCCGGCGCGGTGATCGGATTATGCTTCGCGGCAAGGCTGACCGGAGCAAAATCGGCCAGCTCCTCGAAGGAGACGCTGCCAGGGCGCAGCAGCCGTATACCTCCGTCCCCCACGGCGACAATCGTGGATTCCAGGCCGATCCCGCACGAGCCGCCATCCAGGATCAGGGGCACGCGCTCACCCAGGCTCGCCGCCACGTGCGCGGCCGTCGTCGGGCTTATCCTGCCAGATGCATTGGCGCTCGGCGCCGCCAAGGGACGCCCCAGCCGCTCGATCAGTTGTCGCGGTACGGGATGATCTGGGGAACGCAGCGCAACCGTCGCCAATCCGGCGGTCACGATATCCGCTAATTTGCAGCTCGTCCGCTTCGGCACGACCAATGTCAGCGGTCCAGGCCAAAACCTCTCCATCAACAGGGATGCCAGATCATCAATATGAGCATAGCGCGCCGCCATCTCGGCATCGTGAACATGCGCGATCAGCGGGTTGAACGATGGACGCCCCTTCGCCGCATATATCTCGGCCACCGCTTTCCCATTGGTCGCGTCGGCCGCCAGACCGTAAACCGTTTCTGTTGGAACAGCGACGAGGCGGCCCTGTCGCAGAAGCTCGACGGCGTCATCAACGGCAGAAGTGTCGGGAAATCGAATTTGCGGCATGTTGCCGGTCTAGCCCGCCCGCCCTTGTGGGGGTAGTACTTCGCGCATGACCTATTCCGCCCCTATCATCGAACAGCGTTTTGCCCTCGAAACCGCAGGTCGGATGTCGGAGCTTGCGGCGCTTCCAAAATTCTCGTCCGTCGATGATGATTTGCTGGACGCGATCCTGACGGAATCGGGCAAATTCGCTGCCGAAGTGTTCGCGCCGCTGAACAGACTGGGTGACCAGCAGGGGGCCGTGCTGGAAAACGGCGCGGTGACGCTGCCCGAAGGGTTCCGACAGGCGTATCAGCAATATGTGGATGCCGGTTGGGGCTCCCTGGGTGCCGACCCCGAATTTGGTGGCCAGGGCCTCCCCTTTGCGCTCGCCACTGCGTGTCAGGAGCAGCTCACCGCCGCCAACATGGCGTTTTCGCTGTGTCCCATGCTTACGCTCGGCGCGATCGAGGCATTGTCCGCACATGCCTCGGCGGAGTTGCAGCAGACCTATCTGACGAAACTCGTTTCCGGCGAATGGACCGGGACCATGAACCTGACGGAACCGCAGGCGGGTTCCGACGTCGGCGCGCTGAGGACGATGGCCACCCCTGCCGACGACGGCACGTGGCGCATCAAGGGGCAAAAAATCTATATTACCTGGGGCGAACATGACGTCGCCGATAATATCGTGCATCTGGTGCTGGCCCGCACCCCGGACGCGCCGGCCGGTACGAAGGGCATAAGCCTGTTTCTCGTACCCAAATTTCTACCCGCTGACGATGGCGCCTTTACCGTTCGGAACGACCTGCGCTGTGTGGGCCTTGAGGAAAAGCTGGGGATTCACGCCAGCCCCACCTGCACCATGTCGTTCGGCGACAATGACGAGTGCGTCGGCTTTCTGGTGGGTGAGGAGATGGCGGGAATGCGCGCCATGTTCACCATGATGAACCACGCCCGCATCAATGTCGGCCTGCAAGGACCAGCCATTTGCGAGCGCGCTTATCAGGCGGCGCTCTCCTACGCGAAGGAACGCGTGCAGTCGGCTAGGATCGGCGGCACGCGCGAAGCGGTTGCCATCATAGAACATGCCGACGTTCGGCGGAATCTGATGGTAATGAAGGCAGTGACGGAAGCGACACGCGCCCTGGTTTATGCCAATGCCGCCGCCGTCGACCTCGCGCATGGTGCCACCGACGAGGCAACGCGCCAAAACGCACAGGGCCGCGCCGATCTGCTGACACCCATTACAAAAGCTTATGCTACCGATATGGGCGTCGAGATCGCCTCTATCGGCGTGCAAATCCACGGTGGGATGGGTTTTGTCGAGGAAACGGGCGCTGCCCAGCATTATCGCGATGCCCGGATCGCGCCCATCTACGAGGGCACGAACGGCATTCAGGCCATGGACCTCGTCGGGCGCAAGCTCCACATGAGAGGGGGGCAATATTGGCGCGCCTTGGTGGCAGAGATGCGCAGCGACATCAGCGCCCTGCCCGCCACCGGCGATTTTGCCGCGATGAAAGCGCCCCTGACGGAGATTGCCAATGCCGTCGCGGCAGGCGCAAACTGGCTGTCGGAGGCGAGCCGGGATCCCAACGATGCCGCCGCCGGCGCGCAACCGTTCCTCAGGATGTTCGGCATTGCCATTGGCGGATGGCTGCTTGCCTCTCAGGCGAGAGAGGCGCAGTCGCGCCTGGCGCTGATGAAGGGCGACGCCGAATTTCTTCGGGCGAAAATTGCCACGGCACGCTTCTTTGCCGAACAGATAGTGCCACCCGGCGCCGCCCTGCTGGCGCCGGTAATGAGCGGGCAGGAAACGCTGTATCTGATCGCCGACGACGCGATGTGATCGGCTGCTGATCCCCGCCCGGATCAAGCAGAGACAAACACATTAGATCGCCTTGCCGATTTCGCGGCATTTGGGCGGCTACCTCATCGGCGTCCTTAAACAGGCGCAGGCAGATCGTTACGGCGTCGGAAAATCTTACACTCTCGAAACGATGGCCCCACTGTTAACTAATATACTGCCTGTCTTTGCTGCAAAATTATTATTTGGCATGGCCCATGCATGGTATTTTTCGCAAATTTAAACATCGCTTGATGGAGAGTAACGTGAAAAAATTGTTTGTTGGTGCGCTTGCTACCGCAATGGCTTCGACCGCTGGACATGCTGTCGTCATTACAGAGGGCGGCACCGCTGATGCAGCCTCTGGTCTGACCACGTCGCAGAGCGGCCCGAACATTTCGGTCGAGACCTTTGATCTTGGTGGTGGCGCTGGCTGCGGCCCGACGCTGGGCGAGACGATCTCTGGCGATTTTTCGATCTCGAACACGAGCGTAAACGGTGTCCGCGCTGCACCTGCCGGTGACTCGACCTGCTATTTCGCCGTCCCCAGTGCCGTTTCGTCCGGCCAGGCATCCGTGGATTTCACGCCGACTTTCAATACTGGAACGGAACGCGTTTCCTATCTGGGTCTTTATTGGGGTTCGATCGACCTCTTTAACGCCATCGACTTCTATGATGGATCGGATCTGCTGCAGACGATTACTGGCGCAGACGTGCTCGACGCCCTGACGCTGTCGGGCAACCAGAGCGCTCCGGGATCGAACAAGTATATCAACCTGTTCTTTGAGGATGGTGAAGAGTTCACCAGCTTCACGGTGCGCAGCACGTCCTACGCGTTCGAGATCGACAATGTCGCCCTCGGCGTGATCGAAACGCCGGAACCTGGCGCGCTGGGTCTGCTCGGTCTTGGCCTTCTCGGCATCGCTGGGTATCGTCGCCGCAAGGCCTGATCCCAGACCGCCTTACTGACACAGAGAAAGGGTCTGTCCTCTGCGGCAGGCCCTTTTTTGTTGCCTGCTTGGGCCGACTGGCAACTCGGCCGGACCTAGGCGGCAAAAATTTTCCCCGGGTTCATGATGCCGTGTGGATCGAGCGCGGCCTTCACTGCTCGCATGGCCGCAAGTTTCCCGGGATCTCCCAGCCGTAACAACTCACCGGCCTTCAGCGTGCCGATGCCATGTTCGGCGCTGATCGAGCCGCCGAAACTCGCGACCTCATCATAGGTGAATGCGGCGACCTCGTCCTTCAATTCCATCAGGCGATCGCGTGGCAGTCGCTCGTCGGAACGGACATTGAAGTGAATATTGCCGTCGCCCAAATGTCCGAAGGCAAGAATCCGTGCGCCCGGCCATCGCGCCTCGATGCGCTTCGTCGCCTTGGCCATGAATGCCGGCATGTCGGTCACCGAGACCGAAACGTCGTGCTTCAGGCTTAGGCCGTCGGCCTTCTCCGCCTCGGCTATGGATTCCCTTAAATGCCAGAATTCTTCGCGTTGGCCTTCCGACTGCGCGATTGCCGCGTCCTGAATACCGCCCTTCTCCAACTCCTCCGCAAGCGCAGATTCAAGCGTTTCGCGCAACTGTGTACCGGCGACGCTGCTCGTCGTTTCGACCAGCACATACCATGGCTGGGCCTCTTGCAGGGGATCGCGCGTACCGTCGACATGCCGCAGGACGAGGGTAATTGCATCGCGTGGCATCAATTCGAAGCTGTCCAACTGGTCGCCCGTGGCCTGCCGCAGCCGGCTCATCAGCGGCAATGCCGCCGCGGGGCTTTTTAGCCCGACGAGTGCGGTCGCAATTTCACGGGGAGCGGGCAAGAGCCGCAGGCTTGCAGCAGTTACGAACCCCAATGTTCCTTCCGCACCGATCAGCAGCTGCTTGATGTCATAACCGGTATTATCCTTCCTCAATGGCGTCAGCTGGTTCAGAATATCGCCATCGGGCAACACGGCCTCCAGCCCCAGAACCTGGGCGCGCATCGTTCCGTAGCGCAGCACCTGCGTCCCTCCCGCATTGGTGGAAATCAGGCCGCCAATTGTTGCGCTGCCCTTCGCGCCCAGCGACAAAGGGAACATGCGATCCTCTGCGGCGGCGGCTTCGTGCAATGCCTGCAGGATAACGCCGGCCTCGACCGTCGCTGTGTTGCCCGCCGGATCGATGCTGCGGATGCGATTCATGCGCTCCAGACTGACCAGAACGGCGCGGCCGTCGGCCTCTGGAATCCCGCCCCCGACCAAGCCGGTATTGCCCCCCTGGGGAACGAGCGGCGTACGGGTTTCCCCCGCCAGCTTCACGATGGCGGCAAGGCTGGCCGCACTTGCCGGTTGCAGCATCAGGCGCGATGCGCCACGGATCCGACCGCGCCAGTCCGTCAATTTTGGTGCCAAGTCGACGGCATCGGTGACGGCGCGATCATCGTCGGACAGCGCGTCCTTGAACAACTGAACAATCTCGTCGGAAATCATGCCTGCCCCCTGCCGGATATTCCAGGATGTTGCAAAAAAATCACGGGAGGGCGGCGAATTGCATTCCTTCCGGCGGATATGTTCCTTGCGCTCTGGACAATGCCATATTTTGCGGCTCTTATCCCCTTCTTCCGGGAGCGCAAAGGGGGGTTTCCCGGACAGGTCCGCAGCGGCCTGAATCAAATCGCCGCACGGAATGCATAGACCTTTGGGGAGGATCGCATCTTGAAGGTGGCACGGGACGCGCGCGACGTCCGTGCCACCTTTTCCCCTTTTTTACCGACATTTGCTGCATATCGCTGCCGGTGACTTGCTTGGACGCAAACCCATCGCCGCCGCTATCTGCCGCTTTGTCGTTCATGTGGGTGCAAGTGACACTGCTTTAGGTTAGGGCAGCATCAAACAATCTCTTCGAATGGCTGCCTTCATGAAGCTTCTTGCCGCCCTGTTCGCTTTTCTGCTCGCCGGAAGCGCTTTTGCTCAGACAACACCTGCGGCGGCTTCGCCTGTCGGTGATGCGGAAAATATCTGGAACCTCGACCTGTCGACGGGCGGTCGCGTGACTGTACAGCTTCGCCCCGACATCGCTCCCAACCATGTGGAGCGCATCCGCACGCTTAGTGAACAGGGTTTCTACGATGGCCTGATCTTCCACCGCGTCATTCCCGGCTTCATGGCACAGGGCGGCGATCCCCAGGGAACCGGCCAGGGGGGCAGCCAATTGCCAGATTTGGAACCCGAGTTTACCAAGACCCCGCATTTGCGGGGGACGGTTTCGATGGCACGCGCCCAGACGCCCAACAGTGCCAACAGCCAGTTCTTTATCGTCTTTCAGCCACGCACGCAGCTGGATGGCGAATATACGGTTTTCGGTCGGGTGACCGGCGGCATGCAATATGTGGATGCGATCAATGTGGGCGAGCCGCCGGAAAATCCCAGCCGCATCATAAAGGCGCGCATAGGCGCCAACGTCCCCCTGCCTGACTTCACGCCCGAAAATGACGCCATTTCCGAACTGCAATCACAATTGCCGCCGGGCGCAGCATCAGCGACCTTTGGTGAACCCGACGAGGCAGCAGAAACCGAGGGCGAGAACGCCGCGCCGATCGAAGGCGGCGCTGAGCCGGCTTCACCCCTGCCTGGTACCCTGCTCGATGCGCCGACCGACGACGTGCCGCCCCAGGATGTGCCGGTTGACAGCGAAGTAGACATGCAGTCCCGCTAACGCGATAGGCACGCCATGCGTGTCTCAGATTTCGATTTCGACCTGCCCGAGGCGCGCATTGCGCTGCGCCCCGTCAGTCCCCGGGATTCCGCCCGCCTGCTGATCGTCCATTCAGACGAAATGCGCGATGGTGTCGTCTCCGATCTTCCCACCTTCCTTTCGGCCGGCGACGTTCTCGTGTTCAACGACACCCGGGTAATCCCCGCGCAGCTGCACGGTCGCCGGGGCGACGCCCGCATCGGCGTAACGCTGCACAAGCGGGAGGGGCAAAGCGAGTGGCTCGCCTTTGTCAGAAATTCACGACGGCTCCGTGAAGGCGACCGGGTCGAATTCGGCGCCGGACTTTCGGGCGAGGTGCTGGCGAAAGGCGAAGGCGGCGAAGTCCGCTTCGGCTTCACAGCCGATCAGCCCATAGAAGCAGCCATCGCAGCGGCGGGCACCATGCCGCTGCCTCCCTACATCGCCTCCAAACGCCCAACCGATGAACGCGATGCCGAGGATTATCAGACGATGTTCGCGCGTGAGGATGGCGCAGTCGCCGCCCCCACCGCCGCCCTGCACTTCACGGACGCGCTGATGCATGCCCTTTCGGAAAGAGGCGTCGCGACGGAAACGCTGACCCTGCATGTCGGCGCCGGCACCTTCCTGCCCGTGAAGGTGGAGGATACGGACCAGCACCGTATGCACAGCGAATGGGGGCGCATCGATGGTGCGGCGGCAGATCGCCTGAATGAAGCGCGCGCTGCGGGCGGCCGGGTGATCGCCGTCGGTACGACCAGTCTGCGCCTGCTGGAGAGCGCCACGGGGAAAGATGGCATTATCCGGCCATTCTCCGGCGACACCGATATCTTTATCACGCCCGGCTACCGGTTTCGCGCAATCGACGGCCTGATGACGAATTTCCATCTGCCGCGTTCCACGCTGTTCATGCTGGTCAGCGCGCTTATGGGCCGCGAGCGGATGCAGGCCGCTTATGCCCATGCGATCCGGCAGGAATACCGCTTCTACTCCTACGGTGATGCCAGTCTTTTACTGCCCCGCTGACACATGCTTGCGAAGGCGGCATCGCGCCCCCTAAGAGCGCGCTCATGCCCCCACGCTTTTCCTTCTCGATTGCCGCAACGGACGGCGCCGCCCGCACCGGAACGATAGCCATGCGGCGCGGCGAAATCAGGACCCCGGCCTTCATGCCCGTCGGCACCGCTGCGACGGTAAAGGCGATGAAGCCCGGCGATGTTCGCGCCCTTGGCGCCGACATCATCCTTGGCAATACCTATCATCTGATGTTGCGTCCTGGGGATGAACGCATCGCCCGGCTAGGCGGACTACACGAATTCATGCGCTGGGATCGGCCGATCCTGACTGATTCCGGCGGCTTTCAGGTGATGAGCCTGTCGGAGCTAACCCAGCAGAGCGAAGAGGGTGTCGCCTTCAAATCTCATCTGGACGGTTCGCGGCACATGTTGTCACCCGAACGGTCGATGGAGATCCAGCGCAATCTGGGCAGCGACATCGTCATGGTTTTCGACGAATGCACGGGCTGGCCGGTGGAGAAGGACGCCGCCGCCGCCAGCATGCACCGGTCCATGCGCTGGGCACGGCGTAGCCGCGATGCCTTCGATTCCGGCGTGGAACATGCAGCAGGCGCCGCCCTGTTCGGAATTCAGCAGGGATCGATGTGGCAGGATCTGCGGCAACAAAGTTCGGAGGCGCTGCAAAACATAGGTTTTGACGGATACGCGGTCGGCGGCCTCGCCGTGGGCGAAGGGCAGGAGCAGATGTTTGCCGTCCTCGATTACGCCCCGCAAATGCTGCCCGAAGACCGGCCGCGATATTTGATGGGCGTGGGCAAGCCCGACGACATTGTCGGCGCAGTTACGCGCGGTATCGACATGTTCGACTGCGTCTTGCCAACGCGCAGTGGCCGCACTGGTCAGGCATTTACCCATGACGGTCCGCTCAACATTCGCAACGCGAAGTTCAAGGAGGACACCGGCCCCCTGGACCCGGATTGTTCATGTTCGGTGTGTGGTGAATATAGCCGCGCCTATCTGCACCACCTCATCCGCTCTGGCGAAATCCTTGGCGCCATGCTGATGACAGAGCATAATCTGGCTTTTTATCAGCAGCTAATGGCGGCGTTGCGCGGCGCAATCAGAAAAGGCCATCTCGCGAAATTCGCTACGGAGTTTGTGTCGCGCTATCGCCGAGAATAAAATACCGGGCATCCTGCCAGCCCGGCTAAGCTCCTGCCACAAGGAAAAGGCCCCGGTGGCTTTATCAGCGAACCGGGGCCTGTCTTGGAGATGGGAAAAGGCGCCTCGCGACCTCGCCGCGCGCTTCCGCTCAGTTATTCGCCGCCGTCACCTTCCGGCACTTTCACACGCACGGTCTTCCCGTTCATACCCGGAAAATCGGTGAACATGGCGGTCACGAGGTTGGGCACCAGTTCGGGCAGATTATCGTCTTTCGAGTTTGCCTCTGCGCGGCCTTCGAAAACCGGCTGCCCGTCAGGACGCTTGATATCCATATCAAGGTACGCATTGTAGACGGTGTAGCTGTAAACATCGTTGTTGAAGCCGCCGCCGAAGCCGCCGAAACCGCCATATCCGCCGTAAAAGAACGGATCGTAAAAGGCTGAGCGGCGATAATATCCGCCACCATAATAGGGAAAGCCCCATCCGCTAAACGCGCCAAAACGGGTTCCGGGGCGGCTTGCGATCTTTTCGCGGCCATCATTGACGCCATAATCCAGCGACACGATCAGCGTGGCTGCGGCCGGATCGGAAACCTCCGTATAGCCCTGCTCATTCATCTGCGCCGCGACGTAGCGGGCATAATTCTGAAATTCCAGGCTGTTCGTTTCGCCATTATCCATCGCGACGATGGAATAGCTTTCGCCTTGTGGCGCGGGCAGCTGCTGAAAGCGGCTAACGTCCGCAGTGAAGGGCGTCGTGCACGCCGCCGTCAGTAGGAGGGCGCCGGCTGCGAAGGTTACATTCAAAAACTTCATGGTCTAATTCCCTTACGTCAGGGATATAAACGCTCGATCCCTGTCCTTGGTTCACGGGACATTATGCGAACATCGCTGAATGATCGCTGAATGTGCGCGCTAACCTAAATAGAGTGCCGGGATGGCAATTACATCCACCCTACGCTTTCAGAAATCCGACAGCGCGTTTGGCATCTTTCAGGATCGGCTCTGCAATCGCATTCGCTCGCTCAGCACCTTGATGCAAGATGCCATCGAGCATGGTGCGGTCGCCTTTCAGCTCGCGGAACCGCGCGGCGATTGGGGCAAGCTTTTCGACGGCAAGATCAGCGAGTGCAGGCTTGAAGACGCCAAACCCCTGCCCGCCAAAGTCGCGCAGCACGGTCGGTGCATCGCTGCCCGATAGGGCGGCATAAATGTTCACCAGATTGGCAGCCTCCGGCCGACCGGCCAGCCCTGCCGGTTCCGACGGCAGGGCATCCGCATCGGTCTTTGCCTTCTTTATTTTCCGCGTGATCGTATCGGCGTCGTCCGCCAGATTGATGCGGCTCATTTCCGACGCGTCCGATTTCGACATTTTTGCCGTTCCGTCGCGCAGGGACATGACACGCGTCGCGGCCCCCTGGATCATCGGTTCCGGCAAAGGGAACAGCTCCTCGCCAAAGGTGCGGTTGAACCGCTCCGCAATGTCACGGGCCAGTTCCAGATGCTGTTTCTGGTCCTCACCCACGGGCACATGCGTTGCCTTATATCCCAGAATGTCAGCTGCCTGCAGAACAGGATAGGCATATAGGCCGACAGACGCGCCTTCCTTGTCCTTGCCAGATTTGTCCTTGAACTGCGTCATGCGATCCAGCCAGCCGACGCGCGCCACGCAATTCAGTATCCACGCGAGTTGCGCGTGCATCGGCACGGCGCTCTGGTGGAACAGGACCGCCTTGTCCGTGTCGATACCGGAGGCGATCAGGCCCGCAGTCAGCTCTCGTGTCGCCTTTGCCAGCGCCCTCGGATCATGCGTCATGGTAATCGCATGCATGTCGACGATGCAGAAAATGCACTCATGCGTTTCCTGCATGCGGACCCAGTTGATAAGGGCGCCCAGATAATTGCCCAGATGCAGGTCGCCCGTCGGCTGGATGCCGGAAAAGACGCGATTGGAACTGTCGGTAACGGTCATGTGAACTCCGGGGTCAGGCGGCGGGACGCTTGAACTTTGCGATCTGCGCCTTGTCAAATCCACCGATCAGGAAAAGCGCACCAAAATAGACGAGCGTGCCCGTCCCTACCAAAACGGCAATGCTCCAGATACGGGTCAGCACCCCGGCGGCGAAATGTCCATCGAACTGCTCCGTCACCCACCAGAGGGCCGCCCCCATGATCAGCGCAGCAATGATCTGCCGCGCGACACGCAGCGCCGACGCGCCTTCGATACAAAAAAGCTTCGCGCGGGCAAGGCCGATATAAAGGAGCGCGCAGTTCAACCAGGCGGCAATGGCGCTGGCCAACACCAGACCGACAATACCAAAAGCCTCGATCAGCAGGAATATCAGCGCGACATTGACGATCAGGGAAACCAGCGCAGTCTTCACGGGCGTCTTGGTATCGCCGCGGGCGAAATATCCGGGGGTGAACACCTTGATGAGAACATAGGCCGGCAAACCGAGGGCAAGCGCAGCCATGACGTTGGAGGTAATGGCCGCATCGCCAACATCGAACCGGCCGCCCACAAAGAACGCCGTCACGAGCGGGCCTGCACAAATGACAAGGCCGACAGCACTGGGGATGGTCAGTAACATTGAAAGTTCGAGGGCCGTCCCCATCAGACGCTGTGCACCCTCATGATCATCACGCCCGATCAGACGGCTGAGCGCGGGCAGGATCGCCGTGCCCAGCGCAATTCCAATGACCCCCAGGGGCAATTGGTTCAGCCGGTCGGCATAATTGAGAAAGCTCATTGCCCCCTCCCCCAGCCTTGTCGCGAAGAACACGTCCACCAATTGGCTGATCTGATAAATGCCTGCGCCGAACGTCGCCGGCAGAATGATGGTCAGCAGCCGCTTCACCTGCGGCGTCATTCGCGGGCGCGACACGCGCAGCACCAGCCCGGCACGATGAACCGCCCATAGCAGCCACAGAAACTGAAGAATGCCCGCGACACTGACAGCAACGGCAAGGGCGCGCGCGGTCGTGAAATCCGGATCTGGATCGGTCGATCCAAAGATGACGACCGCCGTGATCAGGCAGATATTCAAGAGAATTGGCGCCGCCGCCGCCGCCGCGAAACGGCTGAGGCTATTGAGGATTCCGGCAAGCAAACTGACCAGGCTGACCAACATCAGATAGACGAACGTGATCCGGCTTAGGTCGACGGTCAGTTCGAACTTGCCGGGCACCTCGACATAGGCAGAGGCCATGGCGCTGACGATCCACGGCATGAAAATTTCCGCAACCGCCGTAAACAGGAACAGGATCGGCAGAAATACCGAAAGCACCTGACGCGAGAATGTCAGCGCCGCCTGACGTCCGCCCTCCCCATGATATTCCTTGGAAAACATCGGCACGAAGGCGGCGCTGAACGCCCCCTCCGCGAACAGCCGCCGGAATATATTGGGCAATTTGAACGCGACGAAGAAGGCGTCCGCCCCGGTCCCCGCCCCCAGGAAACGCGACAGCAGCATATCGCGGGCGAACCCGAACACGCGGCTGACCAGCGTCAGGCCACCAATCGTGCCGACGGATTTTACAAGGGACACGGGTGGTTGCTGCCCGCCTTACCGTCGCGCACTTCGCATGTGTCAGTTCGGCAGGATGATGTTCGGCGTATCGCCGTCGGTCTCGTTCGGCTTTGCGTTACCCTGAGCCTGCTGCGCCTTCTGCTGCTGCGCCATGTACAGCTGCGCGAAGTCGATCGGATCGAGCATCAGCGGCGGGAATCCGCCGTCGCGCACGGCATCGGCAAATATCCGCCGCGCGAAGGGGAAAATCATGCGCGGCGCCTCGACGATCAGGAACAATTGCAGATGCTCCTGCGGCACGTTCTGCAATGCGAACAGGCCGCCATAGGCCAGTTCCGCGATGAACGCCGTCTCTTCGCCTGCCGTGGCCTTGCCGGTCAGGTTCAGCACGACCTCGTAGACATTGTCCTGTGACTGCTGATTAACGGAAACATTCACCTGCAGGTCTATATTTGGCTGCGGCTGACCCGTCTGCAGGCTTTTCGGTGCATTCGGATTTTCAAAGCTCAGATCCTTCACATATTGTGCCAGGATATTGATCGCGATCTGTCCCTCGGGGCCTTGCGCTGCGCCGGTCTCGGGCGTTTGTTCTTCTGCCATATCTGCACCTGTATCATAAGGAAGTGGGTCGGTATGCGAAACGCGGGTAGCAGGGGTCCCCCCCGCCGCGCAAGCGCCTCACTCATGGATGCGCCTTGTGAAAGGCGCGGCGCAGCCTATGTTGGCACTTTAGCGGGATTTACGAGTCCCCCGTAATTGTGAAACTCGCCCCCAGGGAGGCAGAATTGGTCGAAATCGTCGTACTGGCACTATTGGCCGGATTCATCGCGCTGAGGCTCATTGCGGTTCTCGGCCGCCATGATGAATCGTCCGAGCCCGCCCAGCCGATGATGCGCCGTGCGGATGCCGCTTCGGAAGGATCCAACGTGGTCCCCCTCGTACAGGCGGAACGCCCCCCCCTCAGCCTGCCTGACAATCTGAACGACACGGCGCGTGGCGGGCTTGAGGAGATCGCCGAGGCGGACCCCTATTTCGATCCCCCAGCCTTCATCGAGGGCGCGCAGGCCGCGTACCGCATGGTGCTGGAGGCGTTCTGGTCCGGCGACAAGGATGCGCTGAAAGAGCTGGTGTCCGACGATATCTATGATGATTTCTCGGCGGCGATCGACGCTAGGTCGGCAGATGAGATGAGTTATGACAACAGGCTCGTAAGCATCCATGATGTCGAGATTCTTGGTGCCGAACGTCGTGGCCATATGGCGGAGGTCACCGTGCGGTTCGACGCTGAATTGATTACCGTCACCCGCGACGCGAATGGCGCTGTCATCGACGGTTCGGAGGACGAAGCCGCCCAGACGCATGACGTGTGGACATTCAGCCGCCATCTTGGCTCCGACGATCCCGCGTGGCTATTGATCGAAACGGACGGCGCCGACTGAATCGCCGTCCGCGCGGCACCCCGCGCGCAAAATCTCGACCTGGAGTGTGGGCGGGCCTAGACTGTCTCTCGTCACCGGCAGAGGCGAGGCGCTATTATGGCTGAATTGATTGTGGCGATGGCACTATTCGTCGGCACGCATTTTCTGATGAGCCACCCATTGCGCGCGCGCCTGGTACGAACCCTGGGTACGAACGGCTTTCTTGGCGCCTATTCGCTGGTATCGATCGGCCTCTTTGTCTGGGCGATCCTCGCCTATGGCAACGCACCAGATGCGCCACCGCTCTGGTTCGTCTATTTCCCTACCGTGATCGCCGCCCACATCCTCATGTGGCTTGCCTCGATCCTCTTCATCGGCAGCTTCCTGGCGCGAAATCCCGCACTGGTGGGCGCGGAAGGCACGCTGTCGCACGTTGAAGGGCCCAAGGGCGTGTTGCGGATAACCCGCCACCCCATGATGTGGAGCTTTGCCCTTTGGGCTGTCGCGCATATCGCCGTATTGGCGACGCCGGCAACTATCGTCTTCTCAGGAGGCGTCGGCTTTCTCGCGCTTGTCGGCGCATGGGCGCAGGACCAGAAGAAGCGGGCATTGATTGGGGAAGCATGGGCCGCTTACACCGCGCACACCACCTATTGGCCCCGTCCCCGCTGGCCAGGCCTCGCGGCTATTGCGGCGGGCACCCTGCTCTACATCTTCCTGGTCTGGCTGCATCCCCTCGCCTTCGGGGCTAGCACACGGCTGTGGACATATATCCTTTAGGCAAAATGAGCAGCGACCACCGCACCCTCAATCATGCCGGGGCAGCGCGTTCTCATCCGTAACCTTGTCGCCGTATATTTCGCCAGACCGAACTGCCGCCAAAAACCCGTTCACCTCTCTCCTCAGCACGGGTGCCAGCAGGAAAAGACCGACGACGTTAGGCAGGACCATCAGGAAGAAGACGCTGTCGATCAGGTTGACGACCGCATCCGCGGTCAACACGGACCCCACGGGGGTCAACAGGCAGAAAAGGATACGCGCGAACAGGTCACGCTTTGGACCGTGTCCAAAGACATAGCCGAACGCGCTGGTCAGATAATATCCCCACGCCAGCAGCGTCGAATAGGCAAACAGCAGGACCGCAACCAGCAGCACATAGGGGAACCAGTCGACGACGCTGGCAAAGGCGGCGCTTGTCATCGAGATGTCGTCATATCCCTCAGTATGAACGCCCGTGACGACTATCATCAGGGCAGTCGCCATACAGACGATCATCGTGTCCAGCATGGGTTCCAGAAGCGCCACCATTCCCTCGGACGCCGGATGATGTGTGCGCGCGACACTGTGTGCCATAACCGCGGTACCGATTCCCGCTTCTGAAGAGAATACTGCTCTTCGCATACCCACGACGAAAATGCCGACCGCGCCACCGGCGACGGCATCGGCTGAAAATGCCCCTGACACTATCGTGGCCAGGGCGGCCGGCACTGCATCCGCATTGACAACCAAAATGACGAGCACTGCAACGAGATAAAGCACGCACATCAGCGGGACGATCTTGCCCGTGACGCGCGCAATCGACTTGACTCCGCCAATGATGACCACGGCCAGCATGGCGCCGAGGACCAGGCCATAAATCAGGCCGCCAGTGGGCGTCGCTTCGAACCCGCCGACCTCGGCTAGCGCGACGAAACTTTGGTTTGCCTGCATCATCGGCAGTGTTCCGCACAATGCCAGGATTGCATACAGCGCCCCAAGATTCCGCCCCGATTTTGGCAGGCCGATAGAGGCCAGACCGTTCTTCAGCGTATACATGGGACCGCCGCGTACCTCTCCGTCCGGTGTGAACTCGCGAAATTTCAGGCCCAGCGTGACTTCGGCGCACTTCAACGCCATGGCGAAAAAGCCGATCACGAACATCCAGAAGGCGGCGCCGGGACCGCCCATGCCGATGGCGATGGCGACGCCGGCTATATTGCCCAGCCCGATCGTCCCCGACAGCGCCGTCGACAGCGCCTGAAACTGGCTGACCGAGCCCGGTGCCGTCGGATCGTCATGACGCCCCTTCAGCAGCTGCAGACCGATGCCAACGCCGCGCAACTGCGGCACGCCCAGCCAGAATGTGAAGAACAGCATCGCAAACGCCAGGAAGATGACGACCACCTCTACCTGGACACCGAATATGGCGACCTGCGCGAACACTCCGGCGCTCAGCGCCTCTATCCAGCGTGTCATGGTTTCCAGCAAAGCGCGTCCCCCGACTTGCCGCGCGACACCCCCAGGGGCTAAAGCGCGCGGAATATTGTAAGAACGTTCAGGCCTTCGCGCCGAACGCCACAGTGTCAAGGGCGGAGAGGTTATGGGTCGATCCTATTTTGGAACCGACGGTGTTCGGGGCCTGACGAATACCGGTGCATTGACGCCGGACATGGTGATGAAGCTGGGACAGGCCGCGGGGGCGAAGTTCCTGCGCGGCGATCATCGCCACCGCGTCGTCATTGGCAAGGACACGCGCCTATCCGGCTATATGTTCGAATCGGCCTTGATCGCGGGGTTTACCAGCGTTGGCATGGATGTCGTCATGGTCGGGCCGCTGCCCACACCTGCGGTGGCGCTGCTGACCCGTTCCATGCGCGCCGATCTCGGCGTCATGATCTCAGCCAGCCACAATCCTTTCCATGACAATGGCATTAAATTCTTCGGACCCGACGGCTTCAAACTGTCCGACGATGATGAAGACGAAATCGAAGCGCTGCTGACGGCGGACCCGCAACTGGCCCGGCCAGAGGAAATCGGCCGCGCCCGCAAAATCGAGGATGCGCGCGGACGTTATATCCACGATGCAAAGATGACTTTCCCGGAACATTTGCGCCTCGATGGCCTGAACGTCGTTCTCGATTGCGCCCACGGCGCATCGTATACCGTTGCCCCCTCCGCGCTGTGGGAATTGGGCGCTGACCTGACCACGATCGGCGTGTCGCCTGACGGCTTTAATATCAACGCCAATGTCGGATCCACCTCGCCACGGCTGATGCAGGAAATGGTGAAGGATACCGGCGCGGACATCGGCATCGCCCTTGATGGTGACGCCGACCGGCTGATCATCAGCGATGAAAAGGGGCGGATCGTCGATGGCGACCAGCTGATGGCGCGCATCACGAAAAGCTGGGCCGACACCGGCCGTTTGAAGGGCGGCGGCCTGGTTGCTACGGTGATGTCGAACCTAGGGCTGGAACGCTTCCTGGAGGGCGAGAAGCTGAAACTTGAACGCACAAAGGTCGGCGACCGCTATGTCGTCGAGGCAATGCGTGCCAAGGGCTATAATGTCGGCGGCGAACAATCGGGCCACCTCATCATGTCCGACTATGCGACGACGGGCGACGGGCTGATCGCGGCGCTGCAGATCCTCGCCTGCCTGGTGGAAAGCGGCAAACCGGCATCGGAGGTGCTGAACCTGTTCGAACCACTGCCACAGATTCTGAAAAATGTTCGCTATGACGGTGGCCAGCCCCTGGAGCAGGAAAGCGTCCAGGCCCAGATTGCGGCAGCCGAAAAACGGCTTGGCAATTCCGGTCGTGTGCTAATCCGGAAATCGGGAACGGAGCCGCTCATTCGCGTCATGGCAGAGGGCGACGACCCGGCATTGGTGGAATCGCTTGTAGACGATATCTGCGACGCCGTTTCAAAGGCGGCATAGCCAGACCGTGACACCCCGCATACTCGCCATTGCAGGCTCCGATTCATCTGGCGGTGCCGGTATCCAGGCGGACATAAAGACGATCACGATGCTGGGCGGCTATGCGATGACCGCCATTACGGCCGTGACCGCGCAGAACACGAAGGGCGTACGGCGCATCGACGCCCTGCCTGTCGAGGGCATCATCGCGCAAATCGCCGCATGTGTGGACGATATCGGCGTCGACGCCATCAAGACCGGCATGCTGGGCGACAGCTTGCTGATCGACGCCATCGCCACGGCGGTAAGAGATTGCGGCGTGCCCCTGATCGTCGATCCCGTGCTTGTCGCCAGCAGCGGCGACCGCCTGGTCTCTGACGAGGCGGTGGCAACGCTGGTCCGCTCATTATTGCCGCTCGCCACGGTCATCACACCGAATTTGCCAGAACTTGAAGTGCTGTCCGGCAGAAGGATTGCCGACGAGAATGCGATGGTTGCGGCGGCGGTGGACTGCGCGAAGGAATGGAACGTCGCTGTACTGGCAAAGGGCGGCCATCTGGGCGGGGAACGCGTCACCGACTTCGTGGTCATGCCCGACGGCACCTCCCGACGCTTTGGCGGTTCGCGCATCGACACTAACCACACACATGGCACAGGCTGCACGCTCGCATCGGCGCTTGCGACCCATATCGCCCGGGATATGCACTTGTTCGACGCGGTCGAGGCCGCCCGTACTTATGTTCGCAGCGCGATACAGGCCGCACCCGGCTTTGGCGGCGGCCACGGCCCGCTGGGCCATTGGTGGCCACTCACCCGATGATACCCACCTATGAGGAGGAAAGCCGGGGACCGCACCCGGTGTGCGGTGTCGATGAAGCAGGGCGGGGTCCGCTGGCCGGACCCGTGGTTGCCGCAGCGGTGATCCTCGACGCCGATGCCCTGCCCGACGGAGTGGCAGACTCAAAGGTGCTGACCGCGGCCCGTAGAGAGGCATTGTTCGACCTGATCATGACGCGGGCGCATGTGGGCGTCGGTCGCGCCGAGGTGGCTGAGATAGACCGCCTGAACATATTATGGGCCACCATGCTGGCGATGGAGCGCGCAGTGGCCGCCCTTCCCCGGCAGCCGACCATGGTCCTGATCGACGGCAACCGTGCGCCGAAATGGCACCGTGCGTGCCGCACCATCGTCAAGGGGGACGCGAAATGCATTTCGATCGCCGCCGCCTCCATCGTGGCAAAGGTAACGCGGGATCGCCTGATGAAGGATCTGGCGCGCCATTACCCGGCCTATGGGTGGGAAACGAACCAGGGCTATGGCACGCCGCCACATCATCGCGCGCTGACGGCCCATGGCGCCACCATGCATCACCGCCGCAGTTTCGCCCCTGTCCGGGCGGTTTTGAATAAGGCCTGTAATTGAGTCTTTTGGGCAACACCCACTAGGGGTGGTGTTTATCTTCGCGGCGGCGACTCCATAAATTGTGCCCGCGGTTTTTGTTTCCTTAATGTTTCAGCGACTCAGTGCAACACACTGGATTCGTGCGACTTGACCTGCCGACTCCGGTCGACGCAGGGTCCGCTCCATCAGATAAAGGGGCGAAGAAAACGATCATGTCAGCAGCAATGGACAGCGAGCCGACCAGCCGCATCATCAAGGGCGACTGCATAGAGCAAATGGCGTTGCTGCCGGCGAAATCGGTCGATCTGATCTTTGCCGACCCGCCCTATAATCTGCAGCTGAACGGCGACCTGACCCGGCCAGAGGGCAAGACGGTCGATGCAGTAGATGACGCCTGGGACCATTTCGACAGCTTTGCCGCCTATGACGAATTCACGCGCAACTGGCTGGCGCAGGCCCGGCGCGTTCTGAAGGACAATGGCGCCCTGTGGGTGATCGGCAGCTATCATAATATATTCCGCGTCGGCACCGCCGTTCAGGATGCCGGACTGTGGATTCTGAACGATGTCGTCTGGCGCAAGTCGAACCCCATGCCCAATTTCAAGGGGACGCGCTTTACCAATGCGCATGAAACCCTGATCTGGGCGGCGAAGAGCGACAAGGCGCGCTATACGTTCAATTATCACGCGATGAAGGCCATGAACGACGACCTGCAAATGCGGTCCGACTGGCTGATCCCCATCTGCAACGGGGCGGAGCGCGCCAAGGTCGACGGCGCGAAGGCACACCCAACGCAGAAACCCGAGGCGCTGCTCTATCGCATTCTGGCCGCATGCAGCGTGCCGGGGGCGGTGGTCCTGGATCCTTTCATGGGGTCTGGCACCACCGGCGCGGTCGCGCGGCGTCTCGGGCGCAGCTTTATCGGCATGGAGCGGGAACAGGGCTATATCGACGTGGCGCAGGCGCGGATCGACGCTGTCGAGCCGCTGCCCGCCGACGCGCTGGAGGTCAGCCAGGGCCGCCGCGCCCAGCCAAAGGTGCCGTTCGGAACGCTGGTCGAAAACGGCTTCATCAATCCGGGAACGGTTCTTACCGATCCCCGCCGCCGCTGGCAGGCCCGCGTTCGGGCGGACGGTTCGCTGGCAATCGGGCGGGAAACCGGGTCAATCCACAAGCTGGGTGCGCTGGTGCAAAAGGCGCCGTCGTGTAACGGCTGGACCTTCTGGCATACGGAAAAGGGTGGCACGCTGCAGCCGCTGGACGCGCTTCGGGATGCCTATCGCAGCCGCGCCGCTGCCCACTGACCCGGTGACGCAGGACAGCTATTTGCGGCCCACGGGCTTTGTCGATGCCCCTTTCGGCTTCGATGGGCTGGTTGCACGGCTGGCAGGGGGTGCGCTTTGGTTCTCTCAGGTCGAGATACTGTCTCGAAATGAGCCCGCGCGGCTGGTTCCCGTGGCAGAACTGGGCGCTCTTCAGGATCATCCGGACTGGGGGCGCATCACGGCGCCCCGCCCTCCCCTTTCGCTCGGCCCGCGCACATTGCGCTTCGAAGAGCCGCAGATAATGGGCATTCTCAACATGACGCCGGACAGCTTTTCTGACGGCGGCGCTCATGCAGACCCGGCTGCCGCGGCCGGGGCCGCGTTCGATATGGCGGCGGCGGGTGCGGCGATCATCGACATTGGCGGCGAATCCACCCGTCCGGGCGCGGAGCCAGTCTGGGAACAGGACGAAATCGACAGGGTCGCGCCGGTCCTCGATCACCTTGCCCATGCCGAGATGCTGATCAGTATCGACACCCGGAAAGCCAGCGTCATGCAGGATGCACTTTCGCGCGGAGCACGCATCGTCAACGACATCAGCGGCCTGACCCATGACGACCGCAGCCTGGGTGTCGTTGCCGACAGCGGCGCACCCGTCATCATCATGCACGCACAGGGCGATCCGCGCACGATGCAAAACACCCCGCGCTACGATCACACCCTGCTCGATATTTACGATTGGCTGTCGGAACGCATCGCAATTGCGGAGGCGGCGGGTATTCCCCGCGCGCGCATCATCGCCGATCCCGGCATCGGCTTCGGCAAGACGGTGCGCCACAATCTGGAATTGCTTAACGGCCTTGCCCTGTTTCACGGTCTCGGCGTTCCGCTGCTATTAGGTGCCAGCCGCAAGCGCTTCATCGGCGCGCTGGCAGGCGAGGCGCCGGTTGAACAGCGGCTCGGCGGTTCGCTTGCAATTGTCTCCGCCGGTCTGGCCCAGGGCATTCAATTGTTCCGCGTTCACGACGTGCCGGAAAGCGTTCAGGCCGTGCGCGTCTGGCGCGGCCTGCGCGATGCTGCACTCTCCCCGCCCGGGTCTCCGCACGTCTGATCGACACGGGCACCGGAAACCATATACCGGACAGCAATGCTGGGATATGGCAGCGCCGTGATCCGCATCCTCTTTCGTTTGTCGCTGTTCTTCACAGCAGCCCTTGCCTTCCTGGGGGCGAGCCTGCTCTCGTCGCAGCCCATCGCGTCGGAAACGCCGGCACCGCGCGCCGTGGACGTGGGGGCATCCCGGATGCTGGCGATCAGAAGCATCTGGGCGGTGCGTCAGAACAAGCCGACCGACGTTTCCATTCGCAAGGAGGAAATTGCCAGCGCGGCACGGCTTATTTCCCACAGCGCGCCCGAACTGGACTTCAATGCTGCAATCCTCGCCGACCGGCTGCGTGCGCAGGCGTCGCTCAGACTTGCGGAGCACACTTGGCTGAATCTGTCTGCGCATATCGCCGCGCAGACCCCCGACGGCACGGCCCGCATCCATGCCCGCGCGGGTAAAGTGGCCCTGCCCCCGCAACTGTCGGAGGCGGCAGCGAATTTTCTGCTGGCATGGCTCTGGGCGGACCAGCCGCAGCCTCCGCCAACGCTGGACAGCATGTTCACGGGCGTGCAGTTCGATCCGAAAAAATTGCAGATGACGGTGGACGTCCCGCAGGAACTGACCCGCGCGCTTCGCCGCCTATCCGGCCATGCGTCAGAGGTCAGCACAGAGGCTGCCTGGGACACCTATGCGCAACTAACGGAAAAGGCGGATTTCCTGGCGGAGCAGCCGACGCTCTCAGCGCTTTATCGTATTACTTTTGCGGATTCACCCGTCGCTGCAGAGGTGGCTGTTGGCCGGACCGTCGGAATGGCAGCGGCAATTGTAGGACCGGGTGTCATGCAAATGGCTGGCGCCGCATCCACCACGACACAGGTCGACGCTCCCACCATATTGATGGCACAGCTTGGCGGGCGGAACGATCTTGCCAAGCATTTCACACTTTCCGCGGCGCTCGCCACCAGCAATTCAGGCCTGGGATCGGCACTGGGCGAATGGAAAGAACTGGATGACAGCCTACCGGGTGGCAGCGGCTTCAGCTTCGTCGATCTTACGGCCGATCGGGCAGGTTTGCGCCTGGGTCAGGCCTTGGCCGACCCGGCACGGACGGCACGTGTTCAGGCTCTCCTCGCGCGTGCAGAGCCAGGCGATTTGCTGCCCCCAACCGCACTTCGGAGGGTGGAGGGGCTTACGGATTCTGAATTCGAGGAAGACATGGGCACGATCAACAGCGAACGATTTCGGGCCGTTAGAGAGCAAATAGATAAGGAGCTAGATCAGCTGCCACTCTACGCCGAATAGCTTGTCAGCCGCAGCTTCCGCCACCCAGAACGCAGAATTGCGCGCACCATCGATGATTCAGCGCGACACTGCCGCTGGCGCCGCGAATGGTCGGTCCCAGATCGAACTCCGGATCATAGGGCAGCAGCGTACAGGCGGCCAGCGTCGCCTGCTCCGCGCCCTTGCGGCGAACCAGCATTCTCTGGCTGGCGCACATCAGGTCGTCCGGATTCTTGCCCAGGATTTGCCAGCAAGCAGTGGTGATCTCGGGGACCTGGCTGCTATCGTCCATTTCCGGGAACAGGACCAGACGTTCAGGATCGTGCGCGTCTATGTCGATCGACTCGCGCGCAAACATGTCGGCATAGCCTGAACGCATTCCCGCTTCGTCACCACTGTCGAACAGGCGTCCGGCAACGGCAACTTCAAATCCTTCGTCGGACAGCCATTTCAGTCCTTCCATGGCTGGGCGAAAGGAACGTGGCCCCCTCTCCTTTTCATGTCTCACCGGATCATAATGGTCCAGACTGACCCTCAGCGTCAGCCGCGGCGAACGCATCCGCCGCAGCGCGTCTTTGTGATGGCGCATAGGCGTCATGGCATTCGTCAGGATCAGCACGTCGACACCCGTGCCCAGACAATCGGCGATAATGCCGTCAATGTCAGGATTCATGAACGGCTCGCCGCCGGTAATGCCGATCTCGCTTAGCGGATGGCCGCCTGCCGCGACCTCGTCCAACATACGGCGGACGTCGCTGCGATGCAGATACACCAGCCGGTCATTCGTGGGGGAACTTTCGATATAGCAGTGCTCACAGGCAAGGTTGCAAAGCGTACCCGTGTTCAGCCACAGCGTATCCAGGCCACGAAAATCAACTGAGGCGCGCGCCTCTCCGCGTGCCGTGATGGCGGGATTTGTGAAGGGCGCCGGTGCATCCATGCCACGATAGCTATGGTCGCCGGTGCCGCCTTGCAATGCAAATGCCGGATCTACCAGTAGCGCACGCGCCCCGTGTCCACGTGGATGAACTGGCTGCTTTCATAATAGCCGACGCCGCCCGCCTTCATCGCCATGGCGGCATTGCGCAATTTCGGCAATTCCGTCCCCGGCAGGCGGATGTCGATCGCCTTTCCTTGCTGGTGCAGGCTCTTCTTCGCCACGCCCGATGATTGGCTCCGCAGCATATTGTTCGTTTTCGGACTGCGATAACCCGAAATGATGTGCAATTCCTCTTCTGCACGACCCACTTTGGCCGTCAGTCCATGCAGCAGGTCCAGAAGATCCCGGTCCATGACCTCCACATCGCCTGTACGCCAATCGCGCAGGATGTGGTCGATCTCCTTCAGGCCCTCGGCAATCGGCTGGCCGTCTGCCCAGAACAGCGACCGTGTCTTTTCCGACGTATGTGTATTGAAAAAGCTCAGCCGCTTTTCACTGGCGGCGAGCACATCGGCCCGTGCAATATGCGGAAACGACAACACCGCCGCGCCGCCGGCCAGCGCCTTCGCCCCGGTTGAGAATATTTGACGTCGATTGATCATAAAAAACCCAAATCTATTCCGCGCCATCCTTCGATCGCGCTTGCCTTCGCGCAATCATAAGAAATTACGCCTGAAACCACCATGAACGATGGGTACGGCTCATCGCAGCGCGTGCACGGGACGACTTGTGAAGCGCGCCATTCGGCGGCAGACATCCCGCCATGCGCACGTTCGGTATCATTCTCGCCACAGCCATTCTGACTGCCCTGGCGACCAGCGCAGCCTGGCTGTTCCTGTATGAGCGCACAGACCGCGCGGCACCGCCCCCGCAAATGGTCGACACCCCGGCTACTGCTATTCCGCCCGAAGAAATCGCCACCGACCCGCCGGAAGATATCGTGTTTTCGCCTTCTCCATCTGCGACACCGGAGCTTATGGCGAAGGAACTGACACTCCCCGTGGCCGGCTACGATCTGTCCGACCTGACGCCGCAGTTCGACGATTCCCGAGGCGAGGGGCGCGCTCACCAAGCCCTGGACTTCATGGCCGCGCGCGGCACGCCCGTGCGCGCTGTGGACGATGGCGTTCTCGTGAAATTCTTCGATTCGGACCAGGGCGGCACCACCATCTATCAGTTCGATCCCACCGAAAGCTGGGTCTATTATTACGCCCATTTGGATAGCCGCGCCGACGATATCGAAGAGGGCGATGCCGTGCGGCGGGGGCAGGTGATCGGCACCGTGGGCTCAACAGGGAATGCCGACGACGACGCCCCGCACCTTCATTTCGCAATCGAGCGACTGGGCCCAGAAAAAAATTGGTGGCAGGGCGAAGCTGTCGATCCCTACCAGGTCTTTGCCGTGCAATGATACGAATCCTGGTCGATGCCGATGCCTGCCCGGTGAAAGACGAAATCTACAAGGTCGCGTGGCGCCACGAGGTTCCCGTGGTGATCGTCGCGAACCAATATCTTCGTCTGCCCGATCATCCGCTGATTTCGCTAAACGTCGTCAGCGACGGTTTCGACGCCGCGGACGATTACATTGCAGAGCAGGCAGGCGAGAATACCATCGTGACCACCGCCGATATCCTGCTGGCGGATCGCTGCATAAAGGCGGGCGCGACGGTTATCGGAAATAACGGCAAGCCCTTCACCAGCGCGTCGATCGGCGGTGCCATCGCTACCCGCGCCATCATGGCCGACCTCAGGGCGGGCGCGGAAACGACGAATATTGGCGGCCCCGCGCCCTTTCGAAAGGAAGACCGGTCACGCTTCCTGTCCGCTCTCGACACCGCCATCATGCAGTTAAAGCGCACAAATTAGAACGCGGTCCCCGGAAGGGGACACAAATGCCGCACCCGCCAAAACGCAGAAGGGCCGCCTGCCCCCTCGGGAACAAGCGACCCCTCTAACATGGTCAGCGGCCGGACGTACGACCCGGAAGACCCGAATGGCTACCGTTTAGGCAGCGATCCTCCGAACAGACTGAACCGACCTCTTTTCTGAACCATGAGACATCGGATCACCTCCCTTCGCTTACGTTGAACTTGGCCATATATATGAATCGGCGGGGGCACAGCGTCAACCCTTCGGCTAGGTTTTCGGCGCAACACCATGACAGCAGGCTTTCCGGGTACTTAATCAACAGGGAACCGCGCTCCATTGTCGCGCGTCATCCTGCAAAAGGGAGGGCATCCACATGAAATGGCGCGGCCGCAGACAGAGCAGCAATATAGGCGACCAGACGGGACGCAGCGGCGGCTTTCGCATGGGCGGCGGCGGACTTCCCATCGGCGGCAAGGGCGGCCTTTCCATCGGGACCATCGTCATTATCGGCATCGTCATTTGGGTGATGGGCGGCAACCCGCTTAGCGTCCTGGGCATGGGCGGCGGTGGCCAGCCTGTTACCGACCCCGTGGCAACCGCCGGAGCTGGCACAGGCTGCGACCGCAGCGATATCCACGCGTTCACCTGCGTGGTCCTTGCCGATACGGAGGATGTCTGGAATGCCGAATTCGCGCAGGCTGGGGAAGATTATCCCGAACCGACGTTGATTTTTTACGCCGGTCGG
Organism: Alphaproteobacteria bacterium UBA3612; assembly: GCA_002375465.1. Classification (GTDB taxonomy): domain Bacteria; phylum Pseudomonadota; class Alphaproteobacteria; order Sphingomonadales; family Sphingomonadaceae; genus Pacificimonas. The sequence continues at coordinate 45,711 of DFLT01000014.1, read as the reverse complement.
GGGCAATCCGGATGCGGCGCCGCGCAATCGGCCACAGGTCCCTTCTACTGTCCCGCTGATCAGCGGATCTACATCGACACCAGCTTCTTCGACCAGCTGGCGCAGATGGGCGGCGTCGGCGATTTCGCCGCCGCTTACGTCGTCGCCCACGAGGTTGGCCATCATGTGCAAACGGTGACCGGCATGTCGGAAGAAATACGCCGTCAGCAGGCGCGCGTGGGGCGCAGCGAGCAGAATGAGTTGCAGGTACGCATGGAATTACAGGCCGATTGCTACGCGGGCGTATTTGCGTATGGCAATCAAAAGAATCTCGATCCCGGCGATCTGCAAGAGGCTCTGGCCGCCGCGAATGCTATTGGAGACGACCGCCTGCAGCGAGAGGCGCAAGGATATGTGACGCCCGACAGCTTCACCCACGGTACGTCGGCCCAGCGGCAACAATGGTTCCAGCGTGGCATGGAAACGGGCGACCCCGCCGCATGCGATACGTTCCAGACCTGAGGAACGGCCTGTCAGGCGCTGGTGGAGGACGCGCGCGACGCCCAATAGTCAAACGCACGTTTCTGCAGGCGCTTCACATGCCGCTTGGCCGCCGGCCCTTCCCACGGCCCCGCATGTCCCTCTGCGCCGCCGGATGTCCACCACCCCTGCCCCGGCAGACCGTCGGATTGCCGTACCACCAACACGGCCAGCTCCGGCTCTCCTCGTGCGCGTCCTCCGGCGTCCATGTCACCAAGCAAGACGCAAAGCGCGCGCATCTTCGGCCGTGTGAAGGCGTAACCCTGACTAGCCAGCGTCTCGGAATAGGTCACCGGTTGCCGTGCACGCGCTGCGGCGACCAAAAACGCATGAAGCTGGTCGGCGTCCATAAACATATTCATGCCTTGCAACCTCCCCACCGACGTCTAAATAAGTGTATTGCACAGCCAATACAGCATGGAGCCGACTATTATGTTGAATATGGTATCGATCCTGCTCGGTCTGGTCGCTCTATCTGTTGCCATTCTGGGCCTGTTCCCCTTCATCGGCATCGTCAATTGGCTCGCCCTTCCCATTGCGGCGCTGGGTGGCGCGATAGGCGCGATGTCCAGTTCCAATGCCGGCAGGAACCTCAATATTTTCGTCCTGATTCTGGCGGCCTTGCGCCTTTCGCTCGGCGGGGGCATCCTCTGAAACATGAACGCGCGGTTTTTCCTGCCTGCCCTCACGCTGCTGGCCGCCTGCTCCGCTCAGGAGCCCGGCGCCGAGCCAACGGATGAAGCGGTCAGGGCCGCTTCGACAGGCCCCGGTGCGGTCGTAGAGGCATATTACGCCGCCATTTCCAGCCGCGACTATGCAACCGCATGGCAATTATGGGGGCAGGAGCCGGAGGAAGACACCGAAGCCTTCGAACGCTTCAAAAGCGGATTTACCGACACCGAGCTCACCGCAGTTGAAATTGGCCGCATTTCTTCCCCCTCGGTCAGCAACGGCGTCGCGACAGTCTCGGTTGGTGTCGAAGTGGACGACCTGCTGAGCGACGGCACAGGCCGCTCATATGACGGTATCTACAGACTTCGTCGCCCCGTCGATGGAACCGGCGATTGGCACATCGTATCCGGCGATCTGGGCGTAGTCCCCGCCCGCGATTAGACGGGTGCACTGCGTTGCCGGCATGGTCTAGCCAACCGGCAACGCAGCGGAATCTCAGAAATTAGCCCTTACACCGAACGTGTAATAGCGCCCGATCAAGTCAAAATAGGCAGAGCTGACCGCAGCCAGCGGCGGATCCCTGTCGAACAGGTTCTGCACATTCCCGAACACCGTAAAGCGGTCACCGTCGCCGAACGGCACATAAGCCCGCACCCCCAGATCGACATAGGTACGGCTGGAAATATCATTGTCGCCGATATTGGCCAGCACTTCGGCCGGAGCATAGCCGCCGCCATCGATATAGCGGACCCGGGTATCAAGGCCGATATGATCAGATTCAAAGGTCGCTGTCAGCGTGCCCCGCCATTTCGGCGCCAGGAATGGTGCCTGCGAACCCAGGAATCCCGATCCGTCAATTGTGATGATACCATTATCGGTTTCCAGGCGGTCGACATAATTGGCGAGGGCACGCAGATCGAGCTGCCCCGGGATCCCGACACCGTCCGTGCTTGTGCGATACGAAGCTTCAAAATCCAGGCCGGTATTCTTGAATTCAGCCACATTGATAAATGTCGCTGTAATTTCAGAAATATCGCCTGAGCTGCCTCTGCTGATTTGCGCGCACGCAGCATCATTACCCTGCAAATAGCAGCTGTTCACGATCTGCTGCGCATTCAGCGTCGTGATCACATCCTCAATTTCGATGTCGTAATAATCGACCGAAAAGGCAAATCCAGGCATGAATTGCGGCGTTAACACGACGCCAGCAGTCAATGTGTTGGCGATCTCCGGGGCAAGATCCGGATTACCACCCGTGTAGAGAATGATTTGCCTGGTTGGCTTGTCACCCTGCCCTTCGTCGACGACGTTGGTGAAGAATGTTGATTGATTGCTGAACAGTTCGTTTAACGAGGCAGCGCGGATGTCCCGCGAGCGAGTTGCGCGAAACTTTATGTCATCGCTGACCTCCCAGACACCCCCGACTTTCCACGACCAGATTGATCCGCTCGTACTATAATCCGAGACACGTGCGGCACCATTCAAGGTAACCCTTTGCGCAAAGGGAAGGCCGACAAGAATAGGAGCGGCGACTTCGACAAAGCCCTCCTTCACATTATTGCCGGTCTTTTCAATATTCACGCCATTAATTGTCGTGAAGTTGCCCGCCAGGGAATTCGCATCGTACAATGTCTCGAACGACTCTTCGCGATATTCCACACCAGCGGCGAACGCGACCGGCTCATCCCACAGATTGAACAAATCACCGCTTACCGATGCGCCCGCACTATCAAGCCAGTTCGTAGTAACCGCGTTCCAATTGTCGGTGACGTAATCCTGAGCGGCAGCCGTCGCATTGCCCGATCCGAACAGGTTGAGCGGACGGCAATCGGTGCCCGGATTCGTCAATGCCACCCTGCACACGATCTCCCCCGAAATGGGGTCACGCACCGCGTCCACTGCGCTGAAAAAATTCTCGCGCAGCGTTAGACCGATCAGCGTCTGATCCTGCTCCTGCTCACCATGGCTGTAGTAAACATTGTAGCGCCAGGTGCCGTCAGCGAAGTTCCCGTCCAATCCCACGGTTCCCTGGAAAGTCTGGCGGGTGAAATCATACTCGGTCAACGATACGTCGGTAACCGCACGGCCAAAGGTGAATTCCGTTTCTCCGGCGGCGGCAAGCTGGGACCGAATATTTTGATTCAGATAGGGGTTGGTGGCCGATACCGTAATTTGATTGATCGCCAGATCGGGGAAATAAACGCGCCGGTCGGACACTTCATTGAAGCCCATTTCCGCCCAGATTTCCAAATTGTCGGAAACCTCATAACTGACCCGGCCAAAGACGTTCGCACGTTCGATCGGTGCGGACAGCGACCTGAACTGGTCGATATTATAACCTTCCCCGCCCTGCATCAGCGTGGGCGCGCCCGGGCGGCGAATGCCGTATTGAAAGGGACGCAGCGTGCCATCATTGTTGAACGTCTGGCCTGCCAAGACGCCGGTATTGATCAGGCCCGTTTCGTTTCGGACGGCATCGCGAACATCGGCGGTGGGATAAAGTTGTCCATCCTCACCAGGAAAGAAAAGCGCCGACCCTATAAGGGGACGGGCATTGCCTGGAATAACGCCCTCATCCTTCAAATAGTCACCACCAATCATAAAATGACCGCGACCATCTGCGAAGTTCAGACCAGCCGATGCTTCAAACAACGACTTCTTGCCATCGCCGCGAGAAGAAATGCCTGTCTGAGCGCCGAGCTCGAATCCTTCCAGTTCATCATCCAGAATAAGATTGACGACGCCAGCAACTGCACCCGAACCGTAAGCAGCAGAGGCGCCGCCTGTCACGATTTCGATATTCTTGACCAGAGAATAAGGAACCGTCTGCAAATCGTTCGAACTGACATAGCGTCGGCTGTTGATCAGCACGAGAGTGCGCGCATTTCCCAGACCACGCAAATCAGCGGGCGACTGACCGGAAGACGTAACCGTATTGGTCGACGTCGCACTTTGCGTTCTGCGGAATTGCGGTAAGTCGGCAAGAGTCTCGGAAATATCTGTCCGGCCCGCCTGTCGCAACTCATCCTCGCCCACGACCGTCATCGGCGTGGGGGCGTCAAAGCCGGAACTGACGATTCGAGACCCCGTAATGACGATTTCTTCGGGCGTATCCGATCCCGCATCCGTCTGGGCAACGGCTGGCACCGATACGGTCAGGATGGCGACACCAAGCGCCAGAACACTTCCGCCGGAAAAATCGGCACGACTCATTTTTGACGTGAAAAACATCTAATTCCCCCTCCTGTGCTTACGAATAGGATCCCCGGTCCTATCGCCTGGACACTCTGCTCCACCATTTTTGGTGGCCCTCATGCAAGAGCGCGTCCCGCAAACGTAGACTGTATGCTGTGTAAGTCTAGAAAAAATTTCTATTTGAGTCTTTTTCGGCGGATTTCTCTTATGAGAGAATAACCTGACTGGTGTGCATTGTGTCTTATCGAACGTGATGGGACCTTGTGCCTGGCCCCTTCGTATCATTCGTCGGCAACCATGAAGGCCCCACATGCGTATGCAAGGGGAAAGCGAGGCCCTTCCATGACGAAACTCAACCTTTCCCGACCGGATCTTCTTCGCGAGGACTGCTACCTTGCCGGCGAATGGACGGGCGCGGATGAACGCATAGCAGTTACCAATCCCGCCACGGGCGAAACGATCGCCAACGTCCCGAAAATGGGCGCTGCCGAGACCCGAAAGGCGATAGACGCCGCGCAAAGGGCGATGGGGCCCTGGGCCGCCCGAACAGCAAAGGATCGCGCCGGTGTCATGCGGAAATGGGCCGATCTGATGATGGAGCATCAGGAGGATCTCGCGCATCTGATGACCGCCGAGCAGGGCAAGCCGCTGGCGGAATCACGCGGCGAGATCGCCTATGCCGCCAGCTTTATCGAATGGTTCGGGGAAGAGGCAAAGCGCGTTTATGGCGACATGATCCCGGGGCATCAGCCGGACAAGCGCCTTCTCGTGATGAAGCAGCCCATCGGCGTCTGTGCCGCCATCACCCCGTGGAACTTCCCCGCCGCGATGATCACCCGCAAATGCGGTCCCGCCCTCGCCGCTGGCTGCGGCATGGTCATAAAGCCCGCCACCGCCACGCCGCTCAGCGCCTTCGCCCTCTGCGTGCTTGCGGAGGAGGCTGGCATCCCAAAGGGGCTGCTGTCCTGCCTGACCGGCAGTGCCGGAGAGATCGCCGGAGAGCTGACCAGCAATTTTGCCGTTCGGAAACTGTCCTTTACCGGATCGACCGAAATCGGCCGAAAACTGTACGAACAGTGCGCCGGTAACATCATGAAGATCAGTCTGGAACTGGGGGGCAATGCGCCCTTCCTGGTGTTCGACGACGCCGATCTGGATGCCGCCGTCGAGGGCGCCATTTCCTGTAAGTTCCGCAATGCCGGTCAAACATGCGTCTGCGCCAACCGCATTTACGTTCAGGATGGCATCTACGACGCGTTCATCGAGCGTTTCGAACGCGCGGTCCGAGACCTGACAGTCGGCGACGGCATGACGGAGGGGACGGACATCGGCCCGTTGATCGATGCCGATGGTCTGGAAAAGGTGAAGGCGCACAAGGCAGACGCAGTAAAGAAGGGCGCGCGCGTCGTCGTGGAGGGCGGTCCGTCTGACAAGGGCGACCTGTTCTACTCACCCACTCTCCTGGCTGACGTGCCGACGGACGCAATCGTCAGTCACGAGGAAACATTCGGCCCGCTCGCCCCGGTATTCCGCTTCAAGACGGAGGAGGACGGAATCCGACTGGCCAACGACACCGTTTTCGGCCTCGCCGCCTATTTTTACGCGCGAGATTATGCGCGAATTTTCCGGGTCGCAGAGGCACTGGAATATGGCATCGTCGGCCACAATACCGGCATTATTTCTACCGAGGTCGCGCCCTTCGGCGGTGTCAAGCAGTCCGGCCTGGGCCGTGAGGGCTCAAAATACGGTATCGAGGATTATCTGGAGATCAAATATCTTTGCATTGGCGGGGTCGAACCTGCCTCCTGACAGGCCCGATCAGGCATTCGAACAGCGCTCGACCTGAGGGGTCATCCCCCGAAAAACTGGTGGCGAATAAAAATATCGAGGCCGAGGAGAATAAGCACCGCCCCGCCAAATAATTCCGCAGGCGTGCCCAGACGTGCGCCCATCAGTCCGCCTACCCGCACACCAATGGCGCAAAGCACCGTGGTGGCAATGCCAATGACGAGGCAGGTCAGGAGTATGGGAAGTCCCAAGGTCGGAATGGTAATTCCCGCAACCAGCGCATCGATGCTCGTGGCGATTGCAGCGGTCAGCAGCGTCCAGCCGGAAAGGGCTGGCGGCACCTCCCCTTCGTCACGGGTCAGCGCTTCACGGATCATGCGCAATCCCAGGAAGGAGAGCAGGACCAGCGCGATCCAATGATCCAACGTCTGGATCAGCGACGCAAAACCCGTCCCCAGCAGCCACCCGATCAGCGGCATGACAGCCTGCGCCACACCAAATGCCAAACCCAAGCGGACCGCCGTCAGGCTATCCGTTCTGCCGGATGCCCCCTGCGCAAGCGCGACGGCGAACGCATCCATGGCGAGCGCAAGCGCGAGCGCGCTCATTGCGATGAATATTTCCATGGTCGGCCCTCTCGCGCCTCAGGCGCCGGAACGCAACGCCATCGATCCTTGCTCTCAGATAATTTGCGGGGCCCTCTTACGGCAGGCAATCGAAACCGCTGATCATTCGGGGCCGTATATAATTAACGACCTGAAAGGGTTTCTTCCCTGTTCCCAATATTGGACCATTTTTATGATCTGTAAGACCCTCATCTCCTCCGGTGCCGCGATAACCGCGCTCCTCCTGACGGCACCTGCCAGTGCTGCGCCCCTGCAATTCGAGCTGACCGGATCGCGGCAGGCCAGTTTTATTCTGGATTCCATGCCGACTCCCGACCGGGCGAACAGCAGCACGCTGATCGGTGATCAGATTTTCTTTGACGATTTTGCGGGCGTTTTCGGCGGTGTGCCGGGCACAGCCGATATCAGCTTTGGAACGGGCGTTATCGCAAGCCTGAATATCCAGTCCCCAGACCTTGGTTTCACTCAATTTGCCGGACCCGACCTCTTTACCGGCGGCGCCGGTGGACCAGTCTTTTCGACCGGCACATTCAATCTGACCAGTCTCGTATCGGGGGCAAGTACGCTCACGATCAGCGAGATCATGCCCGGAGAGCAGGTGTCTGAACCTGCGACGCTTGGCCTTCTTCTTGGCGGCCTTGGCTTCACCGCCGTCGCGATACGGCGGCGCAAATCGGCCGCCGAAAAGGCCACGAACGCCTAGGACTTGTCCCTCCTGAGGGGGGTGACCCGCTTCAGAGAACAGAAAAGGGTAGAGCCGGATCAGAAATCTGGCTCTACCCTTTTTCAATTCACGCACGCAGAGCTTGCGACGCCTTGAACGCTCAGTCTTCAGCCTTGCGCGACGCCTTCTTCCGCTCGTGCGGATCCAGATGCCGCTTGCGAATACGGATTGCCTTCGGCGTTACCTCGACCAGCTCGTCATTCTGGATATAGGCGATCGCCTGTTCCAGCGTCATACGACGCGGCGGGGTCAGGCGAATGCCGTCATCCTTGCCGCTGGCGCGGAAGTTGGTCAGCTGCTTCGACTTGAGCGGATTAACCTCCAGGTCCTGCGGCTTCGCATTCTCGCCGATGACCATGCCCTGATACAGCGCCTCACCGGGGCCGATGAACAGAATGCCGCGTTCCTCCAGCGTGTTAAGCGCATAGGGAACTGCCTGTCCCTGCTCCATCGAAATCAGGACGCCGACGGGACGGCCGATAATCTGGCCCTTATAGGGGCCGTATTTTTCGAACAGGCGGTTCATGATGCCGGTGCCGCGCGTGTCGGACAGGAATTCGCCATGATAGCCGATCAGGCCGCGCGACGGCGCACTGAACGTCAGGCGCGTCTTGCCACCGCCCGACGGGCGCATGTCGGTCATCTCTGCTTTGCGCAGCGCCATTTTTTCGACGACCGTACCGGAAAATTCATCGTCAACATCGACGACCACGGTTTCATAGGGTTCTTCGCGCCCCTCCGGCCCTTCGCGGAACAGTACGCGGGGACGGCTGATGGACAGTTCGAAGCCTTCGCGGCGCATCGTTTCGATCAGGACGCCCAGCTGCAATTCGCCGCGCCCCGCCACTTCGAACGCGTCGCGCTCGTTCGATTCGGTGATGCGAATGGCGACATTGCCTTCCGCTTCGCGCTCCAGACGTTCGCGGATGACACGGCTCTGCACCTTGTCGCCATCCTTGCCGGCAAAGGGGCTGTCATTGACGGCAAATGTCATGCTCAGCGTCGGCGGATCGATTGGCTGCGCGTCCAGCGGTGCGGAAACTTCGGGATCGGCGATGGTGTTGGAAACCGTCGCGGTGGTCAGACCGGCAATGGCGACGATGTCACCCGCCTTCGCCTCATCCACGGGGACACGGTCCAGGCCATCAAACGCGAACACCTTCGTCGCGCGCCCGGTCTCGACGATTTTGCCGTTCACGTCGATCGCCCTGATCGGCATGCCGGTTTTCAGCGTACCCGATTCGATACGTCCGGTCAGGATACGGCCAAGGAAATTATCGCGGTCCAGCAGCGTTGCGAGCATCGAGAATTTGGCGTCGATGTCCAGGCCCGGGGCCGGAACATGATCGCGGATCAGCTTGAACAGCGGTTCCAGCGTGCCCTCATGGATGGTGGGGTCTTCATTGGCGAACCCACCGCGGCCAGAGGCGAACAGGTGCGGGAAGTCCAGCTGTTCGTCGGTCGCTTCCAACGCCATGAACAGCTCGAACACTTCGTCCAGCACTTCGGCCGGGCGCGCGTCGCCGCGGTCGATCTTGTTGACGACGACAATGGGCTTCAGGCCCAGCGCCAGCGCCTTGCTGGTGACGAATTTCGTTTGCGGCATCGGCCCTTCGGCGGCGTCGACCAGCAGGATGACGCCGTCCACCATGGACAGGATGCGCTCTACCTCGGCCCCGAAATCCGCGTGGCCCGGCGTGTCGACGATGTTGATGCGGATGGCCTCGCCGCCCTCATTGGTCTCGGCATTGCCGGTCCAGACGACGCTGGTGCACTTGGCCAGAATCGTGATGCCACGTTCCTTTTCCAGGTCGCCCGAATCCATCGCGCGTTCCTCGACGCGCTGATTTTCGCGGAAGGTGCCGGACTGCTTGAACAGTTCATCGACGAGGGTGGTCTTGCCATGATCGACGTGCGCGATGATGGCCACATTGCGTAGCGCCATGGGCGGGGCATCCTAGAATATGGGAAAGTATCGAATGCTCCCATATAGGCATTTGTGCAGCGCAACAAGGTGGCAGCGACTTTTCAATTGGCTGCCAATGCAAGGCCTGGAGTGCGGATCCTCGGCAAATCCCCCCCGCTGGGCAGGGGTAATTGCACCTAATTGCCGGGCCCGACCCTTCCCGGCGCGTCCGCTACAGCCCAACCCGCGTCAGTAGGTCCCGGCTCGACGGGTCGAGATCGCCCAAATCTCCGTCGGCGATTGCACGGGCGACATCCTTGCCCAGTTCGACCCCCATCTGATCAAAACTGTTGATGCCAAGCAGGGCACCAAAAGCAAATGTGCGGTGCTCGTAAAAGGAGAGCAGTGCGCCGAGCGTACGCGCGTCGAGGCGATCGAGCAGAATCGTCGAGGACGGCTTGTCTCCGGGAAACGTCTTGGCATGCGCCAGTGCATCGTCGGCACCCTTCGCCTTCGCTTCTTCGAAGCTGCGCCCGCGCAACAACGCCGCCCCTTGTGCGATACAATTGGCAAGAAGCTGGGCATGGTGATCGCCGCCGATGGAATGGCCCGGCTCCTTCACCGCCAGGAATTCGGTCGGGATCAGGTGCGTGCCCTGATGCAGCATCTGGAACACGGCATGCTGCGCATCGGTGCCGACGCCGCCCCACACTACGGGCGCGCTACCCCTTTCAAGCGTCTCGCCGTCCCGGTCGACGCGCTTGCCGTTCGATTCGGTTTCCAATTGCTGCAGAAAGGGCGGCAACAAAGCCAGTCGCTCGTCATAGGCAAAGACGGCGCGCGTTTCCGCCCCGATGACACTCGCATAAAGCAGGTCCATGCACGCCGCCACGAAGGGTACGTTTTCGGTCAGGTCGGCGTCAGCGAAATGACGATCCATTGCTGCCGCACCGGACAGCAGCGCCTCATATTCCTCCCAGCCAAGCGCAAGCGCGGCGGCAAGGCCAACGCCAGTCCACAAGGAATAGCGCCCACCGACCGTCTCTGCGAAGGGAAGGACGTTTGCGGCGTCCACGCCAAATTCTGTCGCCTTGTCGGGGGCGGCAGTGACCGCGATCAGGCGCGATTTCGCGTCCTGCCCCAGCGCCTTCAACGCGCTCTCGGTGTTCATCATCGTTTCAAGCGTCGTAAAACTTTTAGACGCCGTCACGATCAATGTACGGGTGCGGTCAACATGCATCAGCGCGCGTTCCAGGGCGCGCGCGTCGATATTGCTGACGATCTGCACGTCATAGCGCGGCTCCTTCGGCAACAGCGCGTCGATCACAAGCGCGGGCCCCAGAAACGAGCCCCCTATGCCGATATGGATGATGTGACGGACGTCACCGAACGCGCCGCCCTCGATCCGGTCATATAGCGCGCGCATCTGCCGGCGGGCCTCGTCGGCGGCGTGGACGTCTGCCTCCGCGCCCATGCCACGCTCCGCCGTGTGAGAGGCTGCCCGGCCTTCGGTGGGATTCACCGTGTCTCCCGACAGAAGGCGCGCGCGCAGGCCCTGAAAATCAGTCTGCTTGGCCAGCGCCAGGAAAGCATCGACCACGCCAATATCGAGATGCGTCCTAGAAAGGTCGAAATGCATGTCGGCCACATCGAACGTCAGGCGCTGCAGTCGGCTCTTTTCCTCATCGAATTTTGAAACCAGCGCGGATGCCTGTGCCGCCTGTGCCGCCTCTTCAACCGCCTGCCATTCAGTCTTCATCGATATCGCCTTTCGAAAGAACGCGCCTCGCTTGACACTGTTACGGCGCACTGAAAAGTGCCAAGACGAATGATGACCGCGCCCCTCACCCTGGACACTGCAACTTCGCAAAGGATCAGCCGCGCGCCGACATGGCTGGCGGCGCTGCGCACGATCCTTCTGGCCGTGCTCTTGGCCCTCGGCGTACGGACATTTGTGGCGGAGCCCTTTTCGATCCCGTCTGCGTCCATGCAGCCGACATTGATGGCGGGCGATTTCATTCTCGTGGCGAAATACCCCTATGGCTATAGCCGCGCGTCATTCCCCTTTCGAATTGCGCCGATAGAGGGCCGCATCGGTGCGACCCTGCCCAGCCGCGGCGACGTCATTGTCTTCACGGATCCCGCAGGTGGCGAAATGAACTTCGTGAAGCGGGTCATCGGACTTCCCGGCGACCAAATCAGGATGGCGGAAGGCGTTCTCTTTCTGAACGACGAGCCCGTACCGCGGCGGCGCATTGCGGACAGCGTCGTACCCATCTCTCCCAACACCCGCTGCGAGGCAGGCCGTCAGGTCGGCGACGAATGCGTTTTTCGGCAGTATGTCGAGGAACTGCCCGGGCATGGGCCGATCCGCACACTGCATGGCCCCTACATGGCCGCCCTAGATGATACCGACACCTTCATCGTCCCCGATAACAGCCTGTTCGTAATGGGTGACAATCGCGACAATAGCGAGGACAGCCGCGCACCGCAGGGGTTCGGCATGGTGCCGCTGCAGAACCTTGTCGGGCGCGCCAGCATTTCCTTTCTCTCGTTGGACGGTTCCGCTCGGCTTGATGATCCGGGCAGCTGGATCGCGGCGGTGCGCTTCGATCGCATCGGCCGCCGCCTGTGAACGCGCTGGCCAAATGGGCGGAGCGCGAATTGGACCACAGGTTCACAAATCCCGACCTCGTCCGTACCGCCCTCACCCATTCCAGCGGCGGCAGCGGGCGCGGCGACAATTATGAAAGGCTGGAATTTCTCGGCGACCGCGTCCTCGGCTGTGTGATGGCCGAATGGCTGTATCGGGATTTCCACGAATCCGAGCGTGACATGGCCCGCCGTTTCGCGACGCTCGTCGACAAGAAAAGCTGCGCTGCCGTGGCCCGCCAGATCGGTGCGGCCGACCATGTCCTGATCGACGCTTCGGCCCGCAATGCGGGTGTACACCAGTCCGACAATCTTCTGGGCGACGTGTGCGAGGCGCTGATCGGCGCCCTTTATCTGGACGGCGGCATGCCCGCCGCGACGGCATTCGTCCGCAGACAGTGGACGGGCAGGATCGGGGAGGACAAGGCGCCACCCCGCGACCCCAAATCGCAATTGCAGGAATGGGCGCAGGGTCGCGGCCGTCCGCTGCCGACCTATCGGGTGACATGGCGGGAGGGGCCGGATCACGCGCCCAGCTTTCGCGTCGAGGTTGCAGTGCGCGGCGTCGAGCCCGTAGAGGCGCAAGGGTCAAGCAAACAGGAGGCGGAGAAGGCAGCCGCGCTCGCAATGTTGAATCGAGAAGGCGCACTATGAACAGCGAGACCGAACAGCGTTGCGGCGTCGTGGCCGTCGTCGGGGCCCCTAATGCGGGTAAATCGACCCTCGTAAACACGCTGGTGGGTCAGAAGGTCGCCATCGTCAGCCCAAAGGTTCAAACCACCCGTGCCCGCCTGATGGGCATTGCCATCGACCGGAACGTGCAGGTCATTCTGGTCGACACGCCAGGTATCTTTGCGCCGAAAAAACGGCTGGAACGCGCGATGGTAAACGCGGCGTGGGAGGGGACGTCCGGCGCGGATATCGTCCTGATGCTGGTCGACGCAAAGCGCGGCATGACGGATGACGTCGAGGCGATCATGGAAACGCTCGCCAAACGGAACGAACCGCAGATGCTGGCGCTGACAAAGGTGGACATCGCATCGAAGCACGGCCTGCTGCCGCTTGCACAGCAGTTGAATGCAAAGATCCCGTTCGTCGAAACCTTCATGGTGTCCGCCGAAACCGGCGACGGCATTGACGACATAAAGAAAACGCTGTCGGCGGCGATGCCGCGGGAGCCGTGGCACTTCCCTGAAAATCAGGTGTCCAACATCACCAGCCGCCTGCTTGCCGCCGAAATCACGCGAGAAAAGCTGTTCCTGCAACTTTATCAGGAGGTGCCCTATGCCTCCACCGTGGAGACGGAGAGCTGGACCGAGGGACCGAACGGCATTTCCATCCACCAGACGATCCTGGTCGAACGGGAAAGCCAGAAGGGCATCGTTCTGGGCAAGGGCGGCGCGCGCGTGAAGCAGATCGGATCGGAATCCCGCGCCGAACTTGAAGATATTCTCGGCGAACGCGTGCATCTCTTCCTGACCGTGAAGGTAAAGGAAGACTGGGCGGACAGTCGCGAAAGCTACGACCAGATGGGACTCGATTGGACGAAGTGACCATGGGGGCGTCTTTCGTCGTGTCCGGTGGATAGCCGAAGCGGTCGCCAGCCATGCATCTGACCACTAACGCCATCATGTTGACCGCCCGCGCGCATGGCGAGCATGGCGCGGTCATACGCATGCTGACGGAAACCAACGGCCTGATCGCCGCCTATGTCCATGGCGGCCGGTCGCGAAAGTCCAAACCGCTTCTGTCGGCTGGCAATATGGTGATGGCGCAGCTCGACAGCCGCGGCGAGACCCAGCTCGCGACAGCACGGATAGAGCTGATGGCCAGCCGTGCCGCGCTGGCCCTCCACCCCCTTACATTGTCGCTTACCGAGTGGCTCACCATGCTGGTGGCCGACGCCCTGCCTGAGGGGGAAGCCTTTGCTGAGCTTTACGAGGCGCTGGTCGCTTGCCTGGCTCTGATGGAGGCCGACGCCGACGCTTTGCAAATGGGGCAAGCGCTCGCTCGTTTCGAACTCAAGCTGCTTCGCGATCTGGGTTTCAGGCTCGATCTGGACAGCTGTGCGGCGACGGGAGATTGCGACGATCTGATCTATCTTTCGCCCAAATCCGGCCGGGCCGTCAGCGCCAGTGCTGGCGCGGCGTACAAAACCCGCCTGTTCGCCCTGCCCGCCTTCATGAAGGATCCCGCCGCCGCCACGGGCGGAGACGACATTCTTGCAGCCTTACGCATCACCCGGCACTTCATCGAACGCGATCTTTTGCCCCCGCATCGTGCGGAAAAGACGCTTTTGGCGAGGACGCGCGTTGACGTGCAGCTCCAGAAGCGGTTCTAGGGCGTTATGCTCGACGAGAACGATCCCCACATTATCGACCGCAAATTCGCCGACGAGCTTAGCGAGAAGTATCTCGTCTATGCGATGTCGACGATCACCGCCCGCTCCCTGCCCGACGTGCGGGATGGGCTGAAGCCTGTTCATCGCCGCTTGCTGTGGGCGATGCGCCTTTTGAAGCTGGACCCGGGTTCCGGCTTCAAGAAGTGCGCGCGCGTCGTCGGTGACGTGATCGGTAAATATCATCCACACGGCGATCAGTCCGTTTATGACGCCATGGTCCGCCTCGCGCAGACATTTGCCCTGCGCTATCCGCTGGTCGACGGACAGGGCAATTTCGGCAATGTCGACGGCGATAATGCAGCGGCGATGCGCTATACCGAGGCGCGCCTGACCGCCGCCGCCGCCGCGCTGATGCAGGGCCTTTCCGAAGGCACGGTCGAATTCCGCGAAACCTATAATGGCGAGGATGAGGAGCCGGAGGTCTTTCCCGGCCTGTTCCCAAATCTGCTCGCCAACGGATCTGCCGGCATTGCCGTCGGCATGGCGACCAACATCCCGCCGCACAATGTTGCCGAAATCGCCGACGCGGCGAAAATCCTGATCGACAATCCCGACGCGACCACCGCGCGCCTGCTGAAGAAGATCAAGGGGCCGGACTTTCCAACCGGCGGCGTCCTGGCAGAGGACGAGGACACGATCCGGCGCGCCTATGAAACCGGGCGCGGTTCATTCCGCGTGCGCGGCAAGTTCTCCGGCGACAAGACCGCGTCGGAGGGGGAGCGCGAAGTCCCCTACGAGGATCTTGGCGGCGGGCGCTGGCAATTGGTCATTTCCGAAATCCCCTATGGCGTGCTGCGCTCGAAAATCATCGAGCAGTGCGCGGCGCTGGTGAATGAAAAGCGTCTGCCGATCCTCGAGGATGTGAATGACGAAAGTGCGGAGGATACCCGCATCGTCGTCACGCCGCGGTCGAAAAACGTGTCGAAGGCGGTGCTGGTCGACAGCCTCTTCAAGATGACCGATCTGGAGGTTCGCTTCGGCCTCAACATGAATGTCCTCGACAAGGACAGGACGCCCGGCGTCATGTCTCTGGCCGAGGTGCTGAGCGCCTGGATACGGCACCAGTTCGACATGCTGCAGCGGCGCACGCGCTTCCGCCTGGGCAAGATCGAAGATCGGCTGGAGCTCGTCGCGGGCTATCTCGTCGCATATCTGAATCTTGATCGCATCATCGAGATCATCCGCACGGAAGACGAGCCGAAGGCCGTCATGATGGCCGAATTCGCGCTGAATGATCGCCAGGCCGAGGCAATCCTTAACATGCGCCTCAGAAGCCTCCGTAAGCTGGAGGAAATGCAGCTTCGCACCGAGGATGCGGAACTGCGCGCCGAAAAGGACGAACTGACGGAATTGCTTGGATCCGACGATCTGCAAAGGCGCCGGCTGAAAGATGACCTTTCCGAGTTGAAAAAGGCATTCGCAGACGGCCGGCGGACGCTGATCGAGGCTGCGGGACCGACGCAGGACATTCCGCTGGAGGCGATGATCGAGCGCGAGCCGGTCACGATCGTCGTGTCGAAACGCGGCTGGGTACGTGCCATGAAGGGGCACGTCGATCCAGACACGCTGTCCGCACAGAAATTCAAGGAAGGTGACGAGTTCGCGCAAGGGTTTCCGGCGCAGACGACCGACAAGGTAATCGTCGCGGCGGATAATGGACGGTTCTACACATTGGGGGCCGACCGGCTTCCCGGTGGGCGCGGGTTCGGCGAGCCGGTACGTGCGATGATCGACATCGATGCGGATGCGGGGATCACCTCCATGTTCGTCGCCAGCGAGGCCTCATCATATCTTCTGGCCGCCAGTGATGGCCGTGGGTTCGCCGTGGCGGCCGCCGATCTTGTCGCGGAAACCCGCAAGGGCAAACAGTTGATGAGCTTCAAGCCCGGCGCAAAGCTGAAGGCGGTGCGCCCGATTCCCCCGACCGACGATCATGTCGCCATTATCGGACGGAATCGAAAACTCCTGATATTCCCCCTCGTCGATCTGCCACAGATGCAGCGCGGACAGGGTGTGATGCTGCAACGATACAAGGATGGTGGCCTGTCGGACGTGACAACGCTCAGAAAAGAGGACGGCCTCAGCTGGGCGATGGGCGGTGACACTGGTCGTACACGGTCGGAGCCGGACCTGACGCCATGGCTCGGCA
This sequence comes from Alphaproteobacteria bacterium UBA3612, assembly GCA_002375465.1. Taxonomy (GTDB): domain Bacteria; phylum Pseudomonadota; class Alphaproteobacteria; order Sphingomonadales; family Sphingomonadaceae; genus Pacificimonas. The sequence continues at coordinate 29,079 of DFLT01000014.1, read as the reverse complement.
GCCGTGGGTCCGCCGGGCGTCTGCCGCCGATGGGTTTCCCGAAATCGAACCGATTTGACGGATAACGCGGCCTTAAAGGTAACGCGTTCTTAAGCGCCGGCGGGCTAGGCGGGTGCAATGGCAGGTGCACTGATAAGAGGCGGATTGGCGCAATTGGATGCGCCCGCACCCGAAGCGGGTCTGACACTTGCTGACCGCGACGTTGCGGACGCCCTCCCCTTCGGCCTTTTGCTGTTCCGCACGGGCAGCGGCGGTACACCCGTCTGCTCGGAAGTGAATGTTACGTTCACCCGCTGGGCAAATCGGTCGGCGCAGAGCCTGACTGGTGTGCCAATTCCGGAAGTGCCGCTGCTCAACGAATGTCGGATCCTTCTTCGCTACATAGCTTCCTGCCTGGCCGGGGGTGCCGTTCCGACGGGCGAACTCGCCTGGACCGTAAAACCCGAGGACGAAACGACGGGCCGGGACCGTTATTTCTCGGCAAAACTGGCCGTCCGCTCCGGATATGTCCTGGTCAGCGTCCGCGACCGTTCCAGTGAGATAAAGGCGGAATCCCATCTTCGCATGACGATGCTCAGCGATGATCTGACAGGTTTGCCAAACCGACTTCAATTCAGCGAGTTGGTCGAAACGGCTCTGACAGAGCGCGAGGATAGGGAGGTGGCGGTTCTTCTTCTCAACATCGACCGCTTCAAACGTATCAATGACAGCCTCGGCCACACCGTCGGCGATGAATTCCTGATCGCGCTGGCGCGGCGTCTCAGTTCATGCATTCGCGGTTCGGACCGCCTCGCCCGCCTGGGCGGTGACGAATTTGCCATGCTGCTGACCGGCCTGACGGACGAAATGGACACCCGCGACATCATTGCGCGTGTTCAACGCCGACTGGTCGACCCGTTCCAGCTGTCTGGCGGAGAGGTGCACGCCAGCGCCACCATCGGGATCGCCACCACCATCTCGTCAACGACGAAGATGGAGGATCTGATGCGCGACGCCCATTTCGCGCTGACGCAGGCGCGCAACGCGGGTGCCAGCGGCGTCGAACTCTACAAGGCGCAGGACCATTCGAAGGCGCGCGCGCGCTTCGCCATGGAGACGGATCTGCGCCGCGCACTCGACGCAGGAGAGCTTAGCCTCGCCTTCCAGCCTCTTGTCAGTTTGCGCGATGGCATGATTTGCGGGGTGGAGGCACTGTCGCGCTGGAGATGCCCCAAACGTGGCCTCGTCCCGCCCGACGAGTTCATTCCCATTGCCGAGGAGAGCGGCCTGATCGTCCCCCTGGGGCGCTGGGCGCTGCAGGAGGCCTGCACGCAAATGGCGAAGATCCGCGGCGACCTGTTGGAGGCGCAGAATATCCACCTGGCCGTAAATGTGTCCGGTGTTCAGTTGCTTCGCGACGATATCGTAGAAGCGGTCTCAACCGCCCTGGCCACTTCGGGCCTGCCGGGCACTGCCTTGAAGATCGAACTGACGGAAAGCGCCATTGTCGGGAATCCCGAACGGGCGCGCCACGTTTTCGCACGGCTGAAGGCGCTCGGCTGCATGATTGCCATGGATGATTTCGGGACCGGCTATTCATCCCTCAGCTATCTGCAAACGCTCCCCATCGATATTCTGAAGATCGACCGCAGTTTCGTCGATGGCATGCTCGAATCGGCGGACAGTCAGAACATCGTCCGCGCCATCCTGTCGCTTTCCCGCGCCCTCAACATGACCACCGTCGCGGAAGGAATCGAAACGGAGGGACAGAAGCAGGCGCTCGCACTCGCCGGCTGCGAAGTCGGTCAGGGTTTCCTCTTCGCCCGCCCTCTCGACGCCGACGGCCTCGTTGCGCGGCTCAGGGAGAAGAAGGGGCGTTAGCGTCGCGCGCAATCGCCGCGACATCTGCAAGGCGCTCCGACATTCCCCGTTCCGTCATCGCTGCGTTGGTCGCGGCGACAATTTCCGCGCGCGCAGTCTCGGGCGTTCCGCCACCCAGCGGCGCCGGGTCATATTCCAGTGCCAATTGTACCATTTCCGCGACATCGCGGCCCCTCAGTCGCTCAATGATGCGAAACCCGAAATCTATCCCCGCCGTGACGCCCCCGCCGGTGATGAACTTGCCATCCTCGACCACGCGTTCAGCCACCGGGATGGCGCCGAACAGCGAAAGGCTGTCGCGCCACGCCCAATGACATGCTGCGCGCTTCCCCCGCAACAGACCCGCCGCCGCCAGAATCAGGGAGCCGGTGCACACGCTCGTCACTAATGTAGCCGTCTCCGCACGCTCGCCCAGCCAGTCAAGCACCGCCGCATCCCGCATGACCTCAGTGCACCCAAAGCCGCCGGGAACGCAGATCATATCCAGCCGGGGGCAGTCGGCGAGCGTGACCGTCGGGACGAACCCCAGTGTCAGATCGCCGATCACGGGATCCCGCGTCTTGCCGACGAAATGCAGGCTGGCACCCGGCATCCGCCCCAGCACCTGAGCGGGACCGGTCATGTCCAATTGAGTCATGCCGTTGTAGGGCAGGAAACCGATGTGGAAGCTGTCGGCCATGAAGCTCGTCTCCTATTCGCCGTGTGGTTTTACTGCGTTTGCACCTCTTCGGCGCTCGTCGAATAATATCCCTGCAGGAACTGTCGCACTTCCTGCGCGGCGGGATGGTCGAACGCGGCATATTTTTGCAGCAGCCGTTCGCGGTTCAGTCTTTCCCGGCCCGCATCCTGCAGGCTCAGCAGGTCCGCCATCAGCGCATCGCCTACATCCTTTGGATATAGAAGGGCTGCAGCGGCATGGGTCGCCGCCAGATAGTCGTAGGTGTCGCCCTGTCGGTACGCCATGGCGAGCGTCACCGCCGGCAATAATGACAGGTTCGGCTGCAATGCCGGATTGATGAAATGGCCGGCACAAAGGGCACCTATCCCGCTGCGCCCGGTAAATCCGCGCAGGTGCAGATGGTTCGACATGCGCGGGCCGTCATTCACCGGGTAATTATCCCACAATAACGGCTTTCGGCCCATCTGCCGCGCGACGCGGTCCATATGGCCCACGGAAATCTCCCGGCTGCAAACCTCCGGCCCCGTCCAGAACAAGCCCACCTCGTCCGGCAGTCCTCGCCCCAGATCCTGCAGGTAATTCTTCGGGCGATGGCCAAACACCCGGTCCAGCACGGGGTCATCGCTATAATAGCTGGGACATATGCTCATCCGCACCTGGTGGGTTTCCGCGACGGCAGCGGCCATGTCGGCCTGCACCGCCGCCAGATCCGCAAAATCCCCGCGCATGTCATCGAACAACAGGGCGATATGCACCGCCCCCAGATCCAGCAGACGTCCCGTCCGCTCGATCAGCTTGCGGCGGCCAGCGGCATTCCAGTCAGCATGAAGTTCGAAGGGGGTAAGACCAATGCCGAACTCGACACCCAATTGCTGGCATAGTTTGGCAAAGGATCCGATGGCGGCCGCCTCCGACGGATCGTGGGGTACCGTCCAGTCACGACGCAAATGGGCGTCGCCCTTCGGCGCATAGATGAAACGCGAATAGCCATGGGGGGCAAGGGTCCGCACGACATGCGCCCGCTCGTCCCACGACCAGGGCTTGCCGAAATATCCTTCCACGATGCCAAGCGGCGGGCTGACGTCATCCATGCCACGGCTATGCGCCAGCGGGGCGGATCATGCCAACCCTCCATCCGATTTACCGCACCGGTCTCGACCGACGGTATCGGAGCGCTTATCAGTAGCGCCATGATTTGTAATCGCGCACGCCAATGGGCCCTTCCCTTCGTTCTCTCTCTCATATCGTTCGCCGGCCCTGCGCATGCACAGGCCACGACTGAGGTGCCGGGCGAGCCTGTCGAATGGTTTTCGCAAAAAGTGGAGGAGGCAGCGTCGCTGGCGCCCGCCCTCGCCGACCTTCAGGAAGAGGCGCTGCTACGCGCGCGCTTTTCCGTGACCACGCGGGTTTGCGATAATCCCCCCAAGACAATGCGGCTTTACGGTCTGCAGCCGGCTGTCGCGGACCGCACCGTCGCCAACGGTATTCTGGAGGAGGCGTTCGTTGGCGCCTGGACCTTCTATGCGGAAACGGATTGCCCCCAGACGCCGCTCCTTCGCTATATGTACGTTCTGGAGGCGGATGGTGGCCACATCATGCTGATCGTCAATCGGGGTCAGTCCATCGCTACGCCGACGATGATGCAGGAAACGAGCGAACTGGCCGCGACCGAAGCTTTCGACAAGGCGCGGGCGCGCCAGCCCGGCTGCGACGTTTCCAGCGTCGGGATGCGCGCGACGCGTATCGAGGCGACCGACAATGCGCTCGGCCCCGACATTGGCGGTGCCCGTTTTACCGGTGGCTGGTCGGAAATCTGGAATTTCCGCGCCTGTCAGCAGGATGTCGAAGTCCGTATCCGTTTCGATACCGATGGCAAGGGCGGCACGAACGCCCGCATTCTGGATACCCGCATCACCAGCTAGAAACATCGCTCGGGCCTCCTGAGGAGGAATGAACAAAGTCCATGGATTTCCTGTTTGCCCATGTGACCGCCGTCATCGTGACCCTGGGCGTGGTGATGGCGACCAGCCTGCTCCTCAGGCAACGACGCGCGCCGCAGGCATCCATGGCCTGGCTGTTGTCGATCCTGCTGCTTCCCTATGTCGCCCTACCGCTTTTCCTTCTCTTCGGGCTCAGCCGGACAGCACAGCGAAAGATGCTCCCGGAAATCAGCAGGAGCCAGGTTCCGTCCGGCCTGCCCCCCGGCCCCGCCGCCGCGCTGCTGTCCAGCTATCGCGTCCCGGCCGTTTCCGGCGGCAACCGGATCGTCTTTCACGGCGATGGTACCGCAACGTGGGATGCGCTGATCGAAATGATCGAGGGGGCGGAAAAATCCGTCTGGCTGGCAACCTATGTCATGCGCGACGGACCCGTCGGCGGCGAAGTATTGAAGGCGCTGGGCCGGCGCGCCGAACAGGGTCTGGACGTCAGGCTGCTGGTCGATGCCGCCGGCTCGCTCTTCCTGCCGGAAAAATCGCTTGCCCCGCTGCGCCGCGCGGGCGGCCATGCGATCCGCTTCTCGCCCATCTGGCGGTTGCCGTTCCGCGGTCGTCCGAACCTCCGCAACCACCGAAAATTGCTGCTTTGCGACGAGCGGCAGGTTCTTGCCGGCGGCTATAACATCGCCGAGGAATATCTCGGCCCCGGTCCCGACGAGGCACGCTGGCGAGAATTGGCCTTCCGCCTGGAGGGGCCGGCGGCGCTCGATTATGCCGCCATGTTCCGCGCCGACTGGCAGGATGCAAAGGGATCCCCCCTGCCGCCCCCGTCTCCGCCCCTTCAGCGGATGGGCAACTCCTCCGTTCAGCTCGTGCCATCGGGACCCTATGCCGAAGATCAGGTGCTTTTCGATTTGATCCTGTCGGTCATCTTCGCGGCGCGGGAGCGGGTATGGATCACCACACCCTATTTCATTCCGGACGAGGCGATCGCCCGGGCACTGGAACTCGCGGCGCGGCGCGGCGTGGATGTCCGCATTCTCGTCCCCTCCAGATCGAACCACCGCATCGCCGATTTCGCGCGCGGCGCCTATTTGCGAGAGCTCGAAAAGGCCAATGTGCGGATCTATCGCTACGCTGATGGCATGGTGCATGGAAAAGCGGTGATCGCGGACGATGCCGCACTCGTCGGCTCTCCCAATCTCGATTTTCGCAGCCTTTTCCTGAACCGGGAAGCGACCCTCGTCCTCTACAATCCGGACGACGTTGCGATCGTGGTTGACTGGACAGCCGCGCTGCAGGCCAGGTCCAAGATCGGACCGCACAGGCCGGGCGTGGTTCGCGAACATTTGGAGGGCGTTGCCCGCTTGGCGGCCCCGCTTCTCTAACTCGCCGAAACTGTCCGGCCCCTCGGGCGTTAACCCTTCACACCCTGCCCCCGAAAAAGGATCACGCCCATGACAGTCAACACCGCCTCCGCACGATATGAGGGTCTTGGAAAGTCCGGCAAGGGGCACATCTCGACGGAGTCCGGCGCCCTCGACGCACAGCCCTACGGCTTCAACACCCGCTTCGAAAACGCGCCCGGCACCAACCCCGAGGAACTGATTGCCGCCGCGCACGCAAGCTGTTTTACAATGGCTTTGTCGTTCAAGCTGGCCGAGGCCGGGCATGAAAACGGCCAGCTCGACACCAAATGCGCCGTGACCCTTGAAAAGGGCGACGACGGTTTTGCGGTAACAAAGTCCGATCTGGCTTTGGTTGCCAGAGTCCCCGGTATCGATGCGGACGAATTCGAAAAGATCGCCGCGGATGCAAAGGCAAATTGCCCCATATCCAAACTGCTCAACTGCGAAATAAGCTTGAAGAGCGAACTGAACGGCTAGGATACGGGGCGCGATGCCACGCGAGTACAAGACGTTCGGCGAATTCTGGCCATTTTACCTGCGGGAACATTCCCGGCCTCGCACGCGCGCCCTGCATTATGTCGGCACCAGCCTGGTCGTCATCCTCGCCGTCGCGGCGGTGGCGACAGGCACTTGGTGGCTTCTGATTGGCTTGCCGCTCGCCGGATATTTCTTCGCGTGGGTCGCCCATTTCGGTGTCGAGAAGAACCGGCCCGCTACCTTCACCTATCCACTCTGGTCGCTCTACGCCGACTTTCGCATGTGGGCACTCTGGCTAACGGGGCGGTTACGCCCTGAACTCGAACGAGCGGGTCTGACGAAACCGGAACAGGCATGACCATTCCGGTCGGCGCGTTTAATGGAAAACCCAGGCACGCTGCAGAGGTTCAATTCTGCGGGGCGGTGAACAGAAAATAATCATGGGCCGCGCGCGCGACCTCGGCGATTGCCCGCTCTCGATCCGCCGGCGGCATTGCGCTTTCCTTGACGAAGGTGACTATCACCAACTGATCGCCACGGGGCAAAGTGATCACGCCAACGTCATTTACCGTTCCACCGATCGTGCCGGTCTTGTGCGCGACAACCGTCTCCGGCGGCAATTGTCCCTTCAGCCGCCCGGCGCCGGTGCGACACCGTTCCATGATCCCGGCAATGACCTGCGTGCTTTCCGGGGATAGCGCCTCACCATTGAAAATGCGCGTCAGCAAAGTCGCCATGGCGGACGGCGTGGAGGTATCGCGCGGATCCGCATCGAACGCCGGATTGGGCAAATAGGCTTTTTCTCCCATTTCTTCCTTGTCCGGTGCTGCCTCATACGCCTCCATGAACGTACCGGTTGCGGGCAGGTTGTAGAATTCGCGCAACAGACCCGCCGTATCCCGGTCGATCCGCTGATCCGTGACCCCCTGGTCGCGAACCCATTTCGTCACCGCGCCGGGCCCGCCCGCGGCGGCGGTCAGGACGTCAGTGGCCGTATTGTCGCTCTGCGTCAGCATCAGCTCCAGCAGATTATAAACCGACATGGACAGGCCGGGATGGACGAACCGGTCGGCGATGACTTCCGAGGCGACATGCATCCCGGGGTCCACCCCGATCATCTGATCCAGCGTCAGCTCGCCGTCATCTACCAGCTCCAGAATGCGTCCTGCGACAGCCACCTTGAAGGTGCTGGCCATGGGGAATGCCTGGTCCGCGTTCAGCAGCAGCTTCGGACCGGTGCCGTCCAGCCGCCATGCCGCAACCCCCATGACGCCACCCGCGCCTGCTGCCAGTCGGGTCACTTCCTGCATCAGCGCCGCGCTTGACGCACTCGGCACCTCCGCCGACTGGGCCAAAGCGGCACCAGGCGAGCCAGCGCCCGCCAGCAGCAGCGCAGCGATTCCCACGGCACGAACGAACATATTTCTTCCCCCATTAAACGCGAGCTGCCCTTGCGGGCGGCGGCTGTCTCCGAAACTCATAATGCCGCCCGTTCAGAAAACCGCAAGCTCGTTAGTGGAATTACGTCCTATCCGGCAAATTACATTGGCCGGGATCCATATATCCACACCCGCGCCATCTCCGCTCCCCGAGGCGAACACCAGCAGCGGAGATGCCAGTGGCCTCCAAAAATCTTCCGCCTCCCGCACCTATCCCAGGCGGGCCGTACCTATCAAAGTGCCTTTGGCACCCCCCGTGTCCAGATGAAATTCGACACCCGGGTGGTCGCGGCGCCACCTGCGCGTGATGATCCGCTCGCCGGGCCGCGCCGCGTCGTCCAGCAGCAGGGTGCCATCGGGGGCAAGCCGATCGAACAGTTGCTCCGCCGCTCCTCTTACATAGGGGTGGACGGTCCAGGGCGGGCCGTCGACGATCAGCAGGTCGATCTTATCGGGAACCCCGCTCAAATCGTACCATCGACCTGGCCATGGTGAGGCGCGCACACCGAGAGGCGCATGAATAAAATCCGCGTGCAGATCATATTCCCCCAGCCAGACCGACATCTCTGCGACGAAGGGGGCGTGCTGATCATAGCTGACCAGTCGGCCGCCGCCATTCTGCTTCAGCGCCTGCGCGATCACCAGCGAGCTTGCTCCGGACCCTAGCTCGACGACAACCGTCGGTCTGTCCCTGATGATGATGTCGACGACGGTGTGCAGGAAAAACGTATCCGCTTTCCAGCTGCCCAGATGCGGCAAGGCATTCTCCGGCAATCCAATCTTCTCCAGCAAGGCCGCCTTGCTGGCCTTCGTACCTCCGTAAAGGCTCTTTAAGAGCCACGGCCACTGAACGAGGGCGAAAGCCAATTGGAACAGTCGCTCGCCCAACCGATCGGAGGTCGTGTCGGTACCGGCAGCCTTAAGCGGCAGAAACGCAGTCTGATTTCGTGTGGTCACACAAATGTCTCTCGAACCGTGGCCCTGTCCCGCCTGACATAAAGACAAGCTGCGCAGATGACAGACCTAAAGCGGCGTCAGGCATAGGCGCTGATCCAAAATTACACGCTAATCGCTTTTATAGATTATACTGATGAAGTTTCATTTGTAGAATAAATCAGCGTCAGAACTTAGAAGAATCGTGGACCCCAAAAGGTCCGAAAAAATAACAGGAGGATAAATCATGACCAAAGGCCACAAGCGGGTGATTGCAGCGATGCTGCTGGGCAGCGCGATTTCGACAATGTCGGTTTCTGCGCACGCTCAGGTAGAAGCCGAAACTGTCAGCCAGTCCGGCGAACCTACAGGGGTAAAACCCGGCGGCATGACGAATGAGGACTGGTGGCCGCAACGCCTGGACCTGACGGCCCTGCGCCAGCACGAGGCTCAGTCAAATCCCTATGGGTCGGATTATGATTACGCGGCAGAATTTGCCTCGCTCGATCTCGATGCCGTGAAGGAGGATATCCGCACGGTTCTCACGACCTCGCAGCCCTGGTGGCCGGCCGATTATGGTCACTATGGCCCCTTCTTCATCCGCATGGCGTGGCACAGCGCAGGCACCTACCGCGTCGGCGACGGTCGCGGCGGCTCCGATGGCGGCGAGCAGCGCTTCGATCCGCTGAATTCCTGGCCGGACAATGTCAGCCTCGACAAGGCGCGGCGCCTGGTATGGCCGATCAAGCAGAAATATGGCCGCAAACTGTCCTGGGGCGACCTGATGGTCCTGGCCGGCAATGTCGCGCTTGAGGATATGGGCTTTAACACCATTGGGTTTGCCGGCGGCCGCGTCGATGCGTGGCAGCCCGACATGGTATTCTGGGGTCCTGAAACAAAGATGATGGCGTCTGAACGCACGGGCGCTGACGGCAACATCAAAGGGCCATTGGCAGCTACGACGATGGGCCTGATCTACGTCAATCCAGAGGGGCCGAACGGCAATCATGACCCCGTCTCGGCTGCTGCCGCCATCCGCAAGGCATTCGGCAATATGGCCATGGACGATGAAGAAACGCTGGCCCTGATCGCCGGCGGCCACACTTTCGGCAAGGCCCATGGCGCGCGCAAGCCCGACAAATGTCTGGGCGACGAGCCGACGATAGCCGGCGTGGAACAACAGGGTCTCGGCTGGCAGAACAAGTGCGGAAAGGGCAATGCCGAGGATACGATTACCTCCGGCCTCGAGGGCGCATGGACTTCCGCCCCGACCCAGTTCACCACGCAATATGTCGACAATCTGCTGAACTTCGACTGGGTGACCACAAAGAGCCCGGCCGGTGCCACGCAATGGATCCCCACCGATCCGGCCGCGGCCAACATGGTTCCGGATGCGCACATTCCCGGAAAGACTCATGCGCCGATCATGTTCACCACCGACATCGCCCTCAAGCGCGATCCAGAATTCCGCGCGATTCTGGAACGGTGGCAGGATGATCCCGACCTGTTCGCCCAGGCCTTTGCACGCGCGTGGTTCAAGCTGACACATCGCGATCTGGGGCCGGAAAGCCGCTACCTCGGTAAGGACGTACCCACTCAGTCCTTCTCCTGGCAGGACCCGCTGCCACAGGCCGATTATGCCGTCATTGACGAGGGCGACGTGGCGACATTGAAGAACGCCATCCTCGCCTCAGGTCTGACGACACCGCAATTGGTACGCACCGCCTGGGCCTCTGCATCGACCTTCCGCAGCACGGACATGCGGGGCGGCGCGAATGGCGCGCGCCTGCGTCTTGAACCGCAACGGGATTGGGCGGTGAACGACGGGGATGAACTGGAGCAGGTCCTGTCCACGCTGGAAGGCATTCAGGCTGACTTCAATCGCACCGCAACGGGCGGCAAGCGTGTCTCCATGGCCGACCTGATCGTGCTGGGCGGCAATGCAGCGATTGAACAAGCCGCTGGCAAGGCAGGGCACAGCGTTACGGTGCCCTTCACCCCGGGCCGCGTCGACGCCACACAGGCGGAGACCGATGTGGCGTCCTTTGCCTATCTGGAGCCAAAGGCCGACGGTTTCCGCAATTACTATACGGAGGGCGCGTATTTTCCTCCTGCGGATGCCTTGGTGAACACGGCCGACAATCTGAACCTGACGGTCCCGGAAATGACCGCCTTGGTCGGCGGTATGCGCGTTCTGGGCGCCAATGCGGGCAATTCCGCACATGGCGTGCTCACCGACCGCCCCGGCAATCTGTCCAATGACTTTTTCGTCAATCTGCTGACGATGGACACGGTCTGGGCGAAGTCCGAGGGCACTCCGGGCCTCTACGAAGGAGCGGACCGCGCCACCGGCACGGCAAAATGGACGGCGACGCCTGTCGATCTGATCTTTGGATCGAATTCCGAACTGCGCGCGGTGGCGGAAGTCTATGCCTCTGCCGATGCGGACGAAATGTTCGTCAGCGATTTCGTCGCTGCATGGACGAAGGTGATGAACGCCGACCGCTTCTGAACGGCGACACCCTCACAATGTCCGGCGGCGGAATTTCTGCCGCCGGGCATTTTCGCGATGGTAGCGGAGGAGGAACATATAGCGAACCTATAACGTTCTGACATTGCTCGTTTTTTCCGCCCAACTCTTGGAAAATACCCCCACCGATACCCCCAGAATCCCGAATTTGCGCCAAACCGTTACAAGGGTGCGATCGGCCGACTAATGTTCGAAAATTGGCAGCTCAACCGCCTCATTGAACGGCGGAAGTTGGGCCGATTGCGGACCGTCGGCATTTGTTCAACTAGCCCAGCAAAACAAACCGACGGGAAGGAGTCCTAGGCCGCGTTGACAAAAGACTTCAGCCATAGTCGGGCGGCAGCGAGGTTGAGGAAGCTCTCGAACGACAGGACGGTCTTGTCATAGCGGGTGGCAATTCGGCGCTGCTGCTTCAATTTGCCGAACATCCGCTCGATGCGGTTGCGATCCCGGTAGCGGCGATAGTCTGGATGGACTGGAGCTTTCCGGTTCGACCGGGGCGGGATGATGGGCAGGATGCCGCGCATGAGCAGATTTTCGCGGAAGCGGTCGCCGTCATAACCCTTGTCGGCCAGCAGCGCCGTCGGCTTGGCCAACGGCAGCGCCATGAGATCATCGACAGCAGCATAGTCCGAGGCTTCGCCACCGGTCAGGATGAACCCGATAGGCAGTCCTTGATTGTCGCAGCGGGCGTGGACTTTGCTCGTAAAGCCGCCGCGCGATCGACCAAAAGCCTGCGCAAGAGCCCCCCTTTTCCGCCCACTGCCGAGACATGGCCGCGAACGGTGGTGCTATCGATCATGTGCTGCCAGTCGTCGGTCAGCCCCAGATCGATCAGCGTCTGAAGCAGCGCATCCCAGACACCCTGTTCGGCCCAGCGTCGGAACCGCACATAGACCGAGTTCCACTTACCGTAGCGCTCGTGCATGTCTCGCCAGGGGCAACCTACCCGCAGCACATGAAGCATGCCGTTGAGAAACCGCCGGTTGTCGCCGGCAGGTCGCGCCCAGCGCCCCCGTTCAGATGGCAGAAGCGGCCCGATCAGCTCCCATTCCACATCCGACAAGTCCCCACGGCCCATGATTGCTCCCCAAAGAGCAGCCTTGAATCAGAACCCGACCGGCTTGGGAATCCCTTTTGTCAACACGGCCTAGAATTGAGCCGAACGCATCGAATTACGTTCGTTTTGCGCGAGGCCGACGTAATTTAGGGAAGCGGTTGGCAAGAAGCACGAAGCCAGAGACTGCAATGATGGTTCCGCCGATTCCGAACAACAGCAACCACCAGCTATTGATCCGATGCCTCTCGTTCCAATCCATGATGTGGAGCCCCCAGATGAAATCGAAAAAGCGCCAAGTGTCGCTTCTTGCAGACAATACGGCGCCATTGGAGGCGTCAATATAGAGACGCGTTGCATCCGGATCGCCGAATTGAACCTGCCATGCCGGGAAAGGTCCGCTGAATTCAGTGCCCACAGGCTTAGCAATCCGTTTAACACCCTCGATCGTGGTCGCCGGTCCTGACCAGGCCTGCAAGGCAATGCCTTCTGCAATTTCACGCGACAGGGGCGACAGGACCAGTCCAGTGGATGGGTCATGAAGACTTGTGCTGCCGTCCGAACCGCTCAGCTCCATCACCGGTCGACCATTGACCATTTTTGTGGTGGCTGAGACCAAATCTCCGCCATTTGCTGCCCATGCGGGCAGTGCCGCGTCAGAGCTCAATGGTGCAGGCTCGCGCGAGATCACATGCTCGGAGCGGACATGCTCGAGCTTCAGATAAGACATGAGCGTGCCGGTGGCCATCCACAACAGAGCTTGCACGCCTACGAAGACGGCCAGCCATTTGTGGACTTTACTACCGAAGATATGCAGCCGAAGCTTACGCGACCGTTGAATTCCCATTTTGAAATCGACTGCCGGATCAGTTCGGACGCGGTGCACGAGACGAGGAGTGATACTGGACGATTTTCCAAGCGCCGTCCTCGTTGGTCAGGACCGACGTGGCGACCCCGTCACGCTCGATCTCGCGGCCGTCCTTAAGGGCGATCCGGTATCGATAGGTTTCATGGCCAAACGCTACATGACCGACCATCCGGACACTCAGAGTCGGATTGGTGAATGTGAACTCGGTGATCTCGCCTAGTTCCGGTCCGAGATGATGCTCCATGTACTGCGCAAAGGAGCCTTCAGCCTTGCCGTTCTCGAACACCATGGAATCGTCTGCGAACAGCGCTCTCATGGCGGCCTCGTCTCGCGTAACCAAGGCGTCTCGATAAGCGACCAGCGCTGCTTCCGCATTTTGCTTGAGCGAGTCCCGGGCCTCGCCGTGTGTGCTATGTGCTGAATGATCAGCGTGGTCGGCGTGCTGTGCGTGTGCAGCAACGGGCGCTGCAGCAAGCGCGGCTGCAGCTGAGGCCGCGAAATACACAAACTTCATTGTAATCCCCTCTTCAGAACCAGAACCGAACGCCCACAACGTAATTCGTCACGCTGGGATCTTCCCCCGCGAGGTGCGCATAGTCGGCGCTCTGACCAACTTTCCATTCCTGCTCCACCCCGATGTAAGGGGCAAACTCCCGAGCGATTTCGTAACGCAGGCGCAGCCCCAGTTCGACAGAATCCAGGCCCGCTCCGATGCCAAGCTCAGGTATGTCCTGTGCAGACAGACTTACCTCAGCCCGCGGTTGCAGGAGAAGGCGCTGCGTGATGCGCTGGTCAAGCTCGGCCTCGATGCTCGCGGTAAGGTCGCCTTTGTTCGACAGGAAGGCGGCTGCATCGACTTCAAAAGTATAGGGTGCCAACCCCTGGACACCGATGACGGCATGGGTGCGCTCGGGACCGGTCAAGTCCTGCCGAACGCCAGCCTGAAGATCCCACCACGGTCCAATCGCGTGGCTCCAAAGGCCCTGTATCTCGGCGGACTCCACCTGTTCCCCGAAGGCGCCTTCGCCCTCGCTCTTGAACCAGAATTTGTCGGTATCGCCACCGTAATAGCCCTGCACGTCCCACAGGTAGCCATCGCCGCCTTCTCGCGCGCGATATTCAGCGCGGTCGCCCTGGAACCAGAACACATTCATCCCGCCATTCTCGGTGCGCAGGGCATTGCGCGAGGCTCGCATTGCATCGGCACCCCAGATCGCATCGGCAGCGCGAGGCGGTCCCGATCCTGCCGAAGCCGGAGGCGGCCCTTCCGGGATGGGGGTCATGTCCATCGCGCCGTGGTCCATCGCACCGTGGCCCATGGGCGTCTGTTCGGGCAGTTGCATATTTTCATGGCCCACCTTGGAATGGTCCATGCTCTCCATCTTGGAATGATCCATGGCGGAGTGGTCCATGCCCTGCATCTGGCCATGGTCCATCTCAGAATGGTCCATCTGAGAATGGTCCATGCCGGTATGGGCGTCGGCGTGACCGCCCGCGGCCGGTTCAGCCGGTTGCGCCGCCGGCGCGCAGGACCCTTCGGGAACGGCATGGCCCATAGCGCGGTGGCGTGCGGCCTCCTTTTCGCATTCGGTCTGGGCAGGTGTTTGCGCGCCAGGCATCGCGTGGCCCGAATGGTCCTGTGCAAAAGCTGGGGTGGCGGTGCTCGCAAGGAGCATGACGAAGAGCAAACGCATCAGTCTTCTCCCACCCGTTTCACATCGGGCTGATTGCCCCGCGGCGCGACGGTCACGATCTGAAACATGCCAGAATGCATGTGATAGAGCAGGTGGCAGTGGAAAGCCCAGTCGCCCTCCTCGTCGGCGGTAAGGTCGAAGGTAGCGCTGCCGCCGGGCTGCACGATAACGGTATGTTTCTGCGGTTGGCGGTCGGCAGGCGCACCGTTGACCAGTTCGAAGAAGTGCCCGTGGAGGTGGATCGGGTGCGCCATCATCGTGTCATTGACCAGCTTCACCCGGACACGTTCGTTATAGGCGAAGCGGATCGGATCGTCGCTGACCGCGGTGAACTTCTTGCCGTCGAACGACCACATGTAGCGTTCCATGTTTCCGGTCAGATGGATTTCCATCTGCCGTGACGGGCGGCGCAAATCGTCATTCGGTGCGAGCGCAACCAAGTCCTTGTAGGTCAGGACCTTGTGGGGAACCTTATCGAGGCCAAGTCCGGGATCACCCATGCGATCGACCGGGTTCATCGACACCATATCGATACCTGGCCCGACCTTTACGTCGGGGGGCAACTTAGATGTGTCGCGCATGTTCATGCCGCTCATGTCCATGCCGGCCATCGGCTCGGCAGCGGCGCCCTGCGATGACATGTCATGGCCCATGGCTGAGTGATCCATGCCTTCCATATCTCCACCATGGTCCATGCCACCGGAACCGTGGTTCATGCCCATGTCCGCCATCGTCAGCAGCGGCGGGTCGCGGAGTGGGGGTACGGTTACCCGCGCGCCGGGGCGGGATGCCAATGTGGCTACAGCCATGCCCGACCGGTCCATGCTCTCGGCGACGATCGTCCGGGCTTCGCCTGTCGGCTCGACAACGATGTCATAAGTCTCTGCCGTGCCGATCTGGAATTCTTCGACTTCAACCGGGCGCACATTCTGGCCGTCGGCACCGACTACCCAGAACTTCACCCCGGGAATACGAACGTTGAAGAACGTCATGGCGCTTCCGTTGATGATTCGCAGCCGCACCCGTTCGCCCGGATTGAAGAGAAATTCCAATCCCTCTTCCGGTCCCCGCCCATTGGCGAGATAGGTGTAGGTCGAGCCCGTCACGTCCAGGATGTCGGTCGCCATCATTCGCATGCGCGCCCACATCCGCCGGTCCTCACCCGACAACGGATAGTCGTCGGTCCAGGTGTTCTGCTGGCAATTGAAGTAGCCTTCGCCTTTCTTCAGCTTGTCCATGATCGTATGCGGATGGAGAGGGGTAAATTCGCTGAGCAGCAGCACGTAATCGCGGTCGGCCTGGACAGGATCGGTTCCGGCGGGTTCGACCACGATCGGGCCGTAATGCCCAGCCTGCTCCTGCAGCCCCGAGTGACTATGCCACCAATAGGTTCCGCTCTGGCGCAGCGCGGGAATGTCATAGACGAACGTCTCACCCGGCTTGATCCCGGGGAAGCTGACACCAGGAACGCCATCGAATTGGAACGGCAGCAGCAGACCGTGCCAGTGGATCGAGCTGTCTTCATCGAGCGTGTTCGTGACCGCGAGACGAACCGGCTGACCCTCCTGGAGGCGAACCAGCGGACCGGGCACGCTGCCATTGACGGCGATCGCATGCCCGCGACGCCCCTGCACCACGCGAGGTCCTTCGCCGATTGTCAGAGCAATGTCGCGGCCCGACACTTCGTCGAAACCGGGGCGGATAGATCCCCCACCGTGAAGATCAGCACCGCGAGCCCAGGCGGGCAGGGCCAATGCGCCTGCACCAAGCGCTCCAGCTCCTAAAAGTCGTCGACGTGAAACCAGCAATTCGGACATGGGTGTTGCAACTCCTTCGGCTCTTGTCATATATACCCCCTAAGAGTATTGCAAGATACCGCTCAGGGTATTGCTGCAGAGGGAGTGCTAAAGCGTGTCAGCAACCGATGGTTCCCGTATCGTCAATCGTCTTCGCAGGATCGAGGGACAGGTGCGCGGCGTCGCGCAGATGATCGAGGATGATCGCTACTGCATCGATGTCCTCAATCAGGTACAGGCAGTAAAGGCTGCGCTGGGTCGGGCCGAGAGCGAGATACTCAAGCGCCATGCCGCGTGCTGTGTGGCTGAAGCAATTGCCAGCGGTGACGCTGACGAACAGAAACAGAAGTTCGGCGAACTGGTCGACCTGTTCGAGAAGGCAAAGCGGTGAATTCCGTTCTCCGTCTTTTCGCTTGCCTGGTCCTCCTCCTCTCGCCAACGACCTCATTCGCGCACGGTAACGAAAAGCACGGCGAGGAAGAAACGCGCCCAACTGCAAGCGAGGCGGTCCATACTCAACCCGGTCACGACATGGCAGTCGCGGTTAACGAGGCTACTTCGAGCGCTACGCCGGAAGACCACGATGACGGGCAGGTTGAAAGCGAAGGCATCACCGGAGTCCTCAAGAGCCTGCATCCGGCAACGGTCCACTTTCCGATCGCGCTCTTCTTGATGGCTGCGCTTACCGAGTTGTTCGTAATGACCCGCCGCACGCCCGAGCGCGAAGCGGCCGTAAGGATCATGATCTACGGCGGCGCTGCGGGAGGTGTCTTGGCCGCCCTCTTCGGGTGGATACACACCGGTCTGTGGTTCGGCGGCGATACCGTCATGCAGGTTCACCGCTGGAACGGAATGCTGATCTCCGTCCTAGGCATGGCAGCGGCCTGGATAGCTTACCGACCTTCAAGATCACGCGCTGCTCTTCGCTTCTTGCTTTTTCCAATTGCCGCGCTGCTGATTGTTCAAGGCTTCATGGGCGGTGAGCTCGCCCACGGTCTCAATCACATTAAGCTCTAAAGGAAACTCTCATGCGTCCCGTTATCTTCGCATTTGCTGGAAAGTTGCTTGTTGTGCCTGCCTGCCTGTTGACGCTCGCGGGATGCGGTGACGCCGCCTCGCCGATCGACGATGACGCGCCGGCGGCTGAGACGGCGATCGCTACTCCGGCTCCGACTGAGCTCGAAGTTGCGGCAATGCCAGCAACGGATGAGTCAGTTGCGGCGTCGAGCCAGGCTTCTGCGCCCAGTGCCGGGCCCGCTCCTTCGGCTCGCAAGGCCACCCAGGCTCCTGTCGCGACACCTGCACCGACCCCGACCGCCTCGGCCGCTGCCGATCCGCATGCAGAACACGACATGTCGAACATGTCGGACGAAGACATGAAATCCATGGGACACGACTGATGAGCTCGAACAGGAACCCGACCCGCCGCCCCTTTCTGCCCGTACTCGGCACAGTACTTCTCGTAGCATGCACAGGCGCCGCTCAGGCCGCGAACTTCACGATGTACCGCGATCCCAGTTGCGGATGCTGCGAAGCTTGGGCGGCGCATATGCGGCACGGCGAAAAGCATGAGGTCGAGACGATCGATCACCCCGACATGGCGTCTGTAAAGACGGAACACGGCGTGCCAGATGACTTGCGTTCGTGTCATACAATGATCGCGGACGGCTATGTCATAGAAGGACATGTGCCTGCTGCCGACGTCGAGCGCCTGCTCGCGGAGAGGCCCGACTGGGTCCAAGGTTTGGCGGTCGCCGGTATGCCGCTCGGTTCCCCGGGTATGGAGGCGGGCGGACGAGTGCAGCCCTATCAGGTCATCGCTTTTGGCAACGGGCGCCGCAAGGTTTTCGCGTCCTATCCCTGATCCCGATCACACATTCTTGCCACGCAGAGGAGGCCGACTATGAGCTGTTGCGACAAGCACCACACGCACGATGTGAAAGGTGAAGGCAGCGCGATCGATCCCGTCTGCGGCATGAGGGTGACAATCGAGGGCGCGGCGCATACCGCCGAGCACGCTGGCGCAACTCACTACTTCTGTTCGGCGCGGTGCAAAGACAAGTTCGTCGGCGATCCGTATCACTACCTTTCCGGCGCGCATCTCAAACAGGTCGAGAACGTTCCCGAAGGGACGATCTACACTTGCCCCATGCATCCTGAGATCCGCCAGGTAGGACCGGGAAGTTGCCCCATCTGCGGGATGGCGCTGGAGCCCGAGACGGTCAGTCTCGAGGATGGACCCGATCCTGAACTCGTCGATATGACCCGCCGATTTTGGGTCAGCGCGCTCTTCACCCTGCCGTTATTCATTTACGCGATGAGCGACATGGTACCGGGAATCAGCTTCGACCGGCTGATTGAACCGGCGCGCGCCCAGTGGGCGCAACTGTTGCTAGCGACACCCGTAGTGCTGTGGGGTGGTTGGCCCTTCTTTGTGCGGGCGTGGCAATCCCTCCAAACCCGTAATCTCAACATGTTCACGCTCATCGGCTTCGGTGTGGCGATTGCGTTTCTGTTCAGCCTCATAGCCACACTCCTGCCAGATATATTTCCACCCGCCTTCCGCGATCACTCGGGCCGCGTCGGTGTCTATTACGAGGCGGCGGCAGTCATCACGACGCTTGTGCTGCTGGGCCAGGTGCTCGAACTCAGGGCTCGCGGCTCGACCTCGAGCGCCCTACGCGCGCTGCTCGAGCTCGCGCCGCCGACAGCGGTGAAAATCTACGGTGGCGGCGACGAGCGCGAAGTGTCGCTCGACCAATTGGCGAGCGGAGACCTGCTCCGCGTTCGCCCGGGCGACAAGGTGCCAGTCGATGGCGAGGTGACCGAGGGCGCGAGCGCAATCGACGAGTCCATGATAAGCGGTGAGCCGTTGCCGGTTTCGAAGAAGGTCGGCGACCAGGTGATCGGCGGAACGGTCAACCAGACGGGCGGCTTTGTGATGCGCGCTGGCGCCGTCGGCAAGGACACGATGCTGTCCAAGATCGTCCAGATGGTTGCCGAGGCTCAGCGCAGCCGGGCACCAATCCAGCGCCTGGCCGACCAAGTCGCGGCCTGGTTCGTGCCTGCGGTGGTCGTGATCGCGGTTGTTACGTTTATCGTCTGGGCAATCTGGGGGCCATTTCCTGCGCTGGCCTATGCGCTGGTCAACGCGATCGCGGTCCTCATCATCGCCTGTCCGTGCGCGCTAGGCCTGGCAACGCCGATGTCGATCATGACCGGCACCGGCAAGGGCGCCCAGCACGGCATCCTCATTCGCAACGCCGAGGCGCTCGAGACCCTCGAAAAGATCGACACGCTGGTGGTCGACAAGACCGGTACGCTCACCATGGGCAAGCCCGACCTCGTAGCTGTGACCCCTCGCGATGGCCTCGATGAAGCGGATTTTCTTTCCGCTGTCGCTGCAGTCGAAGCGGGGAGCGAACATCCTCTCGCCCATGCTATCGTGGAAGGCGCCAAGACACGAGGAGTGACATTCCAGGCGGCGTCGAACCTTTCTTCGATCACCGGTGAGGGTGTTGAGGCGCGTGTGGGATCGCGCAAGGTCGCTATCGGCAACGAGAAACTCATGCGTCGGCTGGGTATCAAGGATCCGGAATGGCTCGGCTCGGCAGAGGCAGGGCGCGCACAAGGCCAGACGGTAATGTTCGTCGCCATCGATGATGCGCCGGCAGGACTTATCGCGGTCGCCGACCCGATCAAGCCGACAAGCGCTGCGGCCATCCGGGCGCTGCATCAGCGCGGAATCGACGTAGTGATGCTAACAGGGGATAGCCGCGCCACTGCCGAAGCCGTCGCACGCCAGATCGGTATCGACGAGATCGAAGCCAACGTCTCGCCGGAAGACAAGCATCGCAAAGTCGAGGCTCTAAAGGCTTCTGGCAAGCGCGTTGCGATGGCCGGGGACGGCATCAACGACGCGCCCGCGCTGGCGGCTGCGGACGTCGGCATTGCAATGGGAACCGGTACCGATGTCGCGATCGAAAGCGCTGGTGTCACTCTAGTCCGCGGCGACCTAACCGGTGTGCTTCAGGCCATCGTCCTGTCGCGCGCCACCATGCGGAACATCCGCCAGAACCTCGTGTTCGCCTTTGGATACAACGCGCTCGGCATCCCGGTGGCAGCAGGAGTCCTTTTCCCCGCCTTCGGCCTGCTCCTCAATCCGATGATTGCGGCAGCCGCGATGAGTCTCTCGTCGGTATCGGTTATTGCCAATGCCCTACGGCTGCGCGGGCTAGAGCTACCCATATTGGACAAGGAGCGAGCATGATCGCCGCAACGGCAATCGGAATATCACTCTTCCTTGCGTCTCTGACCTTGCACCTCGCCATGCTGCGGTTGGCAAAGAATGTTTCGCCGCCGCGGCTGGCGCCTGCTCGCCTGCGACTTACGGGGGGCTCGCTGCTCGTCCTACTAAGCCATATGCTTGTAGCTGTCGTATTCCCGGTCGGATTTGCTTGGGCCGCATCGCTCGGACTTGGTGGGTTCGCCAAGGAACCCGCAATGTCGGCAATGGATTATTACTACTTCGCCCTGATCACCGTCACGACGGTAGGCTTGGGTGACATTTATCCGACCGATCACCTGAGGGTGATTGCGGGCATCGCGTCGCTGACCGGTTTCATCCTGATCAGCTGCTCCGCACAGTACGTATACAAGACGATGAGCCAACAGGAGGATTGAATGGCTGACAACCATAACGCGGATCACCAGCAACACCACGATGGTGGGGGCAATTACTGGCGCTTCATGGCGATGGTGGCGACATCCACCGCGATCATGTTCGGCCTGATGTATCTCAATACGTACGAGCTCGATCACGTGTTCTGGAGCGAAACGCGCTTCTGGATGACTTTCGTTATGGGCGGCATGATGATGATCGTCATGCTTCTCTTCATGTGTGGCATGTACAAGGACAAGACCAAGAACTTCATCATCCTGGGCGTCGGTGCCCTGACCTTCGCGGTGGCGCTCTGGTTGGTTCGCAGCCAGGCGACCGTCAACGATGAAGAATATATGGCAGCGATGATTCCGCATCACTCTATCGCCGTTTTGACCAGTTCCCGAGCCGAGATCACCGATCCGCGTGTTCGCAAGCTCGCAGACGCCATCATCGAAGCTCAGATCAAGGAAATCGCCGAGATGAAGCTGTTGATCGAAGACATCGAGACCAACGGGGAGATGGGCGATGGCACCCCCTTGCCGGCACGGACCACTGACCTAACTCCGGAACTCTTGGAGGAAGCCAAAAAAGCGCTAGAACGACCTGTAGAGCCCGAAGTACGTGACGAAGTCACGGTTGGCGAGTAACATTCGCACAGTTTACCGACCTCAGACGCAGTGATCAGTACCGGCTCCTGGAGAACTGGCTTCAGGAGCCGGACGGCCGATATCAAATGGTATATTTAACCGCCTCGCAGCGCAGAGGTGGCCACTCGGTGATGTGACTAAATGACTTCAGCTCGCTTGCAACGGGGAGGCATGGGCAAGGGGTATTCAGTGACGAACCCGATTTCGGACGTCACCTCAACGCTTACAGATTGATCTGAAACAACTTCAGCCAATCAATCTTCTGCTATTCTTCGGCCAGTCAGAGGAGAGACCAATGAAAATCAACGCTTTCATGCTCGGCATCGCTACCGCGGCAGTCTTTGGGGTCGCTTGGGTGGCTTGCAGCCTCTTCGTTATGGGAGCGCCTCGGGCAATGATGCAAATGACAGGTCACATGGTCCACGCCGATTTCAGTCAAATGAACTGGCAACTCAATTTTTCAGGCGTGGTTGTCGGCCTGCTTGCTTGGTCGATTGGCGCTGGGGTGATCGCCGGCCTGACTGCGGCTGTTTACAATCGGCTGGTAGACTGATGGAGACTTAGTCGGTCCGGCTGCAGAGTGAATTGAAACCGGCCTTGTGCTAGGGTGCATATCCCCAATGGGAGAAAAGCCATGATCCTGAGATTAGTAGTCATCATGGCTGCGGGGGCGTTCGCCGCGTCCTGCATGGGGAAGACGCGTAAAAGAAACGCCGCTTATGCTCCCGACCAGCCTCATGAGAGCTATTTAGATATTCGCGATGCGGGCCCCGATGCAATGCGGGATGCCCCCCGAGAGTGGACGGAGATCGACGAAGATCTCGACGAAAGCTTTCCAGCCAGCGATCCACCCGGTGGATATTAAAGGAAAGAACCTTGGGTAAAGGAAGCTGTGACGACGGCGAGACCGTCATGTTCGTGATGCTCGGCGGCAAGGCTGCGGGCTTGGTCAGCAGCCCGATGTTCGCGGCCTTTGCGATGAGCGCGTCTTCCATCTCGGTGGTGCTGAACTCGCTGCGACTGCGGAGCGCTAAGGTATGACCCAGACCAATCACGAGGATCATGCCGCACCTGGGAATCACGATGCTGATCAGGAGAATAAAGGGACGATAAGTCTCTACGGAGGCATCGCTATGGGCACCGGCGTGATGATCGGTGCTGGCATCTTCGCGCTAACCGGACAGATTGCTGAGCTTGCAGGACCCTTGTTCCCACTGTCGTTCGTGGCCGGGGCGCTGATCACCGCGCTGGCGGCATACAGCTATATCAAGATGTCGAATGCGTGGCCTTCCTCCGGCGGAATCGCGATGATACTGCAAAAGGCCTATGGTCCAGGAGTGGTGGCGGCGTCCGCATCGCTACTCATGGCCCTCTCGATGGTCATCAACGAGAGTTTGGTCGCGCGAACCTTTGCCACATACGCGCTGCGTCCATTCGGCATGGAGCAGAACAACTTGCTCCTGTCCGTCTTGGCCTTGGGCCTAATCGTATTCGCCTATCTGGTGAATGCTGCCGGTAATCGATCGGTCAGCGGATTTTCGCTGGTTATGTCGGCAATCAAGATCGGGGGCATCGCCATTTTCGCCCTTACCGCGATCTGGGCGAGCGGCCTATTCTCTGGCGCCTTTACCCAAGATGCGTCAATGACGGGCGGGGGATCATTCCTGGCGTCCGTCGCCTTTTCCATCCTTGCCTTCAAGGGTTTCACCACAATCACCAACAGCGGCGGTGAAATCGTCGATCCCCACCGCAACGTTGGGCGGACGATAATCTATTCGATTATCATCTGCGTCGCTACCTATCTGCTTGTCGCGCTGGCCGTCGGTTCGAGCCTCACTATTGGCCAGATCGTGGAGGCACGGGATTATTCCCTGGCTGCAGCTGCAAAACCCGCGCTCGGCCAGATCGGTTTCTATTTCACGGTCATCATCGCTCTTGCGGCAACAACCTCCGGCGTCATTGCAAGTGTTTTTGCCGTGTCGCGCATGCTCGCGATGCTGACCAAGATGAAGATGATCCCGCACAGCCATTTCGGTATGAGCGGCAGCATCCGCAGCCACATGCTGATCTATACAGTCGTGGTGGCAGGGGCGCTCGCCGTCTTGTTCGATCTGTCACGGATCGCTTCGCTGGGTGTGTTTTTCTATCTGGTCATGGATATGCTGGTCCATTGGGGCGTCTTTCGTCACCTGCGCCACGAAATCGGCGCGAAGGCGACGGTCCTTTTAACAGCCTTGGCTGCCGATGGAGTTATTCTTGCCGCTTTCACGATGATCAAACTTCGCTCAGATCCGATGATTGTGGCTTACGCCATCGGGGGCATCATGCTGGTATTCGCTGCCGAGTGGATATTTCTGTCGCGGCAATCCCGTGAGGAGCGAGAGTGAATTTCGCAGCTTGGGCCTTCGGGAGAGCAATGCCGTAGATTGAGTATTGGGTATATGCGGAACTATCTTGAGAAGCCGGAAACCTGGGTCGCCATCAATGGCTTTCTTTTGGCATTTGTCTGGGAGATGCTGCAGATGCCCTTTTACGATATGAGCGGTCTATCGACTTGGCAGGCGACCAAGAATTGCGGTTTCGCCACATTCGGAGATGCAGGAATTATGGTATTTGCCTATTGGGTAGCGACAAGGTCTGCGCCCGATCGGCTTTGGTTGAGGCAGTGGCGCGTTCGTCCACTGGCGTTCTACCTCAGCGTCGGAATGGTAATAACGATTGTCGTCGAACATTTCGCGCTGAAGAGCGGGTGGGGTTGGACCTATTCCGAGACGATGCCGACGATTGGGGCTATCGGACTGGTGCCCATCTTGATGTGGCTGATCGTTCCAATGTTAACCCTGGCGCTGGCGAGGCGGTCGCTGTTCGGCGGGAAAGCAAACATAGGCGATTAATCATTGCAAACTAGAGCTGGGTTCGAACGGACAGGGATCGTCCGGGCTTATTACGTGGCTACAGACGCTACCCGATTACCCGCCTCCTGACATTCAGTAGTAAATGGCGATAACATCAGTAGGACAAAGAAGGTAAGGGCTTCGGATAATTTCCTCGTTTGTAAAATCATTTCCAAAGCAAGGTAGATTTGTTGGCCCATCGCTTGCTAAACCGTGCGTCTTTCTGATCCCAGAAATGCAATTTACTTGAGATCAAGATGATTTCGCCACGACTGTCCGCCATATTCGTGATAATTCTGTGGGCGTTCTGCTATCCACTCATCACAATCGGGATTGTCTTTGCCCCGCACCTGACCTTTGCTGCGCTACGTGCGCTCACGGCAGGTGCGGTCCTCCTGCTGGTTGCCGTTTGCCTCAAGGAGCCACTTCCTAAAGGCTCGTCCACATGGGGATGGATTTCCCTAACCGGCTTCGGCATGACCGGGCTTGGCTATTTCGGCATGTTTCACGCCGCTGAATTCGTTGCTCCCGGCCTCGCCACGATCGTTGCCAATACTCAGCCGATCTTCGCCGCACTGCTCGGTTATGTGCTGCTGGGCGAGCGCCAAGCCCTACGCGGTTGGATCGGCATGCTTATTGGCTTTGCCGGCATTCTAATTGTCGCGGGGCCTCAGATCTTTGGTGGAGAACAACTATCGACGGGAGTCGGGGTCATCTACGTTCTGCTCGCCGCACTCGGCGTCGCGGCCGGAAACGTTGCAATCAAGAAGCTCGCGAACCGCGTCAAGCCAGCCATGGCGATGGGACTTCAGCTACTAATTGGTTCGGTGCCGCTGATGATTATCGCGTTGTTGACCGAACAGCCGCGCGATCTCGAGTGGTCGACAAGCTTCATTTTCTCGCTGCTTGGTCTCGCTATTCCGGGAACGGCTCTCGCGTTCTGGCTGTGGCAATCCGCGCTGCGCGACATCCCGCTTTCGCAAGCGAATGTATTCAGCTTTCTCGGGCCGTTTTTCGCAATCACCATCGGCGCAGTTTTCTTTGCCGAGAAACTGACCCTAACGGTGCTGATCGGCGTCGGGGTCGCCGCCTTTGGCGTCTATCTTGCTACGCGGCCAGAACCCCCGGGAGATAGGGCGGCGTTGGAGTGAGGGCCATTAGCGAATGTCCAGTCCGGTATAAAAATCTGCCTTCAGGATGCGATTTGCAGCACTGGCGCAAACCCGCCACCCAGCGTGCGCATATTGGTCGTCTGCCCTCGATACAGCCGCGCCGCGGTCAGAATAACCGCTCCATCGTAGGTGTAGAGCCTGACGTCCACTTTCAGATCCAGCACCTCTCCATCGCGCTCAACACGGCGGATGCTCGGAGGCGCGTAGGTTTGCGCGATATAATCTCCGGCAATAATGCGCGCCCAGACATTTTTCGTCAGCTTTGCCCCGTAGTAGGCAGCCTTGCTGCCGTAGCCCCCCGCGGGCTTGAAGAAAAGATTACGGCGATTTGCCCAGAGCGCTTCTGAATTTTCGGCCGTGACAATTGTTGTTCGTGGAATGGCGGCATCGAGGACGTTTACGGCATCTGAGGAGAGGTCCCATCGGGTAAGAAGCTGCCTGTCCGACAAAAGCGAGAGATTGCGTTTGTCGGCATATAGCGCATGCACATGCGGGTTGGGCGTGACAACGACCAGATCCTTCAGATAGGTGCTTCGCAAACCTGCATGATCGGGGTGCTCAAGCGCGAAGTCGACCAGCCGGTTATAGACCAGATCAATATGAAACCCTTCGACCGACAGGCCGGCGGCTGACACTTTCAGTGCCTTGGGGTCTACGACAAGAGCTTGAATGCCCTGGCGCTCGAGCGCCGCCTTGGCGAGCAGAAATTCGGGATGAAGATACTGCGCATCAGGCTCGTCGTCGATGATCGCAATCACCGACGGTTTTCCGCTGCGGCCTTGGCGTTGCCACTCGCTCGCAAACATGGCGCCAATGCGCTGCTCAAAAGCCTGCTCGGTATCTCTTGGACGAATAGCCGTCGCTGTTTCGAAACAGCAGGCGCGCTGCGCGCTGGCGAGCGCGGCGTTGAGGAACGCGCCGCCGGCATTGATATTGACCTCGATCAGAACCGGGCCGGCTTCGGTCAGGTGAAAGTCGTAGCCCATCAATGCGCCGACCGGTCCAAAATCCTCGATGGCAATTTCAGGCGCCCACTCGAGTACTGCGGCCCGGAATGACGGTAGCGCGGTAGCCGTCTCGACTGCCGCAACAACCGCCTCCATCGCGATTAAGATGTCGGTGGCCAGAAAGACTGGCGAGTTTGCGAATAGATTAGGATGCGAGGCCGCCAGACGAAGGCCGAATCCTTCGGAGCCGGTCCCAGTATCGAGCTTTTGCGCTAGCAATTCCCGATCGAGCGTGATGCAAAAACAGGCTGCGTTAGCTCGCAGAGCTGCATTGCCTGTTTCCGATCTGTTTCTCATGCCGCCAGAGACTCCTGAGGTCCGCAAGGGATCGCTCCGCCCTCGTCATTCTAGCGCGATCTAGAGGGGCGACCCCGCATGTCGCCGGCGGTCGCCCCAAAACCAGCTTTCTATTTCGACGGCATCATTTCATGTTCAGCAGCCATCTGCCCCATCATGTCGTGCATCATCGCCATACGCTCTTGGCACGCCTGCATCATAGCAGCGTGGTCGCTTTGCATCATACTCGTCATCCGTTCGTGCATCATCTTGCGGTGCATGCCCATCAAGCGCTGATGTTCAGCTGGATCGGTAGCGGGGTGCGCTTGTTTCATCAGGGCGCGCATTTCCTCCATTTTCTCGCTATGCTGCTGCATCGCCTCAGATTCCCCCCTCATACCACCACCCTGTTCAGGATGGGCTTTCTCAGCAGAAGCCGGGCCGTGCTGGTGTTGCGTCTGCTGAGCCAAAGCCGGCGAAGCGGCTAGACCCATGGCGAGTGCGGTTACGAAAGCTATGCGTTTCATTTTTATTTCCATTTTTCTTGCTGAAATTGCTCTTAGTATTCGGCAGTTTCGCTCTAATAAAACTTAAGGAACTGCAGAGCGTTCCGATACTTTGCCAAGCCGTCGCAACGCTGCTTACCGCTCTCAAGTTCGTTTTTTCCCGCCTTGCCCAGTATGTCAGCCCACCGACGATGCCATTCCAACGAGGGCGATGAGTGCTAAAACGCAACTGCGAGTGATATCTCAATTGCCAGGCTGGCGCGTCATGAAGGCAAAACGTTCGCGCTACTGGTGTAAGCCATACTGTCCGGTCGGGTCTCATTCCGGCAGATCGCACCGTTACGCTCGGGCACGCGTTCGGCGCTGCGGGAATGATCGTCTTCGGCGTTCTTTATAACAACATGATCCCACCAGAGAATGGCAGCTACTGGTCGATAATCTGCGATGTTTTTACGTCCGATAAGGGGCGCAAAGCGGTCATCTCAGGAGTGAAAAGGTAGTGCCTCCCCTGCCCCACGTCGGTCATTTCCGTTCGAATCCTCACGCGGGACTCGAACTCCACCGTTTGACCGGGACCTCTGCGATGTATTTCGCCATGAAATGTCTTGAACAAGCCGTTGTCCTAGCGTCAAAATCTATCCTTCGGCTCGCATTCGCGGGTGGGGGTATCACCTAACTCACCCACAGCGGGAAATACCCCCAAAATACCCCCACAAAGCCTCCGGCTTCAAGCGAACACATGCGGACGCATACGGACACAAGCGGACTGGCGTGGTAGCACATCAGCTATCGAAATCAGGGATTTGGGTCGAAAATCCGGACGCATACGGACCCAAGCGAACCTATGCGGACGCTATTTCCTGGTAGCGGAGGAGGGATCCACCAACGTCACTTAACCAGCTGTTATACCGTTATTTCTCTATCAGCTTCGCCAAAAATACCCCCTGCAATACCCCCATCTTGGGACCTTTGCGATGAGCAGAAATTAGAACGCGGCAGACCGTTCCACCTGACGGAGCAGTGGGCACTCACCTCGCAAATTGGCGTATATGGCGGGCAACGTAGCTCCCACTCACGACACCTGTGAACCAATCCAGATCACCTTACCGACGACATTGATCGCCTTTCGTTGCACGCCGCTCCAGCTTGGATAGGCTGGATGATCGGTCAGGACAGAAATGCGATTTTTAGTCGGGTCCAGTGCGATCCGCCGTACCCATCCGGTGAAGGCCGCG